>NZ_JAAIMY010000002.1 GCF_013300825.1 Blautia wexlerae
CTTTCCAGACAGGAAAACGATATAATTGTGACCTGTCAGCATCCTGTAATATAGGGGCGAGATATTTTATAAGGGAACTTTTAAAACCCCTTCCGGCAACGGAAAGGTCTTTACTGGAGGCAAAAGTCCCTCCTGTAAAGCGTAGAACCTCATGTGTCTATGCAGATCTGAAGAAACTCCATTCAGAAATGGAACTCTTAAAAGCAGCATAGATACAGGCAGATATACAGCGGACTACCTGTAATGTGGGAACCAGCCATATCTGGCATGGAAAAAGCACATAACTGTGCAGACCTAAGTTACAGGCGTATCCGCCGATATTTAGTCTGACGCCTAAAGCGTCCGGAAGCACGTGACTTTAGCCATGTGAGGTTCACTCGCTGTGCATATTTTAACAGAATCAAATAAGTTTCCTGTCTCAATTGAGGATATCTGTCTGACAATCGGATTATTTTACTTTAAGTATCTGTCTGGCAGTTGCATCCTCATCAAAGGAAAATGCCTCCTGTGCCTGAACCGTTACATCACTTTCGTCTGTCAGTGTAAATGCCTGACATACATTAACAGTCTGCCCAGGCTGGATTTCTGCTGTAAAATGATCAATCGCATCATCATTATTTTCAGGAATCGCCGCCTCGCAGGATTCTCCATGTTGGTAGGCTTTTAAGCTGACATCAACCATTGCACTGGATGCAGAGGAAGAATTATTGGTGTAATCATAATAAACCATAATACATGGATTTCCAGCAAAATCTTTGGTAATCGTATGTTTGGTATATTTGATCGTGAATTTCTCTGTTGTGAGATTAAGTGTATCATCTGCAGATGCTGCCGGTGCATTGGAAGAAGAATCTGAAGAATCTTCGTTATCCATAGTGTTGAGGGAATTATTTATTTCCTCTTCAACACTCTTGAAGTTTGCTGACATGATTTTTACCGTCTCATCATCCAGAGAAACAATTTTCCATCCGAAATCTGTTTTGATCACCGGATAGGTGATATCTGTTTCGGAGAATACATCTTTTTCTACTTTCTTTGCCTGTTCACTCAGAATAGAAGCAAGTTTTGCCTGTGTCTCTTCTTCTGTAAGCTGGTTTCCGGCATAAGCGTTGGAAACGATCTGACGGAGAAATTCAGTGATAGTTGCTTTATAAATATTGGTTCCGTCAATGTAAGTGATATGTGCTGTGACAGAGGCTGTACCATTCTGGATATCAAATCTGTTTCTGGTGATCTTATAGGTCATCTTTTTGTTAATTTCTGAGAAGAAATCCGTGTATGCGGCATCGCGGATATCTGCATTGTCCAGTGCTGTGAGATCGCTGCTCTGGATCATGGATTCCATTGTATTGAAGTCCATTTTCTTCATACTGTCAAGAAAATTTTCAACTGCTTTGCGTGGTTGCTGACGCTGATAGAAATAGAAACCTGTACCTCCGCCAATGACGAGAATCAGGATCAGAATGAAAATAATCAGTCCGGTATGCCCTTTTTTATTACTTTTTGTCATATTTCCTCCTGCCTTAGAGCATAACTGCTCTGAAACGTATTATGTTAAAAAGTTTCGATTTTATATCTGCAACAACATTCGTGCAGATGTAATGTTACTGAGAAAGAGTGAACAGTAACGATATAATTGATTATATCAGAATGCGTTGACAATGGCAATTGTCTTACTTATAATCAAAATTATAGGTTGCTGTGAACGGAGAGAATAGTAACATCAGAACGGATAACATAAACAATATTATGAGAAAATACAGAAAGAAGGCGTGGATTTATGAAGTATGAGAGTTCTTTTAAATCAGAAGCAGACGGGCTTGAGATTTCGGTCATGGCACTGATACCGGATAAGAAACCCTATCGTGCAGTTGTACAGCTGGTTCATGGAATGAGTGAGCATAAAGAGAGATATATTCCGTTTATGCAGTATCTGGCAAAACTTGGATATGTGGTGGTGATTCATGATCACAGAGGACATGGAAAAAGTGTAAAATATCAGGATGATCTCGGCTTTACATACGGTGGGGGAGCACAGGCAATGCTTCAGGATATCCGCACAGTGAACAGGAAAATCCATACATACTATCCGGAACTTCCGCTGATCCTGATGGGGCACAGTATGGGCTCACTGGCAGTGAGAGCGTTTGTTGCAGAACATGACAGTTGTGCGGATATGCTGATCGTGTGTGGATCTCCAAGCTACAATACTGCCATGCCGCTGGGAGTTGCCATTGCAAAGACAGAGAAAGCTGTCTTTGGGCCGAGACACAGAAGTAAACTGATAGAAACAATGTCCTTTGGTGCAGGGGCAATGAAATTCCGAAAGGATAAGAGATGCACGGCATGGATCTGTTCAAACCCTGATGTGGCGAAAGAGTATGAGGAATCCGAATTGTGTGGCTTTACTTTTACAGATGACGCATATCTGGCATTATTTGAACTGATGAAACGTGCATATGACGTGGAACATTTTTCCTGTACAAATCCGGATATGCCGGTACTGTTCGTAAGTGGAGCAGAGGACCCGTGTCTGATCAATGTACGCCATTTTGCAAAAACAGTGCGGGCGATGCGTTATGCAGGTTATAAAGATGTAAAAGGAAAGCTGTATCCGGGAATGCGTCATGAAATCCTCAACGAGATCGGAAAAGAGCAGGTTTATCATGACATTACTGTATACATGAGAAAAAAAGGCTTCTGAACGGATGTATAGGATGAATGGGTATCTGGTTAAACTATAATGATCTGTAACTATTTTTTATTTGGTGTTACGAATTCAAAAATCCATTAAGAATTATTTTCAGAGAGGGGAACCGGATATTGGGAAAAAACAAAATTGCACTGTTACTGATAATTGCTTTCAGTCTTAGCTGCGCAGGATGTACGGAGAAAAATCCGGCGGCAGAGCAGGGAGAACTTGTAAAAAATGAAAGACTGTCGGAGAAATCCGACAGTCTTTTTCTGCATTGTGAACTGTATTGCCGGGGTGAAATGAAGAGTAACTAAGACTTTACGTCTGAGAGAAAAAATGGTAAGATAGTCCCATCTGTGAAGGTATTGAACAGTTGCAAATTGTATAAATAAGGGGAGGTTTTTATGGAGAAAAACGAATATGAAGAACTGCAGGAACAGAATCCGGCAGAGATTCAGCAGAAAGATATGCAGGAAATTGCAAAAAGTGAGGAAAAAGAACAGAAATCTTCCAACGGAAGATTTCTGCTCTGGACTCTGGCAGGAATTTATCTTTTATATACAGGTTACAGTCTCTGTAAGGGATTTATAACAGGTGCAGAAGGCACAGGTATGGGATTTATGCTTGCCGGGATTGCATTTGCTGTGATCGGTGTTGGTCTGCTGTTTCTCAGCATTAAGAATATGCTTTCAGAAGAGAAGCTTAAAAAGGCAAAAATAGCGAAAAATGCGGCGATGGAAGCTGCCGCAGGCGGAGAACTGAAGAAAGAAACTGCATCCGGACAGCATAAATCTATGAGTATTGCTGAGAGAGCTAATCTGGTTAAAGAATTGGAAGGCGAAGAGGAAGACGGGGAAAACGAAGAAGAATGAAAATTTTGATCACATTGCTGAAGCCTCTTTCTTTTTTGCCGGCACTGCTGATGATGTACATTATTTTTTCATTTTCAGCCCAGCCGGGCGAGGTATCAGGGAATCTGAGTTATCAGATAAGCTATGAAATTGTGGAGACGAAGAGTGAGCTTTTATCAGAAAATCTAAGCAGTGAAGAGATTGCTTATAAGGCAGACGGAATTCACTACTATGTGAGAAAAGCGGCACATATGACAGAGTATTTTCTGCTGGCTATTGCGATTTCTTTTCCGCTATATGTGTATGGAGTAAGAGGAATCTGGCTGATGATTCTTGCGGGAATTGTCTGTGTGGGATTTGCAGGACTGGATGAGTACCATCAGTCTTTTGTGGATGCACGTACACCAGCGGTAAAAGATGTGGGGATAGACAGTATGGGGGCATTTATCGGAATACTTCTTGTTCAGGCATTTTGCTGGTCCGTATTGAATAATCCCAATAAAAAGAAGAAAAAACGAAATCGCTGAACAGGCGGGGAGAAAAAGTACATATTAAAAAAGATGGAAAAACAAAAAGGGGCCGTCGCATTAATAAAAGATTTAATGCAACAGCTCCTTTTAATCTGATTACAGTAGTAGTATAAATCAGAGAATATTGTTCATAGTCTGTCCAGTCCGGCTCTGGTATGGCGGATAAAAATATCTCTGATCGCCTGGATCTCGCCAAGACCTTTCAGAGTACATTTGACAGAATATCCTTCCTTTTCCAGAATGCTTTTCCAGGAGTCATCGTCTTCGCCGGACATATCATTGGTGGCATGATCGCCTGCAACGATCATGAAAGGTGCCAGATGAATATGATCCGGGTGGAAATTTTTCAATTCATCCAGAAAACTTTCGATGGAGAAATTCCCTTCAACTGTACCCATATGCATATTGGAATAGCCGAAATGCTCAAACAGCTTATCCATTTCGGGATAGAGTTCATTGGCAACATGTTCTGTTCCATGTCCCATAAATAAGAGAATTTCATCAGGATCAGGGTGATATTCCTGTGCCATAGCCTGACAGACCTCTTCTTTGTCCTGTTTTGTAACCATCAGAGAATCACAGATAATGACAGAATCGAAGTCCTTTTTATGTGCAAGAACCTTTTCTTTCATAGCATCACTCTCAAATCCGGTGATCACATAGGTTGGCTGTACAATTACATTTCGAATTCCGTCCGCTTTCAGCTGGGTCATTGCCTCATCAATATCCATAATGTGGATCCCGTCCCGCTTCCGGAGTTTGGCGCGGATACGGGGACTTGTCCATGCGCGGTATAACGGATATTCCGGAAATGCATGATGCAGGTCAGATTCAATCTGTTCAATTGTTTTTTTTCGTGTTTCTTCATAACTTGTACCGAAGCTGATAACAAGAATTGCTGTTTTTTCAGTTACCCCCATTTTAAATCTCCTTATAATAAGTATATTGGCATTTACCACAACTGCCACTGACAGGTTTTCCGCAAAACAGATGTAGTGGCGGTAAAAGGTAATTGACTGCGCACTCATATAAAAAAGATGTCATGATAATAGACATTGTTTTTTATTATACAGGGAGTTATAGGGAAACACAAGTAAAAGCTATAGCAATCCTCTTAAATGTATTATTTACAAGGATTGCTATAAGTTACAGGCGTATCCGCTGATATTCAGTCTGACGCCTAAAGCGTCTGGAAGTACGCGAATTCAGTCGTGTGAGGTTTACAAACAGATTATGGATGGTATATAATGGCAGGTGAAGTAAAAGCATAAGCAGACCAGAAACGGAATGTTTTTTGGGTGTTAATGTCATATTATTAAAAATATCAGGGAGGAAAAACTATGTATCAGTCATTTAAAGGTGGACTTGGTGGAATTGCTCTGGCAAAACATGGAAGAAGCCGTGCAATTAATGCAGAGAATCCACACGGAGAAAAAGGTAAAGGCGGAATGGCAGCGAGCCATCTGGGACCGTCCAGAAAAGGAAGTCCCTGCCTGAATGATATTGAGCCGGGTGCAACTGTAACTCTTGCAGAGATGGAAGGTCCGGGAGAAATCAATCATATCTGGATTACAGTGGATAACAAGACAACAGATGCAGATTGTTTTGTATTAAGGGATCTGGTTATCCGTATGTACTGGGATGATGAAGAGTATCCATCTGTAGAAAGTCCGCTCGGAGACTTCTTCTGCTGTGGATTTGGCAGAGAATGCATCGTAAATTCTGTACCGATGGCAGTAGTGCCAAACAGAGGATTTAACTGCTATTTCCCAATGCCGTTTAAAAAGAAAGCGAAGATTACATTAGAGAATCAGCATGCAAATAAAATTCCGGCATTTTTCTATCAGGTAGATTATTGTCTGTATGATGAACTTCCGGAAGATATCACTTATTTCCATGCACAGTGGAAAAGGGAGCGCCTGACAGAGAAACAGAAAGATTACACAATTCTCGATGGTGTAAAAGGAAAAGGGCATTATGTAGGAACTTATATTGCTCTGACAACACTGGAACGTTACTGGTGGGGAGAAGGCGAAGTAAAATTCTATATTGACGGAGATGACGAATATCCGACAATCTGCGGAACTGGTTCTGAAGATTATTTCGGAGGCTCCTGGAGTTTTGCAAAACAGGTAGACGGCAAGACTGTGGAACAAAATTATAATACACCATATCTGGGCTATCCGTATTATTCTGCTCATGATGAACTGATCCACAACTTCTATCATAATGATGACTGCCCTCCAATGAGAGGATTCTATCGTTGGCATATTCAGGATCCAATTTGCTTTGATGAGGATCTGCGTGTGACGATCCAGCAGATTGGTGTTGGATACAGAGGATTATTTGAGCGTCAGGATGACGTGGCAAGTGTTGCGTACTGGTATCAGACACATCCTCATGCACCGTTCGCACCATTGATGTCAAAAGAAGACAGATGGCCAAGATAAAACAGAGCTTTTTTGAACAGGCACAAAAATGTATAGACATTTATTATAAGTAAAAATATCCTGTATTGTTATAGATTAATATGATACCTCTGAAACAGATATGGTGAACAGCCAAAATCTGTTTCAGAGGTATTTTTATGTCGGGCAGGGCTGCTGTTTTTGACCGCAAAAAAATTTATATACATGCAAATAAGTTGCAGAAAAAAACAAAAGTCTTATAATGTAAAAATAACAAACAACAGGAGGCTTACTTCATGCAGAATCAACAGCCATCAACTTTAAAGGAAATACGTGTCCATGGCACGCAGGACTTTCCCTGTGCATTTTACCAGACAGGAACAAGGATAAAAGGGAATATGGTGAAACACCACTGGCATGAAGAAGTAGAACTGCTTTATTTCTCGGGTGGAGAGTTCTGTCTGGAAGTAAATATGGAACGTTTTAACATTTCAGAGGAATGTTTTTATTTTATTAATCCCGGGGAACTGCACAGTATTTCTGTTGAAAAAAACGGCGGCTGTGTGGAAAATGCGGTGGTTTTTCATATGGATATGCTAAGCTCTGCATATGCTTTGGATCAGATTCAGACGAATCTGATCCAGCCGGCACAAAATGGCAGTATCCAGTTTCCGAGGTGTCTGCGAAAGAATGAACCGGCATTTGAACCGGTAAGAAAATCTTATGAAGAAATCCGTAATGTATTTGGCGGAGATTCTTTTCGGGAGAATTATTATGACGGCGAGGCGGTTACGGATGATATCACCCGGCAGTTGTTTATCAAATCAGCGTTGCTTCGGATTCTGGCAGTTCTGTCTGCGAATAATCTGTTTGAGGTAACGGAGAAGAATCATGACCACAGGATTGAGACGATCAAGACAACACTGACTTACATACAGGAGAACTACAAAGAGAAAATTTATATACGTGACCTTGCAGGACTGATCGGGATGAATGAGCAGTATTTCTGCAGATTTTTCAAGAAGGTGATCGGGCGTTCGCCTATGGAATATGTGAATGAGTACAGGATAAAAAAAGCTATTCATTATCTGAAGGAGTCTGGCCTTACAGTTACGGAAATCTGTCTGGAATGCGGATATAATAATCTGGGAAATTTCCTGAGAGAGTTCAGAAAATATACGTCAACAACGCCGTTACAGTACCGCAGACATTCATTAAAAGAAACACAGTAAATAAGAATACCGGTAATATAAAAAGTCAAAATTTTGTATTTTTTTATCAAAAAAAGATAAGACAGAAGCCTTGGATTCTGATATAATTGCCATAAATAAAAAAGAGACCTTAGGCGCTAAAGGTAAGAGGTATAATACTGGGGACAAAGCAGACAATAGCGCCGGTTAATAAAAACACAGGAGGATTTTTACAATGGTAAAGAAATGGTGGAATGAAAAGGTTGCTTATCAGATTTACCCGAAGAGTTTTTATGATACCAATGGAGACGGAATTGGAGATCTGAGAGGTGTTATTGAGAAGCTTGATTATCTGAAAGATCTGGGAGTTGATATCATTTGGCTTTCCCCCTGCTACCGTTCTCCGTTAGCTGACCAGGGATATGATATTTCAGATTATTATGATATTGATCCTCGCTTCGGAACCATGGCAGATATGGATGAACTGATTGCTGAGGCTAAGAAGAGAGATATGTACATTCTGATGGATCTTGTTGTAAACCATTGTTCTGATGAACATGAATGGTTTAAAAAAGCATGTGAGGATCCGGATGGTAAATATGGTAATTTCTTCTATCTGCGTGACAAGAAAGAAGGAGAACTTCCAACTAACTGGCGTTCTTATTTCGGCGGATCTGTATGGGAAGATCTTCCAGGAACAAATAAACAGTATCTGCATGTTTTCCATAAGAAACAGCCTGATCTGAACTGGGAGAACCCGGAAGTAAGGGAAGAAGTTTATAAGAATATCAATTGGTGGCTGGATAAAGGTCTTGGCGGATTCCGTATTGATGCGATTATCAATATCAAGAAAGCACTTCCGATGCATGATTATGAGCCGGATCGTGAAGACGGTCTTTGCAGTATCAGGAAGATGCTGAAAGAAGCGAAGGGAATCGGCGACTTCCTTGGCGAGATGAGAGACCGTACATTTAAGAAATACGATGCATTCTCTGTCGGCGAAGTTTTCGATGAGAAGGATGAAGAGATTCCGGATTTCATTGGTGATAATGGATATTTCTCCAGTATGTTTGACTTCGAAGAGACTATCTGGGGTGCATCTGACAAGGGATGGTATGACTGCAAACAGATTACTCCGGATGCTTACAAGAAATGTTGCTTTACAACACAGAGAAAAATTGGTGATATCGGATTTGTTTCCAATATTATTGAAAATCATGACGAGCCGCGTGGTGTCAGCAGATATATCCCGGAAGGTGACTGCTGTGACGCAAGTAAGAAGATGCTTGGCGGTCTGAACTTTATGCTTCGCGGACTTCCTTTTATCTATCAGGGACAGGAACTTGGTATGGAGAATGTGAAGTTTGAATCTATTGATCAGGTAGATGATATTTCCAGTCTGGATGAGTATAAGGTAGCTCTGGAAGCAGGATGTACACCTGAGGAAGCACTGAAAGCTGTTTCCAGATTCAGCCGCGATAATGCCAGAACACCGATGCAGTGGACAGATGGTGAGAATGCAGGATTTACAACAGGTAAACCATGGCTGAAGGTTAATGCGAATTATACAAAGATCAATGCAGAGAGCCAGATGAATGATCCGGAATCTGTGAGAAGTTTCTATAAGAAACTTATTGCACTGCGTAAGAATCCGGAATACAAAGAGACTGTTGTTTACGGAGAACTGGAACCAGTATGGGAAGATGTACACAATCTGATGGCATACTATCGTAAAGGGGATAAGAATCTTCTTGTAGTTGGTAATTATCAGAAAGAGCCACAGACCATTGAACTTGCAGGAGAGTGCAGGAAGGTTCTGATCAATAACTATGACAAGGTAGCTATGGATGGAAATAAGATTGAACTGCAGGGTTATCAGTTCCTTGTTATTGAGATGTAGCAGAAGAAAAAAGAACGGAAATTCAGGTATGATATGTACCTGGATTTTCGTTCTTTTTGTATCTATGAATTATAGCAATCTTCTATAGCAATCCTCGTAAATAATGCATTTAAGACAGTTCATCAGAGCGTGAAATCCTGCGACAGATATCCCTGAGTGCTTTATAAAGCTGAACTGTCATCGGAAGAATCATCTTCAGGGGGATTCAGAAGCTTTACGCTGTCACGTACTACAAGTCTGACCGGAAGAGAAAGGTTCGTTGTTTTTGGATTCCAGCCATCAATCATTTTGAACAGATATTCTGCGGCAATGGTTCCGCGCGGAAAGATATCCTGGTGAATAGTGGTAAGTGAAGGACATGAAAGCTGTGCATACAGATTGTCGTCAAATCCGGTGATGGAGAGATCTTCCGGAAAGCGGATTCCCTTTTCTTTGAGATATTTCATCAGGGTAACTGCGTAATAATCGGAACAGCACATAAAGGCAGTGAACTTGTGTGCGACTGCATAAATCTCCTCCATACTTCCCTGGCGTTCATATTTGGAAGGGCGGATCACAATCAGATTATCCAGATCAATATCCAGTCCGTATTCCTGAAGCGCCCGCTGATGGCCGGTGTATCGGATATAGTCTACACCTTCCATATTGTCGGCAAGAAAGGCGATTTTTCTGTGACCGCAGTCAAGAAGATACTTTGTCATCAGGTATCCGCCCTGTTCATCATCCAGACCGATGTTAACGTATCTGGCAATATTTTTTGGAGTGTAACTGTCGATAAGGACAGCAGGCTTTTTGTATTTACTTCTGATCTTGAGATAATCGTCGTGGAGCATACCGATGAGGATCAGTCCTTCTGTGTTCCAGCTCACTACGTTGCGCACGATTTCATCAATATCTTCAGAAGTATAAAGCATCATATAATAGCCCTGTTCACGAATAGAAGCTTCCAGAGCTCCCAGCAATTCGCCGTGAAATGGATCTGTGAAGATATTGTCGTATTTCTCCTTTCTCCTTTTTAATACAATTCCGATGAGTCTGGAATGATTCTGTGCGAGATTTTTTGCATTCATATTTGGGATGTAATCATATTCGTCCAGAAGTTTCTGAACCTTCTCAGCAGTTTTCTGAGAAACTTCGCTGGTTTTTCCATTAATGACATTTGACACTGTGGTGGTACTGATTCCCAGCATCTCTGCCATTTTTTTAATTGTTATCATATGAGATTCACCTCAATACAAAAATATATGAATATATTATCACATTGGGACATAAAAATGCAAGTGTTGCACAAAAAAGTTTGAATAAAATAAAAGAAAATTGTAACTGTTGCTCATAAGTCGTTTGGGAGAGAGCGATAATAATTAAAAAATGCAAAATATAAGGCTGTCGTCAAAAAATATCTGACAACAGCCCTGCACGGAATATTATTTCTGGATTACGATTGCTTCGTAAGGTCTGAGAGTGATTTTTGGGTTTGCTTTTGCATCACTGTCAACATCCATATGCTCGAACTGGAATACCATGTTCAGCTCTTTTTCATCGCTTCTTGCATATTTCTTTGCCTCTTCCAGAGTAACACCTGAGCATTCGCCTACAGTAATTGTGTCAGCATTATTCAGTGCTTTCTGACGCATTTCCTGAAGATATTCATGTACATGAGGACCGTTTGCGGATACATTGAAGGTTGCATAGCCGTTAATTCCAGGTTCTTTGTCAGGAAGCCCCGGCTCTTTGGAGATCGGCTGTTTTCTGGAGAACAGGCGCAGGAAATACATATCTGTTGTCTTGTCATATTCCCATGCAGGACCGGAGAAGCAGGAACCCCAGTTGTTTGGAAGGCTTCCGTCTTCTTTTGCAGGACGCCAGATGTAGTAATCTCTGTAAGGGTTGTCTGTGGATTTGCGGCTCTCGATGAACCATTTGTGTTCATCAGAGGTATGGTTTACAACTAGGTCCACCATCTTTTTTCCATTGTAAAGACCTCCTGATAATATTATATTCTGATACGTTTGATTTGAATGAGAATTATGTGAGCTGACTATAGCAATCTTTTCAATATGCATTATTTATGAGGATTGCTATAAATATCTGTTGCTCCTGATACTCTTGAATTTGTGTATAGTTATATTGTATAAATATATAATAAATACTTTATGGAGAAAATGCTTTCGATATTTTGATGGATTTATATATTATTTTGACTTTTTGACAAAATCATAGAATTGTAACGAAAGAGGATTTCGCAGTTTCGAAGTCTTGTATGTGATGGGTAAATATTGTATAGTATAGGTATTGGTATTTATAACGAGATAGAAGAAACGGCAGAAAATATAATATATGAGTGAGGAAGAATGAGAAGGATACAGATTATTGTAAATAATGGAGCTGGGACAGGACAGGCGCACAGGGTATGGAAGGAGACACAGCGCCTGCTTCGGGGATACAAAATAAAATATGAAGCCCATATGACCAGATATGAAGGGCATGCTGCGAAACTGGCTGAGCAGATTTCCCGGGTGAAGGGTGAAGAGCCGGTCTATCTGCTGGTGGTTGGGGGAGACGGTACGATCAACGAAGTCCTGAATGGTATTACTGACTTTGATAAGGTACGTTTTGGCGTGATCCCCACTGGTTCAGGGAATGATTTTGGAAGAAATCTGAAACTGCCGAAAACACCGAAGGAGAGCCTGAGGGAAATCTGTGCCTGTATCAGAAAGGATCAGAGAGGTGAAGCACTTTACAGGATAGATCTGGGGCAGGTAAGCTGGGAAGGCTGTGAGAAGCCGCGGATTTTTGGAATCAGTTCCGGCCTGGGACTGGATGCACTTGTGTGTAAAAAAGCACTTCATTCCAGACTGAAACAGGTTTTAAACCGTTTCCATCTGGGTAAGCTTACATATCTTGCATTGACGGTGCAGTCTCTTTTTACCATGGAGACAGCCAATGCAAAGGTGGTGACAGAACATGGAGGCTATATTCTTCCGAAGATGATCTTTGCGGCAGCTATGAATCTGCCGGCAGAAGGCGGAGGGGTTCCTATGGCACCTCATGCATCGGTGCAGGACGGTCTGCTCTCGCTTGGCAGTGCATCCGGAATCGCCAAATGGCAGACTTTTTTCCTGCTTCCGTTTCTGGTTGCTGCAAAGCAGGAGCATATTAATGGTTTTACTATCAGAAATGAAAAAGGATTTCGCCTGATCCTGGATAAGCCAATGGTGCTCCATGCAGACGGAGAGTACTGTGCAGATGTGACGAGAGTGGAATTTCGGTGTCTGGAGAAGAAACTGTGGCTGCTGCATGAGCAGAAAGGGGATTAAAGTAAGACCTGAAACAATATAAAAAACAGAAAAACAGGAGTGTAAAGAAAAATGAGTTACGCAGATGATGTATTTATAAAAATGTGTCAGGATATCCTGGAAAACGGGACAAGTACGGAAGGAGAAAAAGTCCGCCCTGTATGGGAGGATGGAACTCCGGCATATACGATCAAGAAATTCGGAGTGGTAAACAGATATGATCTGAGAAAGGAATTTCCGGCTATGACACTCAGACGTACAGCGTTAAAGAGTGCCATGGATGAGATCCTCTGGATCTGGCAGAAGAAATCCAACAATATCCATGATCTTCACAGCCATATCTGGGACAGCTGGGCAGATGAGAGTGGTTCTATCGGTAAGGCATATGGGTATCAGCTTGGCGTGAAACATCAGTACAAAGAAGGAATGATGGATCAGGTAGACAGAGTGATCTATGATCTGAAAAATAATCCGTTCAGCCGAAGAATTATGACCAATATTTATGTGCATCAGGATCTCCATGAGATGAATCTGTATCCCTGTGCATATTCCATGACATTTAATGTGACACAGACACCGGGGAACGATAAGCTGACTCTGAATGCAATCCTCAATCAGCGTTCACAGGATATCCTCGCAGCGAATAACTGGAATGTATGTCAGTATGCACTTCTGCTTATGATGATGGCTCAGGTATGTGATATGGAAGCAGGGGAATTGCTTCATGTAGTGGCAGACTGCCATATCTATGACCGTCATATCCCGCTGATAAAGGAACTGATCCAGAGAAAACCATATCCTGCACCTGTTGTGAAACTGAATCCGGAAGTGAAGGATTTCTATCAGTTTACAACAGATGACCTGATTGTGGAGAATTATGAGACATGGCCGCAGATTAAAAATATTCCGATTGCCGTTTAACCAAACTGTAGAGCAATTATCTGGTTATGAGCAAGTAGCGAATGCGGATGATTTTGTTCGCCTGACTTAAATTGACAATATAGAATCAAGAGAGGAAAATTCAAATGAATGTTATCGTAGCAGCAGATAAAAACTGGGGGATCGGCAAGAACAACCAGCTTCTGGTAAGTATTCCGGCAGATATGAAGATGTTTCGCGAGGAAACAAGTGGAAAAGTAGTAGTGATGGGAAGAAAAACTCTGGAAAGTTTTCCAAACGGACTTCCGCTTAAAAACAGGATCAATATTGTGATCACATCCAATAAAGAATATGAGGTAAAGGGTGCGGTCATAGTGCACAGCATTGAAGAAGCGCTGGAAGAGATAAAGAAATATCCGGCAGAAGATGTTTACTGCATAGGTGGTGACAGCATTTATGCGCAGATGCTTCCGTATTGTGACGTAGCTCATGTGACAAAGATTGACTTTGCATATGAAGCAGACAGTCATTTCCCAAATCTGGACGAAGATGATGAATGGGAAATTACGGGAGAGAGCGATGAGCAGACATACTTTGATCTGGAGTATCAGTTTGTGAAGTATGAGAGAAAGAAATAGAAGGAACAAAGCAGAGCCGGAAAGCCAGTGATGTAAAAGAAAAAATATCCCTCAGAATGTGTTTAAACTGATTCTGAGGGATGTCTTTGTATAGTGGTGTTGAACAGCAACAATTCTTCTGATGTTGAAAATCGTTAACTGCCTAGCAGTCAGCTGTTATTTATTCAATAACTTTCAGCCATCCTTCCGGAGCCTGGATACGTCCCATCTGGATACCTGTTAATGTGTCATAGAGTTTCTGGATAACCGGACCCATTTTCTCCATTCCGCTTGGGAAGCAGATTTCTTTGCCATGGTCAACAATCTTTCCGACAGGAGAGATAACTGCAGCAGTACCGCAGAGACCACATTCAGCGAAATCTTTCACTTCATCGAAGTATATTTCTCTTTCCTCAGCTTCTAATCCCAAGTATTCCTTGGCAACATAGATTAAGGAACGACGTGTGATGGAAGGAAGGATACTGTTGGACTTCGGTGTGACAACTTTGCCGTCTTTTGTAACGAAGATGAAGTTAGCACCGCCTGTTTCTTCTACCTTGGTACGTGTAGCTGCATCAAGATACATGTTCTCATCGAATCCGTTCTTGTGAGCATCTACGATTGCATGTAAGCTCATTGCATAGTTAAGACCTGCTTTGATATGGCCTGTTCCATGAGGTGCAGCGCGGTCGAAATCACTGACGCGGATTGTGATTGGTTTAGCACCGCCTTTGAAGTATGGTCCTACAGGTGTAGTGAATACACGGAACATATACTCATCAGCAGGTTTTACACCGATAACCGGGTTAGTACCCATCATATATGGACGAACATATAAAGTTGCGCCTGAACCGTATGGCGGAACATATGCTGCGTTAGCTTTTACAGTCTGAACAATTGCATCAACAAAACGGTCTTCCGGGAATACAGGCATCTCAAGTCTCTTTGCTGAGTTTGCCATACGTTCTGCATTTAAGTCAGGACGGAAAGTAACGATATGTCCGTCTTCTGTAGTGTAAGCCTTCATTCCTTCGAAAACTGTCTGCGCATACTGGAAAACACCTGCACATTCGTTCAGTGTTACATTAGGATCTGTTGTCAGTTCTCCGGCATCCCATGCGCCGTCTTTGAATTTAGATACATAACGATAATCGGTCTGTACGTAACCGAAGCCTAAGCTGCTCCAGTCGATATTCTTTTTTTCCATAATGAATCTTTCCTCCGTTCACACATATTTACAGTATTTACAAGTGTGATTACTGTTTATCTCTTTACCATTGTAAAACTTTTGTCTGCTAAGTTCAATGGGAAATTTCCAATTTTAATGAAAAGTTGAAAAATCGTTACTGTTCACATATCCTATCCCGCGAGGTGTATTGGCATGAATATGCTGAAATCCCGAGACATACAAGCCAAAATTCTACTGCCGCAGGCAATCTGGAATGAATTTTGGCTATGTTACTGTGAACGGAGTGAACAGTAACAAAAAATCCGCCAGTCTTGTTTTTTATAGAGGATTTCGCTATAATATGGAATAGAAAATGGAGGAAAATATGAGCGAGAATTTTGATGAATTAGGAGAACTTGGAGATAAAATAAAAAAGATCATAGACACAGCAGTTTCTACTAAAGATTACCGCCAGATGACCGAGGATATTAAGCAGACGGTGGGACAGACTGTTAACAGTGCAGTAAATTCTGCTGTAGATTCCGGGAGCGAGGCAATCAAAAATGGTCTGAATAATGTATTTGGAACCGGAAACAGTCAGTCCGGTGATTCCGGGGTATACCGCAATAAAACAAAAGAATTTGAAGAAAAGCGCAGGCGTGAACAGGAGCAGGAACGTCAGAGGATTGAGAAGGAGAAAGCAAAAGAGAAGATGCTGACTCTTTATGAAAGGAACACCGGGGGAAGAATGAAAGGTATGATGATTGCTGTTTCAGGTGGAATCCTTGCCAGTGGAATGGGACTGGGAACTCTGGTCCTTAGCATCTTTGGCGCGGTGGGACATATGAGTTCCCTTGTGACCGGTGGAACCTGTTTTATGGCAGTCGGAGCTTTGACAGGAGTGGGACTTCTCGCAGGCGGCATTAAAAAATTGGGTAAACTGGAACGTTTTCAGAAGTATATTGACACACTGGGAAATCACACATACTGTAATTTTGAACAATTATCTGCAGCAGTAAATAAGCCGGTGAAATTTGTTAAAAAAGATATTAAAAAGATGATTGATGACAGATGGTTCCGTCAGGGACATATTGATGAGCAGGAAACCTGTCTGATCACCAGTAATGAGACTTATCTGCAATATACGCAGACGCAGAAGGCACTTGAGCAGAAGAAACAGGAAGAAGAGAAATGTCAGGCTGAACAGGAGAGAAACAGAAAGAACACACCGCCTGAAGTGCAGGAAGTGCTGGATAAAGGAAATGAATTTCTGGATAAGATCCACAGGAGCAACGATGCGATTCCTGGAGTGGAGATTTCTGCAAAAATATCCAGAATGGAACTGATTGTGGAGAAGATTTTTGAACGGGCGCAGAAGCATCCGGAGATTATTCCGGATCTGAAGAAACTGATGAATTATTATCTGCCCATGACAGTAAAGTTGCTGGATGCATATGAAGAAATGGATCAGCAGCCTGTGCAGGGAGAGAATATCCAGGCATCCAAAAAGGAGATAGAGGATACGCTGGATACACTGAATCAGGCATTTGAAAAACTTCTGGATTCTGTCTTTCAGGATACTGCGTGGGATGTTTCAAGTGATATTTCAGTGCTTCATACGCTGCTTGCACAGGAAGGTCTGACAGATGATGATTTTGCAAAAATGAAAAAGAACTGAAAATAAAAAAAGGATAAAAAGGAGCGGCAGAGGACATGGGAAACGAATTTAAAGATTTTGAAATGGAAACACCATCATTAACACTGGAGCCGGATCTTGGAGAGTTTGCAAAGAAAGAAGAAGTGATCCCCAAAAAGCAGCCACAGAAGGAAGAGGAAGCGCCTGTACTGACACCGGAAGAACAGAAAATAGTAAATGATTTTGCTGCAAAGATTGATATTGAGAATACTAACCAGATCCTTCAGTATGGTGCAGGAACCCAGAAAAAAATGGCCGACTTTTCTGATACAGCTCTTGAGAATGTAAAGACACAGGATCTCGGTGAAATTGGAGAACTGATCAGTAATGTTGTGGGAGAACTGAAAGATTTTGATGTACAGGAGGAGGGAAAATTCTTTGGATTTTTCAGAAAGCAGACTTCTAAGATTGAAAATCTGAAAAACAAATATGACAAAGCACAAGTCAATGTGGAGAAGATTACAGATTCTCTTCAGCAACATCAGGTGCGCCTTATGAAAGATTCTGCCATGCTGGACAAGATGTATGAACAGAACCTGAATTATTTTAAAGAACTTACCATGTATATCCTTGCCGGAAAAAAGAAACTGGAAGAAACCAGAAACGGAAAGCTTGCAGAAATGAAAAATAAGGCAGCTCTGAGCGGGCTTCCCGAAGACGCGCAGGCAGCCAGAGACCTGGATGAGAAATGCAGCAGATTTGAAAAGAAACTGCATGATCTGGAACTTACCCGTACGATTGCCATGCAGACCGCGCCTCAGATCCGGCTGATCCAGAATAATGATACGGTAATGGTTGAGAAAATACAGACAACGATCGTAAACACAATTCCATTATGGAAGAGTCAGATGGTGCTTGCTCTGGGAATTGCTCATTCTGCAGAAGCAGCACAGGCACAGAGACAGGTAACAGATATCACCAATGAACTTCTCAGAAAGAATGCAGAGACACTTCATATGGCAACGGTTGAGACAGCGAAAGAATCAGAGCGTGGAATAGTTGACCTTGAAACACTCCAGAAGACAAATGCAGATTTGATCCAGACGCTGGATGATGTGATGCGGATCCAGATGGAAGGCCGTCAGAAGAGACAGGCAGCAGAGATGGAAATGCACCACATGGAAGAAGAACTGAAGAGAAAACTTCTGGAAATCAGATAACTGTTCAGCAGTACACATAAATTAATCAAACTGTAAAGCGGATTGTGAATATCCGTTTGATACCAAATGAGAGAAGAGGAAAATTATGTACAGAGATCATACAAAAGTGATTCAGATCGGAGACAGAAAGATTGGCGGTGGCAACCCGATTTTAATCCAGTCCATGACAAATACAAAAACTGAAGATGTAGAACAGACAGTAGCTCAGATTCTGGCACTGGAGCAGGCAGGCTGTGATATTATCCGTTGCGCAGTACCGACTATGGAAGCTGCAAAAGCACTGAAGGAAATCAAAAAAAAGATCCATATACCACTTGTGGCAGATATTCATTTTGATTATCGTCTTGCTATTGCAGCCATGGAAAACGGTGCAGACAAAATCCGGATTAATCCCGGAAATATCGGCAGTACAGAGCGTATCAAAGCAGTGGTTGATGTGGCAAAAGAACGTGGAATTCCCATTCGTGTTGGTGTAAACAGCGGTTCTCTTGAGAAAGAACTTGTGGAGAAATATCAAGGAGTCACTGCAGAGGGACTGGTGGAGAGTGCGCTGGATAAAGTTCATATCATTGAAGACCTGGGATATGATAATCTGGTGATCAGTATCAAATCTTCTGATGTTCTTATGTGTGCAAAGGCTCATGAACTGATTGCGGAAAAGACGAATTATCCACTTCATGTAGGAATCACAGAAGCCGGAACTCTTTATTCCGGAAACATTAAATCTGCTATCGGGCTAGGAATCATCCTGAATCAGGGAATCGGTGATACTATTCGTGTCTCTCTTACAGGAGCACCTTTAGAAGAGATTAAATCAGCAAAACGTATTCTGAAAACCCTGGGACTTCGAAAAGGTGGCATAGAAGTTGTATCATGTCCAACCTGCGGACGTACACAGATCGATCTGATCGGTCTTGCAAATAAAGTAGAAACCATGGTGCAGGATATCCCACTTGATATTAAAGTAGCAGTTATGGGCTGTGTGGTAAACGGACCCGGAGAAGCAAAAGAAGCAGATATCGGAATTGCAGGCGGAGTTGGTGTGGGACTTCTGATCAAACATGGTGAGATCATAAAGAAAGTTCCGGAAGATCAGCTTCTGGATACTTTGCGGGAGGAACTTCTGAACTGGAAGTAACATTTGGAACGAAGACTTCCTGTCAGATCAACGAGGAGATTTTATTTTGGAAAAAGACTTTTTTGACGTATTTCCCAGCTTAAAAGTGAAGAAAGAACTGGAAGAGCTGCTGGACATGGTTCTTGTGACCAGAGTGTCCTGCAATCCTTCCAGAACTCATATATGGGTGTATATAAAAAGTGAACGCTGGATTCATAAGAAGCATATTTTTGCATTGGAAGAACAGATAGAGAGACAGATTTTTGCCGGGCTGAGTGTGACAGTTACAGTTATTGAGAAATTCCGCCTTTCCGGTCAGTACAATCCTCAGAACTTTCTGGAAACTTACAGATCCAGCATGGAACTGGAACTGCGTAGCTACAATATGCTGGAATACAATATGTTCAGACAGGCGCAGATTTCTTTTCCCGGAGAAAATGATCTTCATATGATCCTTCCTGATTCTGTAATAGCCAGAGAAAAGAGCGGGATCCTGATCGAATATCTGCAGAAGGTTTTCTGCGAAAGATGCGGAATGGACTTAAAGGTGGAACTTGAGTTCAGGGAGACGCAGGAAAGTAAGTATCGTAAGAATGCAGCAGTGCAGATCGCTCAGGAAGTGGAAAATGTAATCCGTCATGCGAAATTAAACAGTAAGAATGAAGAGCCGGCTCAGTCTGAAGAAGCAGGAACAGCAGAGAAGAAAGCAGAGAAAAAGACTGATAAGGGACAGCAGGAAAAGAAGGACAAAAAAGCTGCATTTGCAGACCGCAAAGACAACAGGAAGGGAGATTTCCGGGGTGGATTCAGAAGGGACAGCAATCCGGATGTTATCTATGGAAGAGATTTTGAAGGAGAGCCTGTTGCACTTGAGACGATTACCGGTGAGATGGGTGAGGTGATCGTCCGCGGACAGGTTATGGAGGTAGAAGCCAGAGAAATCCGTAATGAAAAAACAATTCTTATCTTCCCGATCACAGACTTTACGGACAGTATTGTTGTGAAGATGTTTTTGCGCAATGAACAGGTGCCGGAAGTGACAGAACATGTAAAGAAGGGGGCTTTTCTGAAGTTTCGCGGTGTGACAACCGTAGACCGTTTTGACAGTGAACTGACTATTGCATCCATAGCCGGGATTAAGAAAATTGCCAATTTTACAACTGCCAGAGTAGATACCAGCCCACAGAAAAGAGTAGAGCTTCACTGTCATACAAAGATGAGTGATATGGATGGGGTTACGGATGCCAAATCTCTGGTGAAACGTGCTTATGAGTGGGGACATCCTGCCATTGCGATTACAGACCATGGGGTTGTACAGGCGTTTCCGGAGGCCAATCACTGTTTCGATGCCTGGGGCGGATGTGTGCCGAAAGATTCTGATTTTAAAGTTCTTTATGGAATGGAAGGCTATCTGGTAGATGATTTAAAAGGTATGGTGACCAATGGAAAAGGTCAGAAGCTGAACGGCAGATTCGTGGTCTTTGACATTGAGACAACAGGTTTCTCTTCACTGACCTGTCAGATCATAGAGATTGGTGCCGTACTGGTAGAAAACGGAGAGATTACAGACCGTTTTTCCACATTTGTAAATCCAAAGGTACCGATTCCTTTTCGTATTGAACAACTGACCAGTATCAATGACAGTATGGTCATGGATGCCCCGACTATCGAGGAAGTGCTTCCGAAATTCCTTGAATTCAGCAAGGGCGCGGTTATGGTTGCGCACAATGCGGATTTTGATATGGGATTTATTATGAAAAACTGTGACAGACTGGGAATTGAACATGATTTTACTTATGTAGATACAGTGGGTATGGCCCGTTTCCTGCTTCCTGCACTGAACAGATTTAAGCTGGATACAGTAGCAAAAGCAGTTGGTGTTTCTCTGGAAAATCATCACCGGGCAGTAGATGATGCTGCATGTACTGCGGAGATTTTTGTGAAATTTGTAAAGATGCTGGAAGAGCGTGATATCCGGGATGTGGATATGCTGAATGAACAGGGAGCTGTCTCTGTAAATACTATCAGGAAACTGCCGACCTACCACGTGATCATTTTTGCCAGAAATGAGACAGGACGTATTAATCTGTATAAATTAGTGAGCCAGTCGCACCTGAAGTATTATCACAGACGTCCACGTGTTCCCAAAAGTGTGCTGGAGCAGTACAGAGACGGACTTCTAGTGGGAAGTGCCTGTGAAGCAGGGGAACTGTATCAGGCAATTCTGAGAAATGCACCGGATCCGGAGATAGCCAGACTGGTAAATTTCTATGATTATCTGGAAATTCAGCCTGTTGGAAATAACAGATTTATGATAGCAGATGATAAGCATGATATGATCAGTTCCGAAGAAGACCTGAAGGAGATAAACAGGAAGATCGTTAAGCTTGGAGAGCAGTTTAAGAAACCGGTAGTTGCAACCTGTGATGTGCATTTCATGGATCCACAGGATGAGATTTACAGAAGGATCATTATGGCCGGAAACGGATTCTCAGATGCAGATGAGCAGGCACCGCTGTATTTACGTACCACAGAGGAAATGCTGGAAGAATTTGCCTATCTGGGAAGCGAGAAAGCAGAAGAAGTTGTCATTACAAATACAAATAAGATCGCAGATATGATTGAGAAGATATCACCTATTCATCCGGACAAATTCCCGCCGGTCATTGAGAATTCCGACCAGGATCTGAAGAATATCTGTTTTACAAAAGCGCATGAAATGTATGGAGATCCATTGCCGGAGATTGTGGAAAGCAGGCTTGACAGGGAACTGAATTCAATCATTTCCAATGGGTATGCCGTAATGTATATCATTGCACAGAAGCTTGTATGGAAGTCAAATGAAGATGGTTATCTGGTAGGTTCGCGAGGTTCTGTAGGATCTTCTCTGGCAGCTACCATGTCCGGTATCACAGAGGTAAATCCTCTGCCGCCGCATTATCTCTGTCCTAATCCGGACTGCAAATACAGTGATTTTGATTCACCGGAAGTAAAGCAGTATGCAGGTATGGCGGGGTGTGATATGCCGGATAAGATCTGTCCGAAATGTGGAACCAGGATGAAAAAAGAAGGGTTTGACATTCCTTTTGAGACATTCCTTGGATTCAAGGGAGATAAGGAACCGGATATTGACCTTAACTTTTCAGGAGAGTATCAGGCTAATGCACACAGATATACAGAGGTTATTTTTGGTAAGGGGCAGACATTCAAGGCAGGGACTATCGGTACGCTTGCGGAGAAAACTGCATTTGGTTATGTGAAGAATTATTTTGAAGAGCGTGGTGTGCATAAACGTTACTGTGAGATCAACCGCATCGTACAGGGATGTACAGGCGTGCGGCGTACAACAGGACAGCATCCGGGAGGCATTATCGTACTTCCTGTAGGTGAGGAGATTGAGAAATTTACTCCTGTCCAGCACCCTGCGAATGATGTGAACAGTGACATTATCACCACACATTTTGATTATCATTCTATTGACGGAAACCTGCTGAAGCTTGATATACTTGGACACGATGATCCCACTATGATCCGAATGCTGGAGGATTTAACAGGAATCAGTGCCAGGGATGTCCCCCTGGATCAGAGGGATGTCATGTCATTGTTTGCAAGTACAAAGGCTTTGAAAATTGAACCGGAAGATATTGGCGGATGTAAGCTCGGATGTCTGGGAATCCCGGAATTTGGTACAGATTTCGCCATGCAGATGCTTATTGACACCAAGCCGAAATACTTCTCTGACCTGATCCGTATTGCAGGGCTTTCTCATGGTACGGATGTATGGCTGGGTAATGCCCAGGTGTTGATCCAGGAGGGTAAGGCAACTATTTCCACAGCTATCTGTACCCGAGACGATATTATGATCTACCTTATCGGAAAAGGAGTAGAAAGTGGCCTGGCGTTTACGATCATGGAGAGTGTCCGTAAGGGAAAAGGTCTTCGCGATGAATGGATAGAAACCATGAAAGAGCATGGAGTTCCGGACTGGTATATCTGGTCCTGTAAACTGATCAAGTATATGTTTCCGAAGGCTCATGCAGCTGCATATGTTATGATGGCGTACAGAATTGCGTGGTATAAGGTGTTTCAGCCACTGGCATATTATGCGGCATATTTCAGTATCCGCGCCACAGCGTTCTCCTATGAGATGATGTGTATGGGAAAGGAACGTCTGGAGTATTATATGGCAGAAATCCGCAAAAAAGGTGATTCAGCATCTAAAAAAGAACTGGATACCCTGAAGGATATGCGTATTGTACAGGAAATGTACGCACGTGGATTTGAATTTGTACCGATTGATCTTTATACTGCCAAGGCACAGAGATTTCAGATCGTGGATGGGAAACTGATGCCGTCACTTGCAACTATTGACGGACTGGGAGATAAGGCGGCAGATGCAGTGGTCGATGCTGCAAAACAGGGAAAATTCTTGTCAAAAGACGACTTCCGCGACAGAACAAAGGTCAGCAAAACGGTTATTGATCTGATGGATGATCTGAAATTATTCGGAGATATCCCGCAGTCGAACCAGATGTCATTATTTGACTTTACAGGATGAGCATAAATTCTGTGACCGCAAAGTGTGTTGCAGGGCATGGTGCAGACAGCAACATAAAATGCCCTGACATCATAATATATGATAACAGGAGATGGATATGAAGAAAGACGAACTTAGATATTTACAGAGACTTGCAGAAATTTATCCTACAATCGGAAAGGCATCTACGGAGATTATCAATCTTCAGTCAATCCTGAATCTGCCGAAGGGAACGGAACACTTTATGTCAGACCTTCATGGGGAGTATCAGGCGTTTTCACATGTGCTCAGAAATGGTTCCGGTGCAGTGAGGAAGAAGATTGATGATGTGTTTGGACATACATTAAGTAACAATGATAAGCGTTCTCTGGCAACTCTGATCTATTATCCGAAAGAGAAGATGGATCTTGTCAAAGATACAGAAGAAGATATGGAAAACTGGTATAAGATCACTCTCTACCGTCTTATTGAAATCTGTAAGACAACAGCCTCCAAATATACCAGATCCAAAGTACGAAAAGCTCTTCCTGCAGATTATGCCTATGTGATCGAAGAACTGATCACAGAGAAAGCGGAAGTTCTCGATAAAGAGGCATATTATGATTCTATTGTAAATACGATCATTGAGATTGGCAGTGCGGAGAATTTTATCATTGCGCTTGCAGAACTGATCCAGCGCCTGGTCGTAGATCATTTACATATTCTGGGTGATATTTATGACAGAGGTCCTGCACCGCATTTCATTATGGATCGTCTGATGCAGTATCACTCCCTGGATATTCAGTGGGGAAACCATGATGTTGTCTGGATGGGCGCGGCAGCAGGACAGAAAGCCTGTATTGCAACAGTGGTAAGAAACAGCATCCGTTACGGAAATCTGGATATTCTTGAGGATGGATACGGAATCAATATGCTGCCGCTGGCGACCTTTGTGATGGAGGCGTATAAGGATGATCCCTGCGAGATTTTTGCCATGAAAGGTGCTTCCAATTATAATGTTCTTGAGGAAGAACTGGGCAAAAAAATGCACAAGGCTATTGCTGTGATCCAGTTTAAATTAGAAGGTAAACTGGTGCGCAGACATAAAGAATTCCAGATGGAAGACAGAGCACTTCTTCATCGGATCAATCCGGAAAAAGGGACAATCACACTACCTGACGGAAAGGAATATCCGCTTCGCGACAATAATTTTCCGACTATTGACTGGAAACATCCATACGAACTTACAGCCGGAGAGAAAGAAGTTATGGACAAATTGTCCTCTGCATTCAGAAACTGTGAAAAGCTGCAAAACCACATCCGTCTCCTACTTGACAAAGGTGGGCTTTATACAGTATATAACGGAAATCTTCTGTTTCATGGAAGCATTCCTCTGAATGAAGACGGAACATTCCGGGAAGTACAGATTTATGGAAAAAGCTACAAGGGAAAAGAACTGTACGATGTACTGGAAACCTATGTGCGCAGAGCATTCTATTCTGTAGGAAAAGAAGAACAGAAGAAGGGCAGAGATATTATGTGGTATATCTGGGCTGCTCCGAATTCACCATTGTTTGGCAAGAGCAAGATGAGTACTTTTGAAAGATATTTCATAGAGGATCCTTCTACACATGAAGAGAAGAAGAATGCTTATTACCGCCTCTGGGAAAATGAAGAAGTGGTAGATAATATGCTTCGTGAATTTGGGCTGGATCCGGAAAAGGGGCATATCATCAATGGTCATGTTCCGGTACATCAGAGCGAAGGAGAGAGCCCTGTAAAATGTGATGGAAAGGTTATCGTGATTGACGGTGGTTTTTCCAAGCCATATCAGAAAGTAACGGGAATTGCCGGATATACGCTGATCTATAATTCTTATGGACTGAATCTTACGGCTCATGAACCGTTTACGTCCAAAGCAGATGCTGTGGCAAAAGAGACAGATATCGTATCAAACCGCGTGGCAGTCAGCTACATGTCCAGACGCCAGCTTGTGGGTGATACAGACACAGGACATGCACTGAAAGAGAGAATACAGGAATTGATTCAACTGCTGGATGCGTACAGAACAGGTATCATCAAGGAAAAGAAATAAGATTAAAACTCTTTACTTCTAAATTTTCATTCTATATAATGAGAGTGTTGTGTGATATAACTGTTTTTACAGCAATTCGGCAGAATAAGAACTGTTATAGTGAAGGAAAACGTTATGAAACGGGCTATAGTAATCTTTTTAAATGGATTATCGAAGAGGATTATGATAAAAGTTGCCTGAAGATGATGAACAAAAGGAGAATACGATAATGGGTGGAATTTTTGGAGTAGCATCAAAGTCCAGTTGCATTCTGGACCTTTTCTTCGGAATTGATTATCATTCCCATCTGGGAACACGCAGAGGCGGAATGGCAGTGTATGATAAGAAACGTGGTTTTGACCGCGTGATTCATAACATTGAAAATGCGCCGTTCAGGACGAAATTTGATGGTGACATTGGTGAGATGGAGGGAAATCTGGGAATCGGATGTATTTCAGATAATGAACCTCAGCCAATTCTGGTGCGCTCTCATCTTGGCAACTTTGCAATTACCACAGTTGGAAAGATCAATAACATGGATGAACTGATTGCCAACTGTTTTAAAAACGGATGCACTCATTTTCTGGAAATGAGTGGAGGAAGCGTAAATCCCACAGAAATGGTAGCTGCACTGATCAATCAGAAAGACAACATAATTGAGGGAATCCGTTATGCGCAGGAAGTGATAGAAGGTTCTATGACCATGCTTATCCTGACATCAAAGGGGATTCTGGCAGCACGTGACCGTCTTGGAAGAACTCCGCTGATCGTGGGAAAGAAAGAAGATGCCTGTTGTGTATCTTTTGAGAGCTTTGCATATCTGAATCTTGGATATGAAGATCTGAAAGAACTGGGACCCGGAGAAATTGTTGCAGTGACTCCGGACGGTGTGGAAACCCTGCAGAAACCAGGGGAAGAGATGCGAATCTGTTCTTTCCTCTGGGTATATTATGGATATCCTACTTCTGCCTACGAGGGTGTGAATGTAGAAGAAATGCGTTATCATTGCGGTGATATGCTGGCCAAAAGAGACAGGGGAGAAGTAAATCCTGATATTGTAGCCGGTGTTCCGGATTCCGGTATTGCCCATGCAATCGGATATGCGAACCAGTCCGGTGTGCCTTTTGCCCGTCCGTTTATCAAATATACACCAACCTGGCCAAGATCATTTATGCCTACACAGCAGAGCCAGAGAAATCTTATCGCAAGAATGAAGCTGATTCCTGTACATCGTCTGATCAAGGATAAGAGTCTTCTGATGATCGATGATTCTATTGTACGTGGAACACAGTTAAGAGAAACAACGGAATTTCTTTACAGAAATGGTGCAAAGGAAGTACATATCCGTCCTGCGTGTCCGCCTTTGCTTTATGGATGCAAATATCTGAATTTCTCACGTTCTAAATCGGAGATGGATCTGATCACAAGACGTGTGATCGCCAAACGCGAGGGAGAGAATGTCAGTGATAAAGTCCTGGCAGACTATGCAGATCCAAATTCAACAAATTATAAAGAAATGCTGGAAGAAATCCGTAAGGAGCTGAATTTCACATCACTGAAATTCCACAGACTTGATGATCTGAAAGCTTCCATTGGAATTTCACCATGTAAACTCTGTACCTATTGCTGGGATGGAAAAGAATAAGGATTCTGACCTTCGGACAGTAACGAACAAGAAACAGAAGAGGAGATGCAGATTTGTCGGTAACAAACAATGGGAAACAGAAACGGAATAAAAAGAAAAAAAGACTTATAAAACTTCTGATAATTGTAATTATCCTGTTTATCCTGCTTATGCTGTCAGGTACTCTGCTGCTCCAACACAGAAAGAATGTGGACAGAGAGCAGAGAAAAGCAGAAGCGATCGCGGCACTGGAAAGAGTTCCCACTGTAACACCGACACCTGCAGCTACGCCCACACCTACCCCAACGCCGATTCCTACGGTAACCCCAACACCTGTGCTGGAAAGGGCATATGTTTTTAACCCGGAGGACTATCTGGGAACCTGGCGCAGTGAGAATGGCAGGGTTAAGATCAAAATTAAAAAACTCAGCCAGAAATCGGTTACATTCACTTATTGGCAGACAAATAAGAAAAAGACAGCTTCCTGTAAGGCAAAAGTAAAGAAATCCGTAGCAGGAAACGCGACCAGATTCTCGTTTACAGATTCGCTGGGAAATGTAGCAAAGGGTTATCTTACCTTTGATAATGGTCGCCTTTATGTGAATATTAAGACAAAGACAAAAGCGGAGGGTGCAAAAGTCCATCCTTCTGTGGATACTGTTATGATAAAAGAATAAAAGATACAAAAAATATAAAAGGATTCAGTAACATAAACAGTTACAGGAATCCTTTTATATTTAAAAAAGTGATTTTACTTATTTATTCATCTCTTTTTTATCAGTGCGTCCTACCAGATAATCAACACTTATATCGTAATAATTTGCCAGTCTGATAAGCATTTCAACCGGTATATTGCGTGAACCTGTCTCATAGTGAGAGTAGGAACGTTGGCTGATGTGAAGAATTTCGCTGAGCTGTTTCTGTGACATGTCAGCATCTGTACGTAAATCCTGAATACGCTGAAATTTCATATAGTTCACCTCTCTGTTTTGTAGTGTACTCCCAAACATGATCTGTGAAAAGCCTTCGCAGATTATGTACTGAAAAAAGTATAAAACAGAACAAAATGAACGGTTGCAAAACAGAGCAAAATGGTCTATAATAAAAATAATCTTTTTTCAAATCTGATTTCTGAAATAATTCCCAAAATAATTTTCAATGCAAGTTAAGTAATGTAACTATTCAGTTGTCGCTGTTTGGCGAGATGCTGAACTGTTATATATGTTTTTATGTGTGCATAAATATCGGGGGAGATTTATGCTAGAAGAAAGGAGTTTATATTTGTTTGCAAGTGTATTGTCAGCTGCGATTTTTGGGGTAGAAGTATGTCCTGTGCAGGTAGAAGCTGATGTAAGTAACGGACTTCCATCTTTTATTATGGTAGGGTTTCCTTCTGCACAGGTAAAAGAGGCACAGGACCGGGTGCGCACAGCGCTTAAGAATAATGGTTATCAGTTTCCGCCAAAGAGAATCACCGTCAATTTTGCTCCCGCAGATATGAAGAAAGAGGGGGCTGGTTTTGACGTGCCGGTGGCTGCGGCAGTACTGGCAGCCTTTGAGATGATCAGCCCTCAGGTTGTCAGTGGGGTGATGATGGCAGGAGAAATCGGGCTGGACGGAGAGATTCATGGAATCTCCGGAATCTTGCCTATTGTGTTGTGCGCAAGAAGTCTGGGCAGCCGTTTTTGCGTAGTTCCCTATGAGAATCTGAAAGAAGGAAGACTGATCAGAGATGTACCGGTAGCAGGAGTAAAAAATTTACAGGAACTGGTCGAGTGCCTTAAGAATCCGGAACCGTATCTGACGAGGAAAATACAGGAAGAAATTCCTTCTATTATAAATACAGATATGGGAATGGATTTTTCGGACATAGAAGGACAGGAAGGAGCAAAGAGAGCGGCAGAGATTGCAGTAAGTGGATTTCACAATCTTCTTCTTATCGGACCTCCGGGGACAGGTAAAACCATGCTTGCCAGAAGACTGCCGACGATCATGCCTGGGCTTGGCTTTGAAGAAAAGCTGGAGCTTACCAGAATTTACAGTATCGCAGGACTTCTTTCAAGAGAACATCCTCTGATCGATGAGAGACCATTTCGCAGCCCCCATCATACAAGTACTCCGCAGGCAATTGCAGGAGGCGGGCGTAATCCCAGACCCGGCGAAATCACTCTTGCGCATAAAGGTGTACTTTTTTTGGATGAAATGCCGGAATTTTCCAGAGCAAGTCTGGAACTTCTGCGACAGCCCATGGAGGATAAAGTGATCCAGATAGCCAGAGCAAGCGGAACTTACAACTTTCCGGCGGATTTTATGTTATGTGCAGCGATGAATCCCTGTCCCTGCGGTTATTATCCGGATTTAAACAGATGCACCTGTACAGCAGGCGAGATCACACATTATATGGGAAAAATCAGTCGCCCCCTTCTGGACAGAATTGATATCAGCACTGATGTACCGCCGGTTTCTTTTTCACAGCTTCATTGTGGAAGAAGGGGAGAAAATTCCGCTGCTATCAGAAAAAGAGTGGAAAAAGTACAGAAAATCCAGGAAGAACGGTATAAAGAAGAGAAGATAAATTTTAACGGGCAGTTGAAGAGCAGCCTGATCGATAAATTCTGTCCTCTTACAGACAGTGCATCACGACTTCTGGCAAGAGCTTTTGAAAAAATCGCGTTCAGTGCCAGATCCTATCACAGGATTCTGAAGGTAGCCAGAACGATTGCTGACATGGAAGGGGATGAAATGATCGCCAGTCATCATATCGGAGAAGCACTTTCGTACAGGGCATTTGACAAAGATTCTGTCATAAAATAAAGACCAGTGAGGTATTTTATATGGAAAGAACTGATGTAAAAAGAAATCACACAGAAGGATACAGTACAGACCAGATACGATGTATTGAGAAGTCAGATCCGGAATATCCGCAGATAATGAAGCAGTATCCCTCTATGCCGGCAAAGCTTTATGTAAAAGGCAGGCTTCCTGCTCCGGAGCGAAGAACAGTGGCAGTGATCGGTGCCAGAATGTGCAGTCCTTATGGAAGGATACAGGCTTTCCGGTATGCGAAAGCTTTAAGCGAAGCAGGAGTCCAGATTATCAGTGGTATGGCACTTGGCATTGATTCAGAAGGGCACAAAGGTGCACTGGAAGGAAATATGCCTACATTTGCAGTGCTTGGAAGTGGTGTTGATGTATGCTATCCGAAATCTAACAGAAAACTCTATGAGAGGATCCTATGGGAAAATGGAGGGATCATCAGTGAATGCCCACTGGGTTCCGGACCTGTCTCCTGGCATTTCCCTGCGCGCAACCGAATTATCAGCGCATTATCAGATGCTGTCCTGGTAGTGGAAGCAAAAGAAAACAGCGGTTCATTGATCACAGCGGGTTTTGCACTGGAGCAGGGAAAAATGGTCTATGCAATTCCGGGGGCAGTGACAGATGATCTCAGTAGAGGCTGTCATAAGCTGATCTATGATGGTGCAGGAATCGCATACTGTCCGGAAATTATGCTGGAAGAACTTGGGATTTCGGCGGCAAAAGTAACGCAAAACGGTGAAAAAAATAACTTGGGACTTGCAAGAGATTTGAATATGGTGTATAGTTGTCTCGATTTACGACCAAAAAATCCCGACTACATTGTGAGAAAAACAGGCTTTTCCCCGGCACAGGTAAGCAACTGTCTTGTGGAACTGACACTGCGGGGGCTCATAAGAGAGAGCGGGAGACATTATTATGTAAAAGACAGTTGACGATTTATGATTATTGTGCTTCACATTTCTGCGGCGCAGGGCGATTTTCATATGTGACAATATCGCTGTCAGGCAATGTGCCCGTTCAGGGACACTGTGAAGAATAACAGATTACGACTAGGAGAGGTAGCATGGCGAAATATCTGGTGATAGTAGAGTCACCTGCAAAAGTGAAAACAATAAAGAAATTCCTCGGTGCAAATTACGATGTGGAAGCTTCTAACGGACATGTCCGTGATTTCCCGAAGAGTCAGTTCGGAATTGATGTTGAGCATGATTTTGAACCCAAATATATAACGATCAGAGGAAAGGGCGAGCTGCTTGCGAAGCTTCGCAAAGCAGCAAAGAAAGCTGATAAGATTTATCTTGCAACTGACCCTGACCGCGAGGGAGAGGCAATTTCCTGGCATCTGATGCAGGCATTAAAAGAAGATCCTAAGAAGATGCACAGAATTACCTTTAATGAGATTACCAAGACAGCAGTAAAATCATCAATCAAACAGGCCAGAGATCTGGATATGGATTTGGTAGATGCACAGCAGGCAAGACGTATGCTTGACCGTATGGTAGGCTATACCATCAGTCCGCTGCTCTGGGCAAAAGTGAAGAGAGGATTAAGTGCGGGGCGGGTGCAGTCTGTTGCACTTCGTATCATCTGCGACAGAGAAGATGAGATCAATGCGTTTATTCCGGAAGAATACTGGAGTCTGGAGGGAGAATTCCAGGTAAAAGGTGAGAAGAAACCGCTGCAGGCGAAATTCTATGGAACAGATAAGAAGATGGATATCCACAGCAAAGAGGAAATGGATAAACTCCTGGCTTCTCTGAAAGATAAAGAATATGAGATTACTGAAGTAAAGAAAGGCGAGAGAATCAAGAATGCACCGCTTCCCTTTACTACAAGTACCTTACAGCAGGAAGCTGCCAAGACTTTAAACTTCTCCACACAGAAGACAATGCGTCTGGCACAGCAGTTATATGAAGGGATTGATATCAAAGGAAATGGAACAGTAGGTGTGATTTCCTACCTGCGTACAGATTCCACCCGAATCTCAGAGGAAGCAGATGCTGCCGCAAGAGAATATATCACTGGTCAGTACGGAGAGGATTATGTTTCAAAGTCTGAGAAAACTGTGAAAAAGGGACAGAAGATCCAGGATGCTCACGAAGCAATCCGTCCTACAGACATCAGCCGTACACCGGCTGTACTGAAGGAATCTCTTTCAAGAGATCAGTTCAGACTGTATCAGCTTATCTGGAGACGATTTGCGGCCAGCAGAATGGCTCCTGCAAAATATGAGACTACATCCGTAAAAATTGGTGCGGACGAGTATATTTTTACAGTCTCTGCCTCCAAGATCATATTTGACGGATTTATGTCTGTATACACAGATGAAGAGGACCAGAAAAAAGGAAACGTGCTGAATCAGAGCCTTGAGAAAGGAGTAAGGCTTAGTCTTAAGGAATTGAAACCGGAGCAGCATTTCACACAGCCTCCTGCACATTATACAGAGGCATCTCTGGTTAAGACAATGGAAGAACTGGGAATCGGACGTCCAAGTACCTACGCGCCGACAATCACAACGATTATCAGCCGACGTTATGTTGCAAAAGAACAGAAGAACCTGTATGTCACAGAGCTAGGAGAAGTTGTTAATAATATTATGAAGCAGGCTTTCCCGAGTATTGTAGATGTAAACTTTACTGCGACTATGGAAGGGCTTCTGGACTGTGTGGCAGCAGGAACTGTAAAGTGGAAGACAGTAGTAAGCAACTTCTATCCGGATCTGAAAAAGGATGTAGATGCTGCAGAGGAAGAACTTGAAAAGGTCGACATTCAGGACGAGGTCACAGACGTAATATGCGAAAACTGTGGCAGGCATATGGTAATCAAATATGGTCCCCATGGACGTTTCCTTGCATGTCCCGGATTTCCGGAATGCAAAAATACCAAACCATATTTTGAAAAGATTGGTGTGCCATGTCCGAAATGTGGAAAAGAGATTGTGCTTAAGAAAACCAAAAAAGGACGTAAATACTACGGATGTGAGGATAATCCGGACTGTGATTTCATGTCCTGGCAGAAACCATCGGCAAAAAAATGTCCAAAATGTGGAAGTTATATGGTGGAAAAGGGGAATAAACTTGTCTGCAGCCAGGAAACATGTGGATATGTAGAGGCAAAGGACGAGAAAGAATAATTACAGAGTGTCAATGCTATAAATGGGACTGTTGCAACAGCAGAAAATGAATTTCATTAATGCAACAGTTCCGTTTTTTTTGTCTTACAGTTAGTGACTTTGTGATCTTTTTCCTTCAATCCTTTGAATTTTTGATGCGGATATTTATTGAATAATATTATAAAAGGAATCTATTTTCAGAAAAGCAAAAATAAATAAAAAAATAGTAAAATTTGTCTTGTAATTCGCCGTTGAAACGTGTAAAATCAAAGTATCAGTAATGTTAATGTCCATGTGTGTCTGAATCTTCTTGAAGAGCAAAAGAAAATGACTGCTCATTTATGAAATAGTGCCGGAAAGATTTCAGATATGTACAGGGTGAAAGGAGGACAATATGAGTGTTCAGCTGCTGGATAGAACAAGAAAAATTAATAAACTCCTGCATAACAGCAGTTCCAGCAAAGTGGTATTTAATGATATCTGTCAAGTCCTGATGGAGACACTGAGTTCCAACATTCTGGTTCTCAGTAAAAAAGGAAAGGTTCTTGGCGTCAGTTTATGCCCGGGTGTAGAGGAGATCACTGAACTGATTGAGGATAAGGTTGGCGGATATGTAGATTCCCTGTTAAATGAGAGATTTCTGGGTGTCCTGTCAACAAAAGAGAATGTAAATCTTCAGACACTGGGATTTGAACATGTATCAAGCAGTTATCAGGGAATCATTAATCCGATAGATATTGCAGGGGAGCGATTGGGTACAGTATTTATGTACCGTTATGAGAAACCATATGACATTGAGGATATTATTGTCAGTGAATATGGAACAACAGTTGTAGGGCTTGAGATGATGCGAGCAGTCCATGAAGAGAATGCTGAGGAAGATAGAAAACAGCAGGTAGTAAAATCTGCATTTAATACCTTATCTTTCTCCGAACTGGAGGCAATTATCCATATCTTTGACGAACTTGACGGAGATGAGGGAATTCTGGTTGCAAGTAAGATTGCAGACCGCGTGGGAATCACCAGATCTGTTATCGTAAACGCATTGAGGAAGTTTGAAAGTGCCGGTGTGATCGAATCCAGATCTTCCGGTATGAAAGGAACCTACATTAAAGTGCTGAATGAAGTCATCTTTGATGAACTGGAAGAGATTAAAGCTCAGAGAAACAAGAAATCCTGATATAGAAACTTCCGTAAATAATGAAGGTAAGAAGGCTGTCTGCTGTATGTCGGACGGTCTTTTTATTATGTCGTAGAAAATTACTCCGCAATGTGCCTATAACATAATAAAGCTCTCCGGACTAGTGTACCGACAAGTTGATTTCTCGAACAATCTTGCGTCTAAATTTCTTATTTCGGCGTTGTCGTCGGTCGCCGTAGCCACCGCTACGCCTCCTTCCTCCGCCTTGAAATAAGAAAATTTATCCTGCAAGATTGTTTCAAGAATCAACTTGTCGGCACACTAGTTATGACAAAATTATTTGCAAATTAAGAAAATAAAAGAAAAAAAGAGTATATATAAGTAAAAAAGAGTATATATATTATTTTATAATGATAAAAGCACTTGCGAAATTGACTCATTTTCAATAATATAAGGACAGTGATTAGCACTCGAAGTAAATGAGTGCTAGCAAAAAACGGCAGAATTAGACAGAGTGCCGAAACAGTTACCGGATATTTTGCAATAACGAAAAGAGTACGGTAACAGGAAAGCTTTAGTTGGAGAATAAAGGAGGATATAGATCATGACATTAGTACCTTTAGGTGACAGAGTTGTATTAAAACAGGTTGAAGCAGAAGAAACAACAAAATCCGGAATCGTTCTTCCGGGACAGGCACAGGAGAAACCACAGCAGGCAGAAGTTGTAGCTGTAGGACCTGGCGGAGTTGTTGATGGCAAAGAAGTAAAAATGGAAGTAGCTGTAGGTGATAAAGTTATCTACTCCAAATATTCAGGAACAGAAGTAAAAATGGATGGCACAGAATACATCATTGTAAAACAGAATGATATTCTTGCAATTGTTAAATAAGCAATATCAAATAGAAAATATAAATGAAGATACTTATAAGATGATATTTACAGAATATAATATAAAATATCGGATAAGTATCAGAAAGAATTCATAGAGATCAGAATTTGAATCAGGAGGTCATATTATCATGGCAAAAGAAATTAAATTCGGCGCAGAAGCCAGAGCAGCTCTTGAAGCTGGTGTAAATAAATTAGCTGATACAGTAAGAGTAACATTAGGACCGAAAGGAAGAAACGTAGTTCTTGACAAACCATACGGTGCTCCGCTTATCACAAACGACGGTGTTACAATTGCAAAAGAAATTGAACTGGAAGACGGATTCGAAAACATGGGCGCACAGCTGATCAAGGAAGTTGCTTCCAAGACAAACGATGTAGCAGGTGATGGTACAACAACAGCTACTGTTCTTGCGCAGGCTATGGTTCACGAAGGAATGAGAAACCTGGCAGCAGGCGCTAACCCGATCATCCTCAGAAAAGGTATGAAGAAAGCTACAGATACAGCTGTAGAAGCAATCAAGAACATGAGCCAGACAATCAGCGGAAAGAAACAGATTGCAAACGTTGCATCTATTTCTGCAAGCGATGAAACAGTTGGACAGTTAGTAGCAGACGCCATGGAAAAAGTTTCCAAAGATGGTGTTATCACAGTAGAAGAATCCAAGACAATGCACACAGAACTTGACCTTGTAGAAGGTATGCAGTTCGATCGTGGATATGTATCCGCATATATGTCAACAGATATGGAAAAAATGGAAGCAAATCTGGAAGATCCATATATCCTGATCACAGACAAGAAGATCAGCAATATCCAGGAAATCCTTCCATTACTGGAGCAGATCGTAAAAGTTGGTGCTAAACTTCTCATCATCGCTGAAGATGTAGAGGGCGAAGCTCTTACAACTCTGATCGTAAACAAGTTAAGAGGAACATTCCAGGTAGTAGCTGTCAAAGCTCCTGGATATGGCGACAGAAGAAAAGAAATGCTTCAGGATATCGCAATCCTTACAGGCGGTCAGGTTATCTCCGAAGAAGTTGGTCTGGAACTGAAAGATGCAACTATGGAGCAGTTAGGACGTGCGAAATCTGTTAAAGTTGCAAAAGAAAACACAGTTATCGTTGACGGTATGGGCGACAAAGATGCAATTGCAAACCGTGTTGCACAGATCCGTGGTCAGATTGAAGAAACAAAATCTGAATTTGATAAAGAAAAATTACAGGAAAGACTTGCAAAACTGGCTGGCGGCGTAGCTGTTATCCGTGTTGGTGCTTCCACTGAGACAGAAATGAAAGAAGCTAAGCTTCGTCTGGAAGATGCTCTTGCAGCTACAAGAGCAGCAGTAGAAGAAGGTATCATCGCAGGTGGCGGATCTGCTTATATCCACGCATCCAAAGAAGTTGCCAAACTTGCAGCTACTCTGGAAGGTGATGAGAAGACAGGTGCAAACATTATCCTGAAAGCTCTGGAAGCTCCTCTGTACCGCATTGCGGCAAACGCAGGACTGGAAGGCTCTGTAATCATCAATAAAGTAAGAGAATCCGAACCGGGAATCGGTTTCGATGCTCTCAATGAGAAATATGTAGATATGGTAGGCGAAGGAATCCTTGACCCTGCAAAGGTTACAAGAAGTGCCCTTCAGAATGCTACAAGCGTAGCATCTACATTACTTACAACAGAATCTGCTGTTGCGATCATCAAAGAAGACACACCGGCACCGGCTGCTAACCCGGGAATGGGAATGATGTAATCTTTAATAAACGATAAATTATACCGCAGTATGCTTATAGCAATCCTCTGAAATAATGCATCTTAATCCAGCCCATCAGAGTGTGAAATCCTGCGTCAGATATCTTTGCCGTGCGTCAGCACGCCTGCAGATATCTTCCTTGTCTTTCGCACTCTGCTGAACTGTCTTAAATGCATTATTTACGAGGATTACTATAGATAAAAACAGCGCAGGCGGAAATATGTGAAACGGAACCGTCGTCATAGACGATGGTTCCGTTTTGTGATATAATGCAGAAAAACAGCATGATGAATAAAATATAATTGTTAAATATGCTGTGCAAAAAAAGCTGCTTTCAACAGCAGAACAAATGAAAAGGAGACGAAACAATGGGCGACTTGTATTCAGAATTACTGGTAAAGAAAGATAAGACGGCTAAAGATAGCCTGCTCAAATACGGTCTGATCGTTTTGACCGTGCTGGCAGTATTTGCTGGACTTATCATCACACCGCTGGCACTGATCATTGCCGTAGCACTTGGAATTGCATGTTATCTTGTAATCCCGAAAACAGATGTAGAATATGAATATCTGTTTATCAATGGCGATTTTGACATCGACATGATCATGTCAAAGACAAAAAGAAAGAAAGTAAAGAGTTTCAAATTATCAGAGGCAGATCTGGCTGCACCGCTGAATTCCCACAGAATGGACTATTATAACGGAAACCAGAACATGAAAGTACTTGACTTTTCATCAGGAAATCCGGAGCATAAACGCTTTGGTGTTATCATGAGACTGGATGGAAATTTATGTAAGATTATCCTGGAACCGGATGAGGCGCTTGCACAGGCTATGAAAAATTCAGCACCGAGCAAAGTTTTTTTGGATTGACATAGAAACTGATTTTTGTTACACTTGTTGAAAATAAAAAGGACCAGTCACTGGTTCCTTTTTACATTACAATAGTAATTTAATTTCATATACGCAAGGGAGGAAATGCAATGGGTACTATCATTGGTGAAGGCATTACTTTTGATGACGTTCTGTTAGTTCCGGCATATTCAAAAGTGATTCCGAATCAGGTAGATGTCACAACGTACTTAACAAAGAAAGTTAAACTGAACATTCCTATGATGAGTGCAGGAATGGATACAGTAACTGAACATCGCATGGCAATCGCTATGGCAAGACAGGGTGGTATTGGTATTATTCACAAGAATATGTCCATCGAAGCTCAGGCAGAGGAAGTGGATAAGGTAAAACGTTCTGAGAACGGAGTTATCACAGATCCTTTTTATTTATCTCCAGAGCATACACTCAGGGATGCAGATGAGTTAATGGCGAAGTTCCGTATTTCCGGTGTGCCGATCACAGAAGGCAGAAAACTGGTAGGAATCATTACTAACCGTGATCTGAAGTTTGAAACAGATTTCAGCAAGAAGATTAAAGAGTGCATGACTTCTGAGGGTCTGATCACAGCCAAAGAGGGAATTACACTTGAGGATGCCAAGAAGATTCTGGCAAAATCACGTAAAGAGAAATTACCTATTGTAGATGACGACTTTAATTTAAAAGGCTTAATTACTATTAAAGATATTGAGAAACAGATCAAATATCCTCTGGCAGCAAAGGATGAGCAGGGACGTCTTCTCTGCGGTGCGGCAGTAGGAATCACAGCAAATGTACTTGCACGTGTAGATGCACTTGTCAAGGCATCTGTAGACGTAATCGTTATTGATTCTGCCCACGGACATTCTGAAAATATCCTCAAGGCTGTACGTGAGATCAAAGCAGCATATCCGGATCTGCAGGTAATTGCAGGTAACGTTGCAACAGGTGCTGCAACAAAGGCACTGATTGAGGCTGGCGTAGATGCAGTTAAAGTTGGTATCGGACCTGGATCTATCTGTACCACACGAGTTGTTGCAGGTATTGGTGTTCCGCAAATCACAGCTGTTATGGACTGCTACGAAGCTGCAAAAGAATACGGAATCCCGATCATCGCAGATGGCGGTATCAAGTATTCAGGAGACATCACAAAGGCAATCGCAGCCGGTGCGAATGTCTGCATGATGGGAAGTATGTTCGCAGGATGCGACGAGAGCCCGGGAACATTCGAACTGTATCAGGGCAGAAAATACAAGGTATATCGTGGTATGGGATCTATCGCAGCTATGGAAAACGGAAGTAAAGACCGTTACTTCCAGGAGAATGCGAAGAAGCTTGTTCCGGAAGGTGTAGAAGGACGTGTTGCTTATAAGGGACATGTTGAGGATACTGTATTCCAGCTCATGGGTGGTCTCCGTTCCGGTATGGGATATTGTGGAGCAGAAACTATTGAGAAACTCAAAGAAACAGGCAGATTCATCAAGATTTCTGCAGCGTCTCTTAAGGAATCTCATCCACATGATATTCATATCACAAAAGAAGCTCCGAACTATAGCGTAGATGACAAATAATAAATTTCAGGTGTAATATATGCCCGGCTGGCTGCTGATGGAAAGAAATAAGATTTCCAGGCATGCCGGCCGGGTTATTTTTTTCAGGGAGTAAAAATCCCGTAAGAGAAGGTAAAAATGCAAAAGCATACAAACAAAAAGAAAAAAACAAATACCAGAACAGGGAAAACTGCAGTAAAAAAGAAAAGCAGCAGGTCGAAAAGACGAAAGAGCAGCAGAGTAAGGCAGAGAAATCAGAGAATTCTTATGAGTCTCATGCTGCTCGTGATCATAGTTCTGAGTGGGTGGATCATAATAAATTGGATCAGTGAAAATGGATGGAGTATTGGGGACTTTTTACATAATTCTGACACGATGATTTCTGATGCAGACCAGTCAGGAACAGATAATGCGGATTCTTCAGGCGGACCGGAACAATGGCAGAAAGAAGGGGCGCCGTACATAGATGTGGAACTGCTGACACCGAATGAATATTCCAGACCGCAGATTCCCATTGAGAGTGTACAGTATATTGCCATTCACTATACTGCAAATCCGGGGGCAACAGCCATTGCGAACAGGAACTACTTTGAAAATCTGGCGACTACTCATGACACAAAGGTGAGCAGCCATTTTGTAGTGGGTCTGGATGGGGAAGTGGTGCAGTGTATTCCTACGTCAGAGATGTCCTATGCGACGAACTCACGTAATATAGATACTTTGTCCATCGAGTGCTGTCATTCGGATGAGACGGGGGAATTTAATGAGGCAACTTATGATTCGGCAGTAAAGCTTTCTGCGTGGTTGTGCGTGCGGTTTGGGCTTACCTCAGAGAACGTGATTCGGCATTATGATGTTACCGGGAAAGACTGTCCGAAATATTATGTGGAGAATCCGGAGGCATGGATACAGATGAAATCGGATATTGCAGCGCAGATTGATGTTGATTATGGTTTGCAGAATGCTCGATAAAACGAAAAGTTACAGAGAACGGAGTGAACAGTAACAACAAAAATTCAGCACAGCACAAAAAAATTTGCCTTGAAATCCACAAAGAAGTATTGTACTATAATAACAACGTGTGATTTTTTCACAACAGAGTCTGCATGACTGGCGGAAGTAGGGTTACCTACAGGGAGTGCAGCGAGTATATGAGCCGACCGCCTGGGCAGCCTGGAAATTATTCAATGAATAAATAGGTTTCCCAGGCTTTTTTTAACCTTATTTTTAACGAAAAGGAGAAAAATTATGGAAATGTTATCACTGGAAAAAGAACTGAAAGAGAATTCCTATCCTGGAAGAGGAATTGTGATCGGACGTTCCGCAGACGGTAAGAAAGCAGTGACAGCTTATTTCATCATGGGCAGAAGCGAGAACAGCAGAAACAGAGTATTTGTAGAGGATGGTGAGGGAATCCGTACCCAGGCATTTGACCCGTCCAAGCTTACAGATCCAAGCCTGATCATTTATGCACCTGTACGTGTACTGGGAAACAAAACAATCGTAACTAACGGAGATCAGACAGATACCATTTATGAGGGAATGGATCATCAGCTTACTTTTGAGCAGTCTTTAAGAAGCAGAGAATTCGAGCCAGACGGTCCAAACTATACACCTCGTATTTCCGGTGTTATGCATGTAGAGAACGGAAAATTCAACTATGCAATGTCAATTCTCAAGAGCAACAACGGAAATCCGGATGCATGTAACAGATACACATTTGCATACGAGAATGCCATTGCAGGAGAGGGACATTTTATCCACACTTATAAATGCGACGGAAATCCACTTCCAAGCTTTGAAGGCGAACCGAAACTGGTAGCAATTCCGGATAATATGGATGAGTTTGCAGAACTTCTCTGGAACAGCCTGAACGAAGATAACAAAGTATCTTTGTTTGTAAGATATATTGATATTGAGACAGGTAAGTACGAAAGCAAGATCATTAATAAGAATAAATAAAATAGGGCAGATATGATAATGGAGGATTTATATAATGAAAGAATTCGAATTAAAATATGGCTGTAACCCAAATCAGAAACCTGCAAAAATTTATATGGCAGACGGATCAGAACTTCCGGTGAAGATCCTTTCCGGAAGACCGGGATATATCAATTTCTTGGATGCCTTTAACGGCTGGCAGCTGGTATCAAACCTGAAGAAAGCAACTGGACTTCCGGCAGCTACATCTTTTAAACATGTATCTCCTGCAGGTGCTGCTGTAGGACTTCCACTGACAGAGACTCTGGCAAAGATCTACTGGGTAAATGATATGGACTGGAAGAATTTTTCACCATTAGCATGTGCTTATGCAAGAGCCCGCGGTGCTGACAGAATGTCCTCTTTTGGTGATTTCATTTCTCTTTCTGATGTGTGCGATAAAGATACAGCACTTCTGATCAAGAGAGAGGTATCTGACGGTGTTATTGCACCTGGATACACAGAGGAAGCACTGGAGATCCTGAAGCAGAAGAAAAAAGGAAACTACAATGTAATCCAGATCGATGAGAACTTTGTACCGGCTCCGCTGGAACACAAAGAAGTATTTGGTGTAACTTTTGAGCAGGGCCGTCAGGAGCTTGAAATCGATGATGCAATGCTCTCCAATATTGTGACAGAGAATAAAGAGCTTACAGAGGAAGCAAAACGTGATATGAAGATTTCTCTGATCATTCTGAAATATACACAGTCCAACTCTGTATGTTTTGTAAAAGATGGACAGGCTATCGGTGTTGGTGCAGGTCAGCAGTCCCGTGTACATTGTACAAGACTTGCAGGACAGAAAGCTGACAACTGGTTCCTTCGTCAGTGTCCGAAGGTGCTGAATCTGCCATTTAAAGATACAATTTCCCGTGCAGAGCGTGACAATGCCATTGATGTTTATATCGGGGATGAATATATGGATGTACTTGCTGACGGTATGTGGGAGAAAACTTTCACAGAGAAACCGGAAGTATTTACAAAGGAAGAGAAACGTGCATGGCTGGATCAGATGACGGATGTTACACTGGGATCTGATGCATTCTTCCCATTTAGTGATAATATTGAACGTGCGCATAAGAGCGGTGTGAAGTATATTGCTGAGCCGGGCGGATCTGTGCGTGATGATGCTGTAATCGAGACCTGCAATAAGTATGGAATGGTGATGAGCTTTACTGGTATCAGATTGTTCCATCACTAAATTCTTGATATGGGGACGCGCAGGACATTATATGTTTTTGCCCGCGGTTTCGGAGCCTAAGAAAAACTAAGCGCCAGGAAATCTGCTAAAAACATGTAAAAAAAATTTCAAACTCGCCGCAAATGCGGCTCAGACAGTGAAATTTTTTTACATAACGCAGATTTCCTGGCGCTAACTTTTTCTAAGACTTCTGCAAATGCGGGCAAAAACATATAATGTCCTGTGCTGGTTATTGATTTAACCGAATCAAGCAAGTACCCTGCTTCAATTGCGAATATCCGCTTGAATCAGGGATATTGGCTATAGATGTTATTCGCAGATATGGAATTGCTATAGTTATGGAAAGTTAATAGAAGGGGATGAAAAAAGCATCAGCCTTAGCTGATGCTTTAAGAGCGATAGACGGGGCTCGAACCCGCGGTCTCGACCTTGGCAAGGTCGCGCGTTACCAACTACGCCACTATCGCATTTATGATGTCGGTTGAGTGATTTCCTCAGCGACGAAATATATATTACCATAGAATGCGAGGCTTGTCAAATGATTTTTGAAAAAAATTATAAGAAAATTTATTTTTTCAAATTCTGAACATTTCGTGAAGTCTGAGGGTGGTAAATTGCAAAATGAGAGGGGCTGTGCTATGATTAATGGATGCAAAGAAACTATTTATAGCAATTCTATAAATTACTGCAAACAATCCAGTCCATCATAGCGTGAAGTCCTGCGTCAGATATCTTTGCCGTGCGTCAGCACGCCTGCAGGTATCTTCCTTGTCCTTCGCGCTCTGCTGAACTGTCTTGATTGCATTATTTTATGGAAATGCTATAGCATGCTACTGTGAAGGTATTGAACAGTCATACGCAAAGCAATAAAGGAGATGAGGCTTGTTTATGAAGAAAAGACTGATGTTGCTGGCCCTTTGTTCTGCGCTTATGGTTCCGACTACAGTATCTGCGGATATTTTGGATTATGAAGGAACTATCAATGCATATAAGCAGGACAATAAGACGGCGCAGACTTTTGAAGTGGACGATGGAAATGGAAAGAAGGTAACGGCAGTTGCAAAGTCAGATACTGTTTCCATATCTGCGAAATATACATATATACGGTCTAACCCTGGAAAGAAGGCCGGAAAATTAAAGAAGGTATATCTGGGAACAAATGTGAAACGTGTTGCGGTATGCGATAATGGGTGGAGCAAGGTGACTTATGAGCATAAAGGAAAGAAGGGTGTTCAGAAGATCAATGGATATGTCAGGACGAATGAGATTAATGACAGTGATCAGGTTAAACCTGCAAAAGGTACTTTTACAGCGTTGCGAGACAGTGATATTCTGGATTATCCGGGTAAGAAGGATGGCGAAGTAACGGGAGAGATTATCCAGGAGGATAAGGTTAAGCGTATTGCTACCGTGAATGATATCTGGAGCCAGATTTCCTATAAGAATGATAAAGGAAAGAAAGCTATTGGCTATATTCCCACCAGTGTACTTGAAAATGTAACAGATACGAAAGAGACTAAGGAAGAAACAAAGATCGCAGAAGTAGACGGTCAGGAAGCGGGAGTAATCCATAAGAGTGAAGGCAAGGGCGTTTTTGCGGATGCTGTTGATGGTGTGACTGCATCCAGAGATAAGAGTGTTGAAGGCGTTAAGGTAGGAACGCCGGTTGCAGTATCTTCAGATGCAACGTTGAAGCCGCTGGGGACATTTAAGATTACTCATTATTGTCCATGTAGTATCTGCTGTGGTCCGTGGGCGAATGGCATTACTTCTACAGGTGTGACGGCTACGACGAATCGTACGATTGCTGTAGATCCTACACAGATTCCGTATGGATCAAAAGTTGTGATTAATGGTCAGGTTTATGTAGCTGAGGACTGTGGCGGTGCGATTAAACATAATTGTATTGATATTTATGTTGCTACTCATCAGGAAGGGGAAGATAAAGGCGTATATTATACAGATGTATATCTGCTTGAATAAAAATTCTGAAGAATATTTTTGGATAAAATAATAAAAATCCGGCAAAAACCAGAAAGTGATAAAATCACTTTAGAAGTTTTGCCGGATTTTTTGAATTTGGTTTTTAAGCGTTTTTTAATGCCTGTTCGATGTCAGCAATGATGTCTTCAACATTTTCAATACCAACGGAGAGACGGATCATTCCCGGTGATACGCCGGCTTCTGCAAGCTGTTCATCATTCATCTGGCGGTGAGTATGGCTTGCGGGATGCAGGATCATGGTCTTGGAAGCTGCTACATGAGTTGCGATGGTGGCAAGCTTTAAGCTATCCATAAAGCGGACTGCAGCTTCTCGGCCTCCTGTCAGTTCAAAGGAGATAACGCCGCAGGTTCTGCCTTCGTTCATGTATTTCTGAGCAAGTGGATAGTATTTGTCATCAGGAAGTCCTGCATAGTTTACATGAGATACTTTCTCATGGGCATTCAGGAATTCGGCAATCTTCTGTGCATTATAGCAGTGACGTTCCACGCGGAGAGGAAGAGTTTCAAGTCCCAGGTTTAACAGGAAGCAGTTTGTAGGAGACGGGATAGAGCCCAGGTCACGCATCAACTGAGAGGTTGCCTTTGTGATATAAGCCTTCTTTCCAAACTGTTTAGTATAAATAACACCATGATAAGATTCATCCGGTTCAGTCAGTCCATGATATTTATGTCCATAGGCATCCCAGTCAAAGTTACCGCTGTCAACGATAGCTCCGCCAACCTGCACAGCATGTCCGTCCATATATTTGGTTGTGGAATGGGTGACGATATCAGCTCCCCATTCAAAAGGACGGCAGTTTACAGGTGTAGCGAAGGTGTTGTCTACAATAAGCGGAACTTCATGTTCGTGAGCAACCTTTGCGAATTTTTCAATATCAAGAATTACCAGGGCCGGGTTTGCGATGGTCTCTGCGAAAAGTACCTTTGTATTAGGACGGAAGGCAGCTGCAATTTCTTCAGGGCTAGCATCGGTGTCAACGAAAGTGCAGTCAATGCCAAGCTTTTTGAAGGTAACAGCCAGGAGGTTAAAGGTTCCTCCGTAAATAGTAGAAGCCGCCACAACATGATCACCTGCTTCGCAGATATTGAAGACTGCATAGAAGTTGGCAGCCTGTCCGGAAGAGGTAAGGATAGCGGCAACACCACCCTCCAGATCTGCAATTTTTGCTGCTACAGCATCATTTGTGGGGTTCTGCAGACGGGTATAGAAGTATCCTTCTGCCTTAAGATCGAAGAGCTGTCCCATTTCATCAGTAGTATCATATTTATAAGTGGTACTCTGATAAATCGGGAGTGCGCATGGTTCACCCTTAGACGGAGTGTAACCGGAATGGAGACATTTAGTCTCGACTTTAAAGTCACTCATGAGTTTAGTTCCTTTCTTATGTGAAATATTGCTTCAATAAAATATTGTATTAATATTGGGAAAATTGTGATGATATTGATACAAAATTTCATGATAGTCTTAGAGCGTGTTTGAAAAATCATTCCCACAAATTGTGACGCACATCTTGCGGAAAGCATTTTTCAAACAAGCTCTGGAAAAATTATACTGCTGAAAGTGAGAGAAGACAATATTAAAAAATGAAATAAAAAAATGCTCAGGCTTTTTCTAACCAGCCGTGAGCAAAAAAAGAAAATAAAAAATGCCCAGGCTTTTTCTAACCAGCCGTGAGCAAAAAAGAAAATAAAAAATGCCCAGAGCCGGAATCGAACCAGCGACACGAGGATTTTCAGTCCTCTGCTCTACCAACTGAGCTATCTGGGCATTTGGTCTGTGAACTGTTGTGTATCACAAACCTTATAATAGCATATTGATTGTTTGAATGCAAGTAATTTTTATGATTTTTGCGAAAAAAGAGAAAATTATAACAAAAATTTATTTTATCTTGCCATAAGGTAGATTTTTTCCATATCTCTCATATTGAGCTGTTTAAAGACTCCAATGGTGCGAGTGTCTTCAAAACTGCATTTGAATGCAAGATCATGAATTTGCTGATCTGTGAGATCCAGACCCAGTTCATGTAAACTGGTGGGCATTTCTACAGACCGGAAAAAATTTTCCATTGCTTCAATTCCTGCAAGGGCTGTTTCTTTATAATCAGTTCCACATGGAATGTCAAATACATTGGTGGCAAACTGAGCAAAACGTTCAGGGTTTACATCGTAGACGTATCGTGCCCAGCTTCCCCAGATAGCTGCCAGACCTGCTCCGTGAGTTACATTGTAGACACCTCCCAGTTCATGTTCAAGCTGGTGGCATGCCCAGTCACCACCACCTGTACCGCATCCGGTCAGACCGTTGTGGGAAAGGCTTCCTGCCCACATAATTTCTGCCCTGGCGCTGTAATTGTCTGGTTCTTTCATAAGAATACGGGCATTGTAAATGACTGTCTGCATCAGAGCTTCGCTGATACTGTCTGTAATCTCCATAGTTTCAATATTTACAAAATATCGCTCCATGGTGTGCATGAGGATATCTACACATCCGCTTTCTGTCTGATACTGTGGGAGTGTGTAGGTGAGACGTGGATTTAAGATGGCAAATTTCGGCCTGCAGTAATCTGTCTTTGCACATCCACGTTTTTCTTTTGTTTTTTCATTTGTGATAACACTGGAACTGCTCATTTCACTTCCGGAAGCTGCAATTGTAAGGATGACACCAATGGGCAGACAGCCGGTTGGAACAGCTTTTTTCAGACAGAAATCCCAGACATCATTGTTCGGATTGGCAACGCCATAGCCGATGGCTTTGGAAGAGTCAATAACACTTCCTCCTCCTACAGCAAGGATAAAGTCTACATGTTCTTTTTGGCATAATTCGATTCCCTCGCGGACTTTGGAAAGAAGTGGATTAGGAATGACACCACCCAGGGTGATGTATTCAAGACCTTCTTCTTTCAGATTAGAAGTGATCTCATCAATCAGTCCGGAACGGACAGCACTCTGACCTCCATAATGGATCAGAACTTTTTTTGCTCCATACTTCTTCAGCAGGGAACCTGCCTGAAGGTGGGTATCTTTTCCAAAGAGAACCTGTGTTGGTGTATAATATTCAAAATTTCTCATAATATGTAAACGACCTCCTATAAATTGAAAGGTTAACTGAATCAGGTAAGCCCTCTGCTTTAATTGTAAAATGTAATGAGCAGTAGGTGGGACTTCCTTTTTATATTAAAGCAAATAATGGAAAAATAGTCAAAAAATAATAAAAAAATTAAAATTTGAAAGCAATTTTTGTTGGTTCTCAGAAGACATTTTTGGAAAGATTCCAGTACAGATATCTATAATTTTCTGCACACAGAAAACGGAAAGATAGAAATTTATAGATTTTGGATAGAATATTTTATGGGCATTATGTGAATGGAATGCTATGATAAATACACTTAAATATACAAAGTGAATAAAAAAGGAGGAAACAAGAAATGAAAAAAAGAATGTACAAGATTATGGCACTTGCCATGACAGCAGCTATGGTGGTACCGATGGCAGCGCAGACAACTGCATTTGCAGCTGACGACAAAGAAATTACTTACTGGAATATCGCGGTAGAGAGCCCGGACAAAGATATTGTTACTGCAGCAGTAGACAAGTTTAACAAAGAAACAGAGTCAGGCTATACTGTAAATCAGGTAGCTATCCAGAACGATACATACAAGGAAAAACTTGTTATCGCGATGAGCTCCGGTGAGTGTCCTGATATGTACTCAAGCTGGTCCGGTGGTCCGATGTATGAATATATTGATTCCGGATTTGCTCAGCCGATTGATGATCTTCTTGATCAGTCCGATGTTAAAGATAAACTTCTGGATGCAGCTATTGAACAGGGAAGCTACAACGGACATGTATATGCAATCCCATATCTGAATGTTTCTCTGGCAGGTATCTTCTACAACAAAGATATGTTTGAAAAGTACGGACTTGAAGAACCGAAGACATTAGCTGATCTGGAAAATATCTGTGCAACATTAAAAGAAAACGGAATTACACCTTTTGCACTTGCTAATGCTTCCAAATGGACAGGTTCCATGTACTTCATGTCTCTGGCAGCACGTTATGGCGGACTGGAACCATTCCAGAATGCAGTTGCAGGAACCGGTAAATTCACAGATGACTGCTTCATCAAAGCAGGTGAGAAGATTCAGGAGTGGGTTAACAACGGATACTTCCCGGATGGCGTAAACTCCTTAAGCGAAGATGACGGACAGGCAAAACAGTTAATGTATCAGGAGACAGCAGGTATGCTTCTCTGTGGCTCATGGTATACAGGAACATTCCAGACTGACAGTGAGGAATTCTATCAGAAGATCGGCTGGTTCCCATTCCCTGCAATTGATGATTCCGATGCTGATCCTACAATCCAGATCGGTACTGTAGGTGATCAGTTCATTTCCTTTAACTGTGAAGGTGATAAACTTGCAGCAGCATTTGAATGTGCAGCAGATCATTTATCTGATGAAGTTGCAGACATTACATACTCTAACAACAAGATTGTTCCTGTAAAAGATGCAGGAGACCACATCAAAGACCCTGTTGTAAAGGAAATCTTTGATGCAGCCCAGGAAGCATCTTCTATCCAGTTGTGGTATGACCAGTATCTGCCAACATCTGTTGCATCTGCACATCTTGATGGCTTACAGGAAGTATTTGGTCTGACAAAGACTCCTCAGGAAGCACAGGAAGAAATGCAGACAGCAATGGACGAATATTTAAGTACCAAATCTGATTCCGGCGCAGCAGATGATACTGCAGAAGAAGCTACAGATGATGCAGCAGCAGATGATGCTGAATAATCTTTAAAGGAAAGCAGGCATTCATTCTGACCTGAGTAAGGGTAGAAAAGAAGGGTTCTGCACATGCTGAAAGTGCAGAACCCTTTATCTTGAAAAACAATATGTGAGTACACAGAGTGTGCTTGAAAAATCATTTCAATGTCAAATTACATATCAGACAGCATGTCAGAAAATATATAAAAACCATCTCAGAAATATATCTCTAACATATTCCGAAAGCATTTTTCAAACATACTCTGGCATACGTTAGGTCAGATGATCAAATCTCAGAAAGTATTAAAAAGGAGGCACCAAAATGAATGAAAAAGGGATATCTCTGGTTCAGTTAAGACAGAGAAAAACACGTCAGACAGCAGCACTTTTTCTGGCACCTGTTATCATTTTATTAGTAGTATTTATCGCGTATCCGATTATTGATACATTTATTACAAGCGGATACCAGTGGAATGGTATTTCCGCAGACAAGAAGATGGTAGGACTTGCAAACTGGGCAAAACTGATCAAAGATACAAAATTCTGGATAGCATTTAAGAACAACGTTATTATCATGATCCTATCTATCATTATCCAGATTCCGTTAGGACTTGCAATGGCAACATTCCTTGACTTTGGCGGTAAGAAACTTACAATTTTCAAGGTTATCTGGTTTATTCCAATGCTTATGTCTTCTGTTGCAATTGGTTTCCTTTTCACATACGCACTTGCAACAAATGGAGGTATTGTCAGCACAATTTCCGGATGGTTCGGAGGAAGCAACATTGACCTTCTTGGTAATCCAAAATTAGCATTGCTCACAGTTATTCTTATCATTGCATGGCAGTTTACACCATTCTACATGGTTTACTTTATGGCTGGTTATACAAACATCCCATATGATGTATTTGAAGCAGCAAGAATCGATGGTGCTACAAGAGGACAGTATTTCTGGAAGATTGCACTTCCACTTCTTATTCCGTCAATTAAGAGTGCAGCTATCCTTTCAATGGTTGGATCTCTGAAATACTTCGATCTGATCTATGTTATGACAGGTGGCGGTCCTGGTACTGCTACAGAGCTGATGGCAACCTATATGTACAAAGAATCATTCAAGAACTTTAACATGGGTTATGGCTCAGCCATTGCAGGAGGTATGTTTATCCTGATTACAATGGTATCTATGATTACTATGAAACTTATAAACGGAAAACAGGAGGATTAAGGGATGGACAGCTATAAGAAAAGTAGAAGAAAAAGCATCATAGCTTGGGTCATTGCTTTTGTTCTTGCTATCGGTGCAGCAATTGTATCATTTACACCTTTTATATTCATGGTGCTGAACTCATTCAAAGAGAAATTTGAGATGCTTACCAAGGGTGTATTCCAGCTTCCTGATCAACTGAACTGGTCCAATTACACTGAGGTACTTACAGGAGGGTTTGCAAATTACTTCAAGAACAGTGTGATCGTTCTTGCAGTCTCCCTGATCCTGCTGCTGTTTATTTCAGCATGCGCTTCTTATCCTCTGGCAAGATTTAAGTTTAAAATGGCACAGCCGATTTATGCGATCATTGTAGCCTGTATGTCTATTCCTGTACATATTACATTGATCCCTGTATTCAAAATGGCAAAGTCAACAGGACTTTATGATACAATCTGGTCACTGATCGGACCGTATGTCGCATTCGCAGTTCCGATTTCCGTATTTATCCTGACCAGCTTTATGAAAGAGATTCCGAGAGAAATCGAAGAATCTGCTGAAATTGACGGATGTGGAAAGATTCAGATGTTCTTCTCCATGATCCTGCCGCTTTCCAAACCCGGAATGGCGACACTGGCAATTTACAATGGTGTAAATATGTGGAATGAATTCTCATTTGTAAATACACTGACACAGTCTGCCCAGAATCGTACCCTGCCGCTGGCAATCTGGGAATTCCAGGGACAGTATTCTATGAATACACCAATGATCATGGCGGTTCTTACATTAACACTTTTACCAATGGTTATCATGTTTATTATTTTCCAGGATAAACTGGTAAAAGGTATGACTGCAGGTGCTGTAAAGGGTTGATTCTTTCTGCGAAATCTGTTGTATCCATTTACCATTGAACATGGTATGATATTGGGGAGATAAAATCCCCCCCTGATCATGTGGGTATATGTGAAATTATGTGACAGATGAGGAAAGACAACATGAACAAATGGAAAACAAAATTCAGCCACTGGAAATTTGATAAAAAAATACTTTTACTTGTGACCGTCAGTATTCTTATTGTAACGCTGACGGTTGCAGGTGTTTCTCTGACTTTTTCTATAGCATCGATGAAAGAGCAGTCTGTAGAACTTCTGCAGATGCAGAATAATACAGTTGCGGAATCTTTTAAGGGATCAATGGATTCATATAAAGAAATCGTATTGGGTACGATCATGGATGATTCTGTGCAGAATTACTGCAGGCAGGTGCAGAAAAATGAGCTGAAGACAGCAGACATTGATGCAGTTTACAGCAAGCTGGAGAATCTGAATAATATGTATGAGAGTCTGAACTTTGCTGCCATTGTCAGTTCGGATTATAAGAGTTACTACTACAGAGGAAAGGGTTCTTTATCAGTTACGCAGTTTGAAGAAGTGTATCCCCAGGCATATGAGAGATGCAAATATGCGCAGAAAGGAACGATGAAAGTTTCCTATAACAATGATTATTATAAAGGGAACAGATATACGCTGAGTCTGTATTATCCATTATATGATACCAGAAAAGTATCTGATGCAAGAGGGCTTCTGTGCATGAATTTCGATGATCCGGCAGTACAGAGGATGCTGGCCGTGGGAGATTCTTCAGCAGAAACAAGAGTAGTTGACACAGGTGGAATGATACTGCTTTCGAATGATAAAGAGGAGACAGGCCGTTACGTAAATTACATAGATGAGATGGAAAAAGGGATACAGATATTTACCAAGAATGGGAATATGTATGTATGCCAGAAGATTAAGAACTGGAATTATTATGTAGTCAGTTCGATTTCTTTTTATAAACTGATGGAATCAGGATTCCATATAATGGTTGTTGTGATTCTGGTTCTGATCATAGTGCTGATCATAGTAAGCATTATTATAAGAGCACTGGTCAGGAAAATGTATCAGCCCCTTAATAAGGTAGTATCTAAGATGGATTATGTTGCGACAGGTTCCCTGAGAACAAGGATCAATGTTGACAATATGGGCGAGGATTTTGCCAAGCTTGCAATTGGTTTTAACTCTATGATGGATGAAATCGAGGTGTTGATGGAACAGGTAAAACTGGAACAGCATCAGCTGGAGCAGATTCGTTTTAATGCCCTTCAGTCGCAGATTCAGCCGCATTTTCTTTATAATACACTGGAATGTATCCACTGGCAGGCGATTGCCGAAGGAAATAAAGAGATTTCCACAATGGTAAAGGCGCTGGCGAAATATTACAGGATCTGTCTCAGCAAAGGACATGACGTGATCACGATCAGAGAAGAAGTAGAGCATATCAGGAATTATATGATTATCCAGAACATGAGATACGACAACATTATCGGAAGTGAGATTGTTGTAGAATCTCAGGTGGAAGAAAGCCTGATACCGAAGCTGACTCTGCAGCCACTGGTAGAGAATTCCATTTATCATGGAATGAAAGTAAAAGAGGGAAAAACAGGTACACTTTATCTTACAGCATATAAAAATGAGGATGAAGTTATCATAAAAGTATCAGATACAGGCACAGGAATGAGTCAGGAACAGATAGATGAAATGAATGAACAGCTCTCCAGATACGAGGATTCCTTTGGATATGGAGTGCGAAACGTAAACAAGAGGATTGAACTTCTTTTTGGGGAGGGATATGGTCTTAATTACCAGAAGAATGATTCGGGTGGAGTAACTGTCGTGATCCATCTGCCATATCAGACAGAAATCAAAAAGAACACAGCAGGAGGCGAGTGGACGTGTGTATAGAGTACTGATTGTTGATGACGAAAAGATGATACGCATGGGGATGAAAAATGCCATAGACTGGAAGAAACTGGGAGTAGATGACGTATTTACTGCTGCGTCAGGAAACGAGGCTTTGAAGATTCTTAAAGAAGAAGGTCCTGAAATTATGGTTACAGATATCCAGATGACAGAAATGACAGGACTGGAACTGATTAAAGCGGCCAGAGAATCAGTACCTGAACTGCGTGTGATCGTGCTTACAGGCTTTGATAATTTTGAGTATGCAAGAGAGAGCCTGCGGCTTCAGGTGCAGGATTTCTTCCTGAAACCGATTGATGAAGATGATCTTTTCAATGCGATAGAAAAGCAGATAAAAGAACTGAAAGAGCAGGAAAACAAAGAGCAGAATCAGGCCAGAGTGTGGCGCTCTCAAGGCTCTGTAGTGCAGATGAGACTGGAGCAGTGCATGAGAAATTTGGTGCATACAAAAGCAGATAAAGAGATGCAGTTGTATATTCTCCAGAAAGATTTTCAGTTTGATATTAAGCAGAAAATGAGCCTGATTCTTCTGGAACAGGGAATGTATACAGAACAGCAGAATGACGGAAAATTCCGTGCAATGACTGTTAAAAATGTCTGCATGAGCATGGTGGATTCCCAAAACAGAGGAATCACATTTGTAGATGATGACGGTACGATTGCGATTGTCTGTTTTGAAAAGGATGATGACGACAGCGTTCTGGAACAGATTGAAGAATTGTCGGATGTGCTGAAGGATGAATTTGAATATAAACCAAAGATTACGGTTGGAAGTGTTGTGCAAGGATTTGAAAATCTGGCAATTTCCTACAATGATGCCAGATATCTTCTGGAACATGAAAAAAAGAATATTCAGGACATTATACAGACGATGGGGGCTCAGAACAAGAAGAAAATCTTCTGGGAAATCTATGCAGAACTGCGAAATATCATGATTTCCAATATAGGAACTCCAGATTATGTACTAAAGGCATTTAATACCTTTACTAAGGCAACAGAATCCTATAATCTTTCCCCTTCTGCTGTGCGCAGATGTTGTTTCGAGATTGCCTCCACTCTGATTTTTTCCTACATGGAAGTATCGTGTGAGGTGGAAGAAGGAAAGTTGGATGCACTCTCCAAGAGTCTGTCATCAGCAGGAAAAGAAGAGGCCTGTGAGATTACGAGAATGTTTATTGAGCAGCTCATTGAAAATGATGAAGAGGATGTACATTATACCATTTCCAATGCCAGACACTATATAGATGAGCATCTTGCAGAGGATATTTCGGTTTCCAGCATTGCGGAAAGTCTCTATATCACACCGAATTATTTCTCCAGATTATTTAAGCGGATTACAGGTGAAGGATGTAATGAATACATTGTCAGAAAGAGGATTGAGAAGGCGAAGAGCCTTCTGGAAACTACCAGCATCAAGACTGGAAAGATTGCTATGATGGTAGGATACAGAGATACGAATTATTTCTCACTGGCATTTAAGAAACATACAGGAAAATCTCCGACGAAATACAGAGAAGAAATGCAGAATACATAATGCAGGAGTAGCGGGCTGCGCTGAGGCTTTGTTAATACCTGCTGAATAATTATCAAATTATATAAACAGGAGGATCTGAAATGAAAGATCACAGAAAAGAAAGAGCAGAAGCAAGAAAAAAAGCAGAAAAACTGGTATCACAGATGACGCTTCTGGAGAAGGCTTCCCAGTTAAAATACGATGCTGCTCCCGTGAAAAGACTGGGTGTTCCGGCATATAATTACTGGAATGAAGCACTGCATGGAGTAGCCAGAGCAGGTGTGGCAACCATGTTCCCGCAGGCAATTGCGATGGCTGCAGTATTTGACGATGAAGAGATGAAAAAAGTTGGCGACATCATTGCAACTGAGGGAAGAGCAAAATACAATGCATATTCTGCAAAAGAAGACAGAGATATTTACAAGGGTCTTACTTTCTGGTCCCCCAATGTAAACATTTTCAGAGATCCGAGATGGGGCAGAGGGCATGAAACCTATGGTGAGGATCCATATCTGACGTCCAGACTTGGCGTGAAATTCGTAGAAGGAATCCAGGGTGACGGACCTGTAATGAAAGCGGCAGCATGTGCAAAGCATTATGCAGTGCACAGCGGTCCGGAATCGCTCAGACATGAATTTGATGCACAGGCAAGCATGAAGGATATGTGGGAAACATATCTTCCGGCTTTTGAAGCGCTTGTAACAGAAGCGGATGTTGAGGCTGTAATGGGTGCTTATAACAGGACAAACGGAGAACCCTGCTGTGCACATAAATATCTTATGGAAGATGTCCTGAGAGGAAAATGGAAATTCGAAGGTCATTATACTTCTGACTGCTGGGCAATCCGTGACTTTCATGAACATCACATGGTAACTTCCACACCAAGACAGTCCGCTGCTATGGCATTAAATGCAGGATGTGACCTGAACTGTGGAAATACATATCTTCATATGATGGGAGCTTATCAGGATGGACTGGTAACAGAAGAGAAAATTACAGAATCCGCAGTAAGACTGCTGACAACCAGATATCTGCTGGGCCTGTTTGACGGAAGTGAATATGATAAGATACCGTATAGTATGGTAGAGTGCAAAGAGCACATTGATGAAGCTCTTAAGATGGCAAGAAAGAGCTGCGTACTTCTGAAGAATGATGGAGTTCTTCCGATTGATAAAACAAAAGTAAATACTATTGGTGTCATCGGCCCGAATGCAGATAGCCGTGCAGCTCTTATTGGAAATTATCATGGAACATCTTCAGAATATATTACTGTTCTTGAAGGAATCCGTGAAGAAGCAGGTGACGAGGTAAGGATCCTTTACTCTCAGGGATGTGATTTATATAAAGACAAAGTTGAAAATCTGGCATGGGATCAGGACAGAATTTCTGAGGCAGTAATTACAGCGGAAAACAGCGATGTAGTCATACTCTGCGTAGGTCTTGATGAGACTCTGGAGGGAGAAGAAGGAGATACCGGAAACAGTGATGCATCCGGGGACAAAGTTGATCTTCATCTTCCGAAAGTACAGGAAGAACTGATCGAGAAAGTAACAGCAGTAGGAAAACCTACCATCGTAGTTCTGATGGCAGGAAGTGCGATTGACCTGAATTATGCGCAGGATAACTGTAATGGAATCCTTCTTGCATGGTATCCGGGAGCAAGAGGCGGACGTGCAATAGCAGATCTTCTCTTCGGAAAAGAATCTCCATCAGGAAAACTTCCGATAACCTTCTATAAAGACCTGGAAGGAATGCCGGAATTTACAGATTACTCTATGAAGAACAGAACTTACCGTTATATGGAAAAAGAGGCACTTTATCCATTTGGATACGGACTTACATACAGTGATACCTGCGTAACAGAAGCAGAGGTTGTCGGTGAAGTATCAGCAGAGTCCGATATCATGTTAAAAGCAACTGTTAAGAACAATGGAACAGTAGATACAGATGAAGTTGTTCAGGTGTATATCAAAGACCTTGATTCTCCGCTTGCAGTTCGTAACTACAGTCTCTGCGGATTTAAGAGAGTATCTCTGAAAGCGGGAGAAGAGAAATCTGTAGAATTTACAATTTCTAATAAAGCAATGAATATAGTTGATGAAGATGGAAATCGTTACATCGCAGGAAAACATTTCCGTTTATTTGCAGGAGTATCCCAGCCGGATACAAGAAGTGCAGAACTGACAGGACATAAGCCTGCTGAGGTAGAAATTGCACTTTAACCGAACGGAGTAAGTATTCTGTTTCAATTGCGAAAAGTAACATAAAATAAAAACCATATTATATATGGACAGGAGGAACACAGACATGAAAAACAAAATTAAAAAAATATTACTTCTTGGAATGACAGCCATGTTTACTGCCGGTGCAGCAGGCACAGCAGTTATATCCTGTCCTGTATGGGCAGATGAAGCAGAACAAAACTCTGAGACTGCAGAAGAGCCAAAAGCAGAAGATGCAGCTGTGGAAGAAAAAATTGCTGATCAGACAGATGATAAAACAGAAAATACAGATTTAAAAACTGTAGAACATCCAAGAATGTCTGCCTATTCCATTCGCAGATTTTCCATTGTAAAGGACGGCGAAGAAGTATTTCAGATCAAACAGGAACCGGCAGATTATAAGATGGATTTCGACTACTGGGAAATTACCAATCCGTATGATGAGACTGCAACAGTAAACACAGAGAATATGTATGAAATGTTTGGAGTGCTGGCTGCTTTTGATCTCAGCAACGGCGTCGATGCAGCAAATACAGATACCGGACTGGATAATACAAAGACATATTTTACAGTAGATTTTGTAAATACAGTTAACGATGACACAGCAAAAGAAACACAGGATGCAGATGCAACAGCAACGATCCTTATCGGAAATACAGATGAGAATGGTGACTATTATGCATGTGTAAAAGGATACGAAGAGGCTGTTTATCTGCTTTCAAAAGAGTCAGTGAACAGTCTTCTGGAACTGAAACCGTTTAATCTGATTCTGAAGATTCCGGCATTGGTAAATATTGATACACTTGGCAGTGCAGACATGACCATCGGAAAGAAAACATATACGATGAAGCTGGACGGCAGCGATTATAAATTTGGAAAGAAAACTGTAAAGAAGGAGAAATTTACTGAATTGTATCAGGCACTTCAAAGTATAATGCTTGATTCGGAAGTCGAAGAAACAAAAGATGCAGCAGATAAGGAAGAAGTGCTGACTGTAACATTCCACAGAAACACAGAAGAAGCTCCGGAAGTAACTCTGAAATATTATACATATGATGATACTTATGATAGTCTGGAAATCAATGGAACCGAGAGATTTCTTGTAAAAGCTGAAGATGTGGATGCACTGGTAAAACAGATTAAAAAAGCGTTTTAATCGAATAAATTGTGGAACAGTTATTTGGTTACGGGTAAGTGGAGAAGCGGATGATTTTATCTGATTGATTAAAGAGATATAGATATTGCAAACAGTAAAAACGGATTGCGAAGTTCACGTTGAACGGCAATCCGTTTTTGCGTTATATTTTAAATTTTTTATGGATTTGTTAATTGTAAACAGTGATTATTCTCCCTGATAGTTGAACCAGTCAAAGTCAGCATAATTAGTACTTGGCTGATGGTTGGAACTTGTATACATACCGATGTATGTTCCGGTAAATCCGTTATTTACTACAGAACTTAACAGAGAAGCATCCAGCCCTCTGACAAGCGGGAGCATTTCCTGATCTGTGTATCCGTAATAGAAGTCATAATCAGTAGTATTACCCTGAACACTGAGGTAGAGGCGTTTTACATCTTTGATCTCAGTTTCTGCAAGCAAAGATTTTGTACCATTTTCTGTTTTGTAAGCCTGAAGGAATGGCTTTTCGTCTTTCTGAACTAATACCATAAGATAATGGAAACGGTCATCCTGCACAAGGGCAATTCCGGCCTCTTCATTCTCATTTGCAGGAGTAAATTCCATAGCTGTTTTTGCCAGAAATACTTTATGGCGCTGTCTGCGACCTATGAAAGAAGGAAGACAGATTTCGTTCAGAACTTCTTTTCTTGTATACAGACGCAGATATCCGAAGCGGTCTGTCAGAGAATAAATTTGTTTAACTGGCGGATGAATGGTATTCCACTGCATCTGCAGAGTATCACATTCGAAGTTATCAGATTCAGGCATTAATGGATAAATGGTCTTAGGTAGATCCGGAAGACGGTCTTCTGTCTGGACAAGTCCTGTTTTATTGTCAACCATAGGCCATCCGTCTTCGGCCCATATAATCGGAACCATAAAGGTCTCGCGGCCAAGATTATAATGTCCTCCTTCATATGGACGCACAGCCAGAAGGACCATCCACCATTCACCATTCTGAGTTTCTACGATATCAGCATGTCCTGTAACAGAAATCGGGTTCAACAGAGGTATGTGTCTGTGACTAACAATCGGATTTCTCGGGCAGATTTCGTAATCTCCCTGAATTGTACGGCAGCGGGCCATCTGTACACTGTGATTTACGAAAGTACCACCCTCTGCAACAAGGAGATAATACCATCCGTCCTTCTTGTAAATATGCGGAGCCTCAATCCATTTACTGCGTGTTTTTACACCATCCCAGATAATGTAACGAGGTCCCTTGAACTGGAAGGTTTCCGGATCAAGCTCGTTCAGATAGATACCATGATGTCCTTCATAAAGGCAGTCAGGACTGATGTAGTTGCCTACATACCACAGAGAACCGTCATCATCAAAGAAAAGACTGGAGTCGATGCCGTCTGCACCTTTTACAACAATCGGATTACTCCACGGGCCGGCAGGATTTTTTGCTGTAATAATATAATTGTCACGGTCTGCTTCACGTCCTGCAGATACGAAAGTGTTAATGATGTAATAAGTTCCGTTATGATAACGGATACTTGGTGCCCATAATCCTTCAGAAGTTTCGCAGTTTTTATAGTCAAGCTGCTCAGGTCTGTGGATTCCATGACCAACCTGTTCCCAGTGAACCAGATCCTTACTGTGGAAAATCGGCAGTCCCGGATAATAAACGAATGAAGAAGTAACCATATAATAATCATCTCCTACCCGGCAGATAGAAGGGTCAGGATAAAAACCGGGAAGAAGCGGATTGTGATATGTATTTTGAAGCATAAAAAGAACCTCCTTAAAAAACTATAATCATTTTAACTATAGGGTAAAATTATAAGAAATAAAATAGAAATAAGTTCCTATCTGATGGAAAAAACAGCACAGTTTTTGTTGTTTAACCGAATCAAGTAAGTCCCCTGCGGAGGTTGCAAAAAGCAATAAGCAGTGGGTGGGAACTTTGACCAAATTATACCAAAATTATCCAAATAAAAACATGGATTTTTTTCAGGAAACGTAGTATAGTAACAATAGCTGATGATTATACTGAAAAGCAGAACAGGTTAAATGACAGTTGATGATTTATTGGAATTGATCATAATAATTAATTGCTGTATTCAGAGTGTATATCACAGTGTATTGAGAACAATCACAGAGAGCAGGTGACATAAATTGGAGAAAGTGATAATCATAGGTGCCGGACCTGCAGGAATTTCCGCTGCGCTTTATGCAGTTCGTGGAAATCTGGATCCCCTGGTGATCAATAATGGGATCGGTGCTTTGGAAAAAGCAGAGAAAATAGAAAACTATTACGGACTGGAACATCCGCTGTCCGGTCAGGAACTATATGACACAGGAATTGGTCAGGCGAAAGCGCTTGGTGTAAGAATGCTGGATGCACAGGTTCTGGGAGTCGGTGGATTTGATACCTTTGTGGTAAAGACTACGGAAGGGGATTTCGAGACACAGAGTCTGATCCTTGCAACAGGAAGCAAGCGCGCTGCACCGAAGATCCCGGGTGTTAAAGAATTTGAGGGAAAAGGTGTCAGTTACTGTGCAATCTGCGATGCTTTCTTTTACAGAGGCAAGGATGTAGCAGTTCTTGGAAACGGTGATTTCGCCATGCATGAAGCAAAGGAATTGTCCAATACTGCTTCTACAGTAACCATTTATACAAACGGTGAAGAACCGGAATTTACACCTGAAGAAAATATCAGTGTAAACACAATGAAGATTCAGTCTGTAGAGGGCGGTGATCTGGTATCAGGAATCCGTCTTGCACCTGATGTGCAGGCACAGGAAATAAATGCAGAAGCAGGTCAGCAGGCAAATGATTTCTGTCCAACAGAGGGTGTATTTATTGCAATGGGAACTGCAGGCAGTACTGAGATTGCCCGCCAGATGGGAGCTGAACTTACGGAAAAAGGCAACATTAAAGTTAATGAAAATATGGAAACAACCATCCCGGGACTCTATGCGGCAGGTGATTGTACAGGCGGGCTTCTTCAGGTGGCGAAAGCTGTATATGAGGGAGCACAGGCAGGTATTAATGCAGGGAAGTATGTAAGATCTTTAAAATAAAAGAATAAGCAAAGGAGATATGAATTATGGCAAAAGAGATTACAACAGCAAATTTTGAAACAGAAGTATTAAAATCTGAGAAACCGGTTCTTATAGATTTTTGGGCAACATGGTGTGGACCATGTATGCGTCAGGGTCCGGTTGTAGAAGAACTGGCAGAAGAGGGATACGCAGTGGGAAAAGTAGATGTAGATCAGAATATGGCACTTGCACAGCAGTTTCGTGTAGTCAGCATTCCGACACTGATCCTGTTCAAAGACGGTGCGGAAGTGAAACGCTTCGTAGGTCTTACTTCCAAAGAAGAGCTGAAGAGTGCACTGGAAGGCTAAAGATTTATGAAGATTTTATTAGTGGCATGCAATGCAAAATATATTCATTCTAATCTTGCTGTTTATGATCTGCAGGCATATGCATCCGATTACGCAGATCATATTGTATTAAAGGAATATACCATTAACCAGCAGAAAGATGATATCATGCGTGATATTTATCTGGAACATCCTGATGTGGTATGCGTGTCCTGTTATATCTGGAACCTTTCTTTTGTAAAAGAACTGATGGCAGATCTGATAAAGATTCTTCCGGGCGCCGACTTCTGGGCCGGCGGTCCGGAAGTTTCTTATGATGCGGAGAAATTCCTGACAGAAAACTCAGAATTTAAAGGTGTTATGGTCGGGGAAGGTGAAGAAACATTTAAAGAACTTGCCGGATATTATGTGGAAAAAAATCCGCAGGATCTGAAAGATATGACAGGAATCTGTTACAGAGACGGAGATCAGATCATACATAATGGATGGCGCCAGATCATGGACTTAAGCAGTATTCCATTTATTTACAAAGATTTGTCCGAGTTTAAGAACAGGATCATTTATTATGAAAGCAGCAGAGGATGTCCTTTCTCCTGCAGTTACTGTCTTTCTTCCATTGATAAGAAACTGCGTTTCAGAGATACAGAGACAGTAAAGAAAGAGCTGCAGTTTTTTATAGACAATAAGGTTCCACAGGTAAAGTTTGTAGACCGTACTTTTAACTGTAAACATGACCATGCAATGGCAATCTGGAAATACATTAATGAACACGATAACGGTGTAACAAACTTTCATTTCGAGATTTCGGCAGATCTGTTAAGAGAAGAGGAACTGCAGGAAATGTCCACTATGCGTCCGGGCCTGATTCAGTTGGAGATCGGAGTACAGTCAACAAATCCGGATACGATTAAGGCAATTCACAGAACTATGGATTTTGAAAAACTGAAAGGAATTGTTGACAGAATCCACAGCTTTGGAAATATCCATCAGCATCTGGACCTGATCGCAGGACTTCCCTATGAAGATTACGACAGCTTCCGGCATTCCTTTAATGATGTCTATGCGCTGAAACCACAGCAGCTTCAGCTGGGCTTTTTGAAGGTGTTAAAGGGTTCCCATATGATGGAGATGTGCAGGGAATATGGTATTGTATACAAAACACAGGAGCCTTATGAGGTACTTTCCACGAAGTGGCTGGATTATGACCACGTTTTGAAGCTGAAAACTGTGGAAAATATGGTGGAAGTGTATTATAATAGTGGACAATTCCAGAATACACTTGAATATCTGGAAAAATTTTTCCCGGATGCTTTCTCAATTTACGAGAGACTGGGCAGTTTTTACATGGAAAAAGGCTATGGTGACATTTCTCATACAAGAATGCGAAGATATGAGATTCTGCTGGAATTTCTGGAGGATATGCCGGAGATTTCCGTGGATCAGGTAAAAGACCAAATGGTATATGATCTCTATCTGAGAGAGAACCTGAAAAGCCGTCCCGGCTTTGCCAGAGACCAGAAGCCTTTTGAGAGACAGATATGGGACTTCAGAAAACGGGAAAAAGTGGCAAAGAATGCACATGTGGAAGTATTTGCAGATGGAAAAGTACTGCTGTTTGACTATGCAGACCGTGATCCGCTGACTAACAACGCTCATGTGACAGATGTGACGAAAGATGTGTTTGAGAACCTGAACAGAGATTAAAGAGGTGAAGAGAAATGGGAATGTTTAATCCAAAGAATCGTAAAGTGATCACAGCAATTATTGCAATCATTCTGGTACTGGCAATGGTAGTGCCGACAGTTCTGTCTCTGCTTGTATAATAAATTTTTCAGGAGAAAACAAATGAGACTTGGACAGGCGGCAATGGAGGCTCTGAGGGCAGAAATAACCGGATGCCTGAAACCGGGAGATGAACTGGTGGTGGCATGTCCGGTGGCTCTGAAAGGAACCTCTGTAATAGCAAAAAATAAAAAGGACAAACTGGCAGAGAGATTCTCTGCCGGTTTTATTCAGAATTGCGTTTCACTTCGGGACGATTATGGAGCTGGCAGTATTGTCTGGAAAATTGCGCAGGAGGCAGATGCCAGCGCATTATATGCTATGGGTGAGGGCGGCTTTTTGAGTGCGCTCTGGAAGATGGCAGAAGCTTCAGAAGTAGGACTGGAAGCAGACTTCCGTAAGGTACCGATTCGTCAGGAGACCATAGAAGTGTGCGAGATTTTTGACCTGAATCCATATAAGCTTCAGGCAGATGGAGCAGTATTGATTGGAATCCGCGGAGGTGAAGCACTGGTACAGAGACTTCGCAATGAGGGATTTGTGGCAGAGGTCATCGGTCAGACTAACAGTGGTAATGACCGGCTTCTCTACAGTGGCGGCAGTGCCCGCTATCTGGAACGTCCGGCAGAGGATGAACTGCAGCAACTTCTCAAAGAGTAACTGCAGGAAACTTAAGAGACAATTTTCTAAGAAAAGACAGACGATTAATAACAAGAGGAATAAAAAGAAAATGGCAAAATTAAATATTGTACTTCACGAGCCGGAGATTCCTGCAAACACAGGAAATATCGGCCGTACCTGTGTGGCAACAGGAACCAGACTCCATCTTATCGAGCCTCTGGGATTTTCCTTAAGTGAGAAAGCCTTAAAGAGAGCAGGAATGGATTACTGGAAAGATCTGGATGTAACTACATATCTGGACTTTGAAGAATTTCTGGAGAAGAATCCCGGTGCAAAAATTTACTATGCAACAACAAAAGCGCCTCAGACTTATACTGATGTTCATTATGAAGAAGACTGCTACATTATGTTTGGAAAAGAGAGCGCAGGAATCCCGGAGGACATTCTGGTCAATAATCAGGAAACCTGCGTAAGGATCCCTATGATCGGAGATATCCGTTCTCTGAACCTGAGCAATTCCGTAGCGATTGTTCTGTACGAGGCACTGCGCCAGAATAATTTTGACCACATGAATCTGGAAGGACACCTGAGAAACTACGACTGGAAATAATCACAGTAAGCAGACAGGAGGAGTTATATGCCAAATACCACAAAAGCAGCTCTGGAAGAATCCCTGAAACGGCTTCTTCTGAAGAAACCTCTGGACAAGATCACGATAACAGATATTACCACAGACTGTGGAATAAGCCGCATGGCTTTTTATTATCATTTCAAGGATATTTATGATCTGGTTGAATGGTCCTGTGTGGAAGATGGGACAAAAGCCCTTCAGGGCAAAAAGACTTCTGAGTCCTGGACAGAAGGGCTGACCCAGATATTTGAGGCAGTGCTGGAAAACAAACCGTTTATTATGAATGTTTACAGAAATGTGGACAGGGAGCGGATAGAAAATTATCTTTTTAAATTAACCTATGATCTGATCGTGGGTGTGGTGGAAGAAAAAAGCAAGGGTCTGAATATCACAGAAGAGGATAAGAAATTTATTGCAGACTTCTATAAATATGGTTTTGTGGGAATCATGCTTGAGTGGATCAGGGAAGGAATGAAAGAAAATATTGAAGATCTGGTAAGAATGATGGATCTGACACTTCACGATACAGTGACTACATCTATTCATAACTTTCAGAAAAATAATATAGAAAAATAATCATATAAAAATTCTTTACAAAAGCCGCCGGGTGATAAAAAACTTATCATTCGGCGGCTTTTGTAAATTGTAGAATCATATTTTAACTGTTAATATACAGCCATAGCAACAAACAAATCATTCAGACGGATGAAATGCTTATGATATGGGAAACATACAGATAAGAATGTAAAAGTCATGAAGATGTCTTGACGGGAGATCAAGAGATTTCCGGCAGGCAAAAGAGTTGCCGGGAAATGGGTAAAGCAGAGAGTAAAAAGCATTCAGGATAACGAATCTGAAAGAACTTCTAAAGAAGAAATCAAGAAAGGTGGATGTGTATTATGAGTAAAAATAAAGGTTTGGGACTTGTATCCGCATTGGCAGTTGGAGCAGGCGTGGCAGCAGTGGCAGCAGGAAAGAAGTATAAAACAGCTGAGACAAAGAAAAAAGAAGATTATGATGCACTTCATAATACAAGTGAATATCGCAATACAGAACGTGGAAAATATGAGAAAAACAGTAAGGGAATTTATTATACAAACGGTAACTATGAAGCATTTGCACGTCCAAGAAAGCCGGAAGGCGTAGATGATAAACATGCTTATATCGTAGGAAGCGGACTGGCTTCTCTTGCAGCAGCCTGTTTCCTTGTACGTGACGGACAGATGCCAGGAAAGAATATCCACATTCTGGAAGCAATGGATATTGCAGGCGGTGCATGTGACGGTATCTTTGATCCGAGCCGCGGATATGTGATGCGTGGGGGACGTGAGATGGAAAACCATTTCGAGTGCTTATGGGATCTTTTCAGAAGTATTCCATCCATTGAAACACCTGGTGTATCTGTACTTGACGAATATTACTGGCTGAATAAGGAAGACCCGAACTATTCTCTCTGTCGTGCGACAAAAGAGAGAGGCAAGGATGCTCACACAGACGGTAAATTCAATCTGAGCCAGAAGGGCTGCATGGAGATCATGAAGCTGTTCATGACAAAGGATGAAGATCTTTATGACAAGACAATTGAAGATGTATTTGACGATGAAGTATTTGATTCCACATTCTGGTTATACTGGAGAACCATGTTCGCATTTGAGAACTGGCACAGTGCACTGGAAATGAAACTGTACTTCCAGAGATTTATCCATCACATTTCCGGACTTCCGGATTTCAGCGCCCTGAAATTTACTAAATACAATCAGTATGAATCCCTGATTCTGCCAATGCAGAAATATCTGGAAGAAGCAGGCGTTGAATTCCAGTTCAATACAGAGGTTACAAACGTACTCTTTGAGTTTGAAGGCAATAAGAAGATTGCAAAAGCAATCGAGTGTAAGGTGAATGGCGTAGAAAAGGGAATTGTTCTTACAGAAAACGACTTTGTATTTGTGACAAACGGAAGCTGTACAGAGGGAACCATCTATGGCGATCAGAATCATGCACCGAACGGAGATGCAGAAGTTCGTACAAGTGGATGCTGGAGTCTCTGGAAAAATATCGCAAAACAGGATCCGTCCTTCGGACATCCTGAGAAATTCTGTTCTGATATTGCTAAGACAAACTGGGAGTCAGCAACAGTGACTACTCTGGATGATAAAATCATTCCTTATATTACAGATATCTGCAAACGTGATCCGAGAACAGGCAAGGTTGTTACAGGCGGTATTGTAAGCTGTCAGGATTCCAGCTGGTTATTAAGCTGGACGATCAACAGACAGGGACAGTTCAAGGATCAGGATAAAGATAAGGTCTGTGTATGGGTATATGGTCTGTTTACAGATGTACCGGGTGATTACGTTAAGAAGCCTATGAAAGAGTGTACAGGTAAGGAGATCACAGAAGAGTGGCTCTATCATCTTGGCGTTCCGGTTGACCAGATTGAAGACATGGCTGAGAACAGTGCAGTTTGTGTACCGACCATGATGCCTTATATTACAGCATTCTTTATGCCGAGAACAAAGGGTGACAGACCTGATGTTATTCCGGATGGCTGTGTAAACTTCGCATTCCTCGGACAGTTTGCCGATACACCAAGAGATACTGTATTTACTACTGAATATTCCGTAAGAACTGCTATGGAGGCTGTGTATGGACTTCTGGGTGTTGACAGAGGTGTGCCGGAAGTATGGGGCAGTGTTTACGATATCAGAGAATTACTGGATAGCAGTGTGAAGCTGATGGATGGAAAATCTCCACTGGAGATCGAACTTCCGGGACCACTGGATATGCTGAAGAAACCGCTTCTGAAAGCTGTTAAGGGAACTGTGATCGAGAAAGTACTCAGAGATCATGATGTGATCAAAGATTATATGATGTAAATATAGAGATGTAAGTGATATGAAAAGGCTGCAGGAGATATCCGGCAGCCTTTTTGTAAAGCCGTTAAAAGTTGATGGAAAGTTGCTTTGGCAAAGAAAAAACAGGTTGCAAATTAAAAAGACAGATGATAATATATAATGAAATATATAGAAAAAATTGATTGGGACAATGAAAAGTCTGAAAAAACAAGTAAATATGATAATATATTGGAAGCTTTACTGTAATAATGAATGTGTGGGCGCAGGAGGGCTTTCAAGGGAGCGAAAGGAGGTTTTTTTATGGAACTTGAGATGTATCGCAGGTATTCACAGATGGCAAGAGGTATTGAGAAGGCTGAGCTAGTGTTTAAAAATGGGCGTGTGTTCAGCTCTGGTACAGGAGAATTTATTGATGGTGATGTGGCTGTTGCAGATGGAATTGTGATCGGAGTCGGTACATATGAAGGAGAGACAGAGATTGATCTGGAAGGAAAAGTAATCTGTCCGGGATTTATCGACAGTCATCTGCATCTGGAATCTACTCTGGTGACGCCGGGTGAGCTGGTCCGGCAGGCTGCACAGTGTGGAACTACAACATTTATTGTAGATCCTCATGAGTCTGCAAATGTATCCGGTACGGATGGAATTGATTATATTCTGGATCAGACAGAAGATGCACCGGCAAATGTATATGTAATGATGCCTTCCTGTGTTCCGGCGACTCATGTGGATGATAACGGGTGTATTCTTACAGCAGGAAAAATGAAGGGATATCTGGAACATCCGAGGATTCTGGGACTTGGTGAAGTGATGGATGCGCCTTCTGTGATTAACGGAAGTGTTGCAATGCATGAAAAGCTCCAGCTGTTTCAGGACAGAGTGAAGGATGGTCATGCACCGTTTCTGGCACCTGGGGATCTGGCTGCATATGTACTTGGTGGAATTGATACAGATCATGAGTGTGTGGATTATGAGTATGCAATGGCTGAGGTAAGAAATGGAATGCAGGTACTGATACGTGAGGGAAGTGCAGCGAGAAATCTGGATGCTATTGTGAAGGGGATTGTGGAACACTATACAGATACTTCCAGTTTCTGCTTCTGTACGGATGATAAGCATATCGAAGAAATCCGTAAAGAGGGGCATATCAATTATAATGTGAAGCGGGCTGTACAGCTTGGACTCCCGGTTGAGAAAGCACTGCAGATGGCGACGATCCAGCCTGCAAGATGCTATGGTTTATACAGACTTGGTATGATCGCTCCCGGAAGGCAGGCAGACTTTGTAATTCTGGATAATGTGACAGATCTGAATGTTGTAGATGTATATCATTGTGGTAAGAAGATCATTAAAGATGAGAAAGCAGAATTGAAACCATGTCCTCCATATCTGAAAAATACAGTTCATGTATCTGGGTTCAGTGAGGAACGTCTGAAACTGAAACATCCGGGAACAAAGGCAAGAGTGATTCAGATGCTTGAAAAACAGATTGTGACAAGGGATGTTCTGGAAGAGGTTCCATGGATAGAATCGGATGGTGAGAAATATTTTGCTCCGGACGGGGAATATCAGAAGATTGCAGTGATCGAGCGTCATAAGAATACGGGCAAGATGGGAGTGGGCATTATAAAAGGCTATGGAATCCGCGGCGGAGCCATTGCTTCCAGTGTTTCTCATGATTCCCACAATATTATTGTAGTAGGAGATAATGATCGTGATATGGCTATTGCTGTAAAAGAAATGATGCGGACGCAAGGTGGTTATACTCTGGTATGCAATGGAGAGATTTATGGAACCTTACCACTTCCTGTCATGGGACTGATGAGCGATGCCGGCTACGAGAGTGTAAACGAAGCACTTGCAAAAATGATTCCGAAGGCCCATGAGATGGGAGTGAAAGAAGGATTTGATCCGTTTATCACCCTGTCATTTATGGCACTTCCTGTGATTCCTGAAATCAGGATCACACCGAGAGGAATCTATCTCGTAAATGAAGACAGAATGCTGAGAACACCGTTTAGTTAAGGTGGGTGAAATGTCTTAAATGCATTATTTACGAGGATTGCCATAGAATAAAAAAATACCGTAATAAAAGTAAATGCTATATACTTTTGTTACGGTATTTTTTATAGCAGTCCTCTCAGACACGCTCCAGGTAAGAGGGTTGTTACAGGTATATTTAAGACAATATTTTTCAAGTGAAAGAAATTTATTTCGTTTTCTCCAGAGTAAAGATAAATTCGGTTCCCACACCTTCTGTACTGATCACATCAATATTCTGGTTATGTGCATTGATGATCTCTTTGACTATAGAAAGTCCAAGTCCGGTGCCTTTACGGTCTTTTCCGCGGGAAGCATCAATCTTGTAGAAACGATCCCAGATTTTGCCCAGACTTTCTTTGGGAATGCCGGTTCCATAATCTTTTACAGAAACAAAGACCTTACCACTTTTTACAGTTGTTTCAATCTGAACAGAAGAATTATCATTGCTGAATTTAATGGCATTATCAAGAAGGTTGTAAAGGACCTGCTGAATCTGTTCCATATCAGCTCTGACATAAAGTTCATGTCCGGAGAGAAGCAGCTCCAGGCGGATCTGGTGGCTGGTGCAGATGCCTTCAAATGTAGCTGCTGTGTTTTTGATGGTATCATTGATATCAAAACGCTGGATGTGCATCATCCGTTTTTTCATATCCAGTTCATTCAGAGTCAGAAGACTGCGGGTGAGTTTTTCAAGACGTTCAGATTCAAAAGCGATGATCTTCAGATACCGTTCCTGCATTTCATATGGGATGGTACCGTCCAGTATGGCATTGACATATCCCTTGATGGAGGTAAGGGGAGAACGGAAATCATGAGAGACATTTGCAATGAATTTACGTTGATATTCTCCGTTTTTGTTCAGTTCATCGGACATATAATTCAGAGTTTTGGCAAGATATCCCATTTCATCATCAGAAGTAACGTCTATTTTATATGCAAGATTACCTCCTGCATATTCACTGGCACCTTTCATGATCCTGGCCAGGGGCTTACGTATGTAGTGGCTGTAAGCCCAGAGCAGAAGACTGGTGGCTGCATAGCACAGGAGAAAGATTACCTGCATGATAAAAAGAATACTGCTCCGGCTCTGATAAAGGTTTGTCATCGAATAATGGATTGCCACGTAACCTTTGGTTTCCATATCAGAGGTGATCGGGGCAATAACACTCAAATGATCTGTTTTAAAGAAACCATAAAACTTTCCAATCTGATAATAGTTGCTTCCCCATTTGGAAGCATCGAATTCTTCCAGTGGGATTGGCTCCCGGACGTCAATATTTTTCTGTGTACTTACAATGATTTCGCCGTTACTGTTGATGATCCACAATACAGCATCCTGAAAATCGGAAATTGCACATAAGTGTTCCTGAAGAGTATCTACTGTACTGGAAGAGATATTGCTTTTAACTGCTTCGTTAGATGCAATATTGTGCGCTTCTGTATAGAGTGCGGCACTTAAAGAGTGTTCCAGATGCTTTTCTACCATATAAGAACCGCCGAGGGTTATGAGGAAAAATCCCAAAATCCCGATGAGAATATAAAATCTCAGGAATTTTGTGGAAAGATGATGCTGTTTCATGGATTTTTTACCTCAAATTTGTATCCGATTCCCCATACGGTGGCAATGGACCAGTGAGGATTGTCTTTGATCTTTTCACGAAGACGTTTGATATGAACGTCTACAGTACGGGTATCACCGATGTATTCATAACCCCAGATGTGATCCAGAAGCTGTTCGCGGGTAAATACCTGGTTTGGTGATGCTGCAAGGAAATAGAGAAGTTCCAGTTCCTTTGGCGGCATATCAACCTGACGTCCCATGTATGTGACTGCATAGTTTGTCAGATTAACGGTCAGATCCGGGTAAGTGACACATTTTTCACTGGAAGAAGGTGCAGGCTGTTTTACCTGGAAACGGCGCAGGACTGCACGTACACGTGCAACCAGTTCCTTGGAATCAAAGGGTTTGATCATATAGTCATCTGCACCCAGTTCAAGCCCCAGAACCTTGTCAAAGGTTTCGCCTTTTGCGGAAAGCATAATGATGGGAACATCAGAGGTATGTCGGATTTCACGACATACCTGATAACCGTCAATTCCCGGAAGCATCAGATCCAGAATGATCAGATCCGGGCGAAAGGAAACAAATTCCTTTAAGGCTTCCTCTCCGTCATTTACGATTTTTGTTTCAAAACATTCTTTGGTAAGATACAGGGCAATAAGCTCTGCGATATTATTATCATCATCAACAATAAGGATTTTCTGTTTGGAAACCATGCCAGTCCCTCCTATTTCTTAAATTCTACAATAGTAACACCTGCATCTCCTTCGCCGAATTCTCCAAGGCGGAAGGATTCCACATGCTTCTGGCGCTTCAGATAATTGTGTACACCTTTTCTCAGAGCACCGGTTCCTTTACCATGAACAATACGGACAGATTTCAGATGAGCGATATAAGCATCATCCAGATATTTGTCAAGCTCTGCAACTGCTTCATCTACCGTTTTGCCAAGCAGGTTGATCTCTGTGGATACATGGGCTGCTTTTGACATGCGGATTTTACCTGCACCTGTACGCTGCATGGTTGGTGTGGTGATCTCTGCTTCATCGATCAGTTCCAGATCAGAGATGTGAACCTTGGAACGGATGATACCCATCTGAACGAAGAGGAAACCTTTGTTGTCCGGACGGCTGCTGACAGTGCCTTTCAGATTCATGCTGAGAACCTTAACTGCATCTCCGAGGGAGATATCTTTGGCTGTGAGTTCCTTCTTCGGTTTCTTTGCAGCAGTTTTCTGAGTCATGCCTTTCTCTGCTTTATTCATATGTTTGCGCAGATTCTGGCGTTCTTTTTCCACAGCAGAGAGATCCACATGGTCTTTCTGGAATTTGTGGAACATCTTCATAGTCTGGTCTGCATATTCCTTGGCTTCGCGGAGAACTGCATGAGCTTCTTCATTGGCCTGACGGATGATGCGGTCTCGCTGCTCGTTCAACTTCTCCTGCTTGGATTCCATTTCGGATTTCAGAGAGGCAATTTCCTGTTTATACTGTTCAATCTCGCGGCGTTCATTTTCAATAGTTATACGGCTGCTTTCCAGGGAACTGAGAACATCTTCGAAAGATTCATCCTGTTCACTGATCTGTTCTTTGGCCTTATCGATGATATAGTCCGGAAGTCCAAGCTTGGAAGAAATGGCGAATGCATTACTTTTCCCGGGAACACCGATTAGCAGGCGGTAGGTCGGGCGGAGCGTTTCCACGTCAAATTCGCAGCAGGCATTTTCTACACCTGAGGTGGAGAGCGCATATACCTTCAGCTCACTGTAATGGGTGGTTGCCATAGTGCGGATTCCCTGTTCATGAAGATGGGAAAGGATCGCAATGGCAAGGGCAGCACCCTCTGTCGGATCTGTACCTGCACCAAGCTCATCGAAAAGGACAAGAGAGTGACGGTTGGCTTTTTTCAGGAAAGAAACCACGTTGGTCATATGTGAGGAGAATGTACTTAATGACTGTTCAATACTCTGTTCATCACCGATATCAGCATAAACTTCTTCAAACAGTGCAAGCTCTGAGCGGTCCAGTGTGGGAATATGAAGACCGGACTGGCCCATGAGAGTGAGAAGTCCGACAGTCTTTAAAGATACAGTTTTACCACCGGTGTTCGGACCGGTGATAACAAGCAAGTCGAAATCATCGCCGAGACGGATATCAATGGGAACAGCTTTTTTCTTATCAATGAGAGGATGGCGTGCCTGTTTCAGACGGATGCGTCCTTCATCATTGAAGATTGGTTCTGTTGCATTCATATCCATGGCAAGGGATGCTCTGGCAAAAATGACGTCAAGCTGTACCATGATATTAAGATCTGCGCGGATAGAGTCGGTCTGTTCTGCAGTTTGCTGGCTCAGGGTGGAAAGGATCACTTCAATCTCTTTTTGTTCTTCCAGTTCCAGCTCGCGGATGTCATTATTTAGTTTTACGATTGCCATAGGTTCGATAAATAAAGTAGAACCTGTGGAGGACTGATCGTGTACCATACCCGGAACCTGTCCTTTGTATTCTGCTTTGACCGGAATGCAGTAGCGTCCGTTTCTCATGGTAATAACGGAATCCTGCAGATAATTGCGGGCACTTCCGTTTACGAGAGAGGAGAGCTGTGTATGGATCCTGTCTCCGGTAATCTTCATGTTTCTTCGGATCTGGCGGAGGTTGCTGCTTGCATCATCACTGATCTCATCTTCTGAGAGGATGCATCTACGGATCTCTGTTGTAAGAGGAGTCAGTGGTTCCAGTGCCTCGAACATCCCGTCCAGAGAGTCCGGGAGAGAATCACCGCGCTCACTTCTGGAATAAGCTTTGACACGATTGGTGTTCTCAAGAAGGCTGCAGATGGCAAGAAGTTCACCAATCCCCAGAGAACTTCCGATTTCCAGACGTTTCAGAGAACCACGCACATCTTTGACGCTGCCAAAGGAAATATTTCCTTTCTGGAAAAGACGGGTAAGTGCATCTCTGGTCTGAGTCTGCATATGTCGGATTTCATCAATATCTGTGGATGGCTCCAGCTTCCGGCAGATCTCTTTTCCCATGGAAGAGGAAGCCTTGTCTGTCAGCATATTGATGATTTTATAATATTCAAGTGCTTTATATGCTTTCTGATTCATTGTCTGTTTAAATCTCCTGATAGATATCTTTATAATTTGCTGTCCCTGATATTATAGCATTTTTTGTTATGGAAATGTACTCCGGGATTATAGCAATTCTAAAAAAATAATTGTGTTACTGTTCACTCCGTTCACAGTAACGTAGCCAAAATTCATTCCAGATTGCCTGCGGCAATGGAATTTTGGCTTGTATGTCTCGGGATTTTGGCATATTCATGCCAAAACACCTCGCGGAATAGTGGTGTGTGAACAGTAACATAATTGTAACTGTGTTACTGTGAAATAAGCAGTTACAAATACTTTTCCTATTATATATGATTTTGGAATCTATGGAAAGCAAAAAGGATAGAAATACATAAAAATGATAGTTTTTACAAAAAAATAAAAAAAATTCAAAAAAGCTATTGACAGTTTATATAGTTTTTGGTATAGTACCAATTGTCGCAACAATAAGTAAAACTTATAACAGAAATGCGATATGCGGAAGTGTCGGAACTGGCAGACGAGCAAGACTAAGGATCTTGTGAGCATTGCGCTCGTGTGGGTTCAAGTCCCATCTTCCGCATGAAAAACGGTTTGAATGCTATTATATGTGCATTTAAGCCGTTTTTTTGTGTCATCATAATAACCTGAGCTGCAGTGTTTCGCTGATACGATAAGTGTTTCAGTAGGAGCTTCTTTTTTGTACTGTGGGAAATTACTTATAGTATATTCATAAAAAATTCATATCTTTTTGTTAAAATAATGTGTAGATTGTTACGATATAATTTGTTTGAATATAAGCGATATTGAACCTGAATGGTAACTGTTTGGCAGATTGCTGTTTTGTATGACACTGGGCAGTTATCCTGAATGGAGTGCGGCAGGAGAATCAGGTATGAAAAAAAACAAAATGGACACACAGGAATATCAGTTTATAAAAGAAACGGTAAAAAAACAGCCAAAAGAGAATGGCAGTCTGTTGCGCAGGCTGCTTATGATAGCAGGATGTGGCGTTTTGCTTGGAGGCTGCGCAGCCGTAACCTTTGCCAGTGTGTTTCCGGTTATGGCGGACAGAGAAGAGAATACACAGCAGAAAATCGAACTGACAGGATCGGATGTAGCGGAGACGATATCTGAAGAACAGGCAACAGAGAGGGAATCTGTCGCTTCAGTTTCTGAAAAAGAGGAGAAGAGTCTTCTGGCAATGCGTCAGGAGATGTATAGGGAAGTGCTGAAGGTTTCCCAAAAATCCCGAAAATCTCTTGTAAACGTGAGAGGAATTTCAAAGGATGAGGATTTGCTGAATAATTCTTATTTGCAGCAGGAAGATACGGAAGGTCTTGTCTTTCTTGAAACAGAGACACAATTTTATATCCTGACCTATGAGGAAGAACTGGAAAATCTGCAGGAACTGCAGGTGACTTTTGCAGATGGTTCGACAGTGCAGGGAGAGATATGTAGGGGAGATGCAGATTCCGGATTTGCAGTTGCAACTGTGAGAAAAAATCTTCTTAATGACAGTACAAGAGAAGGTATCGTGGTATCTGATCTGACAGACACAAAGAAACTGGGACAGAGCGATATAGTAATTGCTATCGGAAGTCCTGCCGGTGACAGTGATGCGGTGGTTTATGGAATGATCACTTCTGTTTCTGAAAAATTATCGGTAGCGGATACGGAGTATAATGTGTTGGCTACAGATGTGCAGGGGAATGAAGATGGAAGTGGTGTGCTGCTTGATTCTGACGGAAATGTGGCAGGTATGATACTGAAGAAGAATGAAAACGATGGAGATAATATTCATGCAGTTTCCATTTCGCAGATTCTTCCGTTGGTAGAACATCTGGCTAACAAAGAGACAATCAGATATACAGGTATTTATGGAACAGAGATAACTCAGGCACAATGTAGAAAACTGGGAATTGATCAGGGACTTTACGTGGAGCGTACACAAGAAGAATCTCCTGCGATGAAGGCAGGGATACAGTGTGGAGATATCATAAGTAAGATTGATGGAACTCCCACAGAGAGTATGCAGTCTTACTATACATATCTTCAGACAAAAAAGCAGGGAGAAAATCTTACCATAACGGTTCTTCGCAAAAATTCCGATGGTGAGTATGCGGAGAAAGATTATAAGGTAACAGTTGGAGAGAGATAGTGACAGGCGGAGAATCCTACAAGCGGGATTCTTTCTTGTGGAATTGTTATAATACTAAAAATAAAGGATAGAGAGGCAGGCTTTATGCGTTTTTTAAATGAGTTACATGAGGGAGACAGAATTAATGGGATTTATCTGTGCAAGCAGAAACAGTCTGCGGTAACGAAGAATGGAAAACCCTATGAGAATATTATCCTCCAGGATAAAACCGGAATCATGGATGGAAAAATCTGGGATCCGAATTCTCTGGGAATTGATGATTTCGATGCCCTGGATTATATTGATGTTGTGGGAGATGTAACCAGCTTTGCAGGGGCTATGCAGTTGAATATCAAGCGTGTGCGCAAGGCTGCTGAAGATGAGTACAACCCGGCAGATTATCTTCCTGTAAGTGAGAACAGCACAGATGATATGTACAGCCAGCTGAGAGCATTTATTGACAGTGTGGAGAATACTTATCTGTCTGCACTTCTGAAGAAATTATTTGTGGAAGATGAAGCTTTTGTGAAAGCGTTTGAAGGACATTCTGCAGCGAAGACAGTACATCATGGATTTATCGGCGGTCTGATGGAGCATACTCTGGGAGTGACCAGACTCTGCGATTATATGTCAAAGGCATACCCGGTCATCAACAGGGATTTACTGATCACAGCATCACTTCTTCATGATATCGGAAAGACAAAAGAATTATCTGCATTTCCGTTAAATGATTATACAGACGAAGGCCAGCTTCTGGGACATATTTATATGGGAGCGCAGATGATCAATGATCTTGCACGCCAGATACCGGAATTCCCGGAGGTGCTTAAGAATGAACTGATTCATTGTATCCTGTCCCACCATGGAGAACTGGAATACGGTTCCCCGAAGAAACCTGCACTGGTGGAGGCTGTAGCCCTCAATCTTGCAGATAATACAGATGCAAGAATGGAAACCATCACAGAGATTTTTGCAGCAAACAAGAGCAAAAAAGAATGGCTTGGATATAATAAATTGTTTGAATCCAACTTAAGAAGAACAGATGAGGTGTAATCTTTATGGAATTTCGTAAGAACGATCTTGTTACGTTAGAGATAGAAGATTGCGGAATTGACGGTGAAGGTATCGGAAAAGCCGATGGCTTCACCGTTTTTGTCAAGGACGCAGTGATCGGAGATACAGTAACAGCCAAAATTATCAAGGCAAAGAAAAATTATGGTTACGGACGTCTTATGGAGGTGCTGAAGCCATCTCCGTACAGAGTTGAGCCCAAGTGCGAATTTGCCCGTCAGTGTGGCGGATGCCAGCTTCAGGCACTTTCCTATGACCAGCAGCTTGCATTTAAGACAAATAAGGTGAAGGGACATCTGGAACGTATCGGTGGCTTTACAGATATCCCCATGGAGCCGATCATTGGCATGGATGAACTTTTTCATTACAGAAATAAGGCACAGTTTCCTGTAGGCAGAAATAAAGAGGGAAAAATCGTTACAGGTTTCTATGCAGGAAGAACCCACAATATTATCGAAAACCGTGACTGTGCACTTGGTGTAGCTGAGAATAAAGAAGTTCTGGACCGTGTGATCGCACATATGGAGAAATACGGGATTGAACCATATAATGAAGCAACAGGCAAAGGGCTGGTGCGCCATGTCTTGATCCGTTACGGATACTTCACAAAAGAAGTGATGGTCTGTCTGATTCTGAACGGAAATAAGATTCCGAAAGAGGAACAGCTTGTAAAATCTCTGTGTGAGATTCCGGGAATGACAAGCATCACCATTAATGTAAATAAGAAACACAGTAATGTAATCCTTGGTGAGGAAATTCGTCTGCTCTGGGGTCAGGAATATATCACAGATAGGATCGGAGATATTTCCTATCAGATTTCTCCTCTGTCTTTCTATCAGGTAAATCCTATGCAGACCCAGAAGCTTTATGCAAAGGCACTGGAATACGCAGATCTTCATGGGGAAGAGACAGTATGGGATCTCTACTGTGGAATCGGAACAATCTCCCTGTTCCTGGCACAGAAAGCAAAATTTGTCCGTGGTGTGGAAATTGTTCCGGCAGCTATAGAGAATGCGAAAGAAAATGCGAAACTTAATGGCCTGGAGAATACAGAGTTCTTTGTGGGAAAAGCAGAAGAAGTGCTGCCGAGAGAGTATAAGAAAAATGGCGTTTATGCAGATGTCATCGTCGTAGACCCGCCAAGAAAAGGCTGTGATGAAACTCTGCTGGAGACCATGGTCGAGATGAATCCGGAGAGGATTGTGTATGTAAGTTGCGACAGTGCGACGTTGGCAAGGGATCTGAAGTATCTGTGTAAGAGGGGATATGAGCTTAGAAAGGTATGCCCGGTTGATCAATTTGGGATGACGGTTCATGTGGAGACAGTTGTTCTTTTGTCCCAACAGAAGCCGGATGACACGATAGAGATCGACTTAGACCTGGACGAGCTGGATGCTACCAGTGCCGAGTTGAAAGCAACCTATCAGGAAATCAAAGATTATGTGCTGAAAGAATTTGGCTTGAAGGTTTCAAGTTTATATATTTCTCAGGTAAAACGCAAATGTGGAATTGAAGTGGGAGAAAACTATAATCTTCCAAAATCAGAAAATGCAAGAGTTCCACAATGCCCGAAAGAGAAGGAAGAAGCTATCAAGGCTGCCCTGAAATATTTTGCGATGATCTAAGGACATCGCTGATTTCAAGGAGGAATAACACATGAAAAGCACATTTGAAAAAATGGGTGGAACCTACACACTTGGCGCAGACGGAATTTACTATCCGAATCTTGTCAGTACAGATGAAGAACCGCATTATGGGAAATATGGAATGATGCGGAAAACATATCTGAAAGAGCATCGTCTGGCAATGTATTCACTGTATATGTTGGAAGACAGACTGGTGGAACATCTGAATCTTGTGGACGATGAAGCACAGGAGAGAATGGATATTCTGGTACGTCAGATGATGGAGCAGCAGGGCATTACGGAAGAATTGAAAGCTCGTGATCAGATGGAATGGGTCAGAGCGGTAAACAATATCCGGAATGCTGCAGAAGAGATTGTGTTAAAAGAATTAGTGTATATTTAAGGTAATGGAAAGCTCCTTCGGGAGCTTTTCGCTGTTTGGAAGAGATTATATAGAAAATGGGTTAAGAAGATGGTATTATTAAAGCAACGGGATTTTTTTATTATAGTATCTAAAATGTTTTATTCATTACAAGGAAATGGAATTGATGAATGCCATTAAACTTCCTAATAGAAATAGAATCGTTCGATATTCTGAATTGGAAAATTTGATAAGTACAGATTAGAGCACGTGTAGATGTAATAAGAGAACGAAAGGAAAAATATGGGAAAAAGCACAAAGAAGAAAAACAAAAAGATTACAGCTCCAAAAGCAAATATTCAGGAATTAAGTATTTCTAGGGATGGCGGACAAATTGCACTCAGGGGGTATTCATATCAATTTTTGTATTCGTGTTATTTAATTCTTTCGTCATCAAATCCAAGCAATTTTTTCCAGCTTGAGGGGATTGAAGATATTGATTGTATCATGCAGAAAAATGGTAGTAATGATATTACTCATATACAGTTGAAATATTCTGTCAACAAACAGGATGCCAGCTTTTTAACTGATGTGCTCAAAAATTTTCTTGAAGCATATTTGCTGGATCAAAATAGATTTTTTAAGCTTGTTTACGATTTCCCTGTTGCAAAAGGCCATCTAAGTAAGATATTTGCATCTAAGTTAGACGAAAAATCACGCACCCATTGGGCTGGCGTGATTTCAAATATCAAGAAAAACAATCCTTCTTGGAATTGGTCTGTTTATGATTTCGATAAATTTATTTCACATCTGTCATTTGAGAAGATTGAAAAATCTATACTTGCTACTGAAATTGAAAAAACCTTAATTAGAATTTATGAGATTAACACAGACAATGTTTCATTATTTGCAAATAGCATAAAAATTCTTTGCTTTGAAAAAATGGAGCAGCGGGCCTATGTGACAAAAGCAGAATTAGATTCCAAAATCCAATCTGTCAAAATAGATATCAGTAAGGGTCCTCAAAATCCAGCTCATAGTTGGATTCGTAAACTGGACTACTCTAAGCCTAGCATTGATGAAGGGTGTAGTTTTTACGAAGGGAAAAAAGCAACACCAGCAGATATAGTAAGTGGGTTTCCAATCAAACGACCGAGTTTAGAAAAAGATGTTATTAATTCTATTTGCGAAAACATGGTTACTGTAATTAAAGCTTCTAGTGGGCAAGGAAAAACCACGCTGGCTTTGCGGGCAGCTTATATTCTCCAAAATGAATATATACCATATCAGTTACTATGGTGTGATGAGATAAAAGAAATTGGGAATATTGTCCAATATTTCAAAGCAAGAATTCAGCTTGGTGAAAAGATTCTTATCTTAATTGACAATCTGGATAACCATCTCAGCAAATGGAATTATCTTGTTCAGCTCTTACAATCCGAATTGCATTGTCATTATAAGTTGCTCATCACATCGCGAGAGATGGATTGGTATAATTATAGTGGTGACTTGAGCAATATCCAGTCTTTGAAAGTAATTAAGCCGGTTTTAGAAGAAAAGGAAGCAATAGAGATATTCAATCTATTCAGAGAGGCTAAGCAACTTCACCCAAGCATAACAAGCTGGCAAAGAGCATGGAATAAGATTGCAGAAAGGCAACTACTTATAGAGTATGTCTACTTGCTTACTCATGGTGAGATGTTATCAGAAAGAATAGCCTCACAAATATCCGAAATAGGACAATCATCTTCTGGCAAAGCAAAATGTGAAATCTTACGCAAAGTATGTTTTGCAGATCTTTGCGGAGTCAGGCTTTCTGCTATCAAACTTTCTGCGAGTCAATCAGAAGACTCTGGCTCGGATTTTGGGGAGCTTTTAAAAGGTATGGAATCGGAGTTCCTTGTGCATGTAAATGAAGAGAGTGGGTATATTGAGGGGCTACATCCCATTCGGTCAAAGCACGTTGTTAAGAGGCTGCATGAATTCCTGCCAATTGACAATACCGCCATTTCAGTTATGAAAATGGCGGACAAAGCGGACCTATCGATACTGTTTTCTCATCTGCCGGAGTTTACCCTGAACAAAGAAACGTTTTTCCGCGATGCGGTCGAGAGTCTATGGGATGAAAAAGACCTTTCAAACTATACTTCTGCAATACAGGGGCTTTTTTCAGGGAGTGTGATGCAGTATTTCCTTTCTAACCGGGCTGCGTTTGACGATGCAGATGCCCACGGCGGTCTTTTTCTTCTATCGACCGAAATGTGCCCCTTTGCTGTATTCGAGGATTTCGGTGTGTCGATGGATACGCTGGACAAAATGCGGGAAACATTTCCGGATAATAAGAATATAGAATATCTTTGCCGATTACGGGAGCGTATTCCCACCTGCTGTTTGCAGGAAACGTATGTCTATATTTTCTGCGATTGTTTATATAGGAAAATGCGCACCTTTCGTTTTGACGGAATAAAGGACATCACGTCCTATACCTCCATTTCTGAGTGGATCTATAACATCAATCCAGAGTGGAATGTATCGGCCGGATTTTCTCTGGACGATCTTTGGAGCAAGCCAGAAAAATTGACGCTGGAGTGCGTTTCTACGCTGATGTATCTCTCCTACTGCGGGAACAGAGAGAAATATATGGAATTTGTGGAACGAAATCTTAAGAGTATTCTTACGTACCTTAAGCAGTGGACCAGATCACATAGGGTATTTATTGATTCCGAAAAAAAAGCGATTCACATTGAATATATCCTTCGATTGCACAATATTAAAACGGGAAATGAGCAGAGCGTCTCAAGGCTGAAATTCCTTTGTAAAGCCTTGCCTATTTTTGATTTGTATTGCGCGGATGCTCTCAAGCCGACAGTTGATTTGCTCTCGGCTTATCCTGTTCCCGACGATGCACATAAAGAAATGCCCATTAAAAATATTGTAATCATGTTCCATCAGAATCTTACGTCGCTATGGAACAAGACCATTATGAGCAATTACGAATTTGATACCGCGACAGAATGGTTAAATTACTGGTTTGATGTGAGAGAACATATATGTTTGCTTGCAGATAAGTGCTGTGCCTGTATTTACAAACTCCTTGGCGGAAAACCATTAGGGAGTTTGGCCGGGGAGGTAGATCAACTTCGTGAAGAATTTGCCCTAATTACTACTGGTGAAAAGCGATATCCTAAAGAAGATCGTCCTTTTGAAGAAAAAGCTACAGTGCCCGAGAGGTTAGGAAAAATAAAGAGTAAATACTTTCAAAGCATACAAAACTTTATGAATCAGTTTGCAGGGTTCCTCATTAAGAATGAACAAAAACAAAGATTGGCTATGGTTAACCTCACAATAGCTCAAAGTGCTCTTGTGACAATGCAGAATTACTTTGCAGACATTGCAATTGATTTTAGCTTTCAGGAAAGACAGTTGACTCTTTGTGTTATGGAAACACAAAACATAGAGCGACTAATAATGTGCTGTAGCTACTACCAGACACATTCGCCAAATAAGTATTTTAATAAATATCAAATTAGCAATTGGTATGACGGGCATTGTCGGGATGAGAGAAAGATAGTAGAAGACGGATTGTCGGAATTAGAATCAAAGTATTCGATTCATTTTCCTGATCAGATTTACACCATTGACATGTTGAGCTATTATCCCATCATAGTTGGTAATTTTGATATGGCATCGGAAAGCAATTTAACCGAATGGCTTCTGGGCTGTATCGCATTTGCTGATGCTCCCTTTGATTACCTAGTCATATTATCTGCAAACGAGTCCAAAGAAATAGATTCTACTGCTTTACAGTTCCCTCGACGGATGCTCGTTGACGTCAAGAAGGCAATCGAATCAGAAAATCATTCATTGCTTGATAAACTGGTGCCTCCATATCCTGTGAATGTGACAGCACAAATGCTTGACTGCTTTAGTGAAAAATATGATTTGCCTGAAAAAAAAGTTACCGATGTCGATGAACTTCCAATAGGATATATTGCAGAAGAACTATGGATATATTCTAAATCTGTGGAGTTGTTGACGGAACCAGAAGATGCGTGTTATCTTGCAGCTCAAACGCAAGATATTCAGCTCAACATTACGGAAATGCTTTGTTTATTGAAGAACAAGCTTCCGGTCAAAGATGTCGATTGGTTAATAGAAATTTGTGATAACGTATTTTCAGGAGAAAAATTTGATGACATTATGTTCAATAATGTTATTGAACATTTCATACAGAAAAAGATTGAACAGTAAAATCGTTGTAGCTTGATTGTTTTAGCAGACAGTGTCTATTTAATCGAAGAAAAAGAATGTTGATAGTATAGGCATTGAAAATGCTAGACTATGACTTAGATTTCAAATAAAAGTAAATAGTTGGAATATTAAAATAATAATGTGTGAATATTATTCATTGTCTCGGCACCATTTATGGTGCCAGGACAATACTTTAGATGATTACAATTCCATATCATGTGACCTTTTCTTAGTCCGAGCAGACTGATTTCGCCGCATTTCCTGTTCTCTCTGATATTTAAGTTCCCATGCACGATGGGAGAAAACATCAGGGTCTTCCACATTGAGATAATCCACCTCATCGGCTGCAATATCACGACGGTGATAGTCATAATACTTACCAAAAGTACCTTTGAGCTGCTCGATCAGCTTATCCCGGAAATCAGGACGTATCTGGATTCTGGTATCCAGTAACTCGGTATATTGTTCTGGTTCAGGATGAAATTTTTCTTCCCGGAAAGCGGCGGCATCTTTTTCAAGCTGTTTTTTGAGCGAGATGTCCTGAGAATCTAGGATATCAAGATTGTTATTCATTTGGTCATATTTCTTGGATAGATTCGTCATATCTTTATCGGTAGAGCATTGTGCCTGGAAGATTAGCTGCTCTTTCCTTGATTTCAGTTCTTCAATTTCTTCGGTAACAGTGGTAAGCTGCTGATTCAATTTTATATGCTGGATGGGATTCAAAATACTGGTTTTCTCTTTTTTCACATTCAGTTCTTTCCGCTCTGTAACTTTAGCTTTGAGTTTCTTTTTAACGGTGTTGTATTTATTCAGTATTGGATTAAAATGATTCATCCAGTCATGGATCACTTCTTTTTGCATCTCATTGTGGAGCAAATGATATTGTGTAAAAATCATGTGATTTCGGATTGCTTCCAAGGTTTCTGCAATTATTGGAATAGACTTTTCTACAGCTTCAGCCAGTTTTGCTACTTTTGCTTTTAATTCTCGGAGCATTTTGTTATCCGCACGAATCTGACGGTTGATTTCACAGCGGTCTGCTATCATGCCTTTCTTTTCCATATTCTGGGCAATGTAGCCTTCATGGATGGTTGGCTGTTCGGTGATTCCCTGAGCTGCAAAGCTGCGGTGATCAATGGCGGCATTTATCTGATTACGTGCAAGCATTTTATTTACGGCATCTGCCCAGTTTGCTCTCCAGATATGGAGTTGTTCATCACTGTTCCATTGTTCGGAAATAGGATTCTGTCTGCCATATCGGCTGCTCTTGGGGTGTTTATCAATCCGTTCATATCCTTTTTCCTGTGCGGCAGAGGAAGTCAGATATTCTTTCTTTTTCCCAACTTTATAGCGATATTGCTTTTCCCATCCCTGTTTCTGAGCAGTTTTAAATTCAGAAGCAGTAAATCCTTTTTCTTCTCCATCTTTGATACAGAGATATTCTTTTTCGGTTTTATACTGCCATGTTCCATTTTCATTTAGTGGTCGGACAGTAAGAAGAATGTGTGCATGGGGATTGTGACCATCTGTATCGTGAATGGCAAAATCAGCACACATTCCCATATCTACAAAATTCTTTTGAATAAAATTTTGAAGAAGAGAAATATTGCTGTCTTTATCCAACTCAACGGGGAGTGCGACAACAAATTCTCTTGCAAGTCGGCTGTCTTTGGTCTTTTCGTTTTCTTCCACAGCATTCCAGAGTTGTTCCCGGTCATTCCATTCCAATGGAGCCATTGAAGGAAGCATCACCTCCTGATAGATCAGCCCCTGCTTTCTGGTATAGTCATGCTGGATGCCGTCATAATCATTGTACATGCGGCTACAGCTCATATAAGCAGAAGCAGCAACAGCAGACCGACCGGAACCACGGCTGACGACTTTGGCTTGCATATGATAAATTGCCATATCTGGCACCTCCTTTCGATGTTGCCTGCAACAGCGGATAAAGCCCTCGGCAGAGCGCACGAGCCCCGAAGGGGATACCACTGCCTGATTTATCAGGTGGTGAGTAAGTGCGCCCTTCGGGAGTAGAACTTGTGCGTTTACATTCCCCGTAACCGGATCATCAGCTCCCGTTTTAGGGAATCTAAATCCATTTCTTTAATATGGGGAACAATACTTTCCAGAATTGCTCCTTCCTGGACTAATCGGTGTGTTCTGGCATCACGCTCTTTTTTCCGATTTCTTGCTTCAGCTTCTTCCTGACGGTGCTTTGCCTGTAAAAGTGCCTTTTCTTCTGGTGTTATTGTCCTTTTATCTGCCATATCTGGCACCTCCTTTTTATGCCCGTATCCGGGCAATTTTGGTTTCAAAATCTTCTGGTCTAGTACTATAGTTTCGGATAACTGACAGTGGCATATTTCTGGTGATGAATATGAAAAGAAAGTAGCACCACTGCCAGTGAGAAATAACTATTGAGTTATACTCCGTTGTTTCAATTCTGGTTCAAATCAGGATTGCTTAGCAGGATTTTCTTCGCCTCTTTCAAATTGGCGGAAGCGTTGTCCTGACGGATATTCCGGTTATTGATACGGACAGGAATACATCTCTCTAGAATGCGGTCATAAATTCGTTTGTGTGCGATATCAGCGGCGTTATTCAGCTCTGATAAAGTGAGATTGGTCGTTATGATCAGGGGCTTTTTACTGCGGTAACGGCTGTCAATCACATTGAATACCTGTTCCAGTGCAAAGTCAGAGTTCCGCTCAATTCCGAGATCATCAATAATCAGAAGACTGTAGCGGTTTAAGCTGTTGATGAACTGGTTTCTGTCTTCAAAATGCATTCCGGTAAGGGTATTCAGAATCCGGGAAAAGTTGGTCATCAGTACAGGAACGCCTTTTTCCAGAAGGGCATTGGCAATGCAGCCTGCAAAAAAAGATTTTCCAGTACCTACATCACCCCAGATGAGAAATCCGGAAGCGTTTGCTTTCATCTCTTCCCAGTTACTTACATAATTGTGTGCCAGTTTTATTTCCGGATTGATGCCGTTATCCCTGGCAAAAGTGTAGTCATAGAGTGCTTTGTCCTGTAAGCCGCTGGTTTTAAGATGCTCTATTTCCATTTGTTTTTCATGAAGTTTTCTCTGGGCCTCTTCCTGCTCAAAGATTTCCTGCTGGCATTTACAGCGGATGGAAGGAATAAGAACCTTTCCCTGTAATTCATGCCGGCATTGTCTTGGCGTATTGCATTTGGAACAGTAGATCAGGTGGTCTGTTTCGTTAAAATATTCATCAGGCTGAATCTCTCTGTTTGGTGTTATAGCGGTTGCTTTTTCTGTAAATCTTGTCATAGTGTTTCGTATTCCTCACTTTCGTAATTCCTTTGCCGGGAAGCAGGATGATCCTGTCTTGCCCAACTGATGATGGTAGCTGCATGGTTCTGATATTGCTTTCCGGTAGAAGCCATATAACCGGATAAGCGTTCAATATAATCCTTCCAGTCAGGGATTGTCTGCCGGATATCTTCAAGCTCTTTTTCTGACAGAAAAACATTTTGAAATTTTCCATAGGGTGAGAGTGGCTCCTTACTCCCTCTTTTTTCTAAATTGTTCTTTTTTATCTCTTTCTTATTACCAGACAGTTTTCTGTCTGTATCAGGGAAAGAATCCTGTCTGTCAATAGGACAGTTTTCTGTCTGTCTTAGGGAAAGAAATCTGTCTGTATAGTGGATGGTTTCTTTTGGGAGTTTTACATAAATCCGATTGGGCTGTCCGGGTCCCTGCCGTTTTCGGAAGATAAGCTCCTGTTTTTCCAGTACTGCCAGAGCAGTTTTAACCGTCATCTGGCTTTTATGGAGAACTTCTGCCAGTGCTTCAATTGTAAAGTAAATGAACACATGACCATTGATATCTGACCAGCCCTCATTTTTCTGGGAAAGCCTTGCCCGGTCGAGCAGGATAATATAAAGCATTTTGGCAGTTTCGTTTATTTCCATGTCCAGAAGAAAACGGGGAAACATCATATAAGATGGCAGGTTGGTGTCTGCTGTCAGAAAGTCCGTCATGTGTTCACCTCCAATCAGTTATTCTCCAAGAAAATCCCAGTCTACATCACTATCTGGCTGTGAATTTTCAGGTGTTGGAAAGGACGCCCTGATTTGGGGCTCCCTTTGCACCATGCCTGCAGTCAGTCCGGAAAGAAAAAGTGGCAATGCCTGTTTCAGACTGTTTTCCACTGCATCTACAATCTGTTTCACAAAAAGTTCTTCCCGTTCTCTTGTTTCCAGATAAGGATCAGCCTGTGTGCGGTAGTAGCGGTCAAAATAATCTACCAGTGCAAGAGAGATTACCTGACTGTAAGATTTAAAATCCTGCCTGTCCATCGTCTGTAAATATTCCCAGGCTCTCCGCTGCTGTTCTTTGTCCAGATTAAAGCGCAGGTTTGTGTTGCGGATATTGTTCTGCATGGTTTATCCCCTCCTTTTCAGGCTCATATAAGCCAGAGATTCGTAACCTTTGGCAGTGGCGCAGATGTCATCAATGATTGTGACTCGTGATTTGTCATACGTTCCGAAGTTACGGATCAGGCATCCACCGCCGCCAACCACATACAGGCGCATCAGGTCAGGATTGTATTCATATTTGCGGAGCGTGGAAAAAAGTTCTGCCACATACTGTCTGGCAATAGAACTGATACAATCCAGATATGGTGTTGAAATGTCAGCTGTTCCAAACCGCAGAATCTGTTCTACTGTGGATTCTTCAATTTTCACTCCGAATTTGTCCAGAACAGCGTTCTTTGCGGCAATCATGCACTGGTTTACACCAAGTTTTTCTGTCCAACATCGGCTCTCCTGCGCTTTCTTATTGTTGACATACAGAATGTTCATGGTTCCGTTTCCGATATCTGCAAGGAGATTGGTTCCCTTGAAATTTCCTAGTTGGTTTACGATAGCCGGATACCCCTGTGGGTAAAGGCTGCATCCCACAAAGCGGAGATAATACTCTTTGCCGTTAAAAAGGTAATGGACTTCTGGATTCTGGAGCAGATAGGAACGAAAAGCTTCTCTTTGATTTCTGATCCATGTGAGAGGAAGTCCGGCAGCCAGATGAACATCTGCTTCACGGATGGAAAAGACATTCAGTTCCCTTGCAATAGCCATTAGTGTCAGAAGATAATATTCTTCGTCCATAGCTTTATCCGGAATAAATTCTTTGTGTCCTTCGCCGATCCGGTAGTAAATGCCGTTGTATTCCAGAATATTCCCGGTGAAGATTGGTTCAGTTTCATAGGCTTTGATGCCGGTTGGGGTGACGGTGTTTGCTGTTTTCATATTGCCGTAGCCATGATCTACAGCAATGATTTTTGTGTTTCTGAGTTCTCGCATAAAAAATACCTCCGTTTTCGTATTGATTGATTCAGCAGGTCGTACCGGTGTGGTACTGCTCTGCTGTGAGATAAGCATACGAAGATCGGAGGTAAAAGACATTGAGGGGAAATTGAGCAGGAATTGAGAAAAAAGATATATTGTGCTTACGTTCTTCATGTACTCTTGTTGTGATTTCATTGTTTTTTATCGTATAATATGGATACTGGAGGTGGTTTGGATGAAATACAAGATTTTAGTTGTCGATGATGATAAAGAATTGGTGAAAATGCTTTGTAGTTATTTTAATATGAAACAATATGAAACCATTACGGCTACAGATGGAATGGAAGCATTAAATAAAATAAAAATGAAACCGGATATTATTTTGTTGGATATCAATATGCCACGTATGGATGGGATTGAAGTATGTCGTCTGATACGCAGTAAAGTGTTATGTCCAATTTTATTTCTGACAGCAAGAGTTGACGAAGATGATAAAATTAATGGGTTGCTTTCAGGTGGGGATGATTATATCACGAAACCATTTAGTCTTCGGGAGTTGGAAGCGAGGATTGTTACAAACATAAAGAGAGAAGAAAGGCATCAACAAAAAACAGAATACCGCTTCATGGATGAAATGCTGATTGATTATTCTGAAAAAATAGTAGCTATAGCTGGACACAGGATGGAGTTCACAAAAATTGAATATCAGATTATAGAATTCTTATCCATGCATCCAGGGCAGGTGTTTGATAAAGAACGTATATATGCACAAGTCTGTGGATATGATGCGGAAGGGGACAGTAGAACGATAACGGAATTAGTACGGCGTATAAGGAAAAAAATAGCGGATTATTCAGAAAAAGAATACATAGAAACTGTATGGGGGATTGGATACCGATGGAAAAAATAAGAAACTTGTCACTGAAAAAAACAATTCTGCTTTATTTTGTGATCAGCTTAACGGCAGCATTTCTGTTATCTGGATTTACAGTTCATTTTGCAAGAAATATGCAGAATAAAATATGGGAAAAATATATTGATTATGCAGATTATACGGACGTGTTTCAGCAATATGGAAAGAAATACGAGATTGAGATATCAAGACCTAATCAATCGCAGATGAATCGTTTGGACTATCATCTTTCGGAAATGTGTGACTTTATGGAAACATATTCGGTACTGATTTTTTCGATTGTTGGGAGTGTTGTTGCGGTATTCTTTTTTTATAAAAATAAGTTAAAGACACCTCTACAGGAACTAAAAGATGCCTCACAAATGATTGCAGATAATGAACTGGATTTTCATGTGTCCTATGAAAATAAAGATGAGATGGGAACTTTGTGTAAAGAATTTGAAATGATGCGAAGTGATTTAGCAGATAACAACAGAAAGATGTGGCGAATGATTGATGACGAGAAGGCTTTGCGGAATGCAATTGCACATGATATACGTTCTCCACTTTCCATATTGCGTGGGTATCAGGAAATGCTCTTAGAGTTTGTTTCTGCTGAGAGTATAAAAACAGAGGATGTTATTGATATCTTACAAACAGGCATGTATCAGATTGACCGTATAGAGCATTTCACGGAAAACATGAGAAAAATGTCCCATTTAGAACAGAGGGAACTGCAATGCTCAGAGATAGAATTATCGGAACTGGCAAAAAAGATTGAGGCAGAAGCTGCCATGCTGTCCAAGAAGGAAAGTAAATTATGTAAGGTAGAAAGAGTGCAGGAACAAAACATTGTGAAAGTGGATGAGGAACTTGTCATGGAAGTGACAGACAACTTACTGGAAAATGCGGTTCGATATGCACAAAAAAGTATTGCTTTGCAGATAAAGAAAAAGGATGGTTTTCTTATAATTTCTGTTGAAGATGATGGAATAGGATTTGTGGATACTGAGGAAAAAGTAACAGAACCATTTTATCATAAGAATCCACAAGATGATTTAAAGCATTTTGGCCTTGGTATGTATATTTCTCGTATTTTCTGTGAAAAGCATGGAGGAAATTTGAAAATATATAATGCCAGACAAGGCGGTGCTCATGTAGAAGCTCTTTTCAAAGCTGAATAAAAATACTTTATAAGGCTGAAATCACAAATAAAGTGGTTTTAGTCTTTTTTATTGTGAATTTATTGAGAATTGATTTGTATGATGTTGTTAAAGAAATAAAGAAAGGAAGAGATACAATGAAAACAATCATAAAAAGAAGTATACTTGATTATTTAAAGAACCCTGTTTTGTGGATTGGCTTGATTATTATAGTTGCCAGTATGTATCAATGTCTGTCATCGTATTTGCAAATTCATTATATCAAACAGAATGAACAGATCACACAAAATGACGTAGCATTGGAAGATGCTGATGTCATGGATGGGTACATTCCCACATCTGATGATAAAGAAAGAAGAAGGGAGTGGGAAGATACGATCAAAGAGACGTTAATGGACACCTCCCAAAATGGTTTTGGATTTAGCAGGCAGGAAGCAGATCATGTAATAAAAGAAATTCAGAATATGGATGTAAAGACTGCTTCTGAGTTTTTGGAATCCCAATATGGCTATTATAATGCAATATATGCTTATGAGGACCTTGAAATTCATAAGGGGACAGCAGAAGAAATCAATCATTATATCGAGCGGAAATTATCCGAACATTCTTTTTCCTGGTACTTTGCCAAAAAATTTACGGATTTTGCAGGATTGCATATGGCCTTTTTGGCAACAGTCTTGCTATCATTTTTATTTATTCAGGATACACGAAAAAGTACCTATGAATTATTACATACAAAGCCTGTTACGGCAGTCCAATATATATGTGGGAAAGTAATAAGCGGATTCATTAGTATGCTGGGAGTATTAGTGATTTTGAATGTTATATTCTTTATGCTGTGTTTGAAAACGTCTTTAGAATCGGGCTTTCCAGTAACACCAATTGATTTTTGCGTGAATTCTCTGATCTATATTATTCCGAATCTTTTGATGATATGTTGTGTCTATACAATTACAGCAGTAATATTTAAAAATCCGCTTCCGGCAGCACCAATCTTGTTTTTACACATTATATATTCAAATATGCTGACCATGAAGAATGATATTTATTATATGAGACCGTTCTCTATTGTGGTGCGATTCCCTGGCAGATTTTTTGAAACACATGTAGCCAAAATGTCAAACATAAATCAGATTATTCTTGTAATTTCATCAGTTATATTAGTATGTATTTCTGTTACAATCTGGAAAAGGAGGAGGGTTCATTGAAAACGGAACTAAAAAACTGCCTGTCGTTATATAAGATTTTTTATTCATGTGCATTTATACTGATATTGTGTGTTATTCATCCGATTATATACTATGAAGAAATCGGTTCAGCAATTCAGTCTCCAATAGCATTTTTAACAATTATTTTTTGTAGTGACACATATTTGATGGAAGTAAAAAGTAAACGTGCCGATGTATTTCATTTGTATGATCAAAAAAAGCAGTTAAAAGTAATATCGCAGAGAGTGGGCGTTCAAATATTATATTTATTAATACTTTCTTGTGTTGGATATGTTTTGTTTTTCTGGCAAAAACCGGGCAGTGTAAACGAAGGCATTTCGGGTATTCAGATATTTCTTTTATATTTCATTGCAATGTTTGGAACTATCTGGCTTTGGAGTATATGCTCTGTGATTTTGTGTACATTGCTTCGAAATATGTGGGCAGGTATTGGATGTTTATTTGGAATTGTCATTGGACTTATATCAAAAGCGGGAAGTTCATTTTTCGGAAATCTGGGATTGTTTTCTTTCAGCTTTTGTGAACCTACTCAATTAATGTCCGAGAGTTGGATTTATGGAACGCTTGTGTCTTTTATAGCGGGGCTGTTTTTATTTGCAGTATTACCAATGGCTTTAAAGAAAAGAGGATAGATTATGAGTATTAGAATAAATGATTTAACAGTTAGATTTAAAAATGGTGTAGTTGCAGTAAATAAGGCATCTCTTGAAATACCTAAGGGAATTTATGGACTTTTGGGTGAGAATGGTGCTGGAAAAACCACTTTGATGAGGGTTCTTACAACTGTTTTAAAACAAACGGAAGGAATGGTTTCCCTTGATGGAATTCTGTATAACGAGGGAAATTATGAGAAAATACAGAAAAAGATTGGTTATCTTCCACAGGAAATCGACTTATATCCGAATCTTACGGTGAAAGAATGTCTTGTATATATGGGTGGACTATCAGGAGTATCCACAAATGACCTCAAACAAAGAATTACCTATTATTTGGAAAAGACTTCTCTTACAGAGCATCAGAATAAAAAAATGCGGCAATTATCTGGTGGTATGAAGAGACGTGTCGGACTCATACAGGCACTTCTTAATAATCCGGATTTTTTGATTATTGATGAACCTACCACCGGGTTAGATCCGGAAGAAAGAATCAGGATCCGCAATCTTTTGGTTGATTTTTCAAAGGATAGAACTGTGCTGTTTTCCACTCATGTAGTAGAAGATTTAGCAGCAACCTGTACACAGCTTGCCATTATGAAAAAGGGAAGTTTTTTATATTCTGGAAGCGTGAGTGGGTTGCTGGAAAATGCAAAGGGCTGTGTTTGGAATTGTACGGTACAAAATGCAGAAGAAGCCCGTTTGTTAGAAGCCAATTATTCTATATCATCTAAGCAGTATGTAGAAAATGGAATTCATATGAAAGTATTAAGCAAAGGAAAGCCAAATGAGAATTGTGTCCTGGATAATGATATCACTTTGGAAGATGCATATATTTATTTGACGAATAGTTGAATATAACGGCGGGCAAGTTGCCCGCCGTAAATTATGCTTATTTTGTTAAAAGACCGGATAGATTTTTTCCAATGAAAAATCCAATCTGTGGATATAACTCCTGAATTTCCTGATATTTTGCTTCAATCATTTCTGGTTCATCAGCCCAGATCTTTTCATATATTTTGAAAGCTCTTTTAAAATGTGTTTTGGCTTGCGGAAGATTGGCAGTCATCAGATAAATGGTTCCAAGGGTTTCCTGAACTTTGGCATAATCCAGACAGTCATCGGAATGGTATTCCTTGATGATGCCGGATAATTTTTGCAATTCAGAGATTCCTCTTTCGGGTTCCTGCTGTTCTGTCAGGAACATTGCATAATTGGCAATCTGAGGTATGCTGTCATTTATATGAAGCAGGTTAAATTGGTCAAGCAGTGAGATACTTTTTTCCATGTGTTCTCTTGCAAGATCGGGATGACCGTTCATGCGGTAAAGTCCACCGAGATTGGCATGAAGGTTGGAAACAAGGCGAGCATTGTCAGCAGTGATATTTTCTATCTGGGCAAGTGCATCCTTTTCCAGTTTTATTGCTTTTTCTGGCTTGATTTCAAGAGTAGCCTGAAAATCCAGTAACAATGCCCGGTCAGAATCGGTGCCAATGTTTTTTGTCTTTAACAGCCCCGTTAGTTCCTGAATGATTCCATTCATACCTTTGTGGTAGTTATAGTTATCCATGTATGGAAATGCATTTTCCAGAAAAAGCAGATACTTTGGTATATCATCCTTTTCAATCAATTCTATGATATTTCCGATTGTTTGAAATAGCTTTTTGTAATAAGCTACTTCCATTCCATGCATTAAACATATGTGCTGTAAAGAATCCAGTAATATGTGGCAACGAGTTACAGATGGTTTTGTCTCTGAAAGGGTGATTTCCTGAATCATCGGATGCAGAGAGATAGTGCGACGTTTTGTTGTTTGGACAAAACCAGTCTCAATTAAATCGTTGATCTCATTTAGTGTGGGCAATTCCAGCCATTTGGCAAATATACGGGCAGAAATACCGGTGGAAGGAAGAAAGCACATATTACACATGATATCCTGCTGTTTAAGAGATAAAGTGTATAACGAAAACAGCGTATGGATATGACTGTAATAGGTGGCTTTGCTGCTTTGTCCATCTTTGATTATTTTAATTTTATCTTCGTTATGGAAAGATGCTTTTTCCACCTGAAGTCTTGTTAATAACTGGTCTGGAGTTGAGATTCCATTTTCCAGAAGTTTTGCTGCCAGTTCCACGGCAAAAGTATGAGAGTGAACAGTTTCGATGATCTTTTCAACTGTTGGCCGGTACGTGTCTGCCTCTGAATAAAATACTGATGCCAGCTGGAAGAGAGCGTTCATATCCTCTATTTCTTTTAATGGCAGAGTACAGTATTCATCCAGTTTGCTTCTGGTTGTAAACAAAATTTGACAGCGATATTTTAATACTACTGACAGAAAGCTGTCCTGTGTGGCAGTGACATTAAAATTATCTATGATAAGCAGAGTATCAGATTTCAGGGAACGCAGAAAACGGTTATGTCTTTGAAACCGTTCCTGGTCAGTGCTTTCCGGCGGATCGTCAATAAAATCCATGTCAGTAATATCCTGATGAAGATTGCCGGTATATTCTACATAAAGGATATTGGTGTATTGCTTTATGTACCGCTTTGCGTAGGCTTTGGCAAGTTCACTTTTTCCGATTCCAGCAATTCCGCAAAGAAAAATATGACGGTTTTCCTCAAGCATGGTATATAATTCTTCCAGTTCTTTATCTCTTCCGATAAAATGACGGCATGGTTTCGGAACCTCACTGTCCATAATATAATCCAGCACAATTGGGGACAGGGCACCTCCGGCAATTAATTTTTGATTTTTAGTATCACGTTTGATAAATTGTCGCTCCATGCCAAAAGAAACCAGCTTTGCAAGAAAAAGCAGACGTGAGCTGGCTGGTTTGTACAGAGAAGCCAGATTTTTCTTTTTGGCATCGGAGATGGTGTCATCTTGTATAAATAATGTGTATATATCCTGCATAGCCATATTGCAGTCAGACATCAGTGGAAGCAGATTTTGGTGAATGGTTTCTGCCAGCTTTTTCTGATTACTGGGTTTGGAATAGTAAGCGGATATTTTAGGACTGATTTTAGCCTGACCAGTCATCCAGCGGCAAACCAGACCGTTGTCCATTGAAAAATCCTGATTTGCCGGATCATCCATAAAATCTTCAAATAATTCGTATAAAAAATCAGGCTGACTCATTTGATTACTTTCGCTGATATGATTTTTTAAGCAAGTGCTAATAGAAGAAAAATCGCATCGATTCAATAGAAATTCCCCTTTCGTAGTTAAGATTGAGTATATCTATCATAACACGAACATATATTCGATTCAAGAAAATGTGGATATTTTTAAAGTGATTGTGTCAATTTACAATCAATTTCTATTCAATGTGGTTTTCCAGCAGGTTCTGTAAAATAAGCTCAGATCAAAACAATGACGGGAGGAGCTTATGCAACAGAATATTGAATTTGAGCGGTGCATTGATTTTCTGGTACGGATGATTGATAAGTACGGCGAAGAAGTCCTCCGGGAGTTGGAGGAAGAAAAACAGAATAAGGAAGAAAAAGAAGCGGCAGTTTCCTGAAATACAAAATGTAAATCAGACTGTCGCTTTTTTCATGCATTTTTAAATCAAATAAATTTTAAAAGCTGATGCAGAGTGTGTGGCTCATTATTCTGAGAAGCGGTAATACGCGTATCAAATGGCTTGAAATGATTCTGCGTATAAAAGCTCAGAAGAAATTCATTATCTTCGCATTCAAGAAACTCCATAACGCCACCTACGGAATATTTGAGACTGGATATGGTTTCCAGTGCAAATCCCAGTAGAATATTTCCAGGAATTCGTTTTTCCTTTGGAAGAGAATAGTTCTTTCCCAACTGGGCGATCAGGTAAGCTGCGGTAGTATAGGATTGTGTTTCTTCATCCAAAATACTGACACGGGACAGTTTTTTTGCCATTGTCTTGCTGATATTTGAAGCACGGACAGAGATTGGTTTTATTGTAAGTGAAAAATAACCAACCAGTGAAGCATCTTCAGCATCAAATACCAGATAAGTGATAGATTGATCTTTTTTGGTAAACTCAATCGCATTATGTAATAAAAAGTATTCCACATCGGGATTTTTGGGACAAGAAAAATCGGAGAGTAAGTCGTAAAGACTTTCCTCTCCGATATATGTCGGTTCGTCTTTATCCAAATATGCCCGAATATTAACGGTAAAATATTTATCAGACATGTTTTTTCTTCCTTTTTGACATTAAAGCTAAGATTTCCTGTGGGTTCGTTAACTGACGTCCGGGAAGTGTCTGCTTTGGTGTGCGGTCACGGTCGGCTTCGTCAATTGCTGCGACAAAACGCTTTACGCTATTTGGATTGGATACGACAAAATTATGAGTAATACTTGAAGTAGCCATACTAACACCTCCTCTTTTTTGGCTTTTTTGTGTATTTATAGTATATGCAATGTGTGATAAAAACACAATATCAAAAACAGAAATTATTTCTAAATAATTTTCAAGCCGGACATTTATTAGACGCTTCCGGTAAGCGAACAATATTTTCGAGCCAATCATTTATAAGTCGCCAATGGTGGGCGGGCAATATTTTGATAACAGAAATGCTCTGTATCTAACTTAATTATACGATTGGCGAAGAAATGCGTCAATACGGAAAATAAGTATTGAAAATAGTTGGAACAAGTACTAAAATAAGGTTGGGACAATAAAACAGAGTTATACTGCGAGGAAGATTATGAAGAATAAAAAGATTAAATGCGATATATATACCAGAGTATCCACAACCATGCAGGTAGATGGCTACAGTCTGGATGCTCAGAAAGAAAAACTCAAGAGATATGCGGAATTTCAGAATATGGAAATTGTAAATGAGTATTCAGACGAAGGTAAGTCTGGAAAGAGCGTAGAGGGCAGACCGGAATTTCAGAGAATGTTGGATAATATTGAGAATGGAACAGATGAGGTACAGTTTGTACTGGTGTTCAAGCTTTCCAGATTCGGTCGTAATGCGGCAGATGTATTAAACTCTTTGCAGAGGATGCAGGATTTTGGAGTGAATCTGATTTGTGTAGAAGATGGAATTGACAGCTCAAAAGATAGTGGAAAGCTGATGATTTCTGTTCTGTCTGCGGTGGCAGAGATTGAACGAGAGAATATCCTTGTTCAGACAATGGAAGGACGTAAGCAGAAAGCCAGGGAAGGAAAATGGAACGGTGGATTTGCTCCATATGGCTATGAATTGGTAAATGGAGAATTGCAGATTGCAGAGGACGAAGCAGAGATTATTCGTCTGATCTATGACAAATTTATTCATACCAATATGGGAATCTCTGCGATTGCCGCATGGCTGAACCAGCATGGATATAAAAAGAAAAAACGACAGAATAATACACTGGACGCATTTGCCTCTTCGTTTATAAAAGGCGTTCTGGATAATCCGGTATACTGTGGAAAGTTGGCTTATGGACGAAGGAAGAACGAGAAAGTTTCAGGAACAAGAAATGAATATCGCATTGTAAAACAGGAAAATTATATGCTGCATGATGGTATCCACGAAGGAATTATTTCAGAAACAGATTGGGAGCTGGCACATCAAAAACGGGAAAAAACAGGTGTGAAATATGAAAAGACGCATAGTCTGGATCATGAGCATATCTTATCTGGAATATTGAGATGTCCGTTATGTGGAAGCGGTATGTATGGGAACGTGAACCGAAAGAAAAAGAAAGACGGAACCTTATATAAAGATTATTTCTATTATGCCTGTAAACATCGTCGTCTGGTAGACGGTCATAAATGTGGATATCGTAAACAATGGAGTGAGGAGAAGATTAACAATGCAGTGGAAGAAGTTATTCGGAAGCTGGTGAAGAATCCTAAATTTGAAGAAGCAATTCTGAATAAAATTGGTTCAAGAATAGATACAGAAGAAATAGAAAAAGAGATTGACGGATTGGAAAAGCAGCACAGGCAGCTGACCGGAGCAAAAGCAAGACTTGGACAGCAGATGGACAGTCTGGATATTATGGATAAATTTTATGAGAAGAAATATCAGGATATGGAGACAAGGTTATACCGTCTGTACGATGAGATCGAAGGCGTGGAGAACAGTATAGAGGAAGTTAAGAACCGCCTGCTGAATATCCAGCAACAGAAAATATCAGAAGAAAACGTCTATCAATTTCTTTTATATTTTGATAAACTATATGATAAGTTCACCGACCTGGAGAAGAAAGAATTTCTTAACAGTTTTGTAGAACAGGTGGACATTTATGAGCAGGAGCAGCCAGATGGCAGATTCCTGAAGCACATAAAGTTTCGTTTTCCGGTGTATTTTGGAGACAGGGAGACACAGGAACTTTGTTGGGACAACGAAAGTACCGTTGAGACTGTGTGCCTTTTGGGCGAACGAAAACCAGATGCCAAGGTAAAAATAGGCATTGATATGGATGATTATTACCGTATCAGGGAGAATGCTGAAAGCAAATAAACCTTTACAAAACTGAATAATACACTGAAACAAAGCAAGACAGAAGCTGTTGATGCGTTAGAAGATAACGTGTCAGCGGCTTTTTCTTTTTATCTGAAAATCTATTAGTCAAATCTGAAAGGAGTCAATTCTATGGCAAAGAAAAATGTAAGAAATATGAAGGTTTGTGGACAGAGCGGTTATAAATATGAGACGGTTCCGGCAATTACATTAAAAGGGAAATGGCTGGAAGAACTGGGATTTCATCTTGGGGATTATGTACAGGTGAAATGTGAAAATGGTCAGCTGATTATCACGCCGGATGTGAATAAAGCACAGGAGCAGGAAGCAAAGACTGCATTTATGGATGAAGAGATTAAGAAACTGAAAATCAGATACCAGAATGAAAAAGAAGAAATTACTGCAAAATATGTGGCAGAGCAGAGTGCTGGCTGTTATGGAACTCTTCCTGATACAAGCAGGTCTTCACCCACTGCTTATTGCTTTTCGCAACCTCCACAGGGGAGTTACTTGATTCGGTTAAAATATATGTAAATTTTTCACCAAAATATTATTGACGTAAGAAAAACCACATGGTATTTTATTTTTGGAAAAAATGAAAATTATTTTAAAGGCAAACCTGTTGAAAGGCAGGGACGCAAAGCCAGAAGGGACTAAAGTCAGAAAGTTTGACCATGTCAGCCGGTTGCCACTGTTTCCATATCATCATAATATATGGAAAAGATGTTTGAACAGAAGAGATTCCGATACCTTTTATACTATATAATAGATGTGTGATTTTAAAGAAATATAGTAGGGACACTGGCAGATTTTGGCAGGTGTCCTTTTTGTATGCAAAAATGGGTAACAAAACTAGCAGGGACAAGTTTTCTGTATACAGATAAAAGAAGGCATAAGACGGAGAGAGGATTTTTATAAAATGAAAAATTATGAAGACAAAATATATTCTTTAGGTGAGACTGTAACGGGGCAGACACAGACCATGTCACAGGCCGTACAGAAAACACTGGAAAATAATGGCGGGGTAGGTGTAATGACAGGATCTTATGACCAAAACCTGTCTATTTTGTCTGTGAATAATCTGCTGTTGCATAGTACAGGATATACATTCGATACTTTTATGGAACAGACAAAAGGCTCATTGAGAAACTTCTTTTATGACGAGGAAGATATACTGGAGCGAGACCGTTTTTTGCAACTTCACGGAACAGGGGAAGCACAGATCCTTGCAGCAGACGGTACAGTGAAAAATGTACGGCTTTGTAAAGAGGATGCGACAGATGAGGCGGGCAGACAGATCTGGGTTATGTCCGTACAGGTCAACTGGGATCATGTAAATTTGACACTGCTCAATGAGGCTATCTATTCCGGCTTCTGGTATTTTGACTGTGACGAAAACAGTGAGATTGTGAATGCAAACTGGAGTCATGAATTCCGAAAAATGCTTGGCTATCATGACACTCTGGACTTTCCGAATAAACTGGAATCTTGGTCAGATCTTCTGCATCCACAGGATAAAGAAAGAGTAATGGTGCAGCTTCAGGCGGCAATTAAGGATAAGACGAACCAGATAAAATACCAGGTAGAGTATCGTATGAGAATGAAGGATAATCAATACCAGTGGTTTCGGGCATCGGCAGAAGTAATACGCCGTCTGGATGGTTCTGCCAGCAGGATTGCCGGGATTTTTATTAACATTGATGCGGAGAAAAAAGAAATCATGCAGGCACAAAAATCTGCTGCTTTCCACCGGGCTTTTACGAAAGCAGATCTGTGCGAGTATTATGTGAATCTGGAAGCGAATACTTTTGATACCTTTAAGGTTGAACCGTCCCTGATGACCGTCTTTGAACAGAGTCATACGTGGGATGAATTGATCCGGCATTTTGTGGATTCCTATGTTGTGGAAACAGATAAGAAGTTGGTATCCGCTTTTTATAACCGTGATTATATTGCAGAAAGGCTGAAGGGTCTGGAAACAGAATTGGCTTTAGAGTGCCGTATCACTCTGGATGGAGAAGAGCGATGGGTCCGCAATGTGGTCATACGTGGAGAGATAGAGGATTCAGAATATGCCATGATTTTCTTGCGTGATATCACAGAGGCAAAGGTAGAGAGCGCACGGCATCTGCAGATGGCAGCAGATAATGCTTCCATGGAGCAGCTGATTCAGAGTATTGTGCGTCTGGTTGACCGCTTTGTTGTCTGTAATCTGGAAAATGACAGATATGAGTTCTACAACCTGAATGGACAGATGATATATAAACCTCTGGGATTTTATCATGATTTTCAGATGCAGGTTCTTGAAAAATATAAGACACTGGAACCATTGGAAGCTATAGATATCCTGATAGCCCCGGATAATATTCGGAAAAAACTGAAAAGTGAAAATGATATTTATAAGTTTGAATATTGCAGCCTGGATGAAAAGACTTATAAAATCGCTTCTTATATTCCCTTGGAATGGAAGAATGGAAAGCTGGAAAAGGTATTGCTGGCATCCATGGATGTGACACAGGAGAAGAAAGCAGAGATTGAATCCCGTCAGGCACTGAAAGAGGCTTACCGGTCCGCAGAAAATGCAAATCGTGCGAAAACAGAATTTCTTTCCAATATGTCCCATGATATCCGGACACCGATGAATGCCATTGTGGGTCTGACTGCAATCGCAGGAGCAAATATTGAGAGTCAGGATAGAGTTATTGAATGTCTCAGTAAGATTACAGAATCAAGCCGTCATCTGCTGGGGCTGATCAATGAAGTGCTGGATATGGCACGTATTGAAAGCGGAAAAATGACGCTGGCACAGGAAGATTTCAACCTGTCAGAGCTGGTGGATAATCTTATTACGCTTACGAAACCGGCACTGGATGAACATAAACACAATTTTGATATACACATCAATCACATTGAACACGAGGATGTCTGTGGTGACAGCTTGAGAATCCAGCAGGTGTTTGTGAATCTGATGAGCAATGCAATTAAGTATACACCGGATGGCGGGAATATTATTTTTTCCATAGAGGAAAAGTCAAATGGATTTTCGGAACTTGGATGCTATGAATTTTCGATTGAGGATAATGGGATCGGTATGTCACCGGAATTTCAGAAAATCATGTTTGATCCTTTCAGCCGCGCAGATGACCACCGGACAACCAAGGTTCAGGGAACTGGTCTGGGAATGGCAATCAGCAGAAATATTGTGAATCTGATGAATGGCACTATTAAAGTGGACAGTACCTTACACAAGGGAACTAAAATTACAGTAACAATTTATCTGGAGCTTCAGGAAAAAGAAAAAGAACAGGACAGAGATCTGATGAATCTGCCGGTTCTGGTTGTGGACGATGATAGGACATGCTGTGAAAGTACAGTTGCCACACTGAAGGAAATCGGTATTGCAGGCGAATGGGTTCTCTCCGGCAGAGAAGCCGTTGAGCGCTGTTATGCACGTCATGAGCTAAAAAATGATTACTTTGCTGTTATTTTAGACTGGAAGATGCCGGATATGGATGGCATAGAAACAGCCAGACAGATCCGGAAGCGAATAGGTAAAGAAATCACCATCATTGTACTGACATCTTATGAATTTAGCGAGATCGAAGAAGAAGCAAAGGCGGCGGGCATAGATGCTTTTATTGCAAAACCGCTGTTTCGTTCTCGGCTGACGGCTACACTGCGGCAGTTTACTTCAGGAAGAAAAGAAAAAACAGCAAGAAATTATCTGGAGGAGCTGTCTGAAGCAGATTACACGGGAAAAAGGATTCTTCTGGTTGAGGATAATGAATTGAACAGAGAAATTGCTGTTGAAATTCTGCAGATGACAGGGGCAGAAGTGGAAACGGCAGAAAATGGAAAAATTGCTGTTGAAAAAGTAGAAGCTTCTCCGAAAGACTTGTATGATCTTGTTTTTATGGATATCCAAATGCCTGTCATGAATGGTTATGAGGCAACCGCAGCAATCAGGAGCCTTCCGGGTGAACAGGGAAAACTGCCGATTGTTGCCATGACTGCCAATGCTTTTGCAGAAGATGTACAACTGGCCAAAAATACAGGCATGAATGGACATATCGCAAAACCGCTGGATATGAATAAGCTGAATGATGTTCTGGAAAGCTGGCTGTAACTGATTTTCATGTGATCACAAAGTATATTACTAGGAACAGAGTGAACAGTAACTGAAAAAATGGTGAGAAGGTTTTAAATTATAGTAACAGCTTGACAAATACAGAAGATATATGGTATAAGCCTAATAGATGAAATGATTCATCTATTCAGACTGTAGACAAACTTGGTGCTGGGCATAATCCCCAACACCAAGTTTGTCTACAGTCTGAAGCCATTTTTGATGGCTTGAAAAATTGTTTTGATAAGTCAAAATTCAGGCACTTTTTATCGAAAATAAACGTGTTCCGTTTTTTTTATTTTGAATCTTATTATGTAGTTTGTTTATGTTGCTTGCCGTGGCAAGCAACGTACTCTTTGCAAGAACATTTGCATTTCCTTTGCTTAAATATCTGCGGAACTGCATATCCTGTTTTAAATCTCCAAAGGAGTTTTGAAAAGCTGCGAGGCGTTTCAGGAAGAGCAAACTGTTGAAGTCAAAAAGTGGCTGGGAGCGTTATATTTAATTCACTTTGGCAGGGTGACATGACTGTATGGATCAAGGTTGGTTGCAGCTTCTGACTTTTATAGCCGTAATCCTTTAATATCTTTAATGCGTGATAAGATCATATTGCAACTGCAGCTGATAATGCCAGGCAGTGTATCAATGACATTGTGCAGGAAGTATTCCATTTCATCACCTGATGAAGCAACGGCATGTACATGAAGCCTGTCTCTTCCTGTGACACGGTAAATCTGTGTGACTGTATCATTTTTGTACAATATATCTGTTACCTGCGACAGATGCTCCGGTTTTGTTTCAATTTCAAAATAGCATGATACAGCACCACTGATTTTCTGAGGATTAATGATTGTTGTATATTCTTCAATTACGCCTTTTTTCTCCAAAGCCTGAATACGGGCTTTTACTGCCACTCTGGAAATACCGGTTTCTTCACCGATATCAGAGTAAGAGATACGTGCATTTTCTATAAGCAGCCGGATAATCTTCTGATCCAGCTCATCTAAACCGTCCAGGTACATAAGTTCCCTCCTGTAAAATAATATCTATCTGATGGCAGGTTTTCTTAAATATCAAATATCATATCATTTATATTACTAAAAGTAAACAGCAGCTTGACTTATTTGCTGTAACTACATATAATTGTTGCGTAACGAAATCTAAAACTTACATTTTGAAAATACAATCGTGATTTCGGATAAAAAGCAGGAATTGATGGAGGAAAATGAGAATGTCAAAAGATGAATATTTAATCACAGATGTCCCTCTTAAAGCACTGACTGTTTTTGCAATGCCTATGATTCTGGGCAGCTTCTTTCAACAAGTATATAATATGGCTGATTCCATTATCGTCGGTCAGTTTGTGGGATCCTCTGCACTTGCGGCAGTTGGAGCCTGTGCTGCTTTGACCAATGTATTCATCTGTGTAGCATTGGGTGCAGGTGTAGGAGCAGGTGTACTTGTGAGCCGCTATTTTGGAGCCCAGAATTATAGCAAAATGAAAACAATTGTGTCAACATCGTTGATCAGCTTTCTGATTCTGAGTATACTTCTGGGGGTTTTTGGCTTTGGCTTTTCTCATTTTATGATGAGTTTATTACAAACACCTGCTGACATACTGGATGAAGCAGTACTGTATCTGCGTGTTTATTTTGTGGGATTTCCCTTTCTGTTTATGTACAATATCCTTTCAACGATGTTCAATTCCATCGGTGAATCGAAGATTCCGTTGGGCCTTTTGATATTTTCTTCTGTTTTGAATATTGTTATGGATCTTTGGATGGTGGCAGGTTTAGGGCTGGGTGTGTTCGGTGCCGCCCTTGCAACTCTCATTGCGCAGGGGATTTCCGCAGTGTTTTCGCTTTTGATTTTCTTTAACCGGATGCGTCGATATAAAAGCCGCTTTAACTGGTTTGACAGGCAGGAGTTACATTCCATGCTTCGTATTGCAGTACCATCGGTTCTTCAGCAATCCACAGTGTCAATTGGTATGATGATCGTACAGGCGGTTGTAAATCCCTTCGGTACACAGGCGCTGGCAGGTTATGCGGCAACCATGAGAGTAGAGAATGTTTTTTCACTGATATTTGTATCCATTGGAAATGCGGTTTCGCCCTATGTTTCCCAGAATCTTGGAGCAAAGAAAATTGAACGTATCAAAAAAGGATACCATGCTGCACTGGTGTTGGACCTGTGTTTCGCAGTCCTTGCTTTCATAGTCATTGAAACACTGCACACCCCAATTTCTTCCTTATTCCTTGGAAAAGATGGAACCGCTCTGGCATATCAGGTGTCCGGGGATTATATGAAATGGCTGGGATATTTCTTTATTTTTATGGGTATTAAGATGGCAACAGATGGAGTTCTTCGTGGACTTGGAATTATGCGGCCGTTTCTCATTGCCAATATGGTAAACCTTGCCATTCGGCTGTCAGTTGCCTTGATTTTTGCACCGCGTTATGGAATTGCATTTGTCTGGCTTGCTGTACCGGCCGGATGGCTTGCGAATTTTCTGATCTCCTATGGGGCACTTAGAAAATCATGGCTGGTTGATGAAGGAGTTTCATTCCGGTAAATTTCTCTTAAGTTTTGATGGAAAGCTGGATTTGTATGTTAAGAGGTATATTTTCGTTACTGTTCACTGGCAATATCTCGCGAAGCGTGTTGCTGTGAACAGTAACATATTTTCTTATAGACATGATATAGTATGAGTGCTATAATAAAAATAATTTTTTATGGCATTTATTGGCAAACCGGTTGAAAAGCCGGGGCGCAAAGCCAGAAGGAGCTAAAGTCAGATTGAAATCTGGCCATGCCAGCCGGTTGCATCATGCCTCAGTAATAAAAAAGGTAAATGTTAAATGGGCATTATGGAAAAAGTTCCTGTAAAAATTTTTTACAAGGAACTTTTTTTTGTCTTCAAGCGGATATTCGCAACCTCCGCAGGGGACTTACATGATTCGGTTAAATTTTGATGGAAAATAGAGAAGAACAGCAGGAATGGAGAAAAGATGAAAGGAAAAAGAGTGATTGCAGGCATTCTGCTTGTGGGAATTTTAGCAACTGCCCTGGCAGGGTGCAAAAATGCAGATGTTACTAAAAAAGAAAGAGAAAAGCCCGTTATCACCTTGGGCAGTGACAGTTATCCGCCATACAATTATCTGAATGAAGATGGGATTCCCACAGGAATTGATGTGGAACTGGCTACAGAAGCTTTTAAAAGAATAGGTTATCAGGTGGATGTTGTCCAGATCAACTGGGAGAAGAAAAAAGAACTGGTAGAAAGCGGAGAGATCGACTGTATTATGGGCTGTTTTTCCATGGAAGGACGCCTTGACGATTACCGCTGGGCAGGACCTTACATAGCAAGCCGCCAGGTAGTTGCTGTAAATGAGAGCAGTGATATCTATAAACTAAGTGATCTGGAGGGCAAGAACCTTGCCGTCCAGTCCACAACCAAACCGGAAGGCATCTTTCTGAACCGGACGGATGAAAGGATCCCCAAACTGGGCAATCTGATCAGTCTTGGGCACAGGGAACTAATCTATACCTTTCTGGGAAAAGGATATGTAGATGCAGTTGCTGCACATGAGGAATCCATTGTCCAGTACATGAAGGATTATGATGCAAGCTTCCGTATCCTGGAAGATCCGCTGATGGTGGTCGGGATAGGTGTTGCTTTTGCAAAAGAGGATGACAGAGGAATCTGTGAGCAGATGGATCAGACGCTGGAAGAAATGTGTCAGGATGGCACATCCCTGAAAATCATTAAAAAATATCTGGATGATCCCCAGAAGTATCTGGAGGTGGATGATCTTGGATATTAGGAGAAGAATAAAAGTAAAACGATTCTGGATATTCGGCATTCTGCTTGGAATCTGTGTGACTGCAGCTTCCCTGTATTACTTTTTTCAGGCAGAGAAAAAGGAAGCAGAGAACAGGATGGTGAAAACTGTAAACTATGTCAAAGTGCAGTGTTCCACCTACACCCATTATAATGAAGCTTCGGAATCTAAAAGTCTCCTCCGCGCCATTGAAAGTGCCAGACAGATGAGTACGAATATCGACATGGAAACAGAAAACGGCGGCCGGCTAAGCCAGGAGTTTCTGAAAGAAAATCTGCAGACCCTCTGGGTGGATGGTATCCTTGTGCTGGATACAGAGGGAAAGACAGTCTGCAAATACAGCATGGATGAGGCTCTGACCAATGAGATCACAGATTATCTGCAAAAAGACATTATCATGGATTTTACCGGATATGAAGAAAGATCTTATTCGGAACGGATTGACCGAGAAGACGGATCACGTATCGACATTGCGGCCTGTGCCAGAAAAGATGCACCAGGTATGGTTGCAATTTATTATTATACATCTTCGGAATTTGTCAGAAATTATACCCTGACAATACAGAACCTTTTAAATGGCTATAGCACTCAGAAGGATGGAACGATTATTGTTGCAGACAAGGGAACCATCGTTGCCAGCAACGATGAAAGCCTGCTGGGACAGGATACTGCCGGCAACCAGGTTGTCCAGGCAATGAAAGAGCATACAGACAGTCAGCATATTTTTCATTTAAAAAATGAAGGAACCGGAGGTTACGGAATCATGCTGAAGCAGCGGGATTATTATATTTATGCCTATCTTCCGGATACGGAAGTATTCCGTAACCTGCCACTAAGTGTAACAGCTGTCGTTTTTCTTTATTTACTCATATTCGGTATATTCTGCTTCTGGGGTTACAGAGCGGATCTGGCACACCGGAAACAGGAACAGGAAAAAGATGAAAAATATAAAGCAGAACTTCTAAGAGCAGCAAAAAAAGCAGAAGCAGCCAATGAGGCAAAAACCGAGTTTCTGCAGAGAATGAGCCATGATATCCGGACACCGATCAATGGAATCTGCGGCATGATCGATGTGGCAGACCATTATGCAGACAATATGGAGAAACAGACGGAATGCAGGGCAAAGATCAAAAAGGCATCCCATCTGCTGCTGGAACTGATAAACGAGGTTCTGGACATGAGCAAGCTGGAGTCAGATGAAGTGGTTCTGGAAGAAATCCCATTTAATCTGAACAGTATTTCTGAGGAAATACTGGGGGTGATCGAACATATGGCTGCAGAGCAGAATATCCGGATCATTTGGGAAAAGAAAGAAGTTACACACTGGAATCTTATTGGAAGTCCGGTGCATGTGAAACGGATTCTGATGAATATTTTGTCCAATGCGGTGAAATATAACAAAGAAAACGGATATGTCTATATCAGCTGTCGGGAAATCCCATCGAAACAGACAGCAATGACCACATTGGAATTTGTCTGCAGAGATACCGGGATTGGAATGGCAGAGGCATTCCAGAAACGCATTTTTGAACCATTTGCACAGGAACATGCAGGAAGCCGCACAAAATTCGCCGGAACAGGACTGGGAATGCCAATTACAAAAAAACTGGTGGTGAAAATGGGCGGAACCATTTCCTTTGAAAGTAAAGAAGGCATAGGGACTACATTTGTGATCCGGATTCCATTCCGAATTGATACAGATATGAAGGACAGGACTGAAGCTGAAGAAAAAACAGAAACTTCTATCCAGGGGCTCCATGTTCTTCTGACAGAGGATAATGAGCTGAATATGGAGATTGCAGAATTTGTGCTTCAGAATGAAGGCGCTGTGGTGACAAAAGCATGGAATGGACAGAAGGCTGTTGACATATTCAGAAAAAACAGACCTGGAGAATTTGATGTTATTCTTATGGATATTATGATGCCTGTCATGAATGGATATGAAGCAGCAAAGATGATCCGCTCTCTGGACAGAGAGGATGCAAAAGTGATACCGATCATTGCCATGACAGCAAACGCGTTCACTGAGGACAAAATGAGAGCAAAGGAAGCAGGAATGGATGAACATATTGCCAAGCCTGTTGATGGGAAATTATTAGTAAAAGTGATCAATGAGTTAGTAAAACACAATCAGAGGGAGAAGCTATAATGAAAAAGAAAAAATGGAACAAGTTAGTTTCTGTTCTTTTGGTGATGGTGACAGTCATGTCACTTCTGTCTGGCTGCGGCAGGAAAAGTACGGAAAAAGAAGACGCGGAAACTCTCACAGTGTATCTATGGACCACAAATCTGTATGAAAAATACGCATCATACATCCAGGAACAGCTTCCAGATATCAACATTGAATTTGTAGTAGGCAATAATGATCTGGATTTCTATCGTTTTCTGAACGAAAACGGTGGATTGCCGGATATTATAACCTGCTGCCGGTTTTCCCTCCATGATGCAAGTCCTCTGAAAGACAGTCTGATGGATCTTTCCACAACCAATGCGGCAGGTGCTGTCTATGATACATACCTTAACAGTTTCAGAAATCAGGATGGCAGCGTAAACTGGCTTCCTGTGTGTGCAGATGCCCATGGCTTTGTAGTAAACAAAGATCTTTTTGAAAAGTATGATATTCCTCTTCCAACGGATTATGAAAGCTTCGTTTCTGCCTGCCAGGCATTTGATGAGGTGGGTATCCGTGGGTTTACTGCAGACTATTACTATGATTATACCTGTATGGAAACACTGCAGGGTCTGTCTGCATCAGAGCTGTCTTCTGTGGATGGACGTAAGTGGCGTACCATCTACAGTGACCCGGACAATACAAAGAGAGAAGGTCTGGACAGTACTGTCTGGCCGGAGGCTTTTGAACGTATGGAGCAGTTTATTCAGGATACAGGGCTGAGCCAGGATGATCTGGATATGAATTATGATGATGTGGTTGAGATGTACAAAAGTGGTAAACTTGCCATGTATTTCGGCACTTCTGCCGGTGTAAAAATGTTCCAGGATCAGGGCATTAACACAACATTCCTACCATTCTTTCAGCAGAACGGCGAAAAGTGGCTGATGACTACACCATATTTCCAGATAGCTTTAAACCGTGACCTGACAAAGGATGAAACACGTCGGCAGAAAGCAATGAAGGTACTGAACACAATGCTTTCAGAGGATGCGCAGAACCGGATCATTTATGATGGGCAGGATCTGTTAAGCTATAGCCAGGATGTGGATTTCAGGCTTACGGAATATCTGAAGGATGTGAAACCTGTAATCGAAGAAAACCATATGTATATCCGTATTGCGTCAAATGACTTTTTTTCCATTTCCAGGGATGTGGTGTCTAAGATGATCTCAGGAGAATATAATGCAGAGCAGGCTTATCAGTCATTGAATTCCCAGCTTCTTGAAGAAAAGTCCACTTCTGAGGATATTGTGTTGGATTCAAAGAAAACTTATTCCAATCGTTTCCATACCAGCGGAGGCAATGAAGCCTATTCTGTTATGGCAAACACTTTGCGCGGTATTTATGGGACGGATGTGCTGATTGCAACAGGAAACAGCTTTACAGGAAATGTACTGAAGGCCGGTTATACAGAAAAAATGGCAGGCAACATGATTATGCCAAACGAGCTTTCCGCTTACAGCAGTGAGATGAGCGGGGCAGAACTGAAGGAAACGGTCAGAAACTTCGTAGAAGGCTACCAGGGAGGCTTTATCCCCTTTAACCGCGGCTCTCTGCCTGTGTTCAGCGGTATTTCTGTAGAAATCAAGGAAACGGATAATGGTTATACATTGAGTAAAGTTACAAAGAATGGAAAACAGATTCAGGACAAGGATACTTTTACTGTGACCTGCCTTGCAGCACCACAGTATATGGAAGCTTATCCGGCAGAGGAAAATATTGTATTTGATGGAGGGGATACCTCTGTGGAAGATACCTGGACAACATATGTTTCAGATGGTAATGCCATTCTTGCAGAGCCTGAAGACTACATTACTCTGAGGTGAGAAGAATGGATGTTAAGAATCATAATACAAACAGAAAGAAACGGGTTGTGAGAAAACGATGGAATGCAGCAGTTCTTATTGCCCTATTTGTTGGAATCCTTTTGACTGTTTTCCAATATTTGGGGTTTGTATCGAAGACTGTTTATGAGGAAAGTGTTTCTCACCTGACAGAAATTTTTCATCAGTCTGATAATATGCTAAGTGAGCTGACAAATAAGAATCTGACTTATCTCCATATATGGGGGGAATATTTGCAGAACACTTCCGATGAAAGTGAAATTCGTGAGTATATAGAGAAAGCACAGGAAGATGCAGGCTTTTTAGATTTTTATTTCCTGTCAGCGGACGGGAACTATAAGATGGCAACAGGTGAAACCGGGTATCTGGGATTGCAGGAAAATATTGAAGATGAGATCCGGCAGGGAAATGATGTGATAACCAATGCAACGGTTCCCGGAAAATCCCAGCTCCTTGTTTTTGCTACTCCCAGGCCTCATGGAAGTTATCAGGGCTTTGAATATGATGCCATTGCCATTGCCTATGAAAACTCTGATATCGTAAATGTGCTGAATATTTCTGCTTTCAATGGAAATGCCCAGAGTTATGTGGTTCATCCGGATGGCCGTGTTGTTGTGGATCATTCTTCTGAGGCATGGGGAGAGGTGTATAATTTCTTTGGGATTCTGAGAGAACATTCCAATATGTCTGAAAAAGAGATCCTTAAACTTTCAGAAGAGTTTAAGGAAGGACATACAGATGCAATGCTGATAAATCTGGATGGAGAGGATTACTATCTGGTCTATGAGAAATCCAAACCTCAGGACTGGATCTTTCTGGGACTTGTCCAGGCTGATATCGTCAATGCAAGTATGAATGTTCTGCAGCGTAGCACTGTGCTGCTTGTAAGTGCAGTAGCGGTGTGTATTGCCGGTCTTTTTATTGGAATTATTCTCCGGAAAAACAGGGTAAACCTGAAGAGAAAGGATACGGAGATCCTGTACAGGGACGAATTGTTTCAAAAGCTGTCAATGAATGTAGATGACGTTTTCCTGATGCTGGATGCAAAAACATATCAGGCAGATTACGTCAGTCCCAATGTGGAAAAACTGCTGGGAATTACAGTAGAACAGATTCGTAAAGATATTTGTGTCCTTGGGAAACTGCATCCCGGGGACGTTGAAGATCCGGAGAAGAAGTATCTGGAAGAAATCCAGGTTCATGAGCAGCAGGAATGGGATCTTGAATATGTTCATCAGAAAACAGGAGAACACCGCTGGTTTCATAACGTTGCAATGGGCAGCGAGGTAAACGGGAAAAAGAAATATATCCTGGTTCTGTCAGATCGTACCTCTGACAGAAAAATGAATCAGGCCCTTTCTGAGGCGGTCCGCGCTGCGGAGACTGCAAACAAGGCAAAGAGCACCTTTCTTTCCAATATGTCTCACGATATCCGGACACCAATGAATGCGATTATTGGTTTTACCACACTGGCTGTAAGCAACATTGATGATAAAGAAAGGGTTCGGGATTATCTGGGTAAGATTCTTTCCTCCAGTAATCATCTGCTCTCACTGATCAATGATATCCTGGATATGAGCCGTATTGAGAGCGGGAAAATCCATCTGGAAGAGACGGAAGTCAGTCTGTCAGAGGTTCTTCATGATCTGAAAACCATTATCAGCGGACAGATCCATGCGAAACAGTTAGAGCTTTACATGGATGTCATGGATGTTACCAATGAGGATGTTTATTGCGACAAGACCAGGCTGAATCAGGTGCTGCTGAATCTTTTATCCAATGCGATCAAGTTTACTCCTGCAGGCGGAACCGTTTCTGTCCGGCTGAGAGAGTATCCGGGTACACAGAGAGGCTGTGAACTGTACGAAATCCGGGTAAAGGATAACGGAATCGGCATGAGTCAGAAATTTGTGCAGAAGATCTTTTCTCCTTTTGAGAGAGAGCGGACTTCCACTGTAAGCAGGACTCAGGGTACAGGACTGGGCATGGCCATTACCAAAAACATCGTGGATATGATGGGCGGAACCATTGAGGTTCAGACAGAACAGGGCAAAGGTACTGAATTTATTATCCGTCTGCCATTGCGGATTCAGCCTGAGAACCACCGTATAGAGAAAATCGCAGAGCTGGAAGGCCTGAAGGCATTGGTAGTAGACGATGATTTCAATACCTGTGACAGTGTGACTAAGATGCTTGTAAAGGTTGGAATGCGTTCGGAATGGACACTTTCCGGCAAGGAGGCTATTCTCCGTGCACGGCAGTCTGTGGAAATGGGAGATGCATTCCATGCTTATATCATTGACTGGCGTCTTCCGGATATGAACGGCATTGAAGTTACCCGTCAGATCCGCAGTCTTGGTGATGATACGCCGATCATTATCCTGACTGCTTACGACTGGTCAGATATTGAAGTGGAAGCCAGGGCAGCAGGGGTGACTGCGTTCTGTGCCAAACCTATGTTTATGTCGGATATCAGAGAGACTCTGATGGCTGCAATCGGCCAGAAACAGGCTGAGACAGAGGATAATATCCTTCCGGCAGCAGATTTAGATTTCAGAGGCAGGCGCATACTGCTTGTGGAAGATAATGAACTGAACAGTGAAATTGCAGTAGAGCTCCTTAGTGAATATGGTTTTCGGGTTGATACAGCGGAAGATGGAGCAGAGGCTGTGGAGAAAGTTAAGAATTCAACACCAGGTGATTATGACCTGGTGCTTATGGATGTGCAGATGCCTGTAATGAATGGATATGAGGCTACTGAGCAGATCCGTTCACTGGATGATCCTTCACTGGCGGGAATCACGATCCTTGCCATGACTGCCAATGCTTTTGACGAAGACAGAAAGAAAGCACTGGCATGTGGTATGAATGGATTCTTATCCAAACCAATTGTTATAGAGGAACTGATCAGTACATTACAAAACAGTCTGGGGTAAGTTTAACTGAATCAGGTAAGTTTTCTGTTTGAACTGTGATAATGGGATATGAAAAGTGGTTTGATGAAAATAAGGAGGAGCAACGAATGATTTGTGGAATGACGTATTTTCAGATATGTCTGTATTTTCTTATTTATTCTTTTGGCGGCTGGGTTGTTGAAGTTATTTTTCATGCAGTAGCCTTGGGAAAGGTCATAAACAGAGGTTTCCTGAATGGACCGGTCTGCCCGGTATATGGATTTGGGGTGCTTTCTGTTTTTGCTCTGCTCAATACAATTCAGGGTAATGGGCATCAGATGAGTGATGGAATGATTTTTGTGTTTGGGATTGTTCTGGCAACGGCGGTGGAACTGGTTGCAGGCTGGCTGCTGGATGTGTGTTTCCACGCAAGATGGTGGGATTATTCAGATAAACCTTTCAATTTTCATGGCTACATTTGCCTGGAGTTTTCTCTGATCTGGGGACTGGCTATCGTTATGGTAGTAAAAGTTTTCCAGAAGTATGTAGAGGCACATGCGTCACATACACCTGCAACCTGGGAATGGATTGTGATAGCAGTTTTGTATGCTGTGTATCTGACAGATTTTATTGTGACGGTAGCAGTGATACAGGGATTAAATAAAAAGCTTACCAGACTGGATAAGGTTCGCTCAGATCTGAGAATTGTAAGTGATAAACTGAGTGATACACTGGCTACGACTACGATTGGCACAGCACAGAAAGTGGGAGAAGGAAAGGTTCAGGCAACTCTTGCAGCAGCAGAACTGCGTGATGCAACTGCAGCACAGCGAGAAAAATCTATCGAAATGCTTCGCATAAAAAGAGCGGAGCTTCAGGCTCAGTTTGATGAACTGTCCAGCTCTATTACCAATCATACCGTTGTCGGGCAGGGGCGTATCATCAAGGCATTTCCGAAGATGCAGCACAGAGACTATTCCGAACTGATTCAGGATCTGAAAAAGAAATTAAAATAGATTAAAATGCAGAGGGAGGATTCAGGTGAACAGACAGGCAGTACAAACCTTAAAGACTTATTTTGGATATGATACATTCAGAGAAGGGCAGGAGAGTGTTGTGGAGTCCATTCTGGAACACCGGGATGTGCTTGCAATCATGCCGACAGGAGCTGGAAAATCCATCTGTTATCAGGTACCGGCGTTGATAATGCCTGGGATCACAATTGTGATTTCTCCATTGATATCATTGATGCAGGATCAGGTAAAGGCATTGAATGAAGCGGGAATCCATGCTGCTTTTATTAACTCTTCACTGACAGAAAATCAGATCAGCAAGGCGTTGTATCTGGCAGCAGGGGGACGATATAAGATTATCTATGTTGCACCGGAGCGTCTGGAAAATTATGAGTTTCTGGAATTTGCCAGACATGTGAAGATTTCCATGGTGACAGTGGATGAGGCACATTGCATTTCCCAGTGGGGACAGGATTTCAGACCAAGCTATGTCAAAATTGTAGATTTTGTAAAAAATCTTCCCGGTCGTCCGATCGTCAGTGCTTTTACCGCAACTGCAACAGAGGAAGTAAAGAACGACATTCTCTGTACTTTAAATCTGGAAGATCCGAAAGTAGTGATCACCGGGTTTGATAGAAAGAATTTATATTACAGCGTGGAAAATATCCGGCGAAAAGACGATTTTGTGATGGATTACATAGACAGACATCCAACAGAGAGCGGGATTATTTACTGCTCTACAAGAAAAAATGTGGACAATCTTTTTGAACTGCTTTTCCAAAAAGGAGTTGCTGTTACCAGATATCATGCAGGACTGAATAATGAAACCAGAAAAAAGAATCAGGATGATTTCATTTATGACAGAACTCCTGTTATTATTGCAACAAATGCATTTGGAATGGGGATTGATAAATCCAATGTGAGATATGTGATCCATTACAATATGCCGCAGAGTATGGAGAATTATTATCAGGAGGCAGGACGTGCAGGGCGTGACGGAGAGAATTCCCAGTGCGTTCTATTGTTTTCTGCACAGGATGTTATGATCGATCGAATGCTTCTGGATAACAAAGATTTTTCAGATGTGGATGAAGAGGATGAATTTTTCATTCGTCAGCGGGATATACGAAGGCTTCAGATCATGGAAGGATATTGTAAAACAACAGGATGTCTGCGAAATTATATTCTGGAGTATTTCGGTGAAAAGACCTTCGGTCCCTGTGATAATTGTGGAAATTGTCACAGAGAATACCATGAGACAGATATGACCAGAGAGGCGAAGTGGGTAGTGAACTGTGTGGCTGAGACGAGAGGAAGATATGGACTGACAATTGTGCTTGGTACTCTGCTGGGGGCTAAGAGAGCCCGGCTGAGGGAGCTTGGAACAGATAAGTATAAATCTTATGGGGCATTGAATGATCACAGTGAGGCAGAACTCAGGGCACTGATCAGCCAGATGACTGAGATGGGATATCTCTATCAGACACAGGAACGTTACAGTGTGCTGAAACTGGGCAATATTTCTCCGCTAAGAGATGAAAATACTCACGTGATCATGCGTACTTACGAGGAAAAAGAACCGGATAAAAAGAAAAAGCCCCAGAAATCTGTCAGAAAACGCAGTACAGATGCGCTTACGGCAGCAGGTTACGATTTATTTGAAGCCCTGCGGAAACTTCGTCTGGAAATTGCAAAAGAGGAAGCCATGCCTCCATATATCGTGTTCAGTGATAAGACGCTGATAGATATGTGCATCAAATGTCCATCAAATGAAGAAGAAATGCTGGAGGTTTCCGGTGTGGGCGAGAATAAGCTAAAGAAATACGGTCAGAGATTTCTGGAAGAAATACAGAAGTTCTGCCTGGAACGTCCGAATGCTATATTGAGTATGAAAGAAGAATAAGACAAATGTGAATGTTTACCGGAATATCTGAAAGAATGGAGAACATAAAAGGTGAGAAGGAAGATACAAAAGAAAAAGCATATTTTTATTTTGGTAATTGCTGTAATCTGTTTGCTGGGGATTTCAATACAGGTACAGGCTGCCGGAAATAGAATCTCTGTAAAGGTAAACGAAAGTGAAAAAGCAGTTCTGGAAAAAACAGAAGATTCATGGCAGTTTACAACCGGCGATGAAGAAAAGGATAAACAGATATTATCTTCAAAGGTACTATATCTGCGGGTTCCAAAGAAAAAAGAATTAGTGACCGGATATTATACCTTTAATTCCAGAGGAGTTCTTGATACAAGAAAAACTTTCCATGCTCTTGATACGAAAATCGGTGATTTACGTTTCAAAGGAAAATATTATTTTGGAGAGAAAAACGGTCGTTTATGGATGAATAAACCGGGATGGACACAGATAAAAAAGAAACAATATTACCTGTCAAAAACCGGTCGTATGTATGTAAACAGATGGGTAAAAGGATATTATGTTAAAGAAGATGGTCAGATAGCGAAAAATATGCAGACTCCGGATGGAAGCTATGTGGATTGTGACGGGCATAAATGTACAAAAGAAGAAATATCTCTGAGCAGCCTGAAGAAACAGCTTGTTTCAATGATCAGCGGATATAGTGGAAAATGGTCTGTTTATGTAAAAAACCTGGAAACAGGAGATGTAATTTCCATCAATGATACAGCAATGAAGCCGGCCAGTGTGATTAAATTGTTTACAATGGCAGCAACTTATGACAGTATTAAAAACGGAAGGATAAAAAAGAACAGTACGGTAAGTCGTCTTTTGACAAATATGATCACAGTCAGTGACAACGAATCATTTAATGAACTGGTAAGAAGGAATAGTTCCTATAGAAGCTTTACAAATGGATGCAGCGTGATTAACAGATATCTTAAAAAAGCGGGATGCACAAAAACAGGATGTCACAGCAGTCTTCATCCTTCAGCATCTTCTTTTACATGGGACGGACATTCAAATATGACTTCTGCAAAAGATGCAGGGCTGATCCTTGAAAAGATTTATAAAGGCGAATGTGTATCGGCAAAATACTCAAAAGAAATGTTGAATCTGCTGTTACATCAGACAAGAACATGGAAAATCCCGGCAGGTCTTCCTTCCGGAATAAAATGTGCAAATAAGACAGGCGAAAATGACAGCTGTCAGAATGATGTGGCAATTGTTTATGGCAAAAAGACAACATATATTGTATGTATTTTTTCACAAACATATGAAGGAAGCGGTGTAAGCGGAATCAGAGCACTTTCTTCAAAGATTTACAGAGCATTGAACAATTAGCACAACAGATAGTCTGGAAAATGTTCAAAATAAAAGCAGGTGATTTACTTGACTTGGTTAAATGACAGATATATTTGATCATCGTAAGTATTAATAAAAATATTACAGGAGGCTATATGAATATTCGACATTATACAGAGGAATTGCTCAGTCTCAGGCGTCACTTTCACCAGCATCCTGAGTTGGCACTTCAGGAGGTAAAAACTTCTGCGTTTATCCGGATATATCTGGAAAAACTGGGATATGAGATTACTCCTGTGGAACCTACGGGTCTTATAGCGGAACTTCCATCCCTGAAAATCAGGAAAAGACTGATAGTCCTCAGAGCAGAGATGGATGCATTGCCTATACAGGAACAGACAGAACTTCCTTATGCATCTGTGAATCAGGGGTGTATGCATGCCTGTGGCCATGATTTTATTATTGCGTCAGCTTTGATTCTTGCAAAGATCGTGGCAGAAGAACAGAGGAATTTTCCGGTAAGGATTCGTTTTCTTTTTGAACCTGCAGAGGAAATCGGCGAGGGAGCAAAAAGGATGATTCAGGCTGGAGCACTGGAGAATCCCAAAGCAGATGCATTTCTTATGTTTCATTATGCGACAGATATGACTTTGGGAATGGCAGTGCACCAGGGACAGGCTTCTTCCATGATCAACAGTATGCAGATTCATGTTCATGGAAAATCCAGTCACTGGTGTGAAGCGGATAAGGGGATTGATGCAATTTATGCAGCTGCTCAAGTGATAAGTGCCATTCATGATCTGAATGAAAGTTTTAGAAAACAGCATCCGGATGCAGGAAAATATATTGTGGGTACGGGTACGATCCATGGCGGTGAATATACGAATATTATTGCAGACCATGTGGTATTAAACGGAAATATACGCGCAGTTCATGAAGAAACTTACATGGCACTTGAGCACGAGCTGGAGAGAAATCTGCAGGAAATTGAAAAGCAGACTGGCACACAGATCCGTATGGAATTTCCAAAAGATCCGATATATGCGTTTGCCAATGATGAGGAACTTACAGAGACAGCAAAGGTAGTGGGTGCAGAAGTATTCGGGGATAAATTTGTTCTGGAAGGAGAAGATGAGTTGTTTCTTTCCGGTGACAACGCATACAGATATTTTAGAGAAACTAGAGGACTTTTCACAGTATTTCTTGCGGGAATACCAGGAGAGAATCATCCTTTGCATCATCCGAAATTTCAATTGGATGAGAGAATACTGCCGTACAGCGTGGAGACATTGTATAAGATTATAACTACATTATGAGTATTGCAATTTGGGGAAATAATGAATTGTGATGTGGTTCAGCAGAGCATGAAATTCTACTGAACTGGATTAATATATTATTTACGCAGATTGCTATAGAGGGAAAGTAAGCAGGATGGATAATTTGTATCTGTTCTGCTGTTTTTTGAGTATACTCGTAATAATTTCAGAGAATACTGTAAATTAACCAAATTAAGTAAGCCCTGTTTCAATTGAGGATATCCACCTGACTCTATGAAAAATCTCATAAATAAATGAAAAAAATTACCAAAAGGACTTGAAAATTGGATTAAAATAGTATAATATAAAAACATAAACAAATTAAGAATGCATAACAACTATAACTGATTAACGTTGAGTGACAGCAGATTGCTGAATAGTAACGGACAGACGATATACTATAAAGAAAGAATTGAGGGCAGAAATATGAAGATTACAGATACCATTAAATATGTCGGAGTGAATGACCATCAGGTAGATTTATTTGAGGGACAGTATGCAGTGCCAAACGGAATGGCATATAATTCCTATGTGATTCTGGATGACAAGGTTGCAGTTATGGATACTGTAGATGCCAATTTCAAACATGAATGGCTGGATAATCTTGAACAGGCACTGGGCGGACGTAAGCCGGACTATCTGATCGTTCAGCATATGGAGCCTGACCATGCAGCAAATGTAGCGAACTTTCTGGAAGTATATCCCGGCACTACAGTAGTAGCCAATGCGAAGACATTTGTAATGATCAAGAATTTCTTCGGACTGGATCTGGAAGGGCAGAAACTGGAAGTAGAGAATGGTTCTACACTGAGTCTGGGAAATCATAATCTTACTTTTGTATTTGCGCCAATGGTACACTGGCCGGAGGTTATGGTGACTTATGACAGTACAGATAAAGTTCTTTTTTCAGCAGATGGATTTGGTAAGTTCGGTGCTCTGGATGTGGAAGAAAACTGGGATGATGAAGCAAGAAGATACTTTATTGGTATTGTTGGTAAATATGGCGCACAGGTACAGAGACTTCTGAAAGTAGCAGCTACTCTGGATATTCAGATCATCTGTCCGTTACATGGTCCGGTACTTACAGAAAATCTGGGACATTATATCAGCCTCTATGATACCTGGTCCTCTTACACACCGGAGGAAGAAGGAATCGTAGTTGCATATACTTCTGTATACGGACATACCAAAGAAGCAGTCAATCAGTTTGTGGAGAAATTAAAAAGCAAGGGATGTCCGAAGGTAGTTGTTTATGATCTGGCAAGAGATGATATGTCTCAGGCACTCAGTGATGCATTCCGTTACAGTAAGCTGGTACTGGCAACAACTACCTATAATGCAGGAATCTATCCGTTTATGAATGACTTTATTACCCGTCTGGCAGAGCATAATTTCCAGAACCGCACAGTGGGCCTTATTGAAAACGGTTCCTGGGCACCTCTGGCAGCAAAAGTAATGAAAAATATGCTTTCTGAATGTAAGAAGATCAACTGGCTGGACACCACAGTGAAGATCATGTCCGCAGTCAATCAGGAAAACAGAGATCAGATGGAAGCGATGGCTTCCGAGCTTTGTAAGGAATATATTGCAAAGAATGATGAACTGGCAAATAAAAATGATATGACAGCATTATTCCGCATTGGTTATGGTCTCTATGTAGTGACATCAAATGACGGTAAAAAGGATAACGGACTGATCGTCAATACAGTTACCCAGCTGACAGACTCTCCGTTCCGCGTTGCAGTTAATATCAATAAGACAAATTATTCTCACCATGTTATCAAGCAGACAGGGGTGATGAATGTAAACTGTCTCTCTGTAGAAGCTCCGTTCTCTGTATTTGAACAGTTTGGTTTCCAGAGTGGAAGAAGCGTGGATAAATTTGCGGGACAGAAGGTGAATCGTTCTGATAACGGACTGATATTCTTGGACAAATATATCAACGCATTTATGTCCCTGAAAGTAGAGCAGTATGTAGATCTGGGAACTCACGGAATGTTCATCTGCAGTGTGACAGAAGCCCGCGTGGTAAGTGACCAGGAGACAATGAGCTACACCTATTATCAGAAAAATGTAAAACCGAAACCTGAAACAGAAGGTAAGAAAGGATTTGTATGTAAAGTCTGCGGATATATCTACGAAGGTGATGAACTTCCGGAAGATTATATCTGCCCACTGTGTAAACATGGTGCTGTAGACTTCGAACCGATTGGATGAAAGATTTCTCTTGTTAAACTGCTAAAGAGTGACATTCTGTTATATGAATAATTGTTGAGATTTCAGAGTGATCTGATTGATAAAATAAAAAATAGAGATTGTCAGTGGTTATTAAATAGCTGGCAATCTCTATTTTGCTCCAGTATTAATAGAAACATTATGGAATGTAAAGAAATTTTGATAGACGAATTCAATAACAATATGTTACACTTTATAAAAGTTAGAGTTTAATATATCAAATATAAAGGGAAGTGTGTCTATTGAAACAAATTAAAAAGAAACTTCCAATAGGAATAGAAAATTTTGCAAAGCTTCAGGCGGAAGATTTCTACTATGTAGATAAAACGATGCTTATCAAAGAACTTCTGGATAATTGGGCGGAGGTGAATCTGTTTACACGTCCGAGAAGATTTGGTAAAACACTGAATATGAGTATGCTGAAAGCATTTTTTGAATTAAACAGTGATAAGAATTGCTTTAGAGACACAAGAATTTCCAGAGAAGTTTATCTTTGCGAACAATACATGGGAAAGTTCCCTGTGATTTTTATTTCCCTGAAGAGTATCAGCGCGCAAACTTATGAAAAAGCCTGTGATATGGCAATACAGATTGTAAATGGTGAGGCGCGTAGATTCCAGTATTTATTGGACAGTGAACGTTTGACGGAATATGATAAGGATGCGTTCAAATCATTGCTTCTGTCGGATATGAAGGAATCTGTTCTGTGCAGCAGTTTGAGGATTCTGTCAGAACTTCTGGAGAAACATCATGGTCAGAAAGTTATCTTATTGATTGATGAATATGATGTGCCTCTGGCGAAAGCATTTGAAAAAGGATGGAATGCGGACAATTATCAAATATGGAATTGCGTGTTATCAAAAAGATTGTTATGTTATATTGGGTGATTAGCACAAATTCAGTACATTACGAATCATGCGGAAGTATAAGGCAATGACAGACGGAGAACAGAATGAACGCAAATTTTGAATATTATAAAGTTTTTTATTACGTATCAAAATATGAGAATCTGACAAAGGCAGCATCAGTATTAAAGACCAGCCAGCCGGCTGTGACCAGGACGATACATAATCTGGAAAATATATTAGGGTGCAGACTGTTTACCAGAAGCAAAAGTGGCATGAAACTGACTCCTGAGGGAAAGATTTTCTATCAGTATGTAGCAGCAGGCTGTGCTCAGTTTTTCAAAGCCGAGGATAATCTTAATAATCTGATCAGCCTTGAGAACGGGACCATTTATATCAGTGCAACAGAGACAGCATTGCACTGTTATTTGTTCGAGGCAGTCAGAGACTTTAATATTCAATACCCGAATGTGCATTTTAAAATTCTTAATAACAGCACTACAGATTCTGTAAATGCCTTAAAAGAGGGTAAAGTAGATCTTGCAGTTGTATCTGCTTCTTTACAGTTAGCAGAGCCACTGAAAATGAAAGTAGTGCGAAAGTATAGGGAAATTCTGATCGGAGGCAGTCGTTTTGCGGAGCTGAAGGGGAGGAAGACTTCGTTGGAGGAACTTTCAGCCTATCCATGGATCAGCCTGACTTCCGAGGCAATCAGCAGGAGATTTTTGAATGAGTATTTTTCAAAAAATGGACTGCAGTTTTCGCCGGATGTAGAGCTGGCGACTACAGATATGATTCTCCCGGCAGTACGGTATAATATGGGAATCGGATTCCTGCCAGAAGAATTTGCCGGAGATGATCTGGAATCCGGAAAGGTTTTTGAGATAGATGTAAATGAAACACTTCCGGAGAGAAGCATTATTCTGATCCATGATACAGAATATCCTCAAAGTATTGCATCTAAAGCATTCCAGAAGTTTTTGGCAGAACGGAAAGAACAGAACCGCTGAAATAGAAAAGTCATCAGGAAATCCACATGATGTGAATCCTGATGACTTATTATATTTATAAGGAATTTATCATCTGTTAGACGGATTTATTTATGCCACTCCCAGTTTCGAATCTCTTCCAGATCCTGGCCATATTCAGCAATATACTGTTTGTGCTCAACAAGCTTGTCATTCATCTTCTGGATTAAGAAGGAACCTTTGTTTCCAAGCTGTGGAAGATGCATGATGGCATCCTTTACAAGATTGAAACGGTCAATCTGGTTCTGTACACGCATATCGAATGGTGTAGTAATAGTACCTTCTTCCTGATATCCGTGAACAGAGATATTGTGGTTGTGACGCTCATAAGTAAGCTCATGGATCAGTGTTGGATATCCATGGAATGCAAAGATGACAGGTTTATCTTTTGTGAAGATTGCATCATATTCTGCGTCACTTAAGCCGTGTGGATGTTTGTGGTCGGATTCCAGTTTGAACAGGTCCACAACATTAACAACACGAATCTTAAGTTCCGGCATTTCATCACGAAGGATAGTAACTGCAGCCATAATCTCAAGTGTAGGTGTATCACCGCAGCAGGCCATAACAACATCTGGTTCTTCACCACAGTCATTGCTTGCCCACTCCCAGATACCGATACCCTGTGTGCAGTGCTTAACAGCCTGCTCCATGGTCAGCCACTGGCAGCTTGGATGTTTGGAAGCTACAATTGCATTGACATAGTTCTTACTCTTGATGCAGTGATCGAAGCAGGAGAGTAAGCAGTTAGCGTCCGGTGGTAAGTACATACGAACTACGTCTGCTTTCTTATTGGCAATGTGATCCAGGAATCCAGGATCCTGATGAGTAAATCCGTTGTGGTCCTGCTGCCATACGTTGGATGTCAGGATGAAGTTCAGGGATGCGATGGGCTGTCTCCAGGAAAGCTGATTGCAAACTTTCAGCCATTTTGCATGCTGGGCTGCCATGGAGTCAACGATACGGATGAAAGCTTCATAGCTTGCGAAGAAGCCATGACGACCTGTTAACAGGTAACCTTCCAGCCATCCTTCACACATATGCTCACTGAGCATACTGTCCATAATACGTCCGTCTCTTGCGAGGCAGTCATCAGTATCAAGCATTTCTGCGTTCCAGTCACGTTTCTGATATTCAAATACTTTGTACAGACGGTTGGACATGCTTTCATCTGGTCCAAAGATACGGAAGTTCTTGTTTTCTTCATTCAGTTTGAAGATGTCGCGGATGTATCCGCCAAGCTCGATCATATCCTGAGCTTTTGTTTTGCCAGGCTGTACTTCAATACCATAATCGCGGAAGTCCGGAAGACGAAGATCTTTCAGAAGAAGTCCGCCATTTGCATGTGGGTTGGCACCGAGACGTGCATTTCCCTTAGGAGCCAGTTCAGCCAGTTCAGGGATCAGGCGTCCGTTTTTGTCAAACAGTTCCTGAGGACGATAGCTTTCCAGCCACTCCTTCAGAAGTTCAAGATGTTCCGGTTTTTCCATAGTGATCGGAACCTGATGAGCACGGAAAGAACCTTCAATCTGAAGTCCGTCAACAACCTTAGGACCTGTCCATCCCTTAGGGGTACGAAGGATGATCATTGGCCATACCGGACGTTCCGGATCATTGTTCTCACGGGCGTTCTTCTGGATCGCTTTGATTTCTTCGATCACTGTGTCCATTGTTTCAGCCATCTTCTTGTGCATTGTCATTGGGTCGTCACCTTCAACGAAATATGGTTTCCAGCCACAGCCCTTGAAGAAGCATTCAAGTTCTTCATGAGAAAGACGGGAGAAGATAGTCGGGTTGCTGATCTTATATCCATTTAAGTGAAGAATAGGAAGTACAGCACCGTCTGTGATCGGGTTCAGGAATTTGTTGGACTGCCAGGATGTCGCCAGAGGACCAGTCTCAGCTTCACCATCACCTACAACAGTAGTTGCAATCAGATCCGGGTTGTCAAATACAGCTCCGAAAGCATGAGCGATGGAGTAACCAAGCTCGCCACCTTCATTAATGGAACCAGGTGTCTCCGGTGCGCAGTGGCTTGGGACTCCGCATGGGAAGGAGAACTGTTTGAACATTTTCTTCATACCTTCCTCATCCTGGCTGATGTTAGGATAAACTTCGCTGTAGGAACCTTCCAGATAGGTGTTGGCGATCATGAAGTTTCCGCCATGTCCAGGACCGGAAAGCAGGATCATATCAAGGTCATAACGTTTGATGACACGGTTGCAGTGTGCATAAACGAAATTCTGTCCCGGTACAGTTCCCCAGTGACCAACAATTTTTTTCTTGATCTGATCCATAGTTAATGGCTCTCTCAGAAGCGGATTGTCAAGAAGATAGAGCTGTCCGGCAGACAGATAGTTAGCTGCACGCCAGTAAGCATCGATTTTGTCAAGCATTTCCTGATTTAAAGGCTGCTTTTCCAGACATAATTTGTTATCTTCCATTTTCTTACCTCTTTCTTTGTCTTTGATGTGTATAACTTAAGATGTTGAAGATATCTGTATAAGAAATTTTCTGATGGTAGTTAATGATAAACATTTCTCAACAGATAAGTTGGAGTGTTACTTTGTTATTTTTTAACTGAACACATCCTATCATATCAGAAATGAAACGTAAAATAGAAATATTGCATTGTAATTATAAGTTTTTGATATGGATAAAAAATAAGCTCCTTCTGATGAAATGCGGAGCAGTTATTCGGTATAGAGCTGCGTAGCGAAGCAGATTGCGAATATCCGCTTGACGACAATGCTCTGAGTGGAAATGATTGGTGTTTAATATGGAAGATGACGAAAAGAACTAAGCAATGATTAGTAATTTTCACGAAAAAATGGATAACATGAAAGTTGTATTGCAATTTGCACAAAAAATAGATATAATAAAAAAAACAATTGCGCATAAGGTATAGAAAAACTGCTTATATGTACACTAGATAAAGTATAGGCGGTAAAAGTGAAGAATGGCGAAGGAGACAAGAATCATGGGAAAAAGAGCAGCAGGAATATTAATGCCGATCAGCAGCCTTCCATCAGACTATGGTATCGGATGTTTTTCCAAAAGTGCATATGAATTTGTAGACTGGTTAAAGGAAGCAGGACAGACTTACTGGCAGATTCTTCCACTTGGACCGACCAGCTATGGAGATTCTCCATATCAGTCTTTCTCTACATTTGCAGGTAATCCATATTTTATTGATCTGGATACACTTGTGGAAGAAGGAGTTCTTGATAAGAAAGACTGCGAGAAAGTTAACTGGGGAAAGAAGCCTGACGAGGTAGATTATGAAAAAATCTACAAGGGCCGATATCCGCTTCTGAGAAAAGCATACGAGAACAGTGATATCAGCAAGAATCCTGACTATCAGAAATTCGTAGCAGAGAACAGCTGGTGGCTGTCAGATTATGCTCTGTTTATGGCAGTAAAAGACCGCTTCGAAGGTGTAGAATGGACCAAATGGGCTGAGGATATCAGACTCCGCTGGAACAATGCCATGGATTATTATCGTGAAGAACTCTATTTTGATATTGAATTCCAGCAGTATATGCAGTTTAAGTTTTATGAGCAGTGGATGAAACTGAAATCCTATGCAAATTCAAAAGGAATCCAGATCATTGGAGATATTCCGATTTATGTTGCCATGGACAGTGCTGATGCATGGGCACATCCAGAACTGTTCCAGCTGGATCAGGACAATGTACCGCTGGCAGTAGCAGGATGCCCTCCGGATGGATTTTCTGCAACCGGTCAGTTATGGGGAAATCCGCTGTATCGCTGGGATTATCACAGAAATACAGGATATCAGTGGTGGATTTCCAGAATGAGTTACTGCTTCAGACTGTATGATGTTGTGCGAATCGACCATTTCCGTGGATTTGATGAATATTTCTCTATTCCATACGGAGATAAAGATGCAAGAGGCGGACACTGGGAAAAAGGTCCCGGAATTGATCTGTTCCGTAAGATTGAACAGGCGCTTGGATGGAAGCAGGTTATCGCAGAGGACTTGGGATATATGACAGATTCCGTACGTCATCTGGTATATGAGAGCGGATTCCCGGGAATGAAGGTTCTGGAATTTGCGTTTGACTCCAGAGATTCCGGATGTGCCAGTGATTATCTGCCACATAACTATCCGGAGAACTGCGTGGCGTATACAGGAACCCATGATAATGAAACTATCGTGGGATGGTGGAATAGCATCACAGCAGCTGAGAGAAAACTGGCGAGAGATTATCTGTGTGATCATGCAACACCGGAAGAAGAACTGTATAAGTGTTTCATCAGTCTGATCATGCGCAGTGCTGCGCGTGTCTGCGTTATCCCAATGCAGGACTATATGGGACTGGACAACAGATTCCGAATGAATAAACCATCTACAGTTGGTATGAACTGGAAGTGGAGAATTAAGAAGAGAGATCTTACAAAGAAACTCCAGAAGGAAATCTATGATGTGACACTTCGTTATGGACGTAAGAACTGGGATTAAATACATAGTGAAATAACTGGAATAATGACAGCGTTTCGGATATAAATAATATTCGGAACGCTGTTTTTTTAACCGAATCAAGCAGTTATTTGGTTAAAAAAGCAACGAAGTGGTTGGTTTTATCTGTTTTGTTTTATCCAGTTAGAGTTATTTGTCAGAGGGAGAAAAAAAGGACAGTTTCGCAAGCTCTTTATTTTTGTATGAAAAAGAAAACATCGAAATTGTTTTGGCGGGCGTACAATTGAAAAAGAAATGCATTGATTTTCGGGCAATGTCTGATAAAATATTAACCAGAAAAAGCAAAAGGACAGATTTTCAGGAGGGAAAATAAATGAACTATAACAGATTAGAAACCAGTCTGATCGATGTGATCAAAGAGGAACAGGCGAAGCTTGGATATATGAAGGAGAAGATCAGCCTTTATTATCCGCTCAGTTCCCTGAATCATTTCTTTGGCAATGAGACGGATGCTGCAGGAATGATAGAGATTTTAAAAGATTTTCCTTCTTATATAGAAGAGAAATTTGGTGAAGTAGCAGTATCACACAGAGGAGATCGTTTCTGCTTCACTGTTTCGGAAAAAGCTTCCGAATATGTACATAATAATATGAAAGAGAATGAATTCATCAAGGCATTGATCGAACTGGTTGGCAGACATGGATGTACGATAGATGAAATTAAAGAACTGTTCCATTCTTATTCAGATAAAATCATTACTGAACCAATGGATAACGAGGAGTTTGATGTGATGATCCGCTTTGATGACGGATCAGATCCTTATTATTATTGTTTTAAAGACGAAGGATGCCATATCATTTACCACAGATTTCTGCCGGAAGATTATGCAGATTTTGGCTTTTGATAAGAATGGGTGAAAAATTTTCCAACTGTCGGATTAGCAAAAATATATGTGACATTTGCAACAAAAGTATGTTATTTTTTTGTCAAATATCAACAAAAATAAGTCGAAATTCTATATTGACAGATAGTCTCAATAATGGTAATTTTTATTTGACTTAATGTTTTCATTTATAGAAAAAGATAACATTTTATTACATTATTTTACAGGAATAAAATAGATAAAATTGAGTTGACAGTTTGGAGGGAAAGATTAAATGAGAAAAACCAAAATTATCTGTACAATGGGACCGTCTACTGATAAGGGCGATGTTATGGAGCAGCTTGTGAGAGAGGGAATGGACGTAGCACGTTTCAACTTCTCACATGGACCTCACGATGAGCAGAGAGGCCGTATCCAGAAACTGAGAGAACTTCGCAAGAAATATGACAGACCTGTTGCAGCACTTCTTGATACAAAGGGACCGGAGATCAGACTTGGATGCTTCAAGGATGGCAAGGTTTCTCTGGAAGAAGGACAGATTTTTACATTTACAAATAAAGATATTGAAGGAACTAATGAGTGCGTAAGCATTACTTATAAAGAGCTTTATAAGGATGTGCAGCCGGGCGGACATATTCTGGTTGATGATGGACTTGTAGACCTGGAGGTTCAGGACATCTCAGGAAAGGACATTGTCTGCAAGGTTATTAATGCAGGTGTGATTGGCGACAGGAAGGGTGTCAATGTTCCGGGTGCAAACCTGAAGATGCCATTCATCAGTAAAAAAGACCATGATGATCTTCTCTTCGGTATCCAGGAAGGATTTGATTTCGTTGCAGCATCTTTTACACGTACTGCAAACGATATCCGCGAAGTAAGAAAAATCCTGAAAGAAAACGGCGGTGAAGAGATTCAGATCATTGCAAAGATTGAGAACCAGCAGGGTGTTGACAATATCGACGAGATTATTGAAGCAGCAGATGGCATCATGATCGCCAGAGGTGACATGGGTGTTGAGATCCCGCCGGAATATGTACCTGTTATCCAGCAGAAAATCATCCAGAAAGTTTACACAGCAGGAAAACCAGTTATTACAGCAACACAGATGCTTGACTCCATGATCTCTCATCCGAGACCAACCCGTGCAGAGGCTACAGACGTTGCCAATGCGATTTTCCAGGGAACAAGTGCAACTATGCTTTCAGGAGAAACTGCAGCCGGTAAATATCCGGTACAGGCACTTCAGATGATGAGCCGTATTGCAGAACATATGGAGCAGAATATTGATTACAATACAATCTTTAAGAAAACAGACAGAAATGAGAATCCGGATATTACAAATGCAATCGCACATGCAACCTGTCTGACCGCAATCGACCTGAAGGCCAGTGCAATCCTTGCAGTGACAAAATCTGGAAGTACAGCTCATATGATGTCCAAACACAGACCAGGATGTCTGATCGGTGCATGTACAAGCTCTGAGAGAGTTCTTCGCCAGCTGAATCTGTCCTGGGGTGTTTACCCGATGCTGATCAAGGAAGAATACAGTTCTGAGATCCTTTGCCTGAGAGCAATCGAAGCAGCACAGAAGCATAAACTTGTAAAAGTTGGCGACACTATTGTATTTGCCGGTGGTGTACCGCTTGGAATTCCGGGAAGAACAAACCTGATCCGCGTCTGCACAGTTGAGTAAGTCAGGGAAATATCAGTAGTCGAAGTGGGAAATCTACCTGCCTGATTCGATAAAAAATAATATTTTCAGAAAATATAAGATGTAAAAGCCACAGGGGTCTGCCGTCGGAAAAGTATGACAGAAAATACTTTCTGACAGCAGTCCTTTGCTTGTGTTAGAGCGTGTTTGAAACACGCTCTAGAGGAGAGAACTGTTATGAAAACAAATGGAGAAGAAGATTCGAGACATATTTTCAGAGGAGAGCTGGCATTGGTGACAGCAGTCATGATCAATAGTCTTGCTGTTATTATGATGCTGTATTCCGGTTCCGGAATATCTGCCATATCCAGTGTTCCTTATGCATTTGAAAAAGTATTTCCGGTAATCACACTGGGAACATGGACTTATATTTTTCAGGCACTTCTGATCTTAAGTCTGATGATACTGAGAAAAAAATTTGTACCTGCTTATCTGTGCAGTTTTCTGGTTGGATTTGCATTCAGTGAACTGTTGGATGTTAATGAGGCATGGATTAATATCCTGCCAAAGACAATTCCACTCAGAGTGTTATATTTTGTGATCAGTTATCTGCTGATCTGTATAGGGATCGCACTTTCTAACAGATGCGGTCTGCCGATCATTCCGACGGATCTGTTTCCTCGCGAGCTGTCAGAGATTATAAAGGTGAAATATTCTAAGGTCAAGGTTTCTTTTGATGTGATCTGCCTGACGATTACTGCCTGTATGACAGGACTGATACTGGGACATATCAACGGACTTGGAATTGGAACAGTGTTGGCGGCATTTACCATGGGGAAAGTGATTGGATTGATTGGTGATGAGATGGATAAGCACTTCAAGTTTGTGAATTTTACTCAGCATAGATAGCAGATGATGTGATAAATGGAGTTTTGATAATAAACTAACTAAGACTTTTTATACCTAAAATGGGATTTGTGTCTTGCTACGAGTTCCATTTTTTTAGAAAAGTTCAACCCACCTTATTGGTGTGAGAAGTTTTAGTGAGCTTTTTGTCTTACATTAATTTTACAGAGTATATCCGTTCCTTTTGTATTGCAATATTTGCATATATATGGTAATTTATTCTCAGTAATTTGTATGTTTAGTTCATTATGGATTCCTTTTACCATTACGATATTCTGTTGTTTTACAAAGGAGTACCGCAGGAAATTGATGAAATATCCATAATGGACGGTTGTAATTTGTGGTAAATGTCTATTGAGGTATTACTTCTAATCTTAAAATAAATTATGATAACTAACATTGTATTACCATTATTGATGTATGGAATAATTTTGTGATTCCATCATTCTATTTAAAATTTGCAAAAAATCAACTATCTTCACGGTAATTTGTAATTTTTTTGGACGTTCAAACAAGGGCTGGCAAGATGGTTTTACTGTATTTTGATAGTTGTATTGCCAATGTTAATATTTTTTATAATTCTTTAAAAATATATTATTGCCAGTATGATAGGCACTAAAGTGAAAGGATAAGGTGAAAACAGATGAAAGCAAATTATATGGTTATTGGATATGGTTGGAGGGCCGACTTTTATTACCGAATTGCAAAACTTTTACCAGAACAGTTTTCAATATGTGCAGGTGTATTACGTACAGAAACTCGTGCAAAAGAAGTTGCATTACAGGAACATGTTTTTACTACCGTTGATTTAGACAAAGCACTTTCCAGAAAGCCGGATTTTGCTGTTCTTTGTGTTCCACGGGAAATTGTAAAAGATTATCTCGTACAATTAATGGAAAAAGGAATTCCTGTACTCTGTGAAACACCTCCCGGAAAAAATATTGCAGAATTAAATGAATTATGGACATTATCTCAAAAATATAATGGACGCATACAAATTGTAGAACAATATTTTTTTCAACCTTATTACGCAAGTATATTAGATATTATCAGGCAAGGTTACTTGGGCACAACATCTAGTGCTATGCTGTCTGCGCTTCACGGATATCATGCAATCAGCATATTCCGAAAAATTCTCGGTATTAAATACGAAAATTGTGTTATTCAGGGAAAAAAATTCTGGTCAGAAGTAACAGCTACTAATGGTCGAAATGGTTTTGATGAAAGTGGAACTATTATTCAAGAAGATAGAGACTGGGCTTTTATGCAATTTGAAAATGGAAAAAATGCTTTTATGGATTTTGAAGGTGAACAGTATTTTTCACAAATTCGTACACGACGCTGGAATGTTCGGGGTGTTCGGGGGGAAATTAATGATAATACTGTAAGATTTCTGAATGCATCTAATCAACCAATAGAACAATCTCTCCATAGAGTGGATGTAGGCATAAATAATAATAGTGAATGGGCACATAAGGGAATTCTGTTTTTGGATAAACAAATTTATCAAAATCCCTTTTATCCTGCAAGAATGAATGATGATGAGATTGCTGTAGCATCTTGCCTTGCATGTATGAAAAATTTCACAGAAAGTGGAACTGAATTTTATTCATTACGCGAAGCACTTCAGGATACTTATTTATCTTTTATGCTTGAGCAAGCAATCGAAACTGAAAAAATAGTAAAAACAGAAAAACAGCTCTGGAGTTCTTTAGAATCATAGAGAAGTGATGTCTGATATGATAAAGCGTAATAACAATTTTGAAAAGCAAGAATGTAAAGTTCCCAGCTTTGAAAGATAAATTTATTTTATAGCCTGCCATTTTGAAAAATTTAAAAGTCTATATATTTTTTTGTAAATCTAGAAAAATATCTAAATTGAATGAGAATACTGATCTTTTCAGAAAAATTTATATAAATTTGTGATTTTCTTTTGGCAGGCATCACTTTTCTATTAAAATGTAATTGATTTACAATTGCGCTATATGAATTGTTTTTTATATTTTCTGTTTTGGTTAGGTGTCGTCCAAAGCTGGCTGATAATTCAGAAGATATATTTTGTGCAACTATTTTATTTCTTTTCAGACACTACTTTACAATTTTTTCATCAAGGAAATGCTGTATAGGATTTTTTTGTATAATGAGTTTGATTAAAATATCATAAAGAAGTGATTTTACACTACAAAATATTATACAACAAAAATTATGATTGACTTATTTCTTCAAATTTTATGAAATGCTCAGAAATTGTATACAAGGTTATTTTGAAGATAAATTTTTGCTTCCAATATTTATTGTTTCTATCATACTTCATAAATGCATCTGCTTTGCAATGACTATAACAACAGATAAGAGAGTAATTATTCTTTTTCTGATGGCATTGTCCAGTTCTGTGGTATCAATGATAGTTTGCCATTTTTCAACCCTCTGACATCATTAAATGTTTGTGTCATTTCTTACATGTTCGAAAAATTTCGCTTATATATTTATAGTTTATAATATAAGATTCCAAACATGATTTGGCAAGAATAATCAATATAACTCTGATTACGTAAACTATTTACTTAGATAAACTTCGAAAATAAGTTTGGGTAATAACTGTTTTGAATTTTATTACATTCGACAATAGGATTTTCTTTAAGCTTTTTCTTAACTTTTCGTATTCTCTGCTTATTTTTTCCGCGATAAGTAAGCCAGTATTTATGTCTTAATTTTAGATGGGAAGTTTGAATCATTATTAATAAGACTGAAGTTTTGTGCTTTATAATCAGATCCTACCATTGACAATTGCATGTAGAATGTTATATTTTGTTATCAGTTGCTTGGTACAGTTCTGTTTGCAAAAAAGTGTATCAGTGTCTGTACAAGACTTATTTTTTCTGACAGATGCGGTTTGGCACTCGTTCATACAAAACTATTTCTAGGAAAATTATCAAATATTATCCATATAAAAAAGAAAACAGGAGTTTAATATGAAAAAAATCTGGAATAAATTTCAGAGTCTTGCAGTAGCGAAAAAACTGCTAGCATTATCGTTGGTTATGTCGATTGTACCAATCTGCTGTATTCTAGTGTTGAATTATCAGTTAAGTGGAAGTGTTGTCAGAACACAGACCGGTGAACTGATTCAGGCTAATCTGGAACAGAATGCTTCGAATATTGAAAATTTCTATAAAGGATATGAAAAAATTATACAGGGAATTTATACGGATGAATTTTATACACAGAGGCTGAAACCAATCAACCGTTGGGATAATTCCGAACGATATCAGGCGGAACATGAAATCGGGGAACGTTTACAGGAACTGTGCTATAATAATTCGGGAGTTCTTGGAATCGCTATTTTTGGAACACATTATGATACTTGCTTTTATGATACAGTTACGCAGTCAGGGCAAAGCAGCTTTTGTTTTGATTTAAACAAGATCAAAAACAATAATACAATGGAACTGATAAAAGATGAGAGAAGAACGATTTATCTGCCATCTGTCTGTATCGCACAGGAAGGGTATGGAATCTATAACTGTATGTATGTTGTCCATCAGTTAACGGATTTCTCTGAATATCAGAAGGGATCGGTTGGCTTTGTGATTTTGTGCTTTGATGAAACAATGCTTGAAAATATATACAGTTCAGGAAATACAAAATCTAATGTTACATTGATTGCAGATAATAAGGGAAATGTAATATCTTCTGCGGAGAATAACTGGAAACCTCAGAAACTGGAATTGGATAGAGAAAAGAAAGCGGTCTTTACACAGGTAGAGATAGAAAAAGCCGCTTTGAAATATGTGAAAACCAGAAAAATCCTGCAAAAGACAGCGCTGAGAGTAAAGAGCAAGGGAATCCTGGAAAATCAGATATATGTGCTGAATATCCAGGACGTGAATTATGGAATGCGTAATTTTGCCTATATTTCAGTGATCATTGTACTGGTGGGTGCATTGGCAGCGGTTTTGTGCATTTTGCTGGCCTGGTATACATCGAATGATGTGGACAGATCTATGCGATATATCCTTGATGTTATGGACCGCGCTACAAAAGGCGGCGAAGAACAGATGGAGGAAAGCTGCATTACAGGTACAGAATTTATGCGTATATCCAGGCATTTTAACAGAATGACGAAACGAATAGAGGAGTCTGAGCGCATAGAGCGTATAGCAATGCTGAAGGAGAAAAATGCAGAAATTCAGGCACTGGAAGCACAGATCAATCCTCACTTTTTATACAATACCCTGGATGCCATCAACTGGATGGCAGTGGATAAAAATGAATATGCGATCAGCAAAATGCTTACAGAACTGGCAGCAATTATGAGATACAGTATTCATGGAAGCAATGAAATTGTGGAATTAAAAGATGAGCTGACCTATCTGAAGAAATACATTCATTTACAGCAGGAACGACTGAATTATTCCTTTTTATCAACATTGAAAGCAGATGAGAGTCTGTACCATGTTAAGATACATAAAATGCTTATGCAGCCATTGGTGGAAAATACACTTGTGCATGGATTTCCGGGAAAATCGGAGGTGGATGAACTGTACATAGAGATTTCACAGTCAGACGAACAGAAACTTCGGATAATCGTGGCAGACAATGGACGTGGAATGAAGCCGGAATTGGTAGATCTGCTGAATCATTATGATTATGCAATGGATAAAGTAGAAACCAGTATAGGGGTGCGGAATGTAATTGCCAGATTAAACCTGTACTATGGAAATGCCAGCAGTTTCAGGGTGGAATCAGATGAAACGGGAACCAAAATAACCATGGAGATTCCTTGTGGAGAGATGGAGGAAATGCGATGAGAATTGTATTAGTGGAAGATGAACCCAAATCAAGAGAAGGAATTGTGAAAATTATTCAGCACTATACAGAACATGAGATTGCAGCAGCTGTGGAAGATGGCGCAGCAGGACTGGAAGCTGTGGAAAGAGAAAAGCCGGATCTTGTGATTTCAGATATCCGCATGCCTGGAATGAGTGGACTGGAAATGCTGCAACAGATGCGGGCACGTGGTTGTGAAACAGGGATTATTTTTCTGACCGGATACTCAGAATTTGAATATGCACATCAGGCGATAAAACTTCATGCGCTGGATTATATACTGAAACCGATAGAGATTGAGAACTTTATGGAAGTTATCAAAAATGCCGAGAGTAAAATAGAGAACAAAAAAGCGGAGCAGATTTCGCCGGAAAGTCTGCTGCTGGAGTATGTAAACAAACAGCAGGATAACCGGGAAACGTTGGAAAGAGTTCTTGGCGTTAATGAGGATATTAAGATTTCACTACTGTATTTTTGCCTGGGCGGTCAGGCACAGGAAGTGCTGAATGAGATGATGTATGAGACAAGAAAAGCACTGGATGTCCAATGTATCCAGAATTACTATCTGATTCCGCTTTTTCAGAGTGGCGCATATGTGGTTCTTGTTACAGATACAGAGAAAAACAAAATGCTTAAATGGGTGCTGGAGAAGCGCATTGTGCCGGAACTTACAGAAGTTGCAGAATTTGTGTGCAGTTATACAACTGATTACGGCATCAAAAATCTGAATGAAGATCTGTCACATCTGAAAGAGATGCTGCCATATGGGTTTCATATGAAAAAAGGAAAGATAATCGATGAGGAGACTGCCAATAACTGCCATTTTGAAATCACAGAGTATCCTTCTGCATTGGAAACGGCGATTCAGAAAGAGATTCTGAAGCAGGATAAAGATAAAGTAAATGAGATTGGCGGGAAATTTATACGGGAAGTGATCGAGGGAAACTTTCATCCGGATCAGATTAAAGAGTATACGATTCGCTTTTCTATGGGAATTGCAAAAGAGGATACATCAGGCAAAAACAGAAGTGAGGAAGGACAGTATATTGTAAGCAGTATGCTGAGATGTTTTACAGAAAGACAGCTTACATATCTGTTTCAGAAAATGCTAAATTTTGTGGTACACAATTTCATTGAAATTAGTATTACGGATAATGAGATTATATTAAAAACAATATCTTTTGTGAGAGAAAATTATAGTAAGCCGGAAGTTTCTCTAGCAGAAGCTGCGGATTTATGCAACGTTTCCCAGGAATATCTCAGCAGATTATTTCAGCAGGAAACAGGAACAAAATTTATCTCATTTCTGCAGAATTTTCGCGTCAGCATGGCGAAAAGAATGCTTTTGTCCGACCGGCAAAGTAAAGTCTATGAGATTGCAGAGGCAGTGGGATACAGAGATCAGAAATACTTTGTGTCTGTGTTCAAAAAATTATGTGGCATGACCCCTTCAGAGTTCAGAAAGGAGAAAGAGATTTGAAAAAAGTCAGATTCTTATGGAGAACAGTCTGGATTCTGTGTGTCAGTATCATTGTGGTCATTATTATGTTTTTTAAACAGAACAATCCGGACATGGAGAAAAAAACAGAAGAGTATGAGAATGTGGTGAAGATCATGGCACCTTATACAACTCATGATCAGAGAAATGCCCTGAATACAGTTGCCAGAAAATATGAAGGAAGCCATGCAGGCACAAAAATCCAGATCGAATATATTCCAAAAGAAAATTATAAAAGAGAAATCGCACTGCGCCAGGATGAACAGAATATGGCAGACATCGTAATCTGCAGTAGTGTACAGATGCAGTCGCTGATCAAAATGGGGATTTTTAAAACATACCAGGTTACGGGAAAAATGAAAAGAAGTACTCTTACAGAGTTGTGGAGCAGTGTTATGTATAATGGTAATTATTATGGAAAACCTCTGACATCAGATCCGTATATATTGTTCTATAACAAAGATGCAATGGATACAAAAGGGCTAAGTGTACCTTCCAGTTGGAGCTCTTTTATGGAAACTGCGGAGAAAATAGCAGCTAAGGGAAGTTATGGATTTGGTTTTGCAGCCCGTGACAGTGAAGAAAGTGCCAGGTTTTTTATGTTGATGTTGTATGCAAAGCAGGGAAATCTTTATACGATCGAGCAGAATGCAGGTATTTCTGCTTTTGCAGATCTTCAGTATATGAAACAGAAGGAAATTCTTCCGCCGGATATCATAAATCTGAATCAGGAAGATCTGGCGAATGCTTTTTCAAGAGGTGAGGTCAGAATGATGATCAGCCAGCTGAGTATGGAAGCGGTTATCAGGGAAAATAAGCCGTCTTTTGAAGTAGGCGTGGCACAGCTTCCGGGGGAAAAATCTGACTGGACGTTTGATGCAGGCGATGACATCGGGCTTACGGTCAATGCCAGTGCGGAAGCAAATACATTTCTGAATTATTTATTTGAAGAGAAAACATATATGGGATTGTGTAAAGGAATGCAGGTGATACCGGCATTTGGGGAAGATTATCAAAATGATGAGGAATTTTATTATGAGGGAAAAAATTCTCTGATGAAAGATCTGAAAACGGAGAACAAGGATCATGCAATCGTTGTAAATGAGGCATGGTTTTCTATCGCTGAAGAACTGGCTGAGGGAGTGAATGAATGTCTGGAAGGGAACACCGAATCTCCTGAAATTATTGCAAAAAATATACAGGACGCAGTACGAGTCAGTATTCTTGAACGATAAATGTGTATAAAAAAAGTCCGCAAAGCGGGCTTTTTTTGATATAAATGTCAAAATACACCCCACAATATCAAAAATCTGGAATACCAAAATCTTTTTTGTAATGTTAATATAAGTTCATCAAAAGCAAAGGAGCGATAAGCTATGAAAAAAAGGAGACAGGTATTAGCAGTTACATTAGCTGCAACAATGGTAATGGGTATGGGACTGAGCACAGTTTCGGCTTATGCAAAAGACAAGGGCGGAAAAACAAAAATTACATTTACATATCGTGATGATGGATCAGATCAGTCTGTTGCACCGTTATATCAGTGGGTTACGGCAGCATATGACAGCTGGGATAAAAAAGATGAAGTAGAATTGGACGTAGCTCCGATCACAGCATCAGAAGGTGATTATTTCACAAAGATTGCATTACAGCTTGCTGACAAGGGAACATGCCCGGATCTGGTATGCGAGGATACATTCCAGCTTCCAAACGATGTTGCGGCAGGATATCTTACAGATCTTACAGACTATGTAAAAGATTACGATGACTGGAACGACGGAAAATATTATGATTCCATGAAAGATATGGTAAGTGTTGATGGAGTACCGTATGCACTTCCATACTGCACAGATGCACGAGGCATTTGGTATAACAAAGAAGTATTTGAAAAAGCAGGTCTTCTTGATGAAAACAATGAGTGGCAACCAAAAACATGGCAGGATATTCTGGATGCATGTGCGGCAATCAAAGAGAAATGCCCAGATGTAGTTCCATTCTGGTGTAACTCCGGTAAAGCTACAGGTGAAGCTACTTCCATGCAGACTTATGAAATGCTTCTCTATGGAACAGGTGAGAAACTGCTCAATGATGACAATAAATGGATCACAGGCAGTGACGGAATCAAAAATTCTCTGAATTTCCTGAATGACATTTATTCTAATGGATATGGACCATCCTTATCTCTCGTATTAAACGGACAGGCTGGAAATACATCTGCAAGAGAGTATATGCCGCAGGGCAAACTTGGTATGAGCATTGATGGTATCTGGATTACAGGTAACTGGAAAGACACAGGAGCTTCTCCATGGGAAGATTATCAGGACAAAGTAGGTCTTGCAGCAATGCCTACAAACGAAGGACAGGATCCTGGAACTGTTACAATGTCAGGCGGCTGGGCACTTTCTATTCCGGAAAATGCTGACAACAAAGATCTTACATTCGATTTCATGGAACACATGATGAGCCCTGAAGTTTATCTGAAAGCAATCCTGGATCAGGGAAATATCTGTACAAGAACAGATGTAGCGGAAGAAGCAGATTATGTTGCACAGCCATTCTTTGAAAAGGCAACTTCATTCCTTGATACTGCATATTTCAGACCACAGAATGATCAGTACTCTTCTGTATCAACATACATTCAGTCTATGGTTGAATCCGTAGTATCCGGAACAAGTGTTGAAGATGCAATGAAACAGTATAATACAGATGTATCAAGAACTGTAGGCGAAGACAACGTAGCAGAACAGTAATAAACGTCTGAAGTTTCAGGCGGATGTCACAAAGGTGCTGTCTTGTACAGGCAGCGCCTTTGTTTTTGAAAAAAATACAGATTAAAAGGAGGAAGTCGTAATGGATCGTTCCTTGAAAAAGAAATACTGGGCAGACCAGGCTAAGAAATCAGTTCTTCTGATTCCGGCACTGGTGTTACTGCTGGCATTTTTCATTATTCCTATTGTTCTGACGGTATACTATTCTTTTACAAATATGGCTCTTACAGGAGCAGCAGCGCAGAACTTTCAGTTTATTGGTCTTGAAAATTATAAAAGAATTCTTTCTGATCCAAATACACTTGTAAGTATCAGAAACACATTTATCTTCCTGATCGGAAGCCTTGTAGGCCAGTCTGTTCTAGGCTTTTTGATTGCATATTTCATGAAGGGAAAGGCAAAAGCTTTCAGAAGCGTTGTTGGTCCATGTATCCTGGCAGGATGGGTTATGCCGGAGATCGTTGTTTCTCTTTGCTGTCTGGCATTCTTTGATGTTTCAGGTACATTTAACAAGATTATCGGAGCACTTCATATTCCGGGAGTTGACTTTATTTATGGTCATCCGATGATGACGATCATTATTGCTAACGTATGGCATGGTACCGCATTCTCAATGCTGAACTTCCAGTCTGCACTGGATAACGTATCCGGAGATATAGAAGAAGCAGCCCGTGTAGACGGAGCTAACAGAATTCAGACACTGGTTCGTATTATTGTTCCGTGTATCAAAGATACAATTGCTACGAACACGATGTTGAACACCCTTTCTACTTTAGGTGTATTTGGTCTGATCTGGGCACTGACAGGAGGCGGTCCTGGCATGTCTACCACAACACTTCCAATCTATATGTACAATCAGGGACTGAAGAACTTCCAGTTAGGACAGGGAACAGCAGTAGGTATGATCCTTCTGTTTGTAGGTGCTGTGTGCAGTATTATTTATACCAGATTGTTAAAATCAGATGATTAGGAGGAAAAGCAATGAGTGAAAGATCTGTAAAAGCACTTCATTATATATTGCTGGCCATTATAGCACTTGTATTTGTGCTTCCTCTTATCTGGCTGGTTGTCGCATCATTTGATATGGGAGCAAATCAGTCTTTGAAATGGCCGGATCAGTGGACGTTCAGTAACTATGCAAATGTTCTTACAAATGCAAGTAATTTAAAGGGATTTGGAATCGGTCTTGTAATTGCCGGGGTACAGGCACTGGTTGTATGTGTGATTTCAGTACTGGCAGCATATCCTCTTTCCAGATATAACTTATGTTATAAAAAAGGCCTTATGTACGGAATTCTGTTTATGACAGCACTTCCAATGATTGCTGTAATCGTTCCTGTATATAAAATGTTTCTGAAAATAGGGTTACTTGACAGCATTCCAGGTGTTATCCTGTATTTATCAGCTTCTGCATTACCATATGGAATCTGGCTGATGAAGAACTTTATGGATGCGATTCCGGTAGAACTGGAAGAAGCGGCATGGGTGGATGGTGCAACCACCATGCAGTCCATCAGAAAGATTGTATCTCCGCTGATGTTCCCTGGAATCTGCGTAGTATTTATCTATACATTTTCGGGAAGCTGGGGTAACTTCTTTATTCCGTACATTTTGTTAAGCAGTGCGGATAAACAGCCGGCAGCAGTTCTTCTGTATCAGTTCTTTGGACAGCATGGTTCTATCAGCTATGGACCACTGGCAGCATTTTCTGTAATTTATGCATTGCCATCTATCATACTGTACATTCTGTCACAGAATTACATGTCAAAAGGATTTACAATGTCAGGTGCTGCAAAAGGCTGATGCTTTTAAAATACAATAACCGGGAGGTAGAAAAATGGTTCTCATTAAAGAACGTATTGGCAAAATGCTGGAATACTTAAAAGAACAGATTTATCCGGAAAGCATGCCAATCCAGAAGTATCGCATGATCAAAACAGATAAACGATTTGAGAATGTGGCAGATCTTGATACTTCTGACTGGAAAGAATTTACAAATACAGAGCTTTGGGGCGGTCACAGAGAGTATTACTGGTTTGAGACTTTTATAACTGTTCCGAAAGAATTTGACGGGAAATGCGTCGTATATGAACTTCTGACAGGAAGAGAAGCAGAGTGGGATGCGACCAATCCACAGTTTACAATCTATGTAAATGGTACGCTTGTTCAGGGATTGGATGTAAATCACAGAGAAATTATCCTTGCAGAACAGGCAAAAGCCGGAACACAGTACAGAATTATCCTCTCTGCTTTTACAGGAGATCAGAATTTCAGTCTGAAGCTGGATTCAAAATTAAAAGTTCTGGACAGAAAAACAGAGAAGTATTTCTATGATCTTTCTGTTCCATACGAAACAGCACGTCTGTTAAATCCAGATGACAAAGCGTATATTACTATTATTCAGGCTTTAAATGATTCTCTGAATCTTCTGGATATGAGAAAAGAAGGCTCAACGGAATATTACGAGAGCCTGGAAAGCGCACAGGAATTTATTACAAAAGAATTTTATGAGAAACATTGTGACAAAGAACAGGAACCGGTTGTCTGCTGCGTAGGTCATACACATATTGACTGTGCATGGTTATGGACCTTAAAGGTAACAGAAGACAAATCCGTGAGAAGTTTTTCAACGGTATTAAATCTGATGAAAGAATATCCGGAATATATTTTCATGTCCAGCCAGCCTCAGCTGTATAAATATGTAAAGAAAAATGCACCACAGGTTTATGAACAAATCAAAGAGCGTGTAAAAGAAGGACGCTGGGAGACAGAGGGTGGTATGTTTGTAGAAGCAGACTGTAATCTGGCATCAGGTGAAGCTCTTGTCCGTCAGTTCATGCATGGGAAAAAGTTCTTTAAAGATGAGTTTGAAACAGATAATAAGATTCTGTGGCTTCCGGACGTCTTTGGATATTCAGCGGCGCTTCCTCAGATCATGCAGAAATGCGGTATTCCATATTTCATGACAACAAAGATCAGCTGGAATGAGCTAAATAAAATGCCGTATGATACTTTTGAATGGGAAGGAATCGATGGTAGCAGAGTTCTGACTCATTTTATACCGACAAGGGATTACAATAAGGCTGCTGTGGAAGGTGGCACGGAAACAGAGCATTTTACAACGTATAATGGTTTCCTGAACCCAAGTCAGATGAAAGGCGGATGGGCCCGTTATAGCCAGAAGGAATTGAACGAAGAGGTTCTTTGCAGTTTCGGATTTGGCGATGGCGGCGGTGGCCCTACAAAAGAACAGCTTGAAAATCAGAGACGTATGAGTCAGGGAATTCCGGGATGCCCGAGGACAAAAATGGCTACGGCACTTGATTTCTTCAAGAGACTGGATGAAGAGACAAAAGGCAGCAAATATCTTCCTTCATGGGTTGGAGAATTATATCTGGAATATCATAGAGGAACATATACTTCTATGGCAAGAAATAAGAAATACAACCGAAAAGCGGAGCTGGCTTATCAGGATGAAGAAACCTATGCAGCAATGGATGAAGTGCTGACAGGAAATACATATCCGAAAGATGCGCTTTATGAAGGCTGGGAAGTGATCCTCAGAAATCAGTTCCATGATATTTTACCTGGATCTTCGATTAAAGAAGTATATGAGGATTCAAAAAAAGAATATGAGAAGATATTTGCAGAAAACAAAGAGTTAAAAACTGCTTCTCTTGGAAGTCTTGTAAGAAATGTAGATGCACCTTTACATGCGGTTGTTGTATTTAATCCAAACAGCAGCGAAGTTCCGGGAATTGTTTCCTTTATTTGTCCAGAGGAGATTAAGAATCCGGTATTGAAAGATAATGGAAATACAGTTGCAATTCAGAAAGCGGGAGATACATATATCTTTACTGCTGCGGGTGTACCATCTAAAGGATATAAAACTTATGTTCTCGAAGACGGAGAAGAGAATTCAGAAGAGATTTCCATGGATGTCTCTGTAAAACATATGGAGAATGACTGGTTTGCAGTTGATTATAACGAAAAAGGCCAGTTCGCAAAGATTTACGATAAATCAGCGAAGAGACAGATACTTAAAGAAGGAAAAGCCGGCAATGTGATCATCAGCTATGAGGATCGTCCGCATAATTACGATGCGTGGGATGTAAATAATTATTATACAGAGAAATCATGGGAAATCGATGATGTTTCTTCTATGGAAGTAACAGAAAACGGACCGGTAAGAGCGTGTGTCAGAATTGAGAGAAAATATCTGGATTCTGTGATCGTTCAGAAAATCTATCTGTATCATGATATTCCGAGAATTGATATTAAAAATATAATTGACTGGAAAGAACATCAGATTTTTGTTAAGGATTATTTCCCTGTAGACGTACATACCAATGAAGCAACATTTGACATTCAGTATGGTAATGTAAAACGTCCGACTCACGCAAACACTTCATGGGATTTTGCTAAATTTGAAGTATGCCATCATAAGTGGATGGATGTGAGCGAAGAAGGATACGGTGTAAGTTTCCTGAATGACTGTAAATTTGGTGTTGGTGTACATGGAAGTGAAGTCGGACTTTCCATGTTGAAATCTGCAATCTATCCAAATCCGGATGCCGATAAGGAGCACCATGAATTTACATATTCTATCTATCCTCATGCAGAAAACTGGACGGATGCAAACACAGTTGCCCAGGCATATGAATTAAATAACCCGATGACCGCTGTTGTCAAAGAAAATGAGGGCGGAAAACTTGCAGGAGAATATTCATTATTCAAGGTTGATCAGAATAATGTGATAATCGAAACGGTTAAAAAAGCAGAAAACGGAGAAGACCTGATCGTTCGTATGTATGAGTGTTACAACAGAAGGACAAATGTAGTTCTCACCTGTGGGGAGAAAATTGCAGATGTGACTGAATGTAATCTTCTGGAAGAAGAAGAACAGCCGGTATCTTGCACAGAGCATACGGTTTCCTTTGCTATCAAGCCATATGAGATTAAAACATTAAAGATCAGACGAAAATAAATCAAACAGGATAAAAATAAGAGGAGGGACGATGTTCCCTCCTTTTTATAACTAAAAGGATACGATGATATGGAATATGAAACAGGAATAAAAATTAGAAAAAAAGAGTGGGATGTTTTCGTTTTTGGAGATGCGAATATTGACCTGATCATTCCAAATGTGAAGCATTTACCATGTGCGGGACAGGAAGAACTTGTTGATACGATGAAAACTTTTGTGGGAGGCGGCGCAGCCCTTTTCACACTTGGACTTGGCAGACTTGGAATGCATTGCGCATTTCAGGGCGTAATCGGAGACGATTTGTACGGTGAATTTATATTGCAGGAATTTAAAGAAAAAAATATCGACACCAGATTTGTAAGCAAAAGTAAAGAAACAGGAACAGGAATTTCGCTGAGTTTCACAAATGAACAGGATAGAGGATTTCTGACTTATCAGGGTGGAAATGCAAAGGTAAATATTCAAAATATAAACCTGGAAGAAGTGTCTAAAGCCAGACACATCCATATAACAGGATACGAAGGAAACAGAAATCATCGGGAATATCTGCAATTTATGAAAACTCTGAAGCAGAGGCAGGATGTTACGATTTCTTTTGATCTGGGATGGGATCCGGAAGAAATCTGGGATCGCAAAATATATGAATTGTTTCCTTATATAGATGTGCTGTTTATGAATGAGACAGAAGCTGTCCATTACAGTGGACTTGAAAATGTAAAAAAGGCGGCGGAGAAATTTGCGTCTATGTGTGGAACCGCAGTGGTAAAACTTGGAAAAAATGGTTCCCTGGCGGTAAAAAATGGAAAGTTGTATCAGGTGAATCCTTTTGCGGTACAGGTTCGGGATACTACCGGAGCAGGAGATTCTTTTAATGCTGGGTTTGTGTATGGATTTCTTATGGATAAAGACACAGAGGAATGTCTGAGACTGGGAAATGCATGCGGAGCATTAAGTGTGACTGCACTTGGCGGGAACAGTGCGTTTCCGGCTAGAAAATATCTGGATGACTTTCTGAGTGCGGAATAATAAAGAAAGGGGCAGCGAAAGATGAAAATTGCAGTAATAGGTGGCGCAGGAGTGCGCACGGTTATTTTTATTAATGGTCTTTTGAGGAGATATAAAAAGCTCAATATTGATGAAGTTTCTCTGTTTGATATTAATAAAGAAAAACTTGACATTATTGGAAAACTTTGTATGTATGTGGTGGAAAGGGAGAAAAAAGATCTGAGAATTACTCTTTGTGATACATGTGAAGAGGCTGTGGCAGGCACTGATTATATTGTAACTACGCTGCGTGTAGGCGGCGACCATTCCAGGGTACAGGATGAACGGGCAGCATTAAATGCGGGAGTGATTGGTCAGGAAACTACCGGTGCAGGCGGATTTTCTATGGCAGCAAGAACAATTCCGGTATTATTGGATTATTGCAGGATTTTTCAAAAATATGCGCCGGATGCCTGGATTTTTAATTTTTCTAATCCTTCAGGGCTTGTAACTCAGGCACTTACGCAGGCAGGGTATGATAAAGTGATAGGAATCTGTGATGCGCCCAGTGCGACGAAATTCAGAATGGCAGAGAGGCTTGGTGTGGAGGAAGATGAACTATATGTGGAGTTTTTTGGAATAAATCATTTGTCCTGGATTTCCAGTGTGAAGAAGAAGGGAAAGGAAATTCTTTCTGAACTGGTAAATGATGAAATTTTTCTGGATTCCATGCAGGAGTTTAAGACGATGGATCCGGAAGCTATCAGAAGCAGTAAAATGTTGCCAAATGAGTATCTATATTATTATTATCACAGAGAAAAGGCTTTGGAACATATTTTAAACAGCGAAAATACCAGAGGAGAAGCGATAGAGAAAATCAATCAGCAGATGATGAAGGAACTTTCGGGAATGGATATCAATGCAGATCCGGAAGAGGCGCTTCAGACGTTTCTGTACTATATGCAGGTCAGAGAAAACTCCTATATGAGTGTTGAGTCCGGAGTAAGTGCCAGACCTCTGCTTGAAAAAGGAAAGCTTCCGGTTCCGGAAGGAATGGGATATGCCGGTGTTATGCTGGACTGTATAGAAGGAATGCAGAGCGAAGAGGGAAAATACCTGGTTTTGTGTATTAAAAATCAGGGCAGTCTGAACTTCCTGGATAATGACGATATTGTTGAAGTTACCTGTAGGGTTTCAAGCAGAGGAATTGAGCCTGTGGAGTTTGGAAAAATTCCTCTTTATTGTGAAAATCTGATCCGAACGGTAAAATCATATGAAAAATGCAGCATAGAAGCAATCGTAACAAATGACAGAGAAAAAGCAGTATGGGCACTGGCCATGAATCCATTGGTAAATTCCTGGTCTGTTGCCAGAAAACTGGAAGAGGAATTTTATAATGCGCGGTCTTGAGAGAGGATTTCTTTTGTGATATACTAAATCGGAATCAGGGGATAAGCGCAATACTATATAAGGAAAGGAAAGTTGTATTTCGGTGAAAGAATACAGCCAGGAAATTTATTATGAAATATGCGGTAGCGATTGATATAGGCGGAACAAATACAAGAGTTGCACTCGTTAATGAGAAACTGGAGATTACAGACAGACAGCAGTTTTCTACAAATCCGGAGAATCCGGAAGAAACTCTTGGGAAAATTGCGGAGGTGATCAAAGGATATGATCATGCGATTGTAGGAGTGGGAATGTCGTGCCCGGGACCTCTTGATTTGGTAAACGGCAGAATTATCACACCTCCGAATTTAAGAGGGGACTGGCATCATCTGGCAGTTGCCGAGAAATTAAAAAATATGATTGATATTCCGGTATATTTAAATAATGACGGAAATCTGGCAGCACTTGCGGAATCAGTAGCCGGGGAGGGAAAAGATTATAGATTTGTTCAGTTTCTGACGATTTCCACAGGAATTGGTTCTGGTTTTGTGATTGATAAAAAAATTTTTCAGGGAGCTCATGGCTGGGCGAATGAAGTAGAGAACACGATTATGATGCAGGATGGTCCGTCACATGGCACGATTCTTCCGGGAGGTATTGAGGCAATCAGCAGCGGAACGGCTATCACCGTGCGTGCGAGAAAAGCCGGACTCGATGTAAAACATGCAGGAGAAGTCAATGATCTGGCTCTTGCCGGAAATGAAACTGCAAAGAAAATCATGATGGATGCGAAACAGCATCTTGCCAATTTCATTGCGGCCATTTATAATCTTGTTGATCCGGATATCGTGATACTGGGCGGCTCTGTGGCAATTAAGGTGGATGGCTTTGTACAGGAAGTAGAGGAGCTTGTAAAGAGTAAAGTCTACGAAGCTCAGAGACCATTTATTAAGGTAAGAAAATCTACATTAAATGAAGATTCCGGACTGATTGGAGCTGCATATCTGGCTTTTTCAAAATAGGAAGAGCTTTAAGCTAAATGAACAGTGGCAGTAGTTGTCTGCAAGCATATCTGGCAGGTATCCGGGAGACATTAGTAAAATTAAGAAGGTAATGGCATATAATTATGAAACGGCTGATCATAAAAAACAAAAGAAAAATATGGTGTTGGTTTTTGCTTATCATTTTTTTGATATTGGCTTGCAGGGCTGCTTATGTTACGGGCAATGGAGCGGGACAGACGAGAGATGATGAAGTAAAAGAAGAACAGGTAAAGAATGAAGCAATACAGGATGAAATGGAGAAATTATGCTGAATCAATTTTCAAGAACAGAGCTTCTTCTGGGAAAAGAGGCAATGAATAAACTGGAGAACTCCCGTGTGGCAGTATTTGGTATCGGAGGGGTTGGAGGATATGTATGCGAAGCGCTGGCTAGAAGCGGTGTGTATTCTTTTGACCTGATTGATGATGACAAAGTATGCCTGACTAATCTTAACAGACAGATCATTGCTACCAGAAAAACGGTAGGCCAGTATAAGGCTGAAGTGATGAGAGACAGAATCCTGGAAATTAATCCGAAGGCAGATGTAAGAATCCATAAGTGCTTTTATCTTCCGGAAAATGCGGCTGATTTTGATTTTAATGAGTATGATTATGTAGTGGATGCAGTGGATACTGTGACTGCGAAGATTGAGTTGATTATGCGTGCGAAGGAGTCTGGTACTCCGATCATCAGCAGCATGGGTGCCGGTAATAAACTGGATGCCAGTGCATTTCGTGTGGCGGATATTTATAAGACAAAGGTGTGTCCACTCGCGAAGGTTATGCGCAGGGAGCTGAAGAAGCGTGGCGTAAAGAAGCTGAAAGTTGTGTATTCTGAGGAACAGCCGATTAGACCAATCGAGGATATGGCGATTAGTTGCAGATCACATTGTATCTGTCCTCCTGGAGCGAAACATAAGTGTACGGAGCGCAGGGATATTCCTGGCAGTGTGGCGTTTGTACCGTCTGTAGTCGGACTTATTATTGCCGGGGAAGTGATTAAGGATCTGACTGCGGAGTGCAGGAGATAAAAAATGTTTATGTGGATGTGTATTGTATCAGAGATGGTATGGTGCACATCTTTTTTGTTCAGGGGCAGGGGACGCGCAGAAAAATAATTCATTTTGTGTGCACACACAAAATTTTTGCGGGGTGTTGAGGTGGGGAGAGGGATGGAGATGGAATAGAAGTGAAAGTTGGCTGCTATTCGGAGAAGTGTGGTGATGAGAAAGGGTCAACAGAGAGGGAATGTGTTGACTATCATAGGGTTTCAAAGTATAATGATGGCTGGTGAATTGGGCGGAAATATAGGGTGATTCATCAGATGTAGGCGATTGATTTTTAAGAGATAAAGGCAGGTTATATATGAATACAATTAGTGTGGAAGAGTTGGAGAAGATTGATGCTTCTGAGATTACGATCGTGGATGTGCGGCCGGCGGATCAGTATAGTAGGGGGTCTTTTCCTGGGGCGGTGAATATTCCGCTGGATGAGTTTGATGAGAAGATGGAGGCTGTTGACAAAGATAAAACAGTATATGTTCTCTGCCATACGGGGGACAGAAGCCGGGATTGTGTGGAGAAGCTGAGTGATGCAGGGTATGAGGCTGTGAATATTGAAGGTGGATATCGTGCCTATCTGAGACTTTCTCTGAGCCGTTTTATGGAGAATGATGCTGAGGAGCAGAAGGAACTGAAGACGAAAGAGATTGAGCACAGTATTATCAAGACTTTCAGAAAGACGGTCTGGAGACCGTTTACCAAGGCTTTGAATGAGTATCAGCTGATTCAGGAGGGGGATAAGATTGCTGTCTGTATTTCAGGTGGTAAGGACTCTATGCTGATGGCGAAGCTGCTTCAGGAGCTGAAGCGTCATGGGAAGATTCATTTTGAACTGGTGTTTCTGGTAATGAATCCGGGCTATAATGCGGATAACTGGAAGATTATTCAGGATAATGCAGAGCTTCTGGGAATTCCTCTTACGGTTTTTGAGAGTGATATTTTTGATACAGTGGCAGAAATTGAGAATAATCCCTGTTACCTGTGTGCGAGAATGAGACGTGGTTATCTGTATTCTCATGCCAAGGAACTGGGATGTAATAAGATTGCGTTGGGACATCATTTTGATGATGTGATTGAGACGATCCTCATGGGTATGCTGTACAGTGGTAAGGTGGAGACTATGATGCCGAAACTGCACAGTCAGAACTTTGAGGGAATGGAACTGATCCGTCCTATGTATCTGATTAAGGAATCTGCAATCAAGGCATGGAGAGATACCAATGGGTTGCATTTCATTCAGTGTGCATGCCGTTTTACTGAGAACTGTGTAAGCTGCGGTGGCGGACGTGGTTCCAAGCGTGATGAGATGAAAGAGTTGGTTGCGCAGTTTAGAAATACAAGCAGTGTGATCGAGACGAATATCTTTAACAGTGTGCGGGATATTAATCTTCGTACTGTTATGGGATATCATAAAGATGGAGAATATTATAATTTCCTGGATGACTATGATCAGCGTGGAAATAAGGGCGTTGATAAGGAAAAAGAATGATAACAGCAAAATCTTCATTTGTGGAAGAGAAATACACTGCTCAGTATTATAGTGGGAACGGTTGTCTGTATGCTTCTGGTGCAGGTGGTGTTCTAAAAGGAGGGATTCATGACCTTACAGGAGATTCTTGAAAGTGTAAAAAGTGGTTCTGTATCTGTAGAAGAGGCAGAGAGAATCCTTAAGAAAGAAAGTTATGAAGAAATGGGATATGCGAAGCTGGATACAAGCCGCAAGGCAAGAACCGGTTTCGCAGAAGTAATCTACTGCAGTAATAAGGCAGATGAACATCTTCTGAATATTTTTGAAAGATTATACAGAGAAGACGGCGAGGTATTTGGAACCAGAGCTTCCCAACATCAGTATGAACTGGTGAAAGAGAAGTTTCCGGAAACAGAATATGATCCGATCTCACGCATCTTAAAGGTTGAAAAGAAAGATAAGAAGCGTATTGGTAAGATCGCCGTGTGTTCAGCAGGAACTGCAGATATTCCGGTTGCTGAGGAAGCTGCACAGACAGCGGAATATTTTGGCACAAATGTTGAACGGATTTATGATGTGGGAGTCAGCGGAATGCATCGTTTATTCTCCAGACTGGAGACGATCCAGAGTGCGAACTGTGTAATTGCAGTTGCGGGAATGGAGGGAGCTCTTGCCAGTGTGATGGGCGGTCTGGTGAGCAGACCGGTGATCGCAGTACCGACTTCTGTGGGTTATGGTGCAAGTATGCATGGTCTTTCGGCACTTCTTACTATGATCAATTCCTGTGCGAATGGGATTGCTGTGGTGAATATTGATAACGGCTACGGTGCCGGCTATCTGGCAACACAGATCAACCGTCTGGCAGCAGGTACAGATGAGAAAGGAAATTGATTATGGGAAAAACATTATATCTGGAATGTTATTCAGGGATAAGTGGTGATATGACGGTTGCGGCTCTTCTTGATCTGGGGGGTGACAGAACTGTGTTGGACAAGGTGCTGAGAAGCCTTCCGATATCAGGATTTGAGACAAAGATCAGCAGAGTTGTGAAGTCCGGAATAGATGCATGTGATTTTGATGTTGTGCTGGATAAAGAGCATGAAAATCATGACCATGATATGGAATATCTGCATGGACATCATCATGAAGGTCATGAGCGCAATCACGCCCATGGCACAGGAACAGCGCAAGACCATCACCATCACGAACACCGTGGAATAAAAGAAATTACCTATATTATAGAGCATAGCGCAATGACTGAGAATGCAAAGAAGATTGCATTGCGTATATTTGAAATTCTTGCAGAGGCAGAGAGTAAAGCACACAATGTGCCTGTGGATGAGGTGCATTTTCATGAGGTGGGAGCAGTGGACTCTATTGTGGATATTGTGTCTGTGGCAGTCTGCCTGGATGATCTGGATGTTACAGAGGTGATCGTTCCTGTTCTCTGCGAGGGCCGTGGAACTGTCCGTTGTCAGCATGGCATCCTGCCAATCCCGGTTCCGGCAGTTGCAAATATAGTAAGTGCCAATCATTTACATCTGAAAATGACAGAGGTAGAAGGTGAACTTGTAACGCCTACAGGTGCGGCGATAGTGGCAGCAGTGAAAACAAAAGATAAACTTCCGGAAACATTTGAAATCCAGAAGATTGGAATCGGTGCAGGTAAACGCCAGTATGAGTGTTCGGGAATTTTAAGGGCAATGATTATCTCACAGAGCGCAGAAATAGATGAAGAAAAGGCTCAGACAGAAGAATTCAAAAACCCGGAAATCAGAAATAATCCGAAAGCTGAAAATCAGGAAATCAAAGATACGATTATCAAGATGGAGACAAATATTGATGACTGCAGTGGAGAAGTTCTGGGATTTGTGATGGAACGTCTGATGAAAGCCGGTGCCAGAGATGTGCATTATGTGCCTGTTTTTATGAAAAAGAACAGACCTGCATGGGTTCTGAATGTGATCTGTAAGGAAGAAGATATAGAAACGCTTCAGAATATTATTTTTGAAGAGACTACTACGATTGGAATTCGTTATAGCAGAATGGAACGTACGATTCTTCCCAGAGAAACGAGAACCCTTCCGACTCCCTGGGGAGAAGTTCTGGCAAAGGTATGCATTTTGAATGGAAAAGAGCAGCTTTATCCGGAATATGAGAGCGTTGCACAGTTGAGCAGAGAAAAAGAGATCCCGTTTACAGAAATTTACCGTTATATTGTTTTGGCAAATAAAGATAAAGAATAACAATGTAAAAGAAAACAGTCACATACTTGAGTGAATATCTCAACATTCATCAGATGTATGTGACTGTTTCTTTTTATTATTTTTATGAGGTGACTTCTGGTTCAGTTCTATCTGCTGCCTGGTACTTTTTGCAATTCAGGCAGGGAAAGTTGTCTGATTCGGTTAAATTACAGAGTACTTACACCGTCATCATCATAACGGTCATATTCAGCCCCCTCATATCCGATCATGCGGATAGTAGCCGGATCAATGTCTTTTACTGTCTGTGCAACATCAGCAACCGGGATTGCTTTTCCCTTGCGGATGAACAGTGGAACTTCATTCAGGGCAACTTCTACATAGTGATGTCCTTTTTCAAGGATTTCCTGAAAGATGGTTCCATCCGGCAGGAATTTTACGAACATCATTTCTTCCGGCAGATACACATAGCGGCCTTTTGCATTCTGTGTATAAACAGGTGCGATCATGATTTCGTTTCCGAGGAGAAGCTGATCTTCTACCTGAGTTGCGAATGCATCGTCTGTGTAGTCAAATGCCAGAGGACGGAACATCATGTCATCGTTTAATGCAGCTTTCATGTATTCACTGTACAGATATGGAACAAGGCGATATCTGACACCGATCACATGACGGAAGTCTTCGATATTTTCAAACTGGTAAGCTTCCTGTTCTCTGGTTCCCAGAGCGGAGTGGTTTCTCATAAGAGGTGTGAATACACCAAGTGCCAGCCAGCGCAGTACCAGATCACGTGTGGTATCTGCACCGAATCCGCCCAGATCTGCACCTGTGTAAAGGAAACCGCACATATTCAGGGATGGAAGCATCTTTAAGTTCAGAAGGATGTGTGACCACCAGGATTTATTGTCTCCCATCCAGATTCCGCCGTATCTGTGCATTCCCACATAGGAGGAACGGGAGAACATCAGGAAACGTTTGCCAGGTGCGATTTTTTCAAATGCTTCACCTGCTGCACGGGTCATGTTATAGCCAAACAGGTTATGTACCTTGTCGTGGCGGATCTTCTGACCGTTTACATTGTGATAGAAGCGTTTGTAATCTTCCGGATTATTTGCAAGTCCTTTTACCTTTGCGCCGAGAACGAATCCAGATGTTTCTTCATTGTCCATGAAGTTGTCTTTGATGTATTCTTTTAATTCAGCAACGCCTTCCGGTGTGCAGAACATTGCAGGCTCGTTCATGTCATTCCAGAAACCGTCAATTCCTTTGGAAATGAGACGTTCATATTTCTGTCCGAACCATGCTCTGGCATCTGCGTTCAGGACATCCGGGAAATGAGTCCAGCCCGGCCATACAGCGGAAACGAAATCACTGCCGTCTTCACGTTTGCAGAAGTAGTTCTTCTCAACGCCTTCTTCATAAACATCATAGCCAGCCTCTACCTTGACACCTGCATCGATGATCGGGACAAGGTGGATGCCTTTTTCTTTCATTTCATTGACATAGGCCTCAAAGTCAGGGAAGTTTTCCTGATTGACTGTGAAATCTTTGTAGTCTTCCATGTAATCGATATCCATGTATACCATATCGATTGGAATATTGTTTTCACGATATCCGTCAGCAGCTTTTCTGAAGTCATCAGCAGTTGTATATCCCCAGCGGCTCTGACCGAAACCAAATGCGAATTTAGGCGGGATATAGCTTCTTCCGATGATTTTACGGAACTGTTTTACGATATCGTAAGGGGTTTCACCCTCGATCACATACAGATAAAGATCTGCATCCTCACAGGTGATCTTTAACTGGGAAGAGAGTGTGTAACCGATATCAAACTTCAGTTTTCCGGGATAATCAACGAAGAGACCGAAAGTCTGCTTTCCGGAGATTACGAGGAAGTTGTGTGCTCCGTAGAGGGAGATTTTATCTTCTGTATGGTTTGGCTGGTCGGAACAGTTGCTTTCATAAACGTATCCACGTTTGTTGATTCCGCGGTTTGATTCGCCCAGACCATAGACAACATCGTTGTCATCCATGTCATAAGTAAAAGAGAAGCCGTTCTCTGTGGAGATAGTTCCGTATGCAGGAGTTCCCTCAGAAGTCGGGATGGAAGTTACGATGGCATCGGTTTCAAATGGGGTTCCGTAAGTATATTTCTGAATCATTTTGTCATATCCTCCTTAGGTTGAAAATGGTCAAGCGGAAAAATCATCCGCTTTGCTACGTGGCGCTACACCGAATAACTGAAACGCTTAAGTACTGTTAGAAAATACATAGGTGTTTTCCTTGATTTCATATTTACAATAATAGAGGTTTGAGTGGGGAAATGCTACTGAAATTATGACAAATTTATACGTTATTTTGACTTTTTAACCGAATCAAGTAAGTCCCCTGCTTCAATTACGAAAAGCAATGAGCAGTGGAGTGGATAATTTTAGCTGCTTGCTCTGGCAACTTATTGTGCTTTAATGCTTTATCTTAATAGAATTTTTCTGTACATACGGTGAAAAAAGTGCTAAACTGTTATTATTACACGAAAGAAAGGTTTATTTAACATGCTTCAGACAATTGAATCCATCAATAACGTCGTAAATAATTTTATCTGGGGTGTCCCGGCTATGATCTGTATTATCGGCGTAGGGCTTTACCTGAGCCTGCGGACCGGTTTTGTCCAGATCCGCAAATTCCCGTATGCGCTTAAAACCACACTGGGAAGAATTTTTAAGAAAAAAGAAGCTTCTGACGGTTCCATGACACCTTTCCAGGCAGTCTGTACTGCACTGGCAGGTACAGTAGGTACGGGAAATATCGCCGGTGTTGCCGGAGCTATCGCCATCGGTGGTCCGGGCGCTGTATTCTGGATGTGGGTTTCCGCGCTCCTTGGAATGTGCACGAAATTTACAGAGGTTACCCTTGCAGTACATTTCCGTGAGAGAAACAGACATGGAGATTATGTAGGCGGACCTATGTATTATATTAAGAATGGTCTGGGAAAAAATTGGAGATTTCTTGCAGTTCTTTATTCTGCATTCGGTGTACTGACTGTATTTGGAACAGGTAATGCTACTCAGGTAAATACCATTACAACAGCAATTGACACAGCTCTTATTAACTTTAATGTGATCTCAGAGTCTTCCACAGGCAGACTGAATCTGATCCTTGGAATTGTGATCACGCTGCTGGTTGGTATGGTACTGCTGGGTGGTATCAAGCGAATTGGAAGTGTTTCCGAGAAGCTGGTGCCCTTTATGGCATTGTTTTATATTGTACTTGCATTGGGCGTTGTGATCTTAAATATCGGAAGAGTTCCGGCAGTTTTCCATGATATTGTTTATGGAGCCTTTAATCCGTCAGCAGTGACAGGCGGTGTGATCGGAAGCTTTTTCCTCAGTATGAAAAAGGGTGTTTCCAGAGGTATTTTCTCCAATGAAGCCGGACTTGGTACAGGGTCTATCGCTCATGCCTGTGCAGATACAAGCAAGCCTGTAAAACAGGGTATGTTTGGTATCTTTGAGGTATTTGCAGATACGATCGTGATCTGTACTCTGACAGCACTTGTGATCCTTGTAAGCGGCGTGCCGGTAAATTACGGTGCAGCGGCAGGTGCAGAACTTACAATTTCCGGATTTACTGCTACATACGGAGGCTGGGTTTCCATCTTTACGGCAGTTGCCATGTGCTGCTTTGCATTCTCAACGATTATCGGATGGGGACTTTACGGAGCACGCTGCATTGAATTCTTATTCTCTGCAAAAGTTATCCGCCCATTTATGATCGCATATTCATTAGTAGCAATCCTTGGCGCAACTGTAGATCTGGGGCTTCTCTGGAGCATTGCTGAGACATTCAACGGTCTCATGTCAATCCCCAACTTAATTGGTGTATTTCTGCTTTCAGGAACTGCCATTACACTTACGAAAGAATATTTTGCACAGAAGAAATAACAATAATAGCCCGGAGAGTTATTTTTCCGGGCTATTATTTTATGAGAAAGGTAAAAGGAGAATAGAGCCATGGTTCCAATCGCACATATAGAAAATGATTTTCCGACCAAATTCGGTATCCCCAGGCAGAGTGGACGTGTAGGGGCGCTTAAAGCGAGAATCGTATTCGAACCGGAATATCGCAATGTGGATGCCTGTCGTGGTCTGGAAGAGTTTAGTCATATCTGGCTGATCTGGGAGTTTTCGGAGGCAAAGAGGACAAAGTGGTCACCGACTGTCCGCCCGCCCAGACTTGGGGGAAATGTGAGAAAAGGAGTTTTTGCCACAAGATCTCCCTTCCGTCCCAATTCCATAGGATTATCCTGTGTGAAGCTTGAGAAAGTAGCTCTGGATGAGCCGGACAGCCCTGTACTTTATGTAGAAGGTGCAGATCTGATGAATGGAACACCGATTTTCGACATTAAACCATATATTCCTTATGCGGATTGCCATCCGGAAGCAACAGGAAGTTTTACCGAATATTCCAAAGATCATCATCTGAATGTAGAATTTCCCCAGGAGCTTCTGGAAAGAATACCCGGGGAAAGCAGAGAGGCTCTGATCGCAGTGCTTGCAGATGATCCCCGTCCTGCTTATCAGAATGATCCGGAACGGTCTTACGGAATGCCTTTTGGAGAGAAGGATATTCATTTTCGGGTGGATGGAGATATCCTTCGTGTTTATAATGTGACAGAATTTGTAAAAAAACAGCAGGAATCTTCGGTAGATTGTGGAAAATAACCATTTTCGGATATTTCTGTAAGAAAGGCTTGCAAAATTGGCGTTTATTCAATACAATATTAAACAGACTTTATGTTGGTAGAGTGACAAAGACTGATAGGAGATCGGTCTGAAAATATTTAGTGACATATGAGGAGCAGGAAAAATGAAGAAAATTGTTAAATTCGGAGGAAGTTCTCTGGCAAATGCAGAGCAGTTTCAGAAAGTAGGGGAGATCATCAGAAGTGATGAGAGCAGACGTTATGTGGTTCCGTCCGCTCCCGGAAAGAGATTTGACGGAGATACAAAGGTTACAGATTTACTTTATAAATGTTATAATACTGCAGTTGAAGGGGAAGATTTCATCCCGATTCTGCAGGAGATCAAGGGAAGATATTATGAGATCATCCGCGGACTGAACCTTGATCTTTCTCTGGAAGACGAATTTGTTCAGATCGAAGCTGATTTCAAGGCACAGGCAGGCACAGACTATGCAGCATCCAGAGGAGAATTTCTCAATGGTAAGGTGATGGCAGCATATCTGGGTTATGAATTTGTTGATGCAGCAGATGTGATCCGTTTTGATAAGAACGGAAATCTGGATGCCGAGAAGACAGACAGACTTCTGTCCAAAAAGCTGGCAAAATGTGAACATGCCGTTATCCCTGGATTTTATGGCGCTGGTGAAGATGGAAAAGTTAAAACTTTCTCCAGAGGCGGTTCTGATGTAACCGGTTCTCTTGTGGCAAAGGCTATCAAGGCAGACCTCTATGAAAACTGGACAGATGTTTCCGGTTTCCTGGTAACAGACCCACGTATTGTTAAAAATCCGGAAGTGATCGAGAGCATTACCTACAGAGAACTCAGAGAGCTTTCTTATATGGGTGCAACTGTTCTTCATGAAGATGCGATTTTCCCGGTTCGTAAAGAGGGAATTCCGATCAATATCAAAAACACAAACAGACCGGAAGACAAGGGTACTTTTATTGTTGAGAGTACATGCAAGAAACCGAAATTTACAATCACAGGTATTGCAGGTAAGAAGGGATTCTGTTCTATCAATATTGAAAAATCCATGATGAACAGTGAGGTTGGTTTCGGACGTAAGGTACTTCAGGTATTCGAAGATCAGGGAATCAGCTTTGAGCATGTTCCATCAGGAATCGATACGATGACTGTATATGTACATCAGGATGAATTCGAAGAGAAAGAGCAGCAGGTAATCGCAGGAATCCATCGCGCAGTACAGCCGGATTTCGTAGAAATGGAATCTGACCTTGCACTGATCGCTGTTGTAGGACGTGGTATGAAATCCACCAGAGGTACAGCAGGAAGAATCTTCTCAGCACTTGCCCATGCAAATGTAAATGTGAAGATGATTGACCAGGGTTCCAGTGAGCTGAATATCATTATCGGTGTGGAGAACAGAGATTTTGAGACTGCAGTAAAGGCTATTTATGATATCTTTGTAATTACTCAGATCTAATTGAGAATTGCAGGAGCTCCTTCACAGCGGAGCAATTTGTGGATATAATGTTTACCAATTATAGGATAAATAAAATAATGGGCCGTCAGAAATCAGCATAGAGATTTCTGTCGGCTTTTTATGTTATAGGAAATTACTCCGTAATGTTCCTATAACATAAAAAAGCCCTCCGGGCAGGATCGCACTGCGACGGAGAGGAATTATGTCGCTGAAGCGACCCGTTGTAGGCGGAGAATCCTGCAAGCAGGATTCTTTCTTAAATTCAGGAGTTTTTACATGATGATGAATTCTGTGTTATAATGAACGGACGATGTGGATAATTATTTGACAGCTATTGTTGCGTGAGGTGTTTTGGTATGGATAAGCCGGTGGTTCGTATTTCCGTCAGAAATCTGGTGGAGTTTATATTAAGAAGCGGGGATCTTGACAACCGGGGAGGATCTTCTGACAGAGAAGCAATGCAGAAGGGCAGCAGACTGCACAAAAAAATACAGGGCAGGATGGGAAGCCATTACAGAGCAGAGGTTTCTCTTAAATATAAAACAGAATATGAAGATGTAAGTATCCAGGTAGAGGGCAGGGCTGACGGAATCTTCACAGAAGATGGACAGTATTGGATCGATGAGATCAAGGGTGTTTATGCAGATGTCAGTCAGTTGGAAAAGCCTGTGGAGGTTCACCGTGCACAGGCAATGTGTTATGCCTGGATCTATGCACAGGAGCAAAAACTGGAGAAAATCGGAGTGCAGATGACATATGGGAATCTGGACACAGAGGAGCTTAAGTTTTTCAGAGAAGAATATACGCTGGAAGAACTCGGACTGTGGTACCAGAATCTTTTGGACAGATATCATAAATGGATCGCATACCAGATTGCATGGAAAAAAGAACGGAATGTGTCCATGAGTGATCTGGAGTTCCCTTTTGAATATCGTGAGGGACAGCGAAAAATCGTATCCGGTGTATATCACACTATATCCACAGAAAGACAGATTTTTATCCAGGCACCTACAGGAGTAGGAAAGACCATGTCCACGATCTTTCCGGCAGTGAGAGCAGTTGGTGCAGGACTGGGGGAAAATATTTTCTATCTTACAGCAAAGACCATTACCAGGACTGTGGCTGAAGAAGCTTTCTCCATATTAAAGGAGCATGGACTGAAATTTAAAGTGATCACCATTACTGCGAAAGAAAAGCTGTGCTTCTGCGATAAAACAGAATGCAATCCTGAGAATTGTCTGTGGGCGAGAGGACATCTGGACAGAGTGAATGATGCTGTTTTTGAACTGTGGACCACGCAGGACAGCTATGACAGGGATACTCTGCTGGAATATGCGAAGAAATGGCAGGTGTGTCCCTTTGAAATGTGCCTGGATCTGGCAGTCTGGGTGGACGCTGTGATCTGTGATTATAATTATGTATTTGATCCCAATGTTTATCTGAAAAGATTTTTCGGGGAGGGTACTTCCGGAGAATATATTTTTCTGATTGACGAAGCCCACAATCTGGTGGACAGGGGAAGGGAAATGTACAGTGCTCATGTGGATAGAGCGGATTTACTGGAGGCGAAGAGACTGGCCGGGGATTACAGCAAAGGTCTGGTGCGAGCACTGGAAAAAGTGAACAGACAGCTTCGAACTCTGGAAAAGGAGTGTACAGAGTACGAAATCCTGCCAAATCCCGGAGCAGTTTCTCTGGGAATGCTTCAGGTGATGGGGGAGATGGACAAGCTCCTGGAGGAACTTCATGGAAAGGAACTTCCGGAGCAGCTGCTGGAATTTTACTTCTGTGTGAGAGATTTCCTGAACATTGATGAACTTCTGGATGAAAATTATGTGGTTTATACAGAAATGGGAGAAGGGGGAAAGGTGATTCTGCGGCTTTTCTGTGTAAATCCTGCAGCAAATATTCATAGATGTCTGGAAAAGGGAAAAAGTGCGGTGTTCTTTTCTGCGACTCTGCTTCCAATGGATTATTACCGTGCACTTTTAAGCACCAGAAAGGATGACTATGGGATTTATGTGACTTCTCCTTTCAGGCAGGAGAACAGGTGCATTCTCACAGGACGGGATGTGAGCAGCAGGTATACCAGAAGAGGATATGAGGAATATCACAGGATCGCATCTTACATTGCCAGAGCTGTATGGACAAGAAAAGGAAATTATATGGTATTCTTTCCTTCTTATAAATTTATGGAAGATGTTCTGGAGGTGTATGAGAATGAGTTTTCAGCGGAATGGGTTCGTTGTATTTCGCAGACATCGGGAATGAATGAAAGGGAGAAAGAGGAATTTCTGGAGGAATTTTCTGCATCAGAGGGAACGCTGGTAGGATTTTGCGTGATGGGCGGGATTTTTTCAGAGGGGATTGATCTGATGGGAGAGAAGCTGATCGGAGCAATCATCATAGGGACTGGTCTTCCTCAGATTGGAACAGAAAGGGAGATCCTCAGGCAGTATTATGATAAAAAGGGTGTGAATGGATTTGATTATGCATACAGATATCCGGGGATGAATAAGGTGCTGCAGTCAGCCGGGCGTGTGATCAGAACCCAGGAGGACACAGGGATCATACTTCTGCTGGACGAGAGATTTACAGGAAAAGATTACAAGAATCTGTTTCCTGCTGAATGGTCTGACAGGGGAAACTGTACTTTAAATACTGTGGAAGAACAGCTGGGGAGCTTCTGGAACAGAATCAGAGAAAAGAGCTGAACACTGATACTGAGATTCTGGTCTTTGCTGGAAAAAAGATAAAAATCTTGCTATCCTGAATAAAACAATATATACTTTGCTTACTGTGAATGGGATGTGAAAAGAAACCGTAAAAGGAGTTTTGCATGAGAAAAAATAGACAAACAGTGAAATATTATATTAAAAGTTATATCATAGCCGGAAGTCTGGCCGGAGCCATTTCCATGGCACTGGCTTTGCCGGCTTCTGTTATGGCTGCACAGCAGAGTCTTGCATCTGTTACCGGGCAGGCACAGATTCAGCCAATGGGAGATGGAAGCGGGAAATATATGATGAAGAGTGACGGATTTTACTGTCTGGATGTGAACGGTGCCGGAAGTAACCAGGCAGAGATCCATTATTTTCAGGATTATGAGATAGACGGAACTGTATTTGACGGATATTATTACCATGATGCAGATGGGAAATTCAAAGCCTGCAGTCCTCATATGGAGCATCTGAAAGGTGTTGCAGTGTTTGGGGATAAGACAGATGAGGAAGCTGGTACACAGAATGCCCAGGAGGCAGAGAAATTTGACGGATATTACTTTGTGAACAATCTGGGGCGTCTGTCAGCAGCACCGCAGGTAAGGTATATTGACAATCTGGCAATAGACGGGATTACTCTGAACGGATATTATTATTTTGATGAAAATGGCAGACTGGTAACAGAACCTGGCATCCATTCGCTTGAAATGGACTGTTATGAGATGAATTTTGACGGGAGCTATTATTTTGGCGGTACAAATGGCGCCCTGCTTCAGGAAAGCACAGTGACGGATGATGGTTTTATTGTGGATGATACGGGAAAGATCGTGAATATGGATGACCTTGGGATGGACAATCTGAAGCCCCAGCTTGAGAAGATGCTGTCGGGATATCAGGGAACATGGAGCGTTTACGTGAAAGACCTTAATGAAGAAAAGGAAATCCTGATCAATGATACTTCCCTTTATTCTGCAAGTCTGATCAAAGCCTTTGTAATGGCAAAGACATATGAGGACATGGAGCAGGTAAAGGCAGATGAGGCAAAGAAATTAAATACTGCAGATACAAAAACTGTAGATGTAAAATTAAATGACCTGCTGTGGAATATGATCACAGTCAGTGACAATGAATCCTGCAATGAACTGGTGAAGCTTCAGACAGATTCCCTTGATTTCAAAAAAGGTGCGGAGGATATTAACAAATATCTGGAAAAAGAGGGCTATACAGAGACAAGTGTGCAGCACACCCTCCATCCTGCAGCATCCGCACAGGAGAGTCTGGGTGGCAGAAACATGACTTCTGTAAAAGATTGCGGCACTCTGCTTGAAAAAATCTACAAGGGGGAATGTGTCAGTAAAGAGGCGTCAGAAGAAATGTTAAATCTTCTGTCAAATCAGGAAAACACCTGGAAAATCCCCCAGGGACTTCCGGATGGAATAAAATCTGCCAACAAGACCGGCGAGACAGATCAGGATCAGCACGATATCGCAATTGTCTATGGCGAAAAGACAACTTATATCCTATGTGTGATGTCTGAAAACTGCCCGGAGAGTACGGCGGTGACGAACATACAGAATATTTCAAAGATTGTATATAATTATTTGAACCTGTAGCCGCCAGACCTGCGCGGAATGATTGATTTTTACAGGAAAATCATGTATAATACCAACGAACTATGCCTATAGAAAAAAGTTTAACCGAATCAGGTTGTGAAACAACTATTCAATTATGAGCAGATAGTCAAACGGATGATTTTATCCGCTTGATTCAGGAAAGTCAGGAGGAAGAATTTAAATGCGAGTTGATGCGGACGATTTTGCCCGACCTTGCAGCTGCGGCAGGGAACACCAGATTGCAGTGAAAGAGATTTTGATAGAAGCCGGAGCTGTAGAGAAGCTTGAAGAAGAGATGTCAGAGGGAATGCTCAGAGAGTACATATCCCCGCTGGTCATCTGCGATACCAATACCTATGCGGCAACAGAGGAACTTATGGAGGATATCTATGACAGGTGCCAGGTACTTGTTCTGGATGCAGAGGGACTTCAGGCAGACCGGCATGCAATAAAAATTGTGGAGAACAACATGGAAGAGGATATTGACCTGATCCTTGCAGTAGGAGCAGGCACGATCCATGATATCAGCCGTTATATTGCACATAATTACAAAGTACCTTTCATTTCAGTGCCTACCGCAGCAAGTGGAGATGGATTTGTAACAACAGTAGCAGCAATGACCCTGGATGGAGTAAAGAAGACTGTGCCTTCAGTAGCTCCGATCTGTGTATATGCAGATACAGATATTTTTTCAAAAGCACCACAGCGCCTGACTGCAGCCGGGATTTCAGATCTGATGGCGAAATACATCTGTCTTGCAGACTGGAAGATCGCGAACCTGGTCACCGGAGAGTATTTTTGCCACGAAACTGTAAAGCTGGAAGAGAAAGCGTTAAAAACTGTGAAATCTTCGATTCAGGATATTACAGAGGGAGAGGAAGATGAATGCGAACAGCTTATGTATGCATTGATTCTTTCCGGACTTGCAATGCAGATGATTGGTAATTCAAGGCCTGCGTCCTGTGCAGAGCACCAGGTCACACATCTGTGGGATATGGAAGTGATCAATGGTCCGCTGGATGCACTTCACGGAGAGAAGGTTTCTGTAGCAGCACTTCTTGTACTGGAAGAATACAAGCGTATCGCTGCAGCCATCACACAGGGAAGATGTCACGCAAAACCCTATGAGAATGAAGATGAGGAACTTCTGAAAGAAACTTTTGGAAAAAAAGGACTTCTGGAAGAAATAAGAAAAGAAAACGAGCCGGAATTGTTAGAAACTATTTCACCCCAGCATCTGGAAAAATGCCTGCATGGGATAGAGGAGATTATTGATGAGCTTCCCAGTGAACAGACTATGTTCCGTTTGCTGGAGAAAGCCGGATGCGCGAAAACTGTTTATGATATCGGACTTGATGAAGCGGCTGTTTTGCCAAGCCTCAGACTTGCTCCTTATACAAGGAGACGGTTAAGCTTATTGAGAATCAGCAAGATGCTGGATATAAGAGGAGAATGATTATGCGTGTTGGAATGGGATATGATGTACACAGGCTGACCGAAGGCAGAGATCTGATCCTGGGTGGTGTGAAGATAGACTGGGAAAAAGGTCTCCTGGGACATTCAGATGCAGATGTACTGATCCATGCAGTTATGGATGCACTTCTGGGAGCTGCTGCACTGGGCGATATCGGAAAACATTTTCCGGATACAGACCCTGCATATAAAGGAATTTCCAGTATTCTGCTGCTGGAGCATGTGACGAAGCTTTTGAGAGAGCACCATTATGAAATCGGAAATATAGATGCAACGATCATTGCACAGAAACCAAAGATGGCACCTCATATTCCACAGATGAGAGCCAATATGGCGAAAGCAATGGGAATCAATGAGTCTCAGCTGAACATTAAGGCTACTACAGAGGAGAAACTGGGATTTACGGGAAGAGAAGAAGGAATTGCATCTCAGGCGATCTGTCTTCTTAATGAAAGAAAAGAGAGTTAATGATAGAGAAAACTGGAGGAATAAAACATGAAACTTTTTAACACACTGACACGTAGAAAAGAAGAATTCGTACCTCTTGAAGAGGGAAAAGTTCGTATGTATGTCTGCGGTCCGACTGTATACAACCTGATCCATATCGGAAATGCACGTCCGATGATCATCTTCGATACCGTACGCCGATATATGGAATACAAAGGATATGAAGTAAACTATGTTTCCAATTTTACAGACGTAGATGACAAGATCATCAAGAAAGCAATCGAAGAGGGCGTAAGCGCACAGGAAATTTCCGAGCGTTATATTGCAGAGTGTAAGAAAGATATGGATGGCATGAATGTAAAACCTGCCACAATCAATCCACAGGCAACACAGGAAATCGACGGAATGATCAGCATGATCCAGACTCTGGTTGATAAGGGGTATGCTTATCCGGCAGCAGACGGTACTGTTTATTTCAGGGTTAAGAAGTTCAAAGAATATGGCAAACTTTCGCATAAGAACCTGGATGATCTGCAATCCGGCTTCCGTTCTCTGCAGGTATCCGGTGAAGACCAGAAAGAAGATCCACTGGATTTTGTTCTCTGGAAACCGAAGAAAGAGGGAGAACCATCCTGGCCTTCACCATGGTGTGACGGACGTCCGGGATGGCATATTGAGTGTTCTGTTATGGCGAAAAAATACCTTGGTGATGAGATTGATATCCATGCAGGCGGAGAAGACCTGATCTTTCCTCACCATGAGAACGAGATCGCACAGAGTGAATGCTGCAACGACAAAATCTTTGCAAAATACTGGATGCACAATGCATTCTTAAATATTGATAACAGAAAAATGTCCAAGTCTCTTGGAAACTTCCGTACTGTTCGTGAAATCAGTGAACAGTATGACCTGCAGGTGCTTCGTTTCTTCATGCTGAACGCACATTACAGAAGTCCGCTGAATTTCAGCGCAGATCTGATGGAAGCTGCAAAGAATGCATTAGAACGTATCACAGATGCAGCAGCAAACTTAAAGGACAGAAAAGCAGCAGCACAGACAGAAACTGCAACAGATGTAGAGAAAGAACTGCTTGCACAGGCACAGGAATTCGTAAAGAAATTTGAAGAAGCTATGGATGATGATTTCAACACAGCAGATGCACTGGCAGCAATTTTTGAACTGGTTAAATTTGCAAATACAAATGTATCAGAGGTAAGTTCCGCAGAATTTGCAGGAGCTCTTCTTGACACAATGGTGAAATTATGCGATGTACTTGGTCTGAAGGCTGTGAAAACAGAAGAAATCCTTGATAAAGAAATCGAAGACCTAATCGCAGAGCGTCAGGAAGCAAGAAAAGCAAAGAATTTCGCAAGAGCAGATGAGATCAGAGATGAGCTTCTGGCTAAGGGAATCATCCTTAAGGATACCCGCGAGGGAGTAAAATGGAAACGAGCTTAAATGATATGAGTGAGACAAACGGACTTAATGAAGAGAATTTGAGTAGTTTGAAAGGCATGCTTCATCAGTTGTTTCATTTGGAAGATAAAGACTTACGAACCTATTCTCCGCTGACATTGGCGTATATCGGAGATGGCGTCTATGAACTGGTGATCCGCACGATCCTTGTAAAAAAAGGCAATTGTCCGGTAAACCAGCTTCACAGAAAAGCCAGCAGTCTGGTTAAGGCAGGAACCCAGTCTTCCATGATGGAAGTGATTGAACCCATGCTCACAGAGGAGGAACACAGCGTTTACAGAAGAGGAAGGAATGCTCATTCTCCTACAATGGCTAAACATGCAACCATGGCAGACTACCGCAGGGCAACAGGGTTTGAAGCTCTGATGGGCTATTTATATTTAAAAGATGATTTCAGCAGGATCATAGAACTGGTCCGTGCAGGGATTGGAGAGGATAAGATATGAGTGAACAGATAGAAGGACGTAACGCAGTCCTGGAAGCCTTTCGTTCCGGCAAATGTGTAGATAAGCTTTTTATCCTGGACGGATGCCAGGACGGACCGGTCCGCACTATTGCCAGAGAGGCAAGAAAAAAAGATACGATTATTAACTATGTGGAAAAAGAACGTCTGGATCAGTTAAGCGAGACAGGCGCACATCAGGGCGTAATCGCTCAGGTGGCAGCCTATGAATATGCAAGTGTAGAAGATATTCTTGCGAAGGCAAAGGAAAAAGGAGAAGATCCCTTTATCTTTATCCTGGATAATATTGAGGATCCTCATAATCTTGGTGCGATCATCCGTACAGCAAACCTTGCAGGTGCACATGGGGTGATTATTCCCAAGAGAAGAGCAGTTGGCCTGACTTCCACAGTTGCCAAGACTTCAGCAGGTGCATTAAACTATACACCTGTTGCAAAGGTTACCAATCTGGGACATACCATCGATGAACTGAAAGAACAGGGCATGTGGTTTGTATGTGCGGATATGGGCGGTGAAACCATGTACAATCTTAACCTGACAGGTCCGATCGGCGTAGTGATCGGCAATGAAGGTGAAGGTGTAAGCAGACTGATCCGTGAGAAGTGTGATTTCGTGGCATCTATTCCTATGAAAGGTGACATTGATTCCCTCAATGCATCTGTGGCAGCCGGAGTACTTGGATATGAGATTGTACGTCAGAGACTGCAGAAGAAATAAAATTATTCCACAATATTGTTATGTTATAAGAAGCCCTCTGGGCGAATGATAGAGATTTTCAGAAAAACGGAAGGGTTAAATTGATGAAACAGTATGACGGAATTAAAGATGAAGAATTAATTTCCCGTTTCAAAAACGGGGAATCAGAAATCCTCGACTATTTGATGGAGAAATACAAGAGCATGGTCCGCAAAAAAGCAAGGACTATGTTCCTGATAGGCGGGGAGAACGATGATTTGATACAGGAAGGTATGATCGGACTGTTTAAGGCAGTCCGCGATTACCAGCCGGACAGAGATGCTGCATTTCAGACCTTTGCCAGTATATGTGTGGACAGACAGATCTACAACGCCATCCAGAGTTCCAACAGGCAGAAACACCAGCCGCTGAATTCCTATATTTCTCTCAGCGAACAGGATGGGGAAAATGAAGAACATCTTGGAGATAACTGGGGAGAGAACCCGGAGTCTATTATTATTGACCAAGAGAATCTCCAGGATCTGGAGCAGGAGATAACAGCAACGTTAAGTCCAATGGAGAACCAGGTTCTTGAATATTATCTGGCAGGAAACGGATACGGAGAGATTGCCCGGATCATGGGAAAAACACCCAAGTCCATAGATAATGCATTACAGCGCATCCGAACCAAAATCAGAGAGCAGTTGGAACAATATCAAAAATAGAAAGATATCTGTATAAAACCAAAAAATAAAAATCAAAAAGTTAAAAATAGGGATTGACAATACAAATAAGTTCTGGTAATATAGCTAAATGTGAGCGGTAAATCCGACACAATGCTGATGTGGCTCAGAGGTAGAGCACTTCCTTGGTAAGGAAGGGGTCACGGGTTCAATTCCCGTCATCAGCTTGATAAGAATGGCTTATTTACTGGGTTTGTGAGGTGCCAGTAAATCAAAGTTACTCAAAAAGTTACTCAAGATAATCAGGACATAGGTTCTGATTATTTTTTGTGCAATTTGCAGTTCCGGGATACTGCTCAGAATTGCAGTTTTTGTACTGAGACTCTTCCTATTCCTGAAATAATGATTTTAGGATGATATACTCGAATAAACCCAGTATTATTTTATAAACTTCTAAGAACTGTTTGTACTTCCAGAATGACAAGAGATATGTTATACTTACAGTGTTGTCCAACCGATACCCGGCAACGGGAGGAGGTGAAGTCTATATGGAGAATCTTGCTATTTCTTTTCTTGTCTCCTTTATGGCAAGCATAGCCGCCTATTATGTTTGCAAATGGTTAGACGGAGATAAGTAGGGCAATACTAACCTGGCAGTTTCTTGTCTGCCATAAAAAATAAGAAGAAGCCCCCAGTATTCGCACTACTGAGGGCTTCATTCTTTTTGTCTACATGGACTTGCTATTTCTTTTCGCCTACTGGCATTATAGCATATGCAGATCAGGAAATCAATATGCAAGTGATTCTGAAACATTCTGAAACAAATAAAAAAGAGTAAACTATCTCCTTGGTTTATGCCTTATTTTTCGTTAATATTCACCAATGTCGAACAGCTCGTCAAAGGTTATCTTCAGATTCGGAAACATAACCAGATGTAAATCTTCTTTATTCTGGGCTGTGACAGTCTTATAAAGATACGGATAACCAGTGCCATCTTCTTTGAAATCGAAGAGATAAATCTCTACAGATTTTTTTCTCCAGTCAACGATCCAATACTCAGAGACACCGACCTTGCAATAAATATCCATCTTTTCATGTCGATCATATTCTTCTGTGGAATTGGACAAAACTTCCATCACAAAGCGGGGAATGCCAGTGAAAGAAATGTTCTTACGGTCTCTCAGGTTACAGATGATTGATACGTCAGGAATGATTACTTTATCATCATTTTCGCGCCATTCATACTGAACACCATCACCAAAGACACGACATAAGCTATCGTTGATTTGGCTGCCGATCTTGATGACAAAGTTATTGATAACCATAGAATGTTCTAGGTACGTTTTACTTAAATCTTCAATTGGTAGTGCATTACTCATATTGCCGCACCTCCTTGATATGTTGATATAATTATAATATTTTGCAAGATGTTAGTCAAGGATATGAGCTGCTGAAAGAGAGTGCAGATGAGTCTGAGAAATATAAGGCCTGTCACTGTTGTGTAAACGGTTGACAGATGGAATTTCCAATGATAATATAAATTCATTCGACATAAAAAATATTCAGTTGTATTTTTTATATATAGATGTGTGAAAAAACAGTATAAAATACGACAACAGGAGGGAAGAAGATGGAGAACGAAACAGTTTCCAAAAATTTTATTGAGAATATCATTGATAAAGATTTAGCAGAGGGTGTTTATGACACCGTGCATACACGTTTCCCACCGGAACCGAATGGATATCTTCATATCGGTCATGCCAAATCTATTCTTTTAAACTATGGCCTTGCACAGGAATATAACGGTAAATTCAACATGCGTTTTGACGACACAAACCCGACCAAAGAAAAGAGCGAGTTTGTAGAATCCATCAAGGCAGATATTAAATGGCTGGGTGCAGACTGGGAAGACAGACTGTTTTTTGCATCTGATTATTTCGGACAGATGTATGAAGCAGCTGTAAAGCTGATCCAGAAAGGCAAAGCCTATGTATGTGACCTGACTGCAGATCAGATTCGCGAATACCGCGGAACTCTTACAGAGCCAGGTAAAGAAAGCCCATATAGAAACAGAAGTGTAGAAGAGAACCTGCAGCTTTTCGAAGAGATGAAAGAAGGCAAATATGCAGACGGAGAGAAAGTGCTCCGTGCCAAGATCGATATGGCATCTCCGAATATGAATATGCGTGACCCGGTTATCTATCGTGTTGCTCATATGACACACCACAGAACCGGTGACACATGGTGCATCTATCCAATGTACGATTTCGCTCATCCTATCGAAGATGCCATCGAGGGAATCACACATTCCATCTGTACCCTGGAGTTTGAGGATCACAGACCGTTGTATGACTGGGTTGTAAAAGAACTGGAATATCCGCAGCCACCGAAGCAGATCGAGTTTGCAAAACTGTATCTGACAAATGTAGTTACAGGTAAACGTTATATCAAGAAACTGGTAGAGGAAGGCATCGTAGACGGATGGGATGATCCGCGTCTGGTCTCCATCGCAGCACTGCGCCGCCGTGGATTTACACCGGAATCCATTAAAATGTTTGTGGAGCTCTGTGGCGTATCTAAGGCAAACAGCTCTGTTGACTATGCAATGCTTGAATACTGCATCCGTGAGGATCTGAAACTGAAACGTCCACGTCTGATGGCTGTTCTTGATCCGATCAAGCTTGTGATAGATAATTATCCGGAAGGCGAAGTAGAATATCTGGAAGCTCCGAACAATATGGAGAATGAAGAACTGGGAACCCGTAAAATACCGTTTGGCAGAGAACTCTATATTGAGAGAGAAGACTTTATGGTAGATCCGCCTAAGAAATATAAGAGAATGTTCCCAGGTACAGAGGTTCGTCTTATGAACGCATATTTTGTAACCTGTACAGGATATGAAGCTGATGAAGATGGAACTGTACGTGTTGTGCATTGTACTTATGACCCTGCAACAAAGGGTGGCAATGCACCGGATGGCAGAAAAGTAAAAGGAACCATTCACTGGGTGGAAGCAAGCCAGGCAGGAAAAGCAGAAGTACGTCTCTATGAGAATATTGTAGATGAGGAAAAAGGCGTATATAATAAAGAGGATGGTTCTCTGAACGTAAATCCGAATTCTCTGACAAAAGTTACCGCGTATGTAGAGCCTGCACTTATGGAAGCAAAAGGCTATGACAGCTTCCAGTTTGTAAGAACAGGATTTTTCTGCGCAGATATCCATGACTCCAAAGAAGGTGCACCGATATTCAACCGTATCGTGTCTCTGAAGAGCTCATTTAAACTTCCGAAAGCATAATGAGACTGGATTGGTAAGATAATCAGAATAAAAAGGGAATGTTGCTTTTACGATTGTACAATCGTGAAGCAACATTCCCTTTTGGCTACGTTACTGTGAACAGAGTGAACACTAACGTTTATTCTTCAGATTCAGATGCAGTGTCCATAGTCTCTTCAAAAGTCTCAGGTTCATCGGCATCTTCTTCCTCTTCTGCATCTTTAATCTCAACTTCAGCAGCTTTATCGGAAGACTTCTCAGAATTGTCTGTATCAGCAGTTTCTTCAGATTCTTCGCTTTCGGTGTCATCTGTTGCAGACTGTTCGCCTGTATGTTCCCAAGACTGGAAATCTTCGGCAGGTTCCTGCTCTTCTTTAGCGGTTTCCTTTTCATCAGTCAGATCGAAATCATCAAAGTCATCTTCAAAATCAAAATCCTCTTTACAGGATCCTTTTTTTGCAATAAGGGCAGCTACAGCGCCGGCAGCAACTGCTGTAAGGGCACCAACTGCAACATATCCCCAGTATTTATTAATTTTAGCCATGATAATCATAAACTCCTTTCTGATATTCTCCTATTTTTGACAGCGGATCAGGATAAAAATATCTTTTGCACCTGACCTCATTTTATTCAGCTATAGGTTATTGTTATTTTAATACTTTTCAGATAAAAAGAAAAGCAAAATTTTTATGGAAAGAGTTAATGAAAGCAGTTGCATACCAAAAAGATACAAGGTATACTATGACAGGAAAGAAGAGGTTATTATGAAGAAAATTATTTTGGCGTCTGCCTCACCCAGACGAAAAGAACTACTGGAACGGGCAGGTGTGGATTTTGAAGTGATGCCTGCATCAGGCGAGGAGAAACGTATCTCAGATGATCCTGGAAAGGCAGTGAAACAACTGGCTTCAGACAAAGCTGCTTCTGTTACTGCCGTTGTGAAAGAAAGCGCAGACGGAACAATTGTGATTGGATCTGACACAGTGGTAGTGTTTGAGAATAAGATTCTTGGCAAACCTCAGGATACAGAGGATGCAGTGAATACATTAAAGAAACTTCAGGCAAATACTCATCAGGTATATACAGGCGTTTCTGTATGGGAAAAGAAGGAGGATGTCTGGACAGAACATACTTTTTATGAAAGTACAGATGTGACTTTTTATCCGGTTTCAGATGAAGAAATCAGAGAGTATGTTGCTACAGGAGAGCCTATGGATAAGGCTGGGAGTTATGGCATCCAGGGGCTTTTCGGAATTTATGTAAAGGGAATCTGCGGAGATTACAATAATGTGGTAGGACTCCCGATTGCCAGATTATTTTATGAAATGAAGAAATCAGGAATTGACTTAAGAGGATGACAAAAGATGATTAAAGCATGTATATTTGATTTGGATGGAACACTGGCTGATACGCTGGATTCCATGGCTTATGTGACTAACATTATTATGGAAAAATTCGGGCTGAAAACACTTCCGGTGGATAATTTCAGATATTACAGCGGTGAAGGGGCAAATATGCTGATCCGCCGTGCACTTAAGGATGCGGGGGATCCGGAACTCAGTCATTATGACGAGGGACAGAAGCTTTACAGAGAAATGTTTGAAGCAGATCCGATGTATAAAGTAGTTCCTTATAAGGGAATGCCGGAAACTTTAAAAAAATTGAAAGAACATGGAATGAAGCTGGCAGTCTGCTCAAATAAACCTCATCCTGCAGCCGTGAAAGTGATTTCGCAGCTTTTCGGCGGGGAATTTGATATGGTAGTCGGTCAGAGCGAAGCAATCCGCAGGAAACCGGCACCTGATGGGCCGCTTATGGTTGCGGAGAAATTTGGCGTAAAACCGGAAGAATGTATGTATGTGGGAGATACAAGTACAGATATGAAAACAGGTAAAGCCGCAGGAATGTTTACAGTAGGTGCACTCTGGGGCTTTCGTGACCAAAAGGAACTGAATGAGAATGGCGCAGATCTTGTCGCTGAGAAACCGACAGATCTGGTAAAGATTTGCGAGGAACATGGAAATGATTAAGCTGGTTGCAAGTGATCTGGATGGAACGTTGCTTTTACATAAGGCACAGTCTCTGCCTGAAGAAATTTTTTCGCTGATCAGGCAGTTAGAGGAACTGGGGATTATGTTTGTGGCAGCCAGTGGAAGACAATATCCGAATATGACAAAGCTGTTTGCGCCTGTTGCTTCAGAGATTTCCTATATTTCGGAGAATGGTGCACTGGCAGTAGATCATGGTAAGGTGCTGTATCAGGATTCTTTTGACAGAAAGCTGGCAAGGGAGATCATCTCTGCGATCATGGAAAAGAAAGATGCCGAGTTTACCTGTTCGGCAAAGGATTACCACTATCTGATGCCGAAGACAGAGAGATTTCATAATCACATGCTATATGAAGTAAAAAATGAGTGCAGATTTGTAAACAGTATGGAAGAAATGACTGATCCGATTATGAAGCTGGCTGTATTTGAACCGGCCGGTCTTACAGAGGAGTCTGTGAAATACTGGACTGGCAGGTTTGGAAAAGACTGTGTTGTTGTCACTTCAGGAAATGAATGGATCGATTTTATTCCTTTTGGCACAAACAAGGCAAAGGGAATCAGAGAATATCAGAAGCGATATCATATTTCGCCGGAAGAATGTATTGCATTTGGTGATGAATATAATGATATAGAGATGCTTAAAGCAGTAAAATACGGTTTTGCCATGGAGCATTCCAAGGAGGGGGTACGGGCGGCTGCGTCCTGCATAACGAAACGAGTTGAACCGGTCCTTGAGAAACTGATCCGGGCAAAGGGAAAGATTGAGGAGGTAATTTGAAATGTTTACAGAAGAATGTATTAATACGTTTCTTGAAAATCAGGAGCAGCTTTTTCCACAGCCGGTAGCAGAATCATATGAGGCAGCGGAAGCATTCCTTGAGGACTGTATGGCACAGGTTGTGGATTCTATTGAAGAAGTGAGAGAATATCTGGAAGAAGCAGGCGCTGATGTAGACGGAATGTCGGATGAAGAGCTGGAGGATGCAAGTGAAGTATTTGCATTGCCGGATGGAAAATATCTGATTGTAGAGGGATAAAATTCTCAGGATATATACAAAATACATAGCTGATTCAGCAAAGCAGGCTGTGAGTATCAGCAGAAAAAGATGCAGGGCGGTCCCTGAGTATCGGAGCAAAGTAAAATCTGGTATTCAGGGGCTGCAATTATTTTCAGGACAATTTTTATATATTTTGAATTACTCTGTCTCTATCTGCCTGAATGATGCAGAGGAAAAAATAAGAGCTGTAGGATAAGAGGGGACGGAGAAAATACAGATTACATTTTCAAAAAATATAATGCTATAATGGCTTTAAACAGAGCGTAAAAACAATGTTGCAGTCTTTTTGTATCGGGGGTAGACAGACGGCTGCGAAGGAATTACAGAACTGTGGATATTCAGTGTTTTTACAATGAAATGCTGGATAATCCGTAAATTCTATTATAAAGGAAAAGGAGGACTACAGATGGAGAAAAAGAGATTTCTTGCAGTCGTAATGACTGTGATGATGATTATTTCAATGGTTCCATCCATGGTTTTTGCGGCGGCTCCGTCAGGAGAACTGGGTGGTAAGCTTAAAGTTAAGGGGCTTGCTACCGTAGGCACAACTGTAAATGCAGATTACACAAAGGTCACACCGGAGGGAGTGACAGATGAAGATTTTACTTTTTCCTGGTCAAGGCAGACTGAGGAGAAAGAGTTAACACAGGTAGGTACTGAGAAAGCATATACGATAACTCAGGATGATCTGGGATACAGACTGGTGCTGGTTCTTACGCCTGTAGACGGAAGTGGACTGACAGGTACTCTTACTGCGAAGACGTTGGAAGTGGCTGCGACTGAAGAAGAAGCGAAGGTTGTGGCAGCGCAGACCGCAGAGAATACAGAGGATACACAGCAGGCAGAAACTGTCGATGGAACAGAGAACGCACAGTTGGAAGAGGATACAGAGGACGCAGATAATACAGAAGATTTACAGCAGAATGGGGAGAGTGAACAAGAGGATGATTCTGAGAATACGGAAGGTCAGCTGGAAGAAACACAGAAGGACACCAAAGAAGACTCGGATGATTCTCAGATGAAAATCTACACAGAGGACCAGCTTCATGTAGATGAAGATGGAAATGTGCAGACAGATGAAACAGAGAAAAACGAGCCGGCAGATAGCAGTGAGGCTCCGGCGACAGAGGATAACGCAGATGCGTCTCTTGAGGCACAGTCTCTGGATGTAAATACAGGAAATCTCAATTTCAGTGATATCGAGGAAAACTATACACAGGCAAATGAGAAATTGTCTATAACTGTAACAAATACAGGGGACGGAGATATTACTTTAAAAATACCGAAATCAGATTATTTTGATGTAATGAACGAAGATGGAAGTGAGGCTGTATCAGGGGTGCAGCTTGCAAAAGGGGCTTCTCTGATGTTTATGATACAGCCCAAGACTGGTCTGACAAAAGGCGATTACAGTGATACGCTGATATTTGAGAGTGAAGAGAATTCAGAAGTAGCAGTGCAGGTAACAGCAGAAGTATCTGTAAAAGAGGCGGCACAGGAGCAGATAACAGCAATTCAGGCAGATCCGGAATCTTTCGGTTATGATAATCTGAAGGAAGGCTATGAAACTCCTGAGGCAACGACCATTACACTTACCAATACAGGGAATACAACTGTTTCACTGGCACAGCCATATGCAGAATATTTTGATATAGGGGAACTTTCAGCATCCGTGCTGGAGCCGGAAGATTCTGCTACATTTACGGCTGTACCGGTAACCGGACTGAAGGCTGGTGATTATCTGGACAGTATTCAGATTGCCCGGACAGATACCGAAGGACAGGAAGATGTATTGACAACGATTAAAGCTTCTGTGACTGTTTCAGAAGTGGAAAAAGTTTATAAATTATCTGTAACACCGGAAGAACTGAACTTTGGAAAAGCAAAAGCAGGATACAGCGAAGCACCGAAAGCGCAGAAGGTTACACTGACCAATGAGGGAAATACAAATATAACTTTAAATGCACCGTCAGGCAATAACTTTAAGATTGGGAAACTTTCAGCCACAGAGCTTGCACCAGGGGAGAGCTGCACATTTAAAATTCGTCCGAAAGAGGGATTAAAGACCGGTTCCTATGTGGAATCTGTTGTGATCAATAATGAACAGCAGATCAGTGCGGCAGTGAAAGTTCAGTTCACAGTTAAAGCTGTCCGCAAAGCGAAGATTGCGGATCCGGCAGATAATAAGATCACAGGAATCAGTCCGGATGGATATACAACACAGTCAAAGATTACGTTCACGGCTGTGGGAGCGGGCATGGACAATGAAAGTCCGGGAAAGGGAGATGTCCGTTATGTGCCGTATAACTGGAAAGTGATCAACACAAACAGTTGGAGCAGTGCACCTTATACTGCTGCGTTTGGAATTACAAAGGCAGGAACTTATACACTGACAGTTGTATTTGACTGTCAGAAGTATAATGGAAGTGAATGGAAGAATACAGGTGACCAGGACACCAAACAGGTGAATTTCAGTATTACCCAGGCACAGACTGTGACAGCAACGCCAACTCCGACTCCACAGCCTAATGGAGCAACTGCAAAATCAGCGGTAAAGACAGGAGATACGACTAATATTGCGCCGTTTGTGATTATTCTGGCAATTGCAGCAGGATGTATTGTGGGAGTTGTAGTATACAAAAAGAGAAAAAAATAACCGAAAATAAAAGTGGAGTTAGTAATACGTGAGAAATACAGGGGAATATGTAATAATATAAAATTATTAGCACTCATTTCAAATGAGTGCTAATTTTTTCTTGACTTTTGGAATAAATGGTATTACTATATTTTTCAGAGAAGCAACTTGCAGGAGTCAAAAGCTATTACAAAAAATAAATAACAGAGAATAGTTTTGAATCCGGACTGCAGAACAGACAAGACAGGAGTGCAGTACATTGGCAGATAAAGTTGTGGCAAATGATTAAAAACAAAAAAAGGAGTGTGGACAGCATGGCTGTAAAACATGGAAATTTATCAATCAACAGTGAAAATATTTTCCCGATCATCAAGAAGTGGTTATATTCAGATCACGATATTTTTGTAAGAGAACTGGTCTCAAACGGCTGCGATGCGATCACAAAACTGAAAAAACTGGAAGTAATGGGAGAATATACTTTCCCGGAAGGATACAAACCGGAGATTCAGGTAATTGTTAACCCTGATGAAAAAACTTTGAAATTTATTGATAATGGTATTGGTATGACTGCTGATGAAGTAGAGAAATACATTACCCAGATTGCTTTCTCGGGTGCAACTCAGTTCCTTGAAAAATATAAAGATAAAACCACAGATGACCAGATGATCGGTCATTTCGGACTTGGCTTTTATTCTGCATTTATGGTGGCAGATGAGGTGCATATTGATACACTTTCCTATACAGAAGGTGCACAGCCTGTACACTGGTCCTGTGATGGCGGAACAGAATACGATATCCAGGAAGGCAATAAGAATACAATAGGTACAGAAATTACACTGTTTCTGAATGAAGATTGCCTGGAATTTGCAAATGAATACCGTATGCGTGAAATTCTTGAGAAATATTGTTCTTTCATGCCGGTACACATTTATCTTTCCAAAGCAAATGCACCACAGGAATATGAGACAATCGATGAATCTGAGTTAAGAGATGATGATGTAGTTGTTGAACATATCCATGAAGAAGCAAAGACAGAAGAGAAAGAAAATGATAAAGGTGAAAAGGAAACTGTTGAAGTTTCTCCTGCAAAGGATAAAGTAAAAATTAATAAACGCCCGGTTTCTATCAGTGATATCAATCCTCTCTGGATGAAGCATCCAAATGAATGTACAGATGATGAATATAAGGAATTCTACCGCAAGGTATTTATGGACTATAAAGAGCCTTTATTCTGGATCCATTTGAATATGGATTACCCGTTTAACCTGAAAGGTATTCTGTATTTCCCTAAGATCAATACAGAGTATGATTCTATTGAAGGAACGATTAAGCTGTATAACAATCAGGTATTTATCGCAGATAATATTAAGGAAGTAATTCCTGAATTCCTGCTTCTCCTGAAAGGTGTGATTGACTGTCCGGATCTTCCGCTGAATGTATCTCGAAGCGCATTGCAGAATGATGGATTTGTACAGAAGATTTCTGAGTACATTTCCAAGAAAGTGGCAGATAAGCTTACCGGAATGTGCAAGACAGACAGAGAGTCTTATGAGAAATACTGGGATGATATCAGCCCATTTATCAAATATGGTTGTATCAAAGATGCCAAATTTGCAGAGAAGATGGGAGATTATGTACTCTTTAAGAACCTTGATGGCAAATATCTCACATTAAAAGATTGCATTGAAGAGAATAAAAAAGAAACAGAAGAAATTGAGACTCAGACAGAAGAAAAACAAAAAGATGCAACAGAGTCTGAAAACAAAGACAATGCAGAAGAGAAAGAACCTGAGAAGACAGTAATCTTCTATGTAACTGATGAAGTTCAGCAGAGTCAGTATATCAATATGTTTAAGGAAGCAGGAAAAGATGCTGTTATCCTGAAGCATAATATTGACAGTGCATTTATCTCCAGTCTTGAGCAGAAACATCAGGATGTACAGTTTAAGCGCATTGATGCTGATCTGACCGAAGAAATGAAGGGTGAGGGTGCAACAGATGAAGAAACTGTAAAAGCACTGACAGAGCTTTTCCGCAAGAGTCTTAATAAAGATAAACTGGAAGTACATGTTGAGAATCTGAAGAATGAAAATATATCAGCAATGGTGACTCTTTCTGAAGAGAGCCGTCGTATGCAGGATATGATGAAGATGTACAATATGTACGGAATGGATCCCAATATGTTTGGGGGACAGGAAACACTGATTCTGAATGCGAATCATCCACTGGTTAAATATCTGGCAGAAAATCAGGAATCTGACAAGACTTCTCTTATCTGTGAACAGTTATATGACCTTGCAATGATGAGTCATAAGCAGCTTTCACCTGAAGAAATGACACGGTTTGTTCAGAGAAGCAATGAGATTCTGCTTCTGATTACAAAATAATGTTAATGGCCCGGATGAACAATCCGGGCTTCTTTTTTTGGAAAAATAGTATTGACAAATGTCTTATAAATTTTTATGATTATTTTGCTGGTATTTTTATAAGATCATGTCAAAATCATGCAAAATGCGATGATACTTCCGAATGACCAAATCTGGACTTTCATTATATGGAAATGTGTGTATATGAAATGAGAGATCAGCCTGTAAGATAACGGGATGATAATAGTCAGGAGGAAAAATGTATGAGTGAAGTATACGGAGTGATCAGAAAATTAGGGGCAACATCAAAATATAAAGGATATTATTATATTGCAGATGCTGTAGAGATGGCAGGTGAGATCCGGGAACGTCCGGTTAAGGTAACGAAGGATATATATCCCATAATTGCAAGGAAATACAGGTCTACGCCATCTAATGTGGAACATAATATCAGAACATTAGTGAACCTGTGCTGGACAAATCATAAAGATGTGCTGGAAGAAATGGCAGGATGCACAATGGCAGACAAACCCACAAACAGTGAGTTTATTGATATTCTGGTTTATTATCTTCAGCATCTGGACAGAAAAATGAATCAGTAATAAGCCATTGTATGATTTACAGCCTCTCAAAGGAGATATGATGACTGGAGAAAAATGAAGTCAGGGAATCATCCCAGAGATGTTCCAGACGCTTATCCAGACTGAAGGAAGAGTAGGAAACTCCGGTTGTACATAGAAGAGTCTGATTTTTGAACTGAATGTTCAGAAAAAAGTTGCAGACAGGGCTGTTGATGTCTTTTTCATTTTTTAACATAGACCGAGCCTGGTCCGGTGAGAGTTCAAATACAATCCTGAAACTTAATGGTGTGCGTTTGCCACGTATGATAGAAAAACAATAAGATTTTACGTCATGCCAGAGAGAATACTTTACAGATTTTTCCTGAAGTACAACATTGGTATCTGTATCGAAAAAATCATGTTGGAGCAATCCGTCTATTGTAAAGGTATTAAAGGTTGTAATGGATGCCTCTGCAAAAGAAAAACGATCAAATACTTCACCAATCAGAAGCTTATTCATAAAATCTTTGATATCAGAAATTTTTAAAGCAAGCATAGAAAAACTCCTCTGTAAATACATTTCGTATAATTGCGTTTAATGAATTTGGCAGCGCTCTCTGCAGTTCTTTGCAGGGAGCGTCTTTTTATTATAAAGCACTTTTGAAAAAAAGAACAGAGTTTTTGTGAAAAAGTCTTTTCAAACGTAGAACGGTGTGATAATATATATCTGGTATTGAATACTACATATAATGGAAAAGAGGACGATATAATTGAGATATAAGATTATCATAGATAGTTGTGGAGAACTTTTAGATGAATGGAAGAATGATGAACGTTTTGAATCCGTTCCATTAACCTTAATGGTAGGAGCTGAACAGATTATAGATGATGAGACATTTGATCAGGAAGATTTCCTTAAGAAAGTGGCTGCCTGCCCGGAATGTCCGAAATCAGCCTGCCCGTCGCCTGAGAGATATATGAGAGCATATGACTGCGAGGCTGAACATATTTATGCAGTGACTTTGTCTTCTGAGCTGAGTGGTTCCTATAACAGTGCGTTACTTGGCAGAGACCTTATTATGGAGGATCATCCGGATAAAAAAATCCATGTGTTTAATTCCTGTTCCGCATCCATCGGGGAAAGCCTGATCGGAATGAAGATACAGGAATGTGAAGAAGCAGGGATGAGTTTTGAAGAAGTTGTTTCAACTGTGGAACATTATATTGAAGGACAGCATACATTTTTTGTACTTGAAAACCTGGATACTTTGAGAAAAAATGGGCGTCTCAGTAAGGTGAAAGCGTTGGTGGCCAGTGCACTGAAGATTAAACCTGTTATGGGATCAACAGATGAAGGGACAATCTGTCAGTTGGATCAGGCAAGAGGGATGAATCGTGCCATGATAAAAATAGTAGAGCAGGTAATTGCGAAAACTTCAGACAGTGCAGATAAAGTTCTTGCCATCAGTCATTGTAACTGTCCTGAGAGAGCGCAGGTGCTTAAAGAAGCATTTGAAGAGAGAATGAAGCTTGCAAAGATTGTAGTTCTTGATACAGCGGGTGTCAGCTCTATGTATGCAAATGATGGCGGAGTGATCGTTGCTATATAAACTAATTGTTTCCTTTTGCAGTAAAGTGTGTTATAATCAGAAAATATGAAATATTGATGCAAAGGAGATTTATCATGAGCCAGAAGAAAGTCGATGCTTATAAGTCCAGAAAAGGACAGCGTAACAAAGCAGACAGAAAAGAAAAAGTACTTTTTGGACTGGAAATGTTTGCCTGGGCATTCATTTGTGTTGTAATTGTTGCATGGATTGGTTATTCTGCATATGTAAAAGTGACAGGAGCTAAAGCGGATGTGGTTCAGAATACAGTAATGGATACTACTGCACTTGACAATTACATTTCAAATCTGTCAGCAAATACATCTGATGATGCAGACGGTGCTGATACAGATACAGATGCAGCGGATAAAGCTGAAGTAGAAGATAATACAGCCACAGCAGATGATAAAGAGACATCAGATGACGCATCTGCAGAAACAACAGATGATGCGGCAACAGCAGATGCAGATAGCACAGATGCCAAATAGAAGAGAAAATTTGTCAGATTAACTGATAACTGAAAGAAGACAATAAAAAATCCCCGGAAGATCCGGGGATTTTTTTGAGGTTTAATCCGTATAGAAAAGTGCGGAATTCAATCCTCTCACGTTAACAAAAATTATAATTTTGTAACGTTTGCAGCCTGCATACCACGAGCACCTTCTGTTAAGTCGTATGTTACAGCCTGTCCTTCTTCAAGGGATTTGAATCCTTCACCATTGATAGCGGAGAAATGTACAAATACGTCTGCACCGTCTTCACCAGTGATAAATCCGTAACCTTTTTCTGCATTGAACCATTTTACAGTTCCCTTGTTCATGTTGTTACCTCCATAAAAAATAAAAAAATTATATAGTTTCTGGCAAATAAAAAAATCACCAGATTTTACAGATTATATACTGTTATATAATCTCTAAAAACCAGTGACTATACATTAAATAATCCAGATATGAACTGATTATATCTCCCACATTTTGAATTGTCAAGCAAAAAAGACTATACATCAGTAAAAAAAGGCTTTATAAAAGAGGAAGTTTCGTGTATTATGTATATCAGAAAGTTATTGTCAAATGACAACGAAGGGAGAGAATTGCATGGGTATTCTGATTCAGGGAGGACGCATCGTGGATGCGGCTACTGACACTGATAAGAAAGGCGATATTTATCTGGAAGACGGAGTGATCACTGAAATCGGTGAGAAACTTAAAATAAAAGATAACGGTGACAGAGTAATAGATGCGAAGGGTTGTCTGGTAATGCCGGGATTGATTGATCTTCATGTTCATTTCAGAGATCCGGGACAGACGGAGAAGGAGGATATAGAGACAGGTTCCAGGGCTGCTGCCAGAGGTGGTGTGACAACGGTTGTTGCAATGCCGAATACAACACCGGTAATTGACAGTCCGGACCGTGTAAACTATGTGCATAATAAAGCAAAACAGCTTTCCGGCATTCATGTACTTCAGGCTGGTGCCATTACGCAGGGAGAGAAAGGCCAGGAACTTTCCGATATCGAAGGAATGGTAAAAGCCGGAATCCCGGCATTGTCTGAGGATGGTAAATCTGTTATGAATACCAGGCTCTGCAAAGAGGCCATGGAAGTGGCAAAGAAATTCAATGTTCCGATTTTTGCACACTGTGAAGATATTGATCTGCGCGGAGATGGATGCATGAATGATGATGAAAATGCAAGGAGGCTGGGATTGCCTGGTATCTGCAATGCGGTTGAGGATGTGATCGCAGCGAGAGATATTCTTCTTGCCAGAGAGACAGGTGCGAGACTGCATCTGTGCCATTGTTCCACAGAAGGCGTTGCAAAGATGATGGAGATCGTGAAAGAAGAGGGACTGGACAATATCACGGCAGAGGTTTGCCCGCACCATTTTATCCTTACTTCCGATGATATTAAATGTGATGACCCGAATTATAAGATGAACCCTCCTCTTCGTATGAAGAAGGATGTGGATGCGCTGATTCAGGGACTGAAAGATGGTTCCTTTAAAGTGATCAGTACAGATCATGCACCTCATGCAGTACCGGAGAAGACGGGCTCCATTCGAAATGCAGCTTTTGGAATTGTGGGGATTGAGACAAGCTTTGCATTGTCCTATACTGCACTTGTAGAAACGGGAATTCTTACGATCTCACAGCTTATTGAGAAAATGAGCTGGAATCCGGCACAGATTCTGGGAAGCGACAGAGGTACAATCCAGAAGGGGCATCCGGCAGACATTGTCATTGCAGACATTGATCACGAATATAAAATAGATAAAAATGAATTTGCTTCCAAAGGACACAACACACCATTTGACGGATGGAAAGTAAAGGGGAAAATCCTCTATACAATCTGTGATGGAAAAGTTGTGTACCAGAATGCATAAAAATACCATATCAATATTTAGGAGGAAAGACTCATGATCAACAAACTTATTGAAAACATTAAAAAAACAAATGCTCCTATCGTAGTAGGACTGGATCCAATGCTTAACTATATCCCACAGCATATTCAGCAGAAAGCTTTTTCTGAACTGGGTGAGACATTAGAGGGAGCAGCAGAAGCAATCTGGCAGTATAACAAAGGAATCGTAGACGCAGTCAGTGACCTGATTCCTGCAGTGAAACCACAGATTGCAATGTATGAGCAGTTTGGCATTCCGGGATTAATGGCATATAAGAGAACCGTCGATTACTGTAAAGAAAAAGGTCTGATAATTATTGGTGATATTAAACGTGGCGATATTGGTTCAACATCCGCTGCATATGCAGTAGGACATCTTGGAAAGGTTCAGGTAGGAAGTAACAAAATTGCAGGCTTTGATGAAGATTTTGCAACTGTAAATCCATATCTTGGTTCCGATGGCGTAAAACCGTTTATCGATGTATGCAAAGAAGAGAACAAAGGTATCTTCGTACTTGTAAAAACATCCAACCCGTCCAGCGGAGAATTTCAGGACAGGATCATTGACGGACGTCCGCTTTATGAGTGGGTTGGAGAGAAGGTTGCCCAGTGGGGAGAAGAACATATGGGAAACGGCTACAGCTATGTAGGCGCTGTAGTAGGTGCAACTTATCCGGAAATGGGAAAAACTCTCCGTAAGATCATGCCGAAAACCTTCATCCTGGTACCTGGATATGGTGCGCAGGGCGGAAAAGGTGCCGATCTTGTTCATTTCTTTAATGAAGACGGACTTGGTGCGATCGTTAACTCCTCCAGAGGAATCATTGCAGCTTACAAACAGGAAAAATATGCTTCCTTTGGTGAATTAAATTATGCAGATGCATCCCGTCAGGCGGTAAAAGATATGATCGAAGACATCAGTACTGCTTTAAATAATCGCTAGGAGGCATGAAATGAGCGAAAAGACAAGAGAAATCTGCACTGTTGTAAGTCAGGAGAGCATTGGTGCAGGCATTTACAGTATGTGGATCCAGACTGACAGAATTGCCGCAGATGCGAAACCGGGACAGTTTGTATCTCTTTATACAAATGATAAATCCAAAATTCTTCCCAGACCGATCAGTCTTTGCGAGATTGACAAAGAAAATGGTCGTCTTCATCTGGTTTACCGAGTGACAGGACAAGGAACCGGAACTGATGAATTTTCACAGATGAAAGCAGGAGATACCATTCCGGTACTGGGACCTCTGGGAAACGGCTTCCCTGTAGAGAAGGCTGAGGGGAAAACGGTTTTCCTTATGGGTGGTGGAATCGGTGTTCCTCCAATTTTGGAACTTGCAAAGCAGATGAAATGTGAGAAAAAACAGATCATTGCAGGATACAGGGACTGTCATACGTTCCTCAGAGAGGAATTTGAGGCGGCGGGAACACTTTATATTGCCACAGAGGATGGCAGTGTGGGAACAAAAGGAAATGTTATGGACGCTATCAGAGAGAATGCTCTGGAAGCGGACATGATCTATGCCTGCGGACCAACTCCGATGCTTCGTGCAATCAAGAAATATGCCGAAGAAAATGGGATTGAATGTTATATTTCCCTGGAGGAACGTATGGCATGCGGAATTGGTGCCTGCCTTGCCTGCGTGTGCAAATCCAGGGAAAAAGATGCACACAGTAATGTGAATAATAAGAGAATCTGCAAGGATGGCCCGGTATTTCTTTCTACGGAGGTGGAAATCTGATGGATATGAGTGTAAATATTGCCGGCGTAGAGTGGAAAAATCCGGTAACAGTGGCATCCGGAACCTTTGGTTCAGGAGCAGAATTTGCTGATTATGTAGATATTAATAAGCTGGGAGCAGTGACAACCAAGGGCGTAGCCAATGTCCCGTGGGCCGGAAATCCGACTCCGCGTGTGGCTGAAGTTTACGGAGGCATGATGAATGCGATTGGTCTGCAGAATCCTGGTATCGATCTTTTCTGTGAGAGGGATATTCCTTTTTTGAAAAAGTATGATACAAAGATCATTGTAAATGTATGCGGTCATGCACCGGAAGAATATCTGGCAGTGGTGGAACGTCTGGCAGATCAGCCAATTGATATGATGGAGATTAATATTTCCTGCCCGAATGTAAACGCAGGATTCCTTGCATTTGGTCAGGATGCACATCATGTAGAGGAACTTACCGCTCAGATCAAAAAGATTGCAAAACAGCCTGTGATCATGAAGTTAACACCGAATGTCACAGATATCACAGAGATTGCAAAAGGTGCGGAAGCAGGCGGTGCAGATGCGGTATCCCTGATCAATACACTGACAGGAATGAAGATTGATATCAACAGGAAGACTTTTGCGCTTGCAAATAAAACAGGTGGTGTTTCCGGACCGATCGTGAAACCGATTGCTGTCCGTATGGTTTATCAGGTTGCACAGGCAGTTAATATCCCGATCATCGGAATGGGCGGAATTTCCTGCGCAGAGGATGCAATTGAGTTTATTCTTGCAGGAGCCAGCGCAGTATCTGTGGGTACGGCAAATTTCCACAATCCGGCAGTGACACTGGAAGTGATCGATGGAATTGAAGCGTACATGAAGAAGAATGGATTCAATTCCGTAAAAGAGATGGTTGGTATTGTAAAATAAAACAGATACAGGAGGCATAACATAAGATGGAACAGTATAAACAGGAATTTATTGAATTTATGGTAGACAGTGAAGTTCTGAAATTCGGAGAATTCACTCTTAAAAGCGGAAGAAAGTCCCCGTTTTTTATGAATGCAGGCGGATATGTGACAGGTTCTCAGTTAAAGAAACTGGGTGAGTACTACGCACATGCCATTCATGATAAATATGGCGATGATTTCGATGTGCTTTTCGGACCTGCATATAAGGGAATCCCGTTAAGTGTTGTAACTGCAATTGCATTCAGCGAATTATATGGAAAGGAAATCCGCTACTGTTCAGACCGTAAGGAAGAGAAAGACCATGGTGCAGATAAGGGAAGTTTTCTTGGAAGCAAATTGAAAGACGGCGATCGTGTAGTAATGATCGAAGATGTAACAACATCCGGTAAGTCTATGGAAGAGACAGTACCAAAGGTAAAAGGTGCGGCTGATGTGGAAATCGTTGGGTTAATGGTTTCTCTGGATCGTATGGAGGTTGGAAAGGGTGGCGTGAAGTGTGCCCTTGACGAAGTTCATGATCTTTATGGTTTTGAGACAAATGCGATCGTTACAATGAAAGAAGTCATTGAACATCTTTATAATAAAGAATATAAAGGAAAAGTAATCATTGACGATACATTGAAAGCTGCGATTGACGCATATTATGAGCAGTACGGAGCAAAATAAGCAAATAGAGGTAACAGTGATTTATAAATAAGATATCATGGTCTGCGAAAGCAGATCATGATACTGGTGAGGACGATTATGAACGAAAAAATTTATAAAACCATGTCTTCCACAGGAGCCTGCAGTCTGACAGTTGGGATCATTGTACTGGCAACGGGAATCGTAACAGGAATCATGATGATCGTAAACGGCGCGAGACTGCTGAAAAAGAAATCAGAAATATTGATATAAAAGGCTTCAGAAACAGGAGAAAACATTGAAAAAAGAAACAAAGCATATCATACGGACACTGGGAACCATTTTGTTTATCCTGTACGTTCTGGCGCTGATTTATTTCCTGTTCTTTTCAGAAGAATATGGAAGAGCAGCATTGGAGGAAAGACAGTACAGATATAATCTGATACCGTTTGTTGAGATAAGACGTTTCTGGGTATACAGAAGACAGCTCGGATTTATGGCTGTAGCTGCCAATCTTTTTGGAAATGTAATTGGCTTTCTTCCATTTGGATTTATACTTCCGGTTATTCTGGACAGAATGAGAAGCGGATGGCTGATCATACTGGCGGGATTTGGACTTAGTGTTACGGTAGAGGTCATTCAGCTTATCACAAAGGTTGGATGCTTTGACGTGGATGATATGATATTGAATACAGCAGGGGCAGCACTTGGATATCTGCTTTTTTTTATCTGCGATCATCTGAGGAGAAAAATTTATGGCAAAAAGATATAGATATGCATTTACAAAGAAAAGGGAGGCACAGAAGGGAAAATTGTCAGCAGTGCTGGCAGTTGTTTCACTGGTTTTGTTTGTGACTGCAGTTTTGCTGGCATTTTTTTTGCAGGGACAATACGGATATATTGTAGGCGGAATCAGTCTTTGTGCAATGCTTTTGTCCGTATATGGATTTGCAATGGGACTGAAAAGTTTTTCAGAAGAGAACAGACTACACAGAACCAGCATGGTCGGTTCTATTGCAAATGGAATTATAATGATCGGATGGCTGGGAATCTTTCTGCTGGGAATTTCTGGCTGATCAACAGGGAAGTCTGATAGAAAAAGGAGAAATATAGTTTGGACGAATGGGTTATGGAACGGTATGAATTGGCAAAAGAAAGAATTGCCCAGATACCGGACGAGAAAATGGCAGAAGAACCGTACCGCGATTTTTTTACAAAAGAAGCAATACTTTTACAGCAGGTAATCCATGTGATGGATCATGGAACTGTCGGAAAAGATTTTGAGGAACTTAAAGAACAGAATCATGAATTATATCAGGATATTCTGCCGGAGAATTATGAGAACTCTTATGGAAATCCTGTATATGCAGAGAAAATGCTGGGAGAATACGGAAAAGTATTTACTTTTCTTTATACAGAACTTCATGGCACGATTGCTTATGCGTTTGAAAAAAAAGCATGGGATCTTACAGTTGTACTGGAACTGTTTCTGGAAATTTATTCTGCATTTACGCAGGAGGAAATTCCTGACGAGAAACAGGTAAAAGAAATTCTGGTTTCCTATGTGAATGATTATTGTCAGGATATGGTGGAAGAGCGGATCAGAGAGGCAATTGATCCTGAGAATAATTTTGTGGTTAATATGATCATGGATTCTGATCTGAACGATCTGAGTTATCTGTATCAGTCTGGTGAATATGTATCGGAAAACGAGCTGAAAACAGCAGAATTTATGAATTCACTTTCACAGAAGGAAATTGATGAGATGGCACGTACTTATACAGAAGGCTATCGGATAGGATTTATCACAGGAAGAAAAGACATTACAAAGAAGAAAACGGTTAACATACGTTATCATCTTGGTTTTGAGCGTATGGTAAAAGCAGCTATTTTCCAGTTTGAGGAGATGGGGCTTCAGACGGTTATTTATCGTCATGCACTTCATGCGGTAAACAGAAGGAATCAGTTCAGAAATGGATTCACAGGAGGAATTGCAAATCCGCAGTTTGATTATGACCACAGACAGGACAGTGCGCTGTTTCTGGATTCGGATTTTGTAAAGCGTAAACTTCGTGCCATGCAGACTTCTTATGATGAATATGCAGAACTGGCGGCAGTACATGGCGGACCGGCTGTGATTGAAACATTTGGCGAGAAGCCGTTTTCACCGGTAAGTAAGCCGGAGAGCTGGGCGTTTACAGAAGCGCAGCAGAAACTTCAGTTGGAAATGGACAATGAATCCGCTCAGATCACAAACCGTTATATCAAAGGTGAGGAAAGAAGCTTTACGATCATTGCCTATCCGATACCTGAGATTGGAGAGGATTTCCCGGAAATTTTCCGTGAGATCGTTAAGATCAATACCCTGGATTATAAGAAATATCAGAAAATCCAGCAGACGATCATAGATACTCTTGATACCTGTGAATGGGTAGAAATCAAAGGAAAAGGAGAAAATGAAACAGACCTGCTCATACATCTCCACACATTAACAGATCCGAAAACGCAGACAAACTTTGAGAACTGTGTGGCAGATGTAAATATTCCTCTGGGTGAGGTATTTACTTCACCGGTACTGGCAGGAACAGGCGGAATGCTTCATGTTTCAAAAGTATATCTTAACGGGCTGCAGTTTTGCGATTTGAAGCTTGTATTTGACTGCGGACAGGTTATTGACTATAGCTGTTCCAATTTTGAGGCAGAGGAAGAGAACCGTAAATATATTGAAGACAATATTCTGTTCCATCATCCGAAACTTGCAATGGGTGAATTTGCGATCGGAACTAATACAACAGCTTATGTGGCTGCACAGAAATATAATATTGCAGACAAACTTCCGATTCTGATCGCGGAAAAAATGGGACCGCATTTCGCAGTTGGTGATACCTGCTACAGTTGGGCAGAAGATACTCCGGTCTATAATCCGGATGGTAAAGAAATCATCGCAAGAGACAATGAGATTTCTGAGATGCGAAAAGAAGACGTCAGCCTTGCTTATTATGGATGTCACACAGATATCACGATTCCATATGATGAATTGGGAAGCATCCGTACAATTGATGATGAGGGGAATATGATTTCCATTATTGAAGATGGAAGATTTGTCCTGCCGGGTACGGAAGCTCTGAACGAGCCGTTTGGGGAATAACAGTATTTGCCCGTTGCTTTCGGAATACAAAAAAATTTATTAGTTCGTTAAAATATTTCTTTGTATTAATTTTATTGACAGAAAAAGGGAATCTTAGTAGAATCTACGGTTAGAGAGGGTTTTGATAAAATCTTTTCTGACCGTACTTTTTTTATCAATAAAATAAAAACAGAGTCCCAGGCAGATAAGTTGTGATCTGTCTGAGAATACTTGAGAAGAAAAGGAGAATAATCATGGCAAAAGTAGGAATTGTGATGGGCAGCGACTCAGATATGCCGATCATGAGTAAAGCAGCAGACATTCTGGAGAAACTGGGAATTGATTACGAGATGAAGATCATTTCCGCACACAGAGAACCGGATGTCTTTTTTGAATATGCAAAAACAGCAGAGGAAAATGGTTTTAAAGTAATCATCGCAGGTGCAGGAATGGCAGCTCATCTGCCGGGAATGTGCGCGGCAATCTTCCCGATGCCGGTTATCGGAATTCCTATGCACACCACTTCTCTGGGAGGAAGAGATTCCCTTTATTCTATCGTACAGATGCCGTCAGGAATCCCGGTTGCAACAGTCGCTATCAACGGAGGCGCAAACGCAGGACTTCTGGCAGCTAAGATACTTGCAACATCAGATGAGGAACTTCTTGCAAAATTAAAGGCTTACAGCCAGGAATTAAAAGAACAGGTGGAAGCAAAAGACGCAAGATTACAGGAAGTCGGATATAAAAATTACTAAGATAACTCAGGTCCATAAACAGGATCAGGGGTAAAAACGGAGGATTATCATGGATTACAAGACCGCTGGAGTAGATATTGAAGCAGGATATAAATCAGTAGAGCTGATGAAAGAGCATGTAAAGAGAACCATGCGTGAAGAAGTGCTGGGAGGACTGGGAGGATTTTCCGGTGCCTTTTCTCTTGCTAAGATCAAAGAAATGGAAGAACCGGTATTATTATCAGGTACAGACGGATGTGGAACTAAAGTAAAACTTGCTATGGTCATGGACAAGCATGACACCATTGGCATTGATGCAGTTGCCATGTGTGTCAATGATATTGCATGTGCAGGCGGAGAACCATTATTCTTCCTTGATTATATTGCATGTGGTAAGAATTATCCGGAAAAGATCGCAGCTATCGTAGGCGGCGTTGCAGAAGGCTGTGTGCAGTCAGATGCAGCTCTGATCGGCGGTGAGACAGCAGAGCATCCGGGACTGATGCCGGAAGACGAATATGACCTGGCTGGTTTCGCAGTAGGTGTCTGCGATAAAAAAGAGATGATCACAGGTGAAGAACTGAAAGCAGGAGATGTTTTGATCGGTATGGCATCCACAGGGGTTCACAGTAACGGATTTTCTCTTGTCCGTAAAGTTTTTGATATGACAAAGGAATCTCTTGATACTTATTATGAAGAACTTGGAACAACACTTGGTGAAGCACTTCTGGCACCAACCAGAATCTATGTAAAAGCATTAAAGAGCATTAAAAATGCCGGAGTTCGTGTGCACGCATGCAGTCATATCACAGGCGGCGGTTTTTATGAAAATATTCCGCGTATGCTTAAAGAGGGAACACGTGCAGTTGTGGAAAAGAACAGCTATCCGGTACTTCCAATCTTCAAACTTCTTGCTGAAAAAGGCAATATTGATGAACAGATGATGTACAATACTTATAACATGGGACTTGGAATGATCCTTGCTGTAGATGCAGCAGATGTGGACAAAACAATGGAAGCGATCAAAGCAGCAGGTGACACTCCGTACGTAGTAGGACGTATCGAAGATGGTGAAAAGGGAGTGACTTTATGTTAAAAGTCGGTGTACTGGTTTCAGGAGGCGGCACGAATCTGCAGGCTATCCTGGATGCCATTGACTGTGGAAAGATTACAAATGCAGAAGTTTCTCTGGTTATCAGCAATAATCCGAAGGCTTATGCGCTGGAGAGAGCAAAGAATCACAACATAGAAGCTGTATGTATTTCCCCAAAACAGTTTGAGAACAGAGAAGAATTTCACAGGGCACTTCTTGCGAAGCTGAAAGAAAGTGGTGTAGAGCTTATCGTTCTGGCGGGATTTCTTGTGGCTATTCCTCCAATGATCGTGGAAGCGTATCCAAATAAGATCATCAATATCCACCCGTCACTGATTCCGTCTTTCTGTGGAGTGGGCTATTATGGATTGCATGTGCATGAAAAAGCTCTGGAAAGAGGCGTACGTGTGACAGGTGCGACCGTACATTTTGTTGATACAGGTACAGATACAGGTCCGATCATTCTTCAGAAGGCCGTAAAGATTAAATCTGATGATACCCCGGAAGTTCTCCAGAGACGTGTTATGGAAAAGGTAGAGTGGAAGATTCTTCCGAAAGCTATCAATCTTATTGCCAATGACAAAGTGAAAGTAGTGGATGGAAGAGTGCAAATAGAGAAATTTGATACAGAAGAGTAGGTAAAGGAGCAAAAATAAAATGAAAGTCTTAATCGTAGGCAGCGGTGGAAGAGAACATGCCATTGCATGGAGTGTTTCAAAGAGCCCGAAAGTAGATAAAATTTATTGTGCACCTGGAAATGCAGGAATTGCAGAACTCGCAGAATGTGTAGATATCGGTGCTATGGAATTTGAGAAACTTGCTGATTTTGCTCAGGAAAAAGGGATTGATCTTACTATTATTGGTATGGATGATCCTCTGGTTGGCGGTGTAGTTGATGTATTTGAAACCCGCGGTCTGAAAGTTTTCGGACCGAGAAAAAATGCAGCTATCCTGGAAGGCTCCAAAGCGTTCTCCAAAGATCTGATGAAGAAATATAATATTCCCACAGCGGCATATGAGAATTTTGATGATCCTGAGAAAGCACTGGAATATCTCCGCACAGAAGCCAGATTTCCAATTGTTCTGAAAGCAGATGGCCTTGCACTCGGCAAGGGAGTGCTGATCTGCAAGGATTTGAAAGAGGCAGAAGATGGCGTAAAAGAGATCATGGAAGATAAGAAATTCGGAAATGCCGGAAATACTATGGTAATCGAAGAATTTATGACAGGACGTGAAGTCTCTGTGTTATCATTTGTAGATGGAAAAACTATCCGTACAATGACATCTGCACAGGATCACAAACGTGCTCAGGACGGTGATCAGGGATTGAATACTGGTGGAATGGGAACTTTCTCCCCAAGTCCGTTCTACACAGAAGAGGTAGATGAATTCTGCAGGAAATATGTATATCAGCCGACAGTAGACGCAATGGCTGCAGAAGGACGCCCATTTAAGGGAATCATTTTCTTTGGTCTTATGCTTACCGCAGATGGCCCGAAGGTATTGGAATATAATGCACGCTTCGGAGATCCGGAAGCACAGGTAGTCCTGCCACGTATGAAGAATGATATCATTGAAGTAATGGAAGCTTGCGTAAATGGAACACTGGACCAGGTAGACCTTCAGTTCGAGGATAATGCAGCAGTGTGTGTAGTACTTGCAAGTGATGGATATCCTGTAAAATATGAAAAAGGTATCCCAATGTACGGCTTTGAAAATTTCAAAGGCAAAGACGGATATTACTGCTTCCACGCAGGAACCAAACTGAAAGACGGTCAGATTGTTACTAATGGTGGCCGTGTTCTGGGAATTACTGCGACAGGCAAAGATTTAAAAGAAGCAAGAAAGAATGCATATGAAGCTACAGAGTGGATTACATTCGCAAATAAATATATGCGCCATGATATTGGAAAAGCAATTGATGAAGCATAAAAAATATTGATGTTTAAAAATAAACAGGAGACAAGGCTGGGATAAAAGTCCCATTCTTGTCTCCTGTTTTATGGTTGGCAGATACTTCTTCTGTCCAAAATGATCTCGATGTAATATTTTTTGAAAGAACGATAGAATCCACATAAATTATTTTGCATAAATAATACGAGCGATTTCCTTTACTTTTCATGCAATCTGTTATAAAATAGAAAAGTGCTGTAAAGCAAAGTTACAGATTGAGATGAATTGTAACGTAGCAGAAACAGCAAGGAGAAAGTTACTGTTCAGCATATGCACAGTAATGGGAGAAATATTATGAACAGGAAAAGTCAGAAAGAGATTCAGGTGACGACACATATGGTGCGCCAGTTTCTGCAGGAGAATGAAGATACCGGTTATCGGGATTTTCACAGCAATCTTCTGCCGGGTGTGGATAATGTTATGGGAATCAGACTTCCGGTGTTGCGAAAATTTGCAAAGCAGCTTTCTGGTATGGACTGGCAGGAATGGTTTGAACAGGCGGATGACCAGTGGTATGAAGAAACGATGCTTCGCGGATTGGTGAGTGCTTATGCAAAGATGGAATGCAAAGAACGCTTAACATATGTGGCAAAATTTGTGCCGGACATTAATAACTGGGCAGTATCTGTATATTTTGCGGTATTTCCGGATGAGATGCTGACATACTTGCAGGACGGTCACAAACTGGATGAATTTACATATAAGAAATCACTACAGAAGATCACAGAGTCTTATCGTGTTGATAAGGAAATGAAAAAGATTATAAAAGAAATGAGACAGAGAGGATAAAATAATGGGAATCAGCAAAGAAGAAGCAATCAAGGAATTACAGAACAGAGAGACAGTATTTGTTGCATACTCACAGGCTACCAAACTGCCATATGTGAAATGTGACGAAGAGACTTATAATGACCAGGCATGGATTTTTTCCACAGAAGAGGGAATCAAGGAATTCGGCAAAAAGATGATTGAAGATAAGATTCTTCTTATGGGAATGAGATTTTCCAAGAAAGATTATCCAAGATTATATGGTACTTTTTATGCCATTGGTGTTAACACTGTTGTATGGGTAGACGGTGAAGATAAAATTGAGATTGATCTTCCGGATGTTGCAAAACAGGCAGATATGAGCAAGATTGAGCCGGCTAAGAGACCGCTTCTGAATCCTACACTGGAGCTTTCCGGCATTTACTTTATGCAGGAACTCCGCCGTCCGGTAGAGAAGGATCAGCATGGAAATCTTCGTGAGCTTGAGGAAGAACTGATCGTAAACCTGAAGAAATCCGAATATCTGGTTGCTATGAATGTAGATCCTGAAGATCCTAAGAAGATCAATATTCCGTATCTCAAAAATAAAAAAGAAGAAATTCTCCAGCCTGTATTTACAGATGTTATGGAACTTGAGAAGTTTACAAAAGGTCAGAAGCTGCGTATTGCGAAAGTACCGTTTGCAAAACTTCCGGAGCTGTTAATCGATAAGGCAATGGCTTATGCAGTTAATCCATTAGGCTTTAACCTTGTTCTGAACAGAGAACAGCTCAATAAGATCATTGGCTTAAAATAATCAAGTCATGTAGATGAAATTCAGTTGACAGAAAGAAGATAAAGGGTGTGTATGCTGTGTGAGAACATGGCAGTACACCCCTTTTTGTTTTGAAAAATAATACAGCAATACGTCTTTCTGTTGCAAAAAATGTTGGTTTGTGCTAGGATATGTGTAACACAAAAAGGAGAAGAAAACGTATGATGATAGAAATAGATTTCAGCAGTGATGAAGCCATTTACATCCAGCTGACCAATCAGATCATCATGGGGATTGCTACGTCAAGACTGCAGGAGGGAGATACACTGCCATCAGTGAGACAGCTTGCAGATACAGTTGGGATAAATATGCATACAGTAAATAAAGCATATTCACTGTTGCGACAGGAGGGATTTGTCACTATCGACCGCAGACGTGGTGCAGTGATTTCCATTGATGTAAATAAAAGAAAAGCTTTAGAAGAACTGAAACAGAATCTCATGGTGGCGCTTGCGAAAGGATGTTGCAAGAGCGTAAGCAGAGAAGAAGTACATCAGCTTATTGATGAGATTTTTGACGAATATAATGAGAACAGATAGGAGAGGACATGGAGAGACAATTTACCAGACAGGCAGAGAATGCCCTCAAATTGGCAAAGACAACTGCGAAAACCTGTGGACATGGATATATCGGAACAGAACATCTTCTTGCAGGTCTTTTGAAAGAACCTGAAGGTACTGCGGGAAAAGTGCTGCAGGAATTTAACGTAGAAGAAGAAAAACTCAGGGAACTTATCAGCAACCTGGTTACACCGGTTCAGGGTGATACTGCGGCAGTAGAAACGAAAGATCCCCAGTACAGTCCAAGAGCAAGAAGAATCATTGAACAGGCGAAGGAAGATGCTGAGAGTATGGAATGTCTTTGCGGAACAGAGCATCTTCTGCTTGCGCTTTTGAAAGAGACAGACTGCGTAGCGACCAGGCTGCTTTTTACAATGGGAGTAAATATCCAGAAGCTGTTTGCGGCTATTCTGACAGCTATGGGATTTGACAACGATACCATTGCAGAGGAATTTCAGTACGCAAGGAATGCGGGAAACAAGAAAATGACCAGTACCCCCACACTGGATCAGTACAGTCGTGACCTGACACAGCTTGCGGCAGAGGGAAAACTGGATCCTGTGGTAGGGCGTGATAAAGAAATTACCAGACTGATCCAGATCTTGAGCAGACGTACAAAGAATAATCCGTGTCTGACAGGGGAACCCGGAGTAGGTAAGACTGCCATTGTAGAGGGACTTGCACAGCGCATCGTTATGGGAATGGTTCCGGATACAGTGAAGGATAAGCGCCTTGTTGTGTTAGATCTTTCCGGCATGGTTGCGGGAAGCAAATACAGAGGTGAATTTGAGGAACGCATTAAGAATGTGATCCAGGAAGTAAAAGAGCATCAGGGAATTCTGCTGTTCATTGATGAAATCCATACCATCATCGGAGCAGGTGGAGCGGAGGGAGCACTGGATGCTTCCAATATCCTGAAACCTTCTCTTTCCAGAGGTGAGATTCAGCTTATCGGCGCGACTACTCTGGAGGAATACCGTAAATATATTGAAAAAGACGCAGCACTGGAACGAAGATTCCAGCCTGTGACAGTGGAAGAACCATCTTCAGAGGAGACTGTTGAGATCCTTAAAGGTCTGCGTCCATATTATGAGAAACATCATGGGGTAAAGATTGAAGATGAGGCACTTGAGGCAGCAGTAAAAATGTCACAAAGATATATCAATGACCGTTTCCTTCCGGATAAGGCAATTGATATTATTGATGAAGCAGCATCAAAGGTTCAGCTTGCGGGTTATCAGTCAGCACCTGAACTGGAACAATATGAACTGGAACTGAATGAACTTCGTGAGGAGAAAGAACAGGCAGTTAAGACTGCAGATATTGAACGCGCAAAAAAAGCACAGGTACGCCAAAATGAAGTGGAAGCCGAAATGGAGAAAATCCGCATTAAGACTGAACGTAGAAATAAGAGGAAGAAACTTGTTGTAGATGAAGCTGCTGTTGCAGAGACGATTTCTGACTGGACAAAGATTCCTCTTCAGAAACTGACAGAGGGAGAAACCAAACGTCTTGCTCGTCTGGAGAAAGAACTTCATAAACGTGTGATCGGACAGAATGAGGCAGTGAAAGCTGTTGCGCAGGCAGTGAAACGGGGAAGAGTAGGACTTAAAGATCCGAACCGTCCCATTGGTTCTTTCCTTTTCCTTGGACCTACAGGTGTTGGTAAGACAGAACTTTCCAAGGCTCTGGCAGAAGCTGTCTTTGGAAGTGAACAGGCGATGATTCGTGTAGATATGTCCGAATATATGGAGAAACACAGTGTCTCCAAGCTGATCGGTTCTCCTCCGGGATATGTAGGATATGAAGAAGGCGGCCAGCTCAGTGAGAAGGTCCGCAGAAATCCGTACAGTGTATTGCTTTTTGATGAGATTGAGAAGGCACATCCGGATGTGTTTAATATACTTTTACAGGTGCTGGATGACGGTCACATTACAGATGCACAGGGAAGAAAAGTTGACTTCAAACAGACGATCATTATTATGACTTCCAACGCAGGGGCACAGGCGATCATGGAACCGAAACGTCTGGGATTCATGTCTGATAATGATGAAAAGAAAGACTATGAACGAATGAAAGGCGGCGTGATGGAAGAAGTGCGCCGGATTTTCAAACCGGAGTTCTTGAACCGAATTGACGATATCATGGTATTCCATGTGCTGAATAAAGAAGATATTCGGAAAATTGTAACATTGCTTCTTAAAACACTGGAGAAACGATGTGCAGAACAGATGGAAATTCATCTTACAGTAACAAATGCTGTGAAAGATTTTATTGCAGAAAAAGGTTCTGATAATAAATATGGTGCCAGACCGCTGCGTCGTGCAATTCAGAGTAAGATAGAAGATGCGCTTGCAAACGAGATTCTGGAAGGCAGAGTAAAACGTGGAGATAGTGTACAGGTGAAACTTCATAAAAACGAGATTGCATTTGAAGTGAAAAAACAGTAGAAATCTCTGAGCAGACAGATATTTACAATTAAAGCAGAGGACTCACATGATTCACAGAAATTGTGAAATTAGTATAAAAAAATCAGTGAGATACTGGTCAAAAAAGTGAATGTATTATATAATAAGCACATAAAATGTCGGAAAAGTACAGAGATAGTGAAAAACTGTACGGCATCGGCAGATGAACCGGTGGAGCGGCAAACAAAAGAGTCTTAGGAGGACATAGGAAATGGCAGTAGTAAAAGAATTAATCCGTACAGAAGAGAATGGAGCAATCAGCTTTGGTGACTATGAGCTTGCACAGAAGTCTAAATTATCAGACTATCAGCATCAGGGCGATATGTATAAAGTAAAAACTTTTAAGGAGATTACCAAGCTCGAGAGAAACGGAATGTTCGTTTACGAATCAGTTCCGGGAACAGCAGTATTTGATCTTACACAGAGTGAAGCTCAGATGGATTTCCATGTAGAGGGACCGGAAGATGCACAGATCACAGTGGAGATGGAGCCGGATACAGAATACGAAGTATTTATTGAGCAGGCAAGCACAGGTAAGATGAAAACAAACCTGGGCGGTAAACTTTCCTTTAGCGTGGAACTTGGCAATGCTGCAAGAGTAGAAGTAAAGATTGTAAAATGCTGAAAAATAAAAAGACGGTATATTTTTGCCAGGAGTGCGGATATGAATCCGCAAAATGGATGGGGCAGTGCCCGGGATGCAAGTCCTGGAACACCTTTGTGGAAGAGACAGTTTCCACAAAGAAGCCATCCTCTTCTGGAGCAATGAAATCATCAGAAAAAAGGCAGGAACCGGTGATCCTTAAAGACATCAGCCTGTCAGAAGATGAACGGCAGACAACTCAGATTGGTGAACTTGACAGGGTGCTGGGCGGCGGTATCGTCCCCGGCTCCCTTGTTTTAGTGGGAGGAGATCCGGGAATCGGAAAATCAACGCTGCTTTTACAGGTGTGCAGGAATCTGGCAGAGAAGCAGGTTTCGGTTCTTTATATTTCAGGCGAGGAATCTCTGAGACAGATTAAGCTGAGAGCTAATCGTATCGGGCAGTTTACGGATAAGATGCAGCTTTTATGTGAGACGAACCTGGAAGTGATACGCGAGGTGATCGAGCGCAGAAAACCGGATGTGGTTGTGATCGACTCCATTCAGACTATGTTTCACGAAGATGTAAGTTCGGCACCGGGAAGTGTCTCTCAGGTAAGAGAATCTACCAATGTCCTTATGCAGATTGCCAAGGGAATGGGTGTATCCATTTTTATCGTAGGTCATGTGACGAAAGAAGGAAATGTGGCAGGTCCGAGAGTGCTGGAGCATATGGTAGATACCGTGCTCTATTTTGAAGGAGACCGCCACGCATCTTACCGTATTTTGCGTGCAGTAAAGAACCGTTTTGGATCTACGAATGAGATTGGTGTTTTTGAAATGTGTAATACAGGTCTTGAGGAGGTGAAGAATCCGTCGGAATATATGCTGAATGGCAGACCGGAGGATGCGTCGGGTTCTGTTGTGGCGTGTTCTATGGAAGGAACCCGGCCGATTCTGGTTGAAATCCAGGCACTTGTGTGCCAGAGTAATTTCGGGATTCCGAGGCGGACAGCGGTGGGAACTGATTTTAACAGAGTGAATCTCCTTATGGCTGTGCTTGAGAAGAAAGTAGGACTCCGTCTGGCTGCATCGGATGCTTATGTCAATATTGCAGGGGGAATGAAGATGACAGAGCCGGCAATTGACCTTGGAATCTGTCTGGCGATTGTTTCCAGTGCGAAGGATATTGTGATTCCTGATAATGTGATGGTGTTTGGCGAGGTTGGCCTGAGTGGTGAAATCCGCGCAGTGAATATGGCAGGCCAGCGTGTGCAGGAGGCGAAAAAACTGGGATTTGGAACAGTTGTGCTGCCAGAAGTGTGTAGGTCTTCTGTTGGAAAAGTGGAAGGAATCAACTTGGTTTATGTGTCGCAGATTCGTGATGCGATTGGTTATATTATGAAAAAATAGATTGTCAGACTACTGGCTTATATATGGTTTGAATAAGTCGATCAGACTGTCGTCAAAGATATTTTTGCCTGAGAAAGTCTGCTGATAGAGAGAAAGAGGAAAGGATCAAAAGTTATGGCGAGTGGGATTGATACAGTGATATTTGATATGGATGGAGTGATTTTTGATTCGGAGATTCTTGTGCTTCAAGCGTGGAAAGAAGTGGCAGAACGTCATGGAATCGCAGGAGTTGAGGCGGCATGTCATGAGTGTCTGGGAACAAACAGTGTTGTAAGTAAAGGGGTTTTTCTGAAGCATTATGGTGAAGATTTTCCGTATGAGGAATATAAAGCGGAGATGGCAGAGGTGTTTTTCAGTCATGCTTCCGGAGGTAAACTGGCAAAGAAGCCGGGGGTTGAGGAGCTTTTGAAATATCTGAAGATGAGGGGATTTAAGATTGGGCTTGCCAGTTCTACCCGGGAGGTACTGGTGCGTTCGGAGATTTCAGATGGCGGGCTGCTGGGATATTTTGATCAGATTATCGGGGGAGATATGGTGGAACGGAGTAAGCCGGAACCGGATATTTTTCTGGAGGCTTGCAGACGACTGGGGAGCAGACCGGAGAATTGTTATGTGATTGAGGATTCTCATAATGGAATCAGGGCGGCTTATGCAGCAGGGATGCATCCGATCATGGTGCCGGATCTGATGGAGGTGACGGAGGAGATGAAGGAGTTGGCGGAGGAGATTTTTGAGTCGCTTTATGAGGTGATGGAGTTTTTGGAGATTCGGTAAAAGGGATGTGAAGGGACGCAAGCTCAAATCATTCTCTTCGGCTCGGTTTCGGGCCTTAAGAAAAGCTAAGCCCCGGAAAATCTGCTAAAAGCATTCACAGATAACTCAAACTCGCCGTGAAGCGGCTCAGACAGTGAGTGATCTGCGAATAACGCAGATTTCCCGGGGCTAAGTTTTTCTAAAGGCCCTGCAAATGTCGTCGAAGAGAATGATTTGAGCTTGCTGGCTGTTGGCTGTGACAGAGATGGATGAAAGAGAAGCGGGATGGTGGTTTGTTAGTTTGGCGGAATAGAAAAGTTTCCTATATATAGTATGAAGGGGGACGGAAAAGTTGGGGATGTTGTGTATATATGGTATATGGATGCTGCATAATATAGAAAGGATAGATAGGGAGGATGGTTGGAATTCAGGTGTAAGATAGACTGGATGGCTGCTGGGGATTTAGTGGAGATTAGGGTGAAAATATAAAAAGTTTGTCAAATTATGAAATTAACTGTTGACAGGGGCTGCTTTCGGTGTTATATTAGTTGAGCTGTCGGAAATAATTGTTTCTTAGAAAGAGACAATTTAAAGCGATTTCTGAAAGAAAAAAAGAAATTAAAAAAGTGCTTGACAACTTAAAACGAATATGTTAAAGTAATCAAGTCGCTTGAACAGAGCCGACAATCACAGATCGGAAGAACAGTTCGGAAATCCGGAAGAGTTCGAAAAACTTTGAAAAAAACTTGAAAAAAGTGCTTGACAAAGAAAAAGAGATGTGATAAAGTAAACAAGCTGTCGCGAGACAGACAACCTTGATAACTAAACAGTGAAACACATACGATTCTCGAAAATTCT
>NZ_JAAIMY010000030.1 GCF_013300825.1 Blautia wexlerae
AAGAACCGCGGGACACGCGGGGATAGCCTGTTTTAGCTTTGCCCTGAAGGGCAATCGAGCAGGAAGCCCCCACTTCAAAATCTGTAAGATTTAAGTGGCGGGAGCATGTCACCCGGAAGTATTACAAAACAATTTATTTTTATATTATGATGGGGTTATTTGTTCCGTCGCAGGTAGTATTGTTGCCTGTAACCAAAATGATGTCAAAGTTAAATATGCTTAATCATGCGGGACTGATTATTCTGTATGTGGCATTTAGCCTGACGCAGGGAGTATTTCTGTTTGTAAATTATATCAGAGGTCTTCCTTACGAAATTGAGGAGTCTGCACAGATTGACGGTTGCAGTGTATTTCAGACATATGTAAAAATAGTACTTCCTCTGGTAAAGCCTATGATTTCTACGTTGCTGATCATGGATACTTTGTGGATCTGGAATGACTTTATGCTCCCTTTACTAATTTTAAACCGTTCACAGGCTATTTGGACACTTCCTCTTTTTCAGTATAATTTTAAGACAGAATATTCTTTTAACTATACAATGGCGTTTACGGCATATTTACTTGCTATGCTGCCTATGTTGATCATTTATTGTATGGGACAGAAATACATAGTCAAAGGACTGACAGCAGGATCTGTAAAAGGTTGATCCTGTAGAAGTAGTATATTGCGGGCGAAAGGAGAATCATGAAAAGTGAAGGTGCTGGTTGTAGAAGATGAATTTTATGCAAGAAAAGCCATGATAAGACAAATCAAAAAATATGATCAGGATGGACTTTTTGAGATATCGGAGGCATCTAATGAAGAGGAAGGCTGGGAATTTTGCGAAAAATATAAACCAGAACTTGTCTTGACAGATATTCGTATGCCTAAAATGGATGGGATACAGCTTCTTCAGGAGATCCGCAATAATGAATTAGAAATAAAAGTAATTATTCTGAGTGCTTGCTCTGATTTTGAATATGCTCGCAGTGCAATTGTAAATGGAGCTTCAGATTATTTACTGAAACCAATTGATGATACGGCTCTGACAGAATGTCTGAATAAGTTTGTCACTCAGCATAAAATAGAACGAAAAGAAGCTTTGCTATCCAGAAAAGATATGGCAACACAATATATTTTGAACAGCATTCAGGAATCAAAATATTCCGGTTTTATAGAGAAAAATATGTTTGAAAGAGTGTTTCCGCAATATCAGCTAGGTGTTTTTCTGTTTCTTCATGATAAGCCCAGACAGGAAATCTTTCTTACGGAATTGGAAGAAAGCTGCGGAAGTATCATGCTGACGAAGATTCGGTTTGTAGAATTGAAACCGGATATGTGGATATTGCTTGTAAGACCGGAGGGAGATATGCTGTTTTTCTGGAGACGTATCAGAAAACTGCTGGAGAAAGAGGATTCCCAGGTTAAGATAGGAATCAGTAATGTGTATGGTGCAAATGCTTCTGTTTTGGATGCTTTTAGAGAAGCAGTTACTGCGATAAAGAGCAGAATTTATAAAAGGGAATCTCTGATTTTTGCGAAGGAAATAAAACAGGAAGATTTTTCAGAATATTACCTTGAAAAAGAAATAGAAAGAGAACTGGAACAATATCTAAAGGAAGGGAATGAAAGCAAAACAGGGACAACGCTGGATAAACTTTTTAAAGATATTGAGAAAGTTCTCCCAATTCGAATAGAATGTATGGAACTTCTGTATTCGCAGATTATCCTTATATACCGAAGGACGATTCGAATGGAAAATCATGATAAAGAATTAGATAATCTGTCAGAAAGTTTTCTGAAGTTTGATTCTGTTTTGGAGATTGAAAGCTATCTCAGGAGGATTGCGGAAAATATTTGTCATATGCAGCCGCAGAGACAATCAGATGAGTTGACAAATACGGGAATGGACATTGTGGAGAAGATGAGTGAATATGCAGTCAATAACTATAATATGGACATTACAATCCGGAATCTTGCGGAAAATGTATTTTTCATGAATCAGAGTTATATCAGCCACTTATTTGCTGAGAAGAAAGGAATTAGTTTTTCTGCATTTCTGCGAATGATTCGGATTTGTCATGCTAAGGAATTTCTGGCAGATGCGAGATGGTCCGTAACAGATGTTGCATTGATGTCGGGTTATAACGATACCTCACAATTTATACGTATTTTCCGACAGGAAACAGGAATGACACCAAAGAAATACCGAATATTTCTGAAAAATGGAGGAAGTGAAAATGAATCCAGGGAAAGTTGAATGGAATGAAGAAAATAAGCCACAGCCGGATATGGAATTATTAGAACAATGGATCTCCAGACAGGAATATCAGATGCGAGAAGATATTGCAGCATTGATCAGAATCCCGAGTATTGCTGATCAGCAGGAAGCAATTCCGGGGGCACCATATGGAAAAAAATGCAGGGAAGCACTGGAACAGATGCGAGCATTTGGATTGAGAGAACAGATGGAGACAGAAGATATAGACGGACACTGTCTGACTATTGCTACAGGCAAAGGGAATGTTGAGATTGGAATATGGAATCATCTGGACGTAGTTCCGGAAGGAAAAGGATGGATATATCCGTCCTATACGTGTACAGAAAAGGATGGCTATTTAATTGGGCGTGGAGTACAGGATAATAAAGGTCCTGCAGTTGCTGTTTTATATGCAATGAAATATTGCAGGGAAAAAGAAATTCTGAATAATATTAAAGTAAGGCAGATTCTTGGATGTCAGGAAGAAAGCGGTATGACAGATGTAGAATATTATCTGAAATACAAAAAAGCACCGGAATATTCTTTTGTTGCTGATTGTGGATTTCCCGTATGTTGCGGAGAAAAAGGACATTGTATTGTGTTGATGGAAACTGTTAGTGCAGTAGAGGGGATTCTGGAATTTGACGGAGGGACTGCGCCTAACAGCGTGCCGTCTTTTGCTCATGCGGTTGCGGAGAACAAAATAGGACAAAAGAGCGAAGAAACAGCAGTGGGAATCAGTGGACATGCAGCTTTTCCGGATGGAACTCAAAATGCAATAGGTATACTTTGTGGAAAGTTGAAAATGCAAAATTTTTCTAAACAGACAAAAAGAGCATTAGAATTTGTGGAGAGACTTTCAGAAGGTGGTTATGGGGAAAAAACAGAAATTTGTTGTTCTGATGAATGTTCTGGTAGACTAACATGCAATATAGGTCAGGCATTTCTGCACGAAGGACATTTGAGAATAGTGATTGACATCCGTTATCCAGTTACTAAAAAAACAGAAGATTTTCTTCCGAAGCTGCAAACAGAAGCTGCTAAATCAGGAATTCGCATCATTGGTATTGAAGACAGCAGACCATATTATATGAATCCGGAACAGCCTTTCATACAGACTCTGATGGAAGCATGGAGGGAGGTTACAGGTCTTGAAGGCAGACCATTTGTTATGGGAGGAGGAACTTATGCGAGGAAAATTCCCAATGCAGTGGCATTTGGCCCTGGACAGGAGCGAAATCTAGACAGGCTCGGACTTCCAAAAGGACATGGAAACTGTCATTGTGCGGATGAAGCGGAATTGTTTGAAAATCTGAAGAATGCAGTGAAAATATATGTTTTTGCACTTAAAAAACTGGACAAAAGAATAAAAGAAATACGTTAACTAAAGAGAAATACATAAATTAAGTATAATACAGGAGGATACAAAATGAAAATGTTTCAGATTAGTGACAAAATAGACAATGTATCAAGAATTGGAATTGGATGCATGAGAATTACAGGTTTATCTGATGAAAAAGCGGTAAGAAGTCTGATTGAAGGAGCACTGGAGTGTGGAATTAATTTTTTTGATCATGCAGATATTTATGCAGGCGGAGAAGCCGAAACACTATTTGGAAATGCGCTGACACCTCAGTTGCGTGAAAAGATGGTGATTCAGACAAAATGTGCCATACGTCCGGGTATCTGTTATGATTTTTCAAAAGAATATATTCTGAATTCTGTAGATGGAAGTCTGAAACGTTTAAAAACAGATTATGTAGATATATTACTTCTTCATCGTCCGGATGCGTTGATGGAGCCGGAAGAGGTAGCAGAAGCATTTGAAATTCTGGAAAAAAGCGGAAAAGTAAAAGCATTTGGTGTAAGCAATCACAATCCAATGCAGATTGAATTACTAAATCAATACTGTGGTGGAAAAATCTGTATTGATCAGATACAGTTTTCAGCGGCTCACTGTCCAACGATTGATGCAGGACTAAATGTAAACATCCATAATGATGCAGGATGTGATCGTGATGGTGGTATTATCGAGTATGCAAGACTGAAGAAAATGACATTGCAGGCATGGTCTCCGTTCCAGTATGGAATGTTTGAGGGAATATTTATTGGAAACGAGAAATTTCCGGAACTGAATAAAGTGTTAGATCGTCTGGCAGAGAAATATGGGGTAACACAGAATGCAATCGCAGTTGCATGGATTATGCGTCATCCCGCAGGAATCCAGACAATTGTAGGAAGTACAAATCTGAAAAGAATTCAGGATATAAGTAAAGCATCCGATATTGTTCTGAGCCGTGAAGAATGGTATGAAATTTATCTTGCAGCAGGAAAAATGCTGCCGTAAGAAAAAACATATCATCTGAATCAGATGGTAAAGAACTTTGCTTGACAGTTAGGAGAAGAGAGAGCGTATTCATGGAAAAAAAAGTGTATGAGAGTTATCTGGAGATTCTCAGAGAGGAACTTGTTCCTGCTCTGGGATGTACGGAACCTATTGCAATTGCATATGCAACTGCAACAGCAGCTTCTGTGCTGGAAAAAGTGATAAAAACAGATGATATATCCGTGCAGAACTTACGCAAAATGGACATAGAGCAGTTGTAGTTATAGAAAATAAACATACGAATATTGTCCTGATCAAAAAAGACGATGAGGTACTGTTGGAAAAGAAGGGCTTTCAGCAGAAAAAAACAGAGAAAAACCAGGATAAAAGAGATTTGCTGAATGTAGCAGATATTCTGGAGTTTGCAAAAATTGTGAATATAAAAGAGATAGAGGAAGTCATAGGACGCCAGATTGCCATGAATACAGCAATTTCCGAAGAAGGTCTGCGTAATCATTACGGAGCAGAAGTAGGACGTACCTTGCTTCGCGCATATGGTGATGATGTCAAAGTACGTGCCAGAGCAAAAGCGGCAGCTGGATCTGATGCAAGAATGAATGGATGCTCTATGCCGGTAGTTATTAATTCCGGGAGCGGAAATCAGGGAATGACCTGTTCTTTGCCAGTCATCGAATATGCCAGAGAACTTAAAGTTCCTAAAGAGAAAATGTATCGGGCACTGGTTGTAAGCAACTTAGTAGCGATTCATCAGAAAACTTATATTGGAAGTCTGTCAGCTTACTGTGGAGCGGTAAGTGCCGCATGTGGAGCAGGAGCTGCCATATCCTGGTTAAACGGGGGTGATTACAATGCAATATCTAAAACAATCACAAATGCTCTTGCAAATACAAGTGGCATTGTATGTGATGGAGCTAAGTCTTCATGTGCTGCCAAAATCGCTTCAGCAGTAGATGCAGCAATTATGGCATACGCTCTGGAGGATGCAGATCATTGTTTTCAGGCAGGAGAAGGATTGGTACGTGATAATGTTGAGGATACAATCCGAAATATGGGATACGTAGGAAGAGTTGGAATGAAAGATACAGATGTTACAATCCTGAATTTGATGATCAATCAGAAAAAAGTATAAAGAATAAAAGCAAAGAACCTGTCAGGTTTTTGGCAGGTTCTTTGTCATGGAAATTTTCATCATAAAATTTTAAGGAGTATTTTGAGTAAATATTTATTGCCATATATCTCATGGGATAACAATCATCTGTTGCCGAAGATGAGTGATATCAGACAACTATGGGCAAGAATAACATCTGATATCACATCATTCATCAACAGATCACAGACTGCTGTGAATGATATCCAGCACCTGTTTTAATTCATGCACACCGACCTGTCCCGGAGCAGAAGCTTTGGAAGCAGCGCCGAAAGTGAGAGCGGAGCCAAATGTCTCACCTGTCAGGCGACTTACAACGCCTGTTCCTGCCATGGACATGGTAATGATTGGGCGGTCTGCATATTTCTCAGACATTTCCAGAGTAGCAGAGAGGAGCGTAAGAACATCCTGTTTGCAGGTCGGCATAACAGCCATTTTCGGAATATCAGCACCGAAATCCTGCATCATACGAAGACGTCTGATGATCTCCTCCTTCTCAGGAGTCTTAAAGAAATCATGGTTGGAAGCAATTACCTTCACACCTGCCTTATGAGCAGCGTCAATGATCGTTTTTACAACATCATCGCCTGTAAATGCTTCTACATCAATTAAATCTACATAACCGCTCTGTGCAGCCGCGATATTTAAAGCAGCGTAATCACTTACAGAAATCTCTTTTTCCCCGCCCTCTTTGGAAGTACGGAATGTAAGGAGAACAGGGATATCTTTTAAGACTTCCTGAAGCTCTTTTGCGGTTTCTAATACTTTTTCAGTAGCAAAGACATCATCGAACCAGTCAACACGCCACTCAACCACATCAACCGGAAGAGTGGTGATCTTTTTGGCTTCTTCGAGAATGTCTGTTTTTGTTTTTCCAACGATCGGAACGCAGATCTTAGGTCTGCCTTCACCGATCACAGTGTTTTTTACCTGAACAGTGTTCATTTTCTTATCCTCATATTTCTTATCATATTAAGAATAACCGGGGTATCAGTCATCATAGGAGATGTGAAGAATCTCTTTCATATGTTCGATAGGCATTGGTTCGCCTGTCCATAACTCAAATGCAGCGGAACCCTGGAATAACATCATTCCCAGACCGTTCATTGTCTTGCATCCTACCTCTTTGGCCATGGAACGCATCTTTGTCTCCAGAGGAGAGTAAGGAACATCAATAACGATCAGCTCAGGACGGAAGTAAGATTTGTCCGGAACAACGGACTGTCCTTCCAGTGGTTTCATTCCCACACCTGTAGCATTGACAAAGATAAAACTATCATCCATCTCAGCTTTCAGTTTATCAAGATCTGCCAGATCATAAAGAACTGCATGGCAGGATGTCTTTGTGTTGATCTTCTCTACTGTGGATACTGCACGATCCCAGAATTCATCCTTGCGGTTAAAGATTGTGATCTCGGCAACGCCGTCCAAAGCAGCCTGGATCTCGATAGCAGTGGCAGCACCGCCTGCACCGACGATAGTCATTTTCTTTCCGATCACATCAATATCATTATCTTTCAGGGCAGACATAAATCCGATACCGTCAGTGATATGACCTGTAAGATGACCGTTGTCATTTATGATTGTATTAACAGCACCGCATAATTCTGCTGCAGGAGAAAGCTCGTCCAGGTATTTTCCAACCAGAGTTTTGTTTGGCATGGAAACATTGGAGCCTCTCATTTTCAGAGTGCGGATTGCTTTTACTGCATCCTCAATTTCATCTGCACCAACCTCGAAAGCAAGGTAAGCGTAGTCATACCCGAGTTTTGCAAAAGCCTCATTCTGCATTGCAGGAGAGCTGGAGTGACGGATCGGGTAAGCCATCAGACCGATTAATTCAGTATGTCCGGTAATTCTTTCAGCCATTATAATATCCCCTTTCGTATTTTGTTGTAAAGGTTTTTATTGAAGGTATCCCATCTGAGTCAGTGTATTAAGGATATTTCTTCCTTCCAGAGTTCCGTCGATAATCCTTCTTGCACGTTTGCTGTCGCCGATGTTCAGAATCTCAACATCATCAGAAACAAAAGCATCGGAAAGCTCTGCGAAAAGCTGTCCCTGAGCTCTCATACCAAGACATACGAATCCGTAGTCAAATGGAAGCTCACGTTCACCTTCTGCATCTTTTACAAGGAAAGAGCTGTCTTTTACTTCCTGAAGAGCTGTCTTTGTAAGCTGGGCCACATGATGTTTCTTCATCTGGTCTTTCATGTCATTCTTTGTAACAGGATCCAAGTCACGTCCAATCTGATCCATCATCTCCACGATAGAGATTTCAGCATTTCTTGCTGCAAAGAATTCCACAACATCAAGACCAACAGCGCCGCCGCCCACAACAACAACCTTCTTGCCTGTCATATCTTCCGGATAGTCATTGATGTGATTAATCATTCCCAGGATAGAAGCAACCTTGCTGCCTTCTTTGTCAATGCGGTCGTGAAGTCCCCTGATCGGAGGAAGCAGTGGTGCGGAACCTGTGGAGCTTACGATCAGGTTCGGATGGAACTTGCGGATATTTTCCGGTGTTCCCTCTGTGTTTGTAAAGATATAAAGATTCTCAAGTTGCTCTGCTCTGTGGATCAGATAGTTCGGGAAATCAGCCAGACGCTTCTTTGCAGGGATCTTAGAGATCACAGAAGCAAGACCGCCAAGAGTCTCACCCTTTTCCAGAAGGAAGGTATTACAGCCTACTTCTGCGGCTGTACAGGCAGCTTCCAGTCCGGCAGTACCGCCTCCGATTACTACAACGTTACAGTTTTTGTTTACTTTCTGATTCTTATAAACATCACCTTCCAGAACAGCCGGGTTTACAGTACAGCGGATCGGACGGTTAAAGCCGATTCTGTTTCCTGCACATCCGATGTTACAGGAGATACATTTGCGAAGGTCACATTCTCTGCCTGTAGCTACTTTGTTCACCCATGCAGGTTCTGCGATAAGACCACGTCCCATACCGATTAGGTCTGCATTGCCGTCAGCGAGGATCTGCTCGGCAACCTTCGGGTTACGGATATTTCCCATGGAGATACATGGTTTGCCGAATTTCTCTCTGACAGCTTTAGGCATATAGGAACGCCATCCGTCTTTCATGTAGTTGGCATCGATCTGATACTGGATAGAACCGTTTAAACCGCAGGAAACATCGAAGATATCAACTTCATCCTGAACATATTCCAGATATTCAAGAGTATCCTCAAGAGTGTTGCCGCCTTCCATCAGCTCATCTGCGCTGAGACGGAGCATGATCGGGAAGAAAGGTCCAACCTGTTTTCTTACTTCCTCAATGACCATACGGCAGAAACGTGTTCTGTTTTCCACAGATCCGCCGAACTCATCTGTACGTTTGTTTGTAAGAGGAGAGAGGAACTGGCTGATCAGATAGGAATGTCCCGCATGGATCTCTACTGCGTCAAAACCTGCAGCCTGGGCTCTCTTTGCGGCCTCGCCGTATTTCTTTACAATGTGATGGATTTCTTCCACTGATAACGGACGCGGGATCTCTCCGCCTTCTTTGGACGGAATATCAGATGCGGAAACCGGCTGCATATTTGTACGTGCGGAAACAGCGGAAGCACCTGCGTGGTTGATCTGGATCGCAATACAGGTACCATATTTGTGGATCTCTTCACAGAATTTGTACAGACGCGGCAGATAGTTGTCGTGGTCAATACGAAGCTGAGTAGTTCCGTTGGAACCCTGCGGAGAATCCACACTTGCATTTTCTACGATGATCAGACCTGTGCCGCCTTTGGCACGCTCTTTATAATAATTAATGTGAAGAAAACTCATTTCGCCGTTCTGTTCCCCGTAATTGGTTCCCATAGGCATCATAACGATACGGTTTTTGATAGTCATATTTTTTACTGTGAGTGGTGTGAAAATATGCTGGTAATTGCTTTTCATTACGTCTTTCCTCCTGAAATTTTCTGTTGGATCTATAACTGTTCAGTGCTTTAGCTGTGGCCTGAATTTCTTTGATGTGTTAATTATATAACGGGATAATCCATAAATCTAATTGATAATTCGTGCTATATAATAAAAAACATCTATGGTTTTGCTGAGACTTTTATACCTGTGTAGTCGGATTCGCAGACAAGTGAGTGGTATAGTTACTTCAAACACACTGGTTTGCGGGAGAGGGTGAAATACGGGACAATACAAAATAACCGTAATACCTTCTATTAAATAGGAAGAAATGCTCAAAAAAACAAAATTTGGAGAAACCTGACAAATTTTTCTGCTATATTTTTAACGAAAATGACAAATAAATGTTGAAATTTTCTGCCGGAAAAGGTAAAATTAAAATCGGCTAAATTTTTGGGTTAACTTTTAAATATTCTCATAAAGATGGAGGGCAAACAAGAATGAGTAATGCAACACAAAGCTTAGCAGGCACAAGAATTACTTCTTTGCTTGACGCAAACAGTTTTGTCGAAATCGGACAGGGTGTAACAGCCAGATCCACAGATTTCAACATGACTGCAAACAAGGCACCATCTGACGGTGTTATCACCGGATATGGTGTGATCGATGACAAACTGGTTTATGTATACAGCCAGGATGCATCTGTATTAAACGGTACTGTTGGTGAAATGCATGCAAAGAAGATCACAAGACTTTATGATCTTGCCATGAAAACAGGCGCTCCGGTTATCGGACTTGTTGACTGTGCAGGTATCCGTCTTCAGGAAGCAACAGACGCACTGGAAGCTTTCGGACAGATTTATCTGAAACAGACACTGGCATCCGGTGTGATCCCACAGATCACAGCAATCTTTGGAACATGCGGCGGTGGTATGGCAGTTATCCCGTCCTTGACAGATTTCACATTCATGGAATCCAAAAAAGGAAAAATGTTCGTCAACACACCAAACGCACTGGAAGGAAACAACACAGACAAATGCGACACAGCAGCTGCTGATTTCCAGAGCAAAGAGACAGGTCTGATCGATGGCGTTGGTACAGAGGATGAGATTCTTGGCCAGATCCGTTCCTTAGTATCACTTCTTCCTTCTAATAATGAAGACACAGACAATTACACAGAGTGTACAGATGATCTTAACCGCGTATGCGCAGATCTTGCAAACTGTGCAGGAGACACAGCAATCGCACTTTCCCAGATTGCTGACAACGGTGAATTCTTCGAGACAAAAGCAGACTATGCAAAAGACATGGTTACAGGCTTTATCCGTTTAAACGGTGCTACAGTAGGTGCTGTTGCAAACAGAAGCGAAGTATATGACGCAGAAGGCAAGAAAGTAGAAACATTTGACGGAAGCATCTCTGCAAGAGGCGCAAGAAAAGCAGCAGATTTCGTGAAATTCTGCGACGCTTTTGATATTCCGGTACTTACACTTACCAATGCAACAGGCTTCATGGCAACCTTATGCAGCGAGAAGATGATGGCGAAATCCGTAGGTGAACTGGTAGCTGCATTCGCAGATGCAACTGTTCCGAAGGTAAATGTGATCATCGGCAAAGCTTACGGTACAGCTTACGTGGCAATGAACAGCAAATCTATCGGTGCAGACCTTGTATATGCATGGGATAACGCAGAGATCGGTATGATGGATGCTTCCCTGGCAGCCAAGATCATGTATGCAGATGCAGATGCTGCTGAACTGAATGAAAAAGCTGCTCAGTACAGAGAGCTTCAGAATGGTGTTGCTTCCGCAGCAGCAAGAGGCTATGTTGACACTGTGATCAGTCCGGCTGACACAAGAAAATATGTAATTGGTGCATTTGAGATGCTGTTCACAAAGAGAGAAGATCGTCCGTCTAAGAAACATGGAACGGTCTAAGCGGGGTGACGCATATGAAAATGATCAAAAAAATAACTTCTGTATTCATGACATTTCTCGTAATGGCTGCACTGGTGATCGGCAGCACCTCTGTGGTATTTGCCGCAGATAAGGTTGATGATACTGTTAAGTCTACACTGGTAACTACAGCAGAGGGACTGACAGATGCCATTGTCCAGCTTAAAGATGAAGAAATCGAGAATTACATGAGTTCAGGAGATGACTTTACAACAAGTGCTATGCAGTCCTGGCAGACATCCAAGGATGAACTTGGCGCAAAGAAGGACAGCAATGGTGAAACTACTGTAACTTTCAAAGATGATCAGTACACAGTTACTGTTCCTCTTAAATTTGAGAAAGCAGAAGCAAACTTTGTATATGTCTTTGACTCACAGGGAACACCGACTTCCATGTCTGTAGATGTACAGTATGGTATGGGCAAGACTCTTCAGAGAGCAGGTCTTAATACTCTGATGGGTATTGGAACTGTATTCGTAATGCTGATTTTATTAAGCCTTCTGATTTCTCTGTTCAGATTCATTCCGAATCCGGAAGCAAAGAAAGCAGCAGAAGCAAAAGCAGCCAAAGCTGCAAAAGAGGCAGAGGCAGCAGCAATCGCAGCGGCAGCACCTGCACAGGCAGAAGAGAACCTTGCAGATGACGGAGAGCTGGTAGCTGTTATCGCAGCAGCAATCGCAGCAGCAGAAGGAACTACAACAGACGGCTTCGTAGTTCGTTCCATCCGTAAAGTAAAAAGAAATAGAAGATAATTGTCATTTATTTAGGAGGATTTTAAAATGAAAAGCTATACAATTACAGTAAATGGTACAGCATATGAAGTAACTGTTGAAGAAACAGGAAGCGTATCCGCTCCTGCAGCAGCTCCAAAAGCAGCACCTAAGGCTGCACCTGCAGCAGCTCCGAAAGCAGCAGCTCCTGCAGCAGGCGCCGGCGCAGTAAAAGTAACTGCTTCCGTACCTGGTAAAGTTGTTAAAGTAGCAGCAAGCGTTGGACAGGCAGTAAAAGCCGGAGACAGCGTAATTATTCTTGAATCCATGAAAATGGAAATCCCTGTAGTAGCTCCTCAGGACGGTACTATCGCAAGCATTGATGTTGCAGAAGGTGCCTCTGTAGAAAACGGAGATACTTTAGCAACAATGAACTAAGACGGGAGGTAGTCAAATGTCTTATGTAACAGAAACATTGTCCAACCTGATTCACCAGACAGCATTTTTCAATCTGACATGGGGCAATTACCTGATGATCGCAGTAGCCTGCGTATTCCTTTACCTTGCTATCAAGAAAGGATTCGAGCCGCTTCTGCTTGTTCCTATCGCATTCGGTATGCTGCTTGTAAATATCTATCCGGACATTATGGCAAACCCGGAAGATATGTCCAATGGTGTAGGTGGACTTCTTCATTATTTCTACATCCTTGATGAGTGGAGTATCTTACCATCCCTGATCTTCATGGGTGTAGGTGCCATGACAGACTTCGGTCCGCTTATCGCAAACCCGATCAGCTTCCTGATGGGTGCTGCGGCACAGCTTGGTATCTATGCAGCTTACTTCCTTGCAATCTTTCTTGGATTCAACGGAAAAGCAGCAGCAGCTATCTCCATCATCGGTGGTGCTGACGGCCCGACCTCCATTTTCCTTGCAGGTAAACTTGGACAGTCTGCACTGATGGGACCGATTGCAGTGGCAGCATATTCCTATATGTCACTGGTTCCGATCATCCAGCCGCCTATCATGAAACTCTGCACAACAGAGAAAGAACGTAAGATCAAAATGGATCAGCTTCGCCCGGTTTCCAAACTGGAGAAGATCCTGTTCCCGATCGTTATCACAATCGTTGTCTGCTTGATTCTGCCTACAACAGCTCCGCTGGTTGGTATGCTCATGCTTGGTAACCTGTTCAGAGAGTGCGGTGTTGTAAAACAGTTGACAGAAACAGCTTCCAATGCCCTGATGTATATCGTAGTTATCCTTCTGGGTACATCCGTAGGTGCTTCCACAAGTGCAGAAGCATTCTTAAACGCAGATACTCTGAAGATCGTAGTTTTAGGCCTTGTTGCATTCGCAATCGGTACATTCGGCGGATGTATGCTTGGTAAACTGCTCTGCAAACTGACTCATGGAAAGATCAACCCGCTGATCGGTTCCGCAGGTGTATCCGCAGTACCTATGGCAGCCCGTGTATCCCAGAAAGTGGGTGCAGAGGCAGATCCTACAAACTTCCTTCTGATGCACGCAATGGGCCCGAACGTTGCCGGTGTTATCGGTACAGCCGTAGCAGCCGGAACATTCATGGCTATTTTCGGAGTATAACCAGAATATCCGATTAAACAAACTATAAAGGAGATATAATAATGGCAGAATTAGAGAAAAAACCTGTTAAAATTGTGGAAACCATTCTCCGTGATGCTCATCAGTCCCAGATCGCAACACGTATGACCACAGAACAGATGCTTCCGATCGTAGATAAACTTGATAAAGTCGGCTATCACGCAGTAGAGTGCTGGGGTGGTGCAACATTCGATGCATCCCTTCGTTTCCTTCATGAAGATCCATGGGAAAGACTCCGTAAATTACGTGACGGCTTCAAGAACACAAAACTTCAGATGCTTTTCCGTGGACAGAATATCCTTGGATACCGTCCATACGCAGATGACGTTGTAGAATACTTCGTACAGAAATCTGCTGCAAACGGAATCGACATCATCCGTATTTTTGACTGTCTCAATGACCTTCGTAACTTGCAGACAGCAGTAAGCGCTGCAAACAAAGAGAAGGCTCATGCACAGGTAGCTCTTTCCTACACATTAGGAGATGCTTACACACTGGAATACTGGACAGACATTGCAAAACGTATCGAAGATATGGGCGCTGATTCCATCTGTATCAAAGATATGGCAGGTCTTCTCCTTCCAAACAAAGCTACAGAGCTTGTAACAGCATTAAAAGAAACAGTTAAGATCCCGATCGACCTTCATACACATTACACCTCAGGTGTAGCTTCCATGACTTACTTAAAAGCAGTAGAAGCAGGTGTGGATATCATCGATACAGCAATGTCTCCATTTGCACTGGGAACATCCCAGCCTGCAACAGAGGTTATGGTTGAGACATTCAAGGATACACCATACGACACAGGATTTGATCAGAAGCTTCTCTCCGAGATCGCTGACTACTTCCGTCCGATCCGTGACGAAGCTCTTGACAGCGGACTGCTCAATCCTAAGAACCTTGGTGTTAACATCAAGACTTTACTGTATCAGGTACCGGGCGGTATGCTCTCCAACCTGACTTCCCAGCTGAAAGAACAGCACGCAGAAGACAAATTCTACGATGTTCTCGAGGAAGTTCCGCGTGTACGTAAAGACCTTGGTGAACCGCCGCTTGTTACTCCGTCTTCTCAGATCGTTGGTACACAGGCTGTATTCAACGTACTTATGGGCGAGAGATACAAAATGGTTACAAAAGAAACAAAAGATATCCTGTTAGGAAAATACGGCGCAACTGTAAAACCGTTCAATCCGGAAGTACAGAAGAAGTGCATCGGCGATGAGAAACCGATCACATGCCGTCCTGCAGACCTTCTTGACAACGAGCTTGAGAAACTTGAGAGCGAAATGGCTCAGTACAAGGAACAGGATGAAGACGTATTAACATACGCACTGTTCCCACAGGTAGCTATGGACTTCTTCAAATATCGTCAGGCTCAGAAAACAAAAGTTGACGAAAAAGCAGCTGACAAAAAGAACGGAGCTTATCCTGTATAATTAAATATGTCCAAACGAAAAAAGGAGCTTGCGCAAGCAGGCTCCTTTGCGTTATTATAAAGAAATATGATAAAGATACAGGAAGGAATATTCCATGAGTAAAGTTTTAATTATCGGCGGCGGTGCCGCCGGAATGATGGCGGGGGTTTTCGTAGCCCGTAACCATCATGAAGTTCATATATTGGAGAAGAACGAGAAACTGGGCAAGAAAGTATTCATCACAGGAAAAGGCAGATGCAATGTGACAAATGCCTGCGACACAGAAGAACTCTTTCCTGCAATGATGAGCAATCCCAAGTTCCTCTACAGCGGCTTCTATTCATTTACCCCTCAGGATGTAATGGAGTTCTTTGAGAAAGCAGGTGTCCCTCTGAAGGTAGAGCGTGGAAACCGCGTATTTCCACAGTCTGACCATTCCTCGGACATCATCCGCGCACTGGAGCGTGAGCTGAAGAAAGCAGGAGCAAAGATTCATCTTCACACTGCTGTACAGGAAATCATAAAGAAACCGGTAACGGAATTTGTAACAGATTCAGCAAATACCCTGGAATCAGAAGCCACATTAACAGAATCAGGATCTGATGCAGGAAAAGGCAGAAAAGGAAAAAAATCACCTGACATACAGCAGGAGAAGATTACAGGAGTTATTCTCACAGATGGTACCTTCATAGAAGGCGATGCAGTCATTGTAGCCACAGGTGGATTTTCCTATCAGAGTACCGGCTCCACAGGTGACGGATACCGCTTTGCAAGAGAACTGGGACTGAAAGTCACAGACATTGCCCCCTCTCTTGTCCCATTAAAGACAAAAGAAGACTATATCCCTAAGCTTCAGGGACTTTCCCTTAAGAATACAGGTCTCACCATAAAGAATGGAAAGAAAGTGCTCTATGAGGATTTCGGAGAGATGATGTTTACCCATTTCGGAGTCACAGGTCCAATGATCCTGTCCGCCAGTGCCCACATCGGTGCAAAACTGGCGAAAGCACCAAATGGCGAACTGTCCGTATATCTGGATCTGAAGCCGGCACTCACCAGAGAACAGTTGGACGCCAGAATCCTGCGTGAATTTGAAGCAGGACCAAACAAACAGTTCAAGAACGTGATCGGCGTACTTTTCCCGTCATCCCTGACCCCGGTAATGCTGGAACTGGGCGGAATCCCGGAAGAGAAAAAAATCCACGACATTTCCAGAGAAGAACGCCAGCACTTCATTGACCTTATCAAAGCATTCCCGTTCACCATCACAGGAATGGGCGAGTTCAAAGAAGCCATCATCACCAGAGGTGGCGTCTCTGTCAAAGAGATCAATCCGGGCACAATGGAATCAAAGAAAATCTCAGGTCTTTACTTCGCAGGTGAGGTACTGGATCTGGACGCAGTGACAGGTGGATATAACTTACAGATCGCCTGGTCTACCGCATATCTGGCAGCGCAGGCTATACAGTAAGCTGAAACAAGCAGATGATGAGTACCTTGTAGGTGGATTATATCTATGATATGATTCAGCTATACGTTATTTAACGATTCATAAACATCAATCAATAATAAAACAGAGAAAATTTGTCTAAATAATAGAAACAGGAGGAACCGTGAAAATGGGATGTAACATAGCTATCGACGGACCTGCAGGAGCAGGAAAGAGCACCATCGCAAAGAAAGTAGCAAAAGAATTATCATTTATCTATGTAGACACAGGAGCCATGTACAGAGCAATGGCCTTATATCTTCTGAACCATGGCGTAAACGGAGAAAATCAGGAAGAGATCGAGGCTGTATGTTCCGGCGCTGACATCTCCATCGAATACAAAAACGGAGAACAGATTGTCATCCTCAATGGTGAGAACGTAAACACTATGATCCGTACAGAACAGGTAGGAAACATGGCATCCAAAAGCTCCGCAAACCCGAAAGTCAGAGCCCACCTTCTGAAGCTTCAGAGAACCCTGGCAGAGAAAAACGACGTAGTCATGGACGGAAGAGACATCGGTACAACCATCCTTCCAAACGCAGAAGTAAAGATCTACCTCACAGCAGGCGCAGACACCAGAGCAAAGAGAAGAGCACTGGAATATGAGCAGAAAGGTGAGCCTTTCGACCTGGATCAGATCCGAAAAGACATCATCGAGCGTGACCAGCGAGACATGAACCGCGAAATCTCCCCTCTGAAACAGGCAGATGACGCAGTGCTCGTAGATTCCTCGGAAATGGGAATTGATGATGTTGTAGATGCTATTCTTAATGTATATAAAGAAAAGGTACAGAAATAAGAGTCAGGCGGACGGAAGTCAATCGGTTAAATTCCAGAAGAATGGCAATGAATATAAATTAAGAGGATTTATTTATGAAAGTTAAAGTAGCAGAGACAGCAGGCTTCTGCTTTGGCGTCAAACGGGCAGTAGACAAAGTCTACGAACTGATCGGCACAGAACAGAAACCAATCTACACTCTGGGCCCGATTATCCACAATGAAGGCGTAGTAGCGGATCTTGAAGCCCGTGGCGTCCACGTTATCACAGAAGCAGACCTGGATTCCCCGGATGACACCCTGCAGAACGGAACAGTAGTCATCCGCTCTCACGGCGTAGGCAAACCCATCTACGATAAGCTGAAAGAAAAAAACATCTCCTACGTAGATGTTACCTGCCCCTTCGTCCTGAAAATCCACAGGATCGTGGAAAAAGAAAGCCTTGCAGGAAACCACATCATCATCATCGGTGACAAAGACCACCCCGAAGTACAGGGCATCTGCGGCTGGTGTCAGGGACCGTACACGGTGCTCAGAAACAAAGAAGAAGCCGAAGCATTTGTACCCCCAAAAGGCAAAAAAATAAGTATTGTGTCCCAGACGACATTTAATTACAACAAATTTAAAGATTTAGTTGAAATTCTTTGCAAAAAGAGGTATGATAATAATGTTTTAAATATTCTCAATATTTTAAACACTATTTGTAATGCTACCGAAGAACGGCAGAGAGAAGCAAAAAACATAGCCGGAGAGGTAGACACTATGCTGGTCGTAGGCGGCCGGCACAGTTCCAATACTCAAAAGCTGTTTGAAATATGTAAAAAGGAATGTGGAAATACTTACTATATACAAACACCTGTAGACTTGGATTCTGAAATGTTCCAATGCAGTAGTTATGTAGGTATTACAGCAGGGGCTTCCACCCCAAACAAAATTATTGAGGAGGTTCAAGAACATGTCAGAATTAAGTTTTGAACAAATGCTGGAAGATTCCGTAAAGACTATCAGAAATGGAGAGATTGTACAGGGTACTGTCATCGATGTTAAAGAAGATGAGATTATTCTGAATATCGGTTATAAAGCAGACGGTATTATCACAAAGAACGAATACTCTAACGATGCAAGCCTTGTACTCACAGATGCTGTCCACGTTGGAGACACAATGGAAGCAAAAGTTCTCAAAGTCAATGACGGAGAAGGTCAGGTAACTCTTACTTACAAGAGACTGGCAGCAGAGAAAGGAAACAAACGTCTTGAAGAAGCATTTGAGAATCAGGAAGTATTAAAAGCTCCTGTAACTCAGGTACTTGACGGTGGACTTTGTGTAAACGTAGACGAAGCAAGAGTATTCATTCCTGCAAGCCTCGTTTCCGACACATATGAGAAAGACCTTTCCAAATATGCAGATCAGGAGATCGAATTCGTTATCACAGAATTCAACCCGAGAAGACGCCGCATCATCGGTAACCGCAAGCAGCTTCTTCTCGCTGAGAAAGCAGAGAAACAGAAAGAATTAATGGAGAGAATCCATGTTGGCGATACAGTTGAAGGAACTGTTAAGAATGTTACAGATTTCGGTGCATTCATCGATCTGGGCGGAGCTGACGGACTTCTTCACATTTCCGAAATGTCCTGGGGCAGAGTAGAGAACCCGAAGAAAGTATTCACTGTTGGCGATAAAGTCAAAGTTCTTATCAAAGAGATCAACGGAGAGAAGATCGCACTTTCCCTTAAATTCCCGGAAGCAAATCCATGGCTCACAGCAGCTGAGGACTTCGCTGTAGGAAACGTAGTTAAAGGTAAAGTTGCACGTATGACAGACTTCGGTGCATTCGTAGAGCTTGCACCGGGAGTAGATGCACTCCTTCACGTATCCCAGATTTCCAGAGAGCACGTTGCCAAACCTTCAGACGTACTTTCCATCGGACAGGAGATCGAAGCTAAGGTTGTTGACTTCAACGGCGAAGACAAGAAAATCAGCCTGAGCATGAAAGCTCTTGAGGCACCGGCTGAGGAAGCTGCAGAAGAATAATTGCCAATAGAATAATTATGATTATTTCAGTACCGTCTTTGCAGGACTTAGCTTATGCAAAGGCGGTGCTTTGCGTTATGTCCGCTTTCTGTGAGGTGACAAGAAATAAGCCGTAAGAACGATTGACTTTTAACCGAATCAAGTAAGTCCCCTGCTTCAATTGCGAGGAGCAATAAGCAGTGGGTGGGACTTGCTTGTATCAGGAGGGGTACAAGCCCCTCCTGATAAACTGCGGAGCAGTTATTCGGTTATGAGCAAGTAGCGAAAGCGGATTGCGAATATCCGATTGACCTCATACTGCGATAAAATAAAATCAATTTATGTAAAAAACTATGAAAAAAAGAAAAGGGAAATAGCAAATGTTAGACAATCAGGATAAGAAGTTTGAAATCAGCAAGGCGCAGCCAGCTAACATTAAACCACAGGATACGATTGACTTACTGGGTAAGATATCCAATGTGGTATGTGATGCAGGTGCGCACAGGCACCGAAGAGAACATCCGCTGCCAGTGTCAGCGGTTAATAAGCAACAATGTCTTAGAACGCTGCTTTATCCCATATTACCAACAGAAGAAACGATTTCAGGGCGAATGGCATATCCAGGAAAGAATCCTCTTTCCCGGGTATGTCTTTTTAATTGCTCAAAATCTGGAATGTCTGTCCGAAAGTCTCAGAAAAGTCATCGGAATGACCAGGCTGTTGGGAACAGGGGAAGATATCATTCCATTATCTCAGGAAGAAGTAAACCTGCTTCTGAAACTGGGAAAGGAAGAACAGTTAGTAGCCATGTCCACAGGGATCATAGAGAGTGATCAGGTAAGAATACTTACAGGTCCGCTTCAGGGCATGGAAGGCTGTATCAGAAAAATTGACAGACATAAAAGAAAAGCCCGCGTTTCCGTAGAAATGTTCGGAAGGAGTGTAGACATGGAGGTCGGGCTGGAAATTATTTCAAAAGTTACACAAGAGGAGTTTATGAATGGAAAAGAAAAACAAAACAACGAAAATACTGATGCATGATATTCCGCTCAGACTGATCAAGGTGCTGAATATTATCTGTCTGACGATTCCCTTTGCCGGATGCTGGTACGGATATTATTCCGGACAGATGAAAGACGGCTTCTATAACAGAGGAAATCTTTTAATGATCGCTCTCTTTATGCTTGTATATTTCCTTTTTGCAAGAATATATAATGCATTTCTAATATCCGTGAACCGGATTTCTGAAATGGTATACAGTCAGGTGCTGGCAGCACTGATTACAGATGGCATCAGTTATCTTATCATTGCACTGCTTGTAAAAGGCTTTCCCAATATCATACCGGGAGTCATGGCCATTGCCGGTCAGATAGTAATGTCACTGATCTGGTGTTTCCTGGCTCATCGCTGGTACTTCAGAAGTTTCCCGCCGCAGAAGACAATGATCGTTTACGATGTCAGAGAAGGAATGGAGAAGCTTATAGATCAGTACGATCTGGAATGCAAATTTGAAGTTACGGAGATTATCCAGGTAACAGATGTCATTAATCATCTCGAAAAACTGAATACCATAGAAACTGTTTTCCTCAGCGGCATTCACAGCCACGAGAGAAACATCATTCTGAAATATTGCATTGAACATCGTATACAGGTCTATGTGATACCAAGAGTGGGAGATGTACTGATGAGCGGAGCACAGAAGGTACATATGTTCCATCTTCCAATGCTGCGCACAGGAAGATACAACCCGCAGCCGGAATACCTGATCCTGAAACGGCTGGCAGATCTGGTGATCGCAGGTATAGCTACTGTCATTCTTTCTCCGATAATGATTATCACAGCCATTGCAATCAAAGCATATGACAGGGGCCCTGTATTCTATTCTCAGATACGTCTCACACAGGACGGGAAGGAATTCGGAGTCCTGAAATTCCGTTCCATGAAAGTAAATGCGGAAAAAGATGGTGTGGCGAGACTCTCAAGCGGAGAAAATGATCCAAGGATCACTCCTGTAGGGCGCATTATCAGAAAATGCAGGATCGACGAATTACCACAGCTGCTGAATATCCTGAAAGGTGATATGACAATTGTAGGGCCAAGACCTGAAAGGCCGTCCATTGCCGCAGAATATGAGAAGGTCATGCCGGAATTCCGTCTGCGTCTGCAGGCCAAGGCAGGTCTGACAGGATATGCTCAGGTTTACGGCAAATACAATACAACACCATATGACAAACTTCTGATGGATCTGATGTACATCAGCCATGCAAATCTGCTGGATGATCTCTTCATCATGTTTGCAACAGTGAAGATCCTTTTCATGCCGGAAAGCACAGAAGGTGTGGCAGAAGGACAGACAACCGCAATGGAAGAGAACACATGCTGTGATAAGGAGGAGAAATTAAACGGATAGCCGTAAGAAAGGGGAATCTATGCCGACAATATCGATTATCACCCCGGCTTACAATTGTGAGAAATATCTGGAGGAAGCTGTGGACAGTGTGCTGTCCCAGACAATGACTGACTGGGAAATGCTCATCATTGATGACTGCTCCGTTGATAATACTTATTCCTGTATGCAGAAACTTGCACAGAGGGACAGCAGGATCCGGATTTTCAGAAATATGCAGAATGCAGGTGCGGCAGCTACAAGAAATTACGGGATCCGTCAGGCAAGGGGCCGATGGATCGCATTCCTTGACAGCGACGACCTGTGGAGAACAGATAAACTGCAGAAACAGATGGAACTTCTGGATAAATATCCGGAAGCTTCTTTTTTATTTACCGGATCTGCCTTCATCGAAGATGATGGCATGACTATAGCCCATACTCTCCATGTACCGGAGAAAGTCAGCCGCCGGAAGTTACTGAGCCAGAATGTGATCTCCTGTTCCTCAGTTCTCATAAAAAGGGAACTGATGCTGAAGCATCCCATGCCGGAAGAAGACGGGATTCATGAGGACTTTGCCACATGGCTGTCTGTCCTTACAGAAGTTCCCCTGGCTTACAGTGTAGATGAGCCTCTGCTGATCTACCGCAGGGCACTGGCATCCAAATCCGGCGAAAAAGGCAAATCTGCCCGCATGAACTGGCAGACCTATATACATGCAGGCATTCCTTTGAGAAAAAGGATTTTCTGCATGGCAGGCTATACCTTTCACGGTTTATACAAATATCAGCAGCTCTGGTGGAGAAGTTACCGTCTGATGATGCGGAAAGAACGCTTCAAGAAGCTCTTTCTTATGGTCATGACAGTAATCCTGCTTTTACTCTGGACCGCAGTCTTCAGCTATGCATGGTTTCATTATTACAACTTCCGGAGAGTCATCGGAAGACGGTATTTCTTCTGGGGCTATGTAACACTGCTGGCACTTTATGCTGCATTAAACCTTCTGATCGGAAAAGTATTCTCCGCATTCCGGGTGATCCATCAGCAGTGGATAGAGATTGTGCTCTCCCATGGTTATACAGTGATACTGGCAAACGCAGCAACCTATCTGGAACTGGCACTGATCGGCCGGTGGAAATTCATGATGTATATCACACCAATGTTGGCTGTGACAGCAGTAAATTTCCTGACCGGTCTTATCTGGTCTGCTCTGCTTCGCTGGCTCTATGCCAATATCTACCCTGCACATGAGGTCCTTCTCATATATGGTAAACAGAACACGGCAGCTCTCGAGCGGGAACTGAACAGCCAGAGGGAACGCTATCACCTGAAAACAAAGCTTCCCCTTAATGCCGGAAAAGAGAAGATCATCCGGGAGATCAACAGGCATGAATCAGTAATGCTGGGAGATATGTCTCCTGCAGACAGAGAATTCTATATTCAGTACTGCTATGAGCACAAAAAAAGATGCTATTGCCAGACAACACTGTCAGACATCCTGCTTATGAGCTCTGAGAAACTCTCCCTGTCAGACATGACCTTACAGTTATTCAGAAACTGCGGTCTTACAGTAGAGCAGAGAATAGTCAAAAGACTCTTTGACATCTGTCTCTCCCTGCTGGTCATGACAGCATTTTCATGGCTGTATCTGCTGATCGCACTTTTCATAAAGCTGACAGATGGCGGACCGGTCCTGACCTGGCAGGAATGCCTCACCAGAAACGGAAAGCATTTCAGGCAGTACAAATTCCGGACAACTCCTGCTGGAAATACAGAACTCAATCCGACAGAATGGATACGGGGAGGTTATTTCCTCATGATCTCTCATCTTGATGAGCTGCCACAGTTCTTCAATGTTCTCAAGGGAGAGATGTCTGTGGTTGGCCCTTATCCGGAGAGAGTCCTGACAGCAGAGAAATACGAAAAAAATCATCCGGAATTCGCATACCGTCTGTCTGTAAAAGCCGGTCTCACCGGCTATGCCAAAGTACATGGCAAATACAGCAGCTCTAAGAAAAACCAGTTAAAAATGGATTTCTACTATATACAGAATTATTCTTTTGCCCTTGACCTGAGTATTATGGCAGCCACCCTGAAGGTGCTGTTAGAACCCCACAGGCAGAGCAGAAAAAAGGAACCATAAGCCAATGAAAAAGAAAAACTTACAACCAGTGAAAATCACAAAAGACTGCATTCAGGCAGAAATCACATTTGACACTGTGGCAGTGATCCGTTCCGACCACTCCCTGTGGCTGTTACATCCTCTTACTTCGGAGATGTGCTGTAAATTCAGGAAAAGACAAAGAGAGGGACGAAGACCATACTGGGATGAGACTGAATTTGGTCCCCAACCGAAGTTTAAGAAACTTATGGAAAATGTATCGATGATCTCTGCAGCAGCGATGACACTGGCTGTGGTCAAAACAGACGGAACTCTCCTTGTATGGGACAGAATGCAGTCCGGCTGTGAAGACAGGCCCCATTTTGTGAAAATAGCAGACGGAATAAAGACAGCAGAATCCGAAGATGGCGTTCTCCTGGCAATAAGCCGGGCAGGGACGCTTTTATATTGGAAAAAACAGGAACAAAACAGCAGCTGCGGACCACCTGAGAAACTTATGGAACATGTGAAACAGGTATCTGCCGGAGTCGGTCACTACGCAGCCCTGACAGAAGACGGAAGCCTCTGGATGTGGGGAAAAAATGACTGCGCCCAGCTGGGTGACGGAACCCACACAGACAGACATAAGCCCCAAAAGATCATGGAACATGTAATCCAGATATCTCTCGGAGCCAGACACAGTGCTGCCGTAGATACACGACATCGGCTGTGGATGTGGGGGGATAACACCCTCGGGCAGTTGGGAACCCACCTGCCCGGCAGCAGGAAAAAGCCTGTAATGGTGATGAGGAATGTGAGGGAAGTATCACTTGGATATTCACATACAGGAGTGCTCGACCAGAAGGATCAGATTTGGATGTGTGGGTTTAACGGGAAATACGGAGCCCTTGGAAACACAGAATACCGAAATTGCAGGAGACTGCGGAAGATGAAGCAGGGTGGTTTCAACGTGAAAAACCTGAAACTGCAGGCAGACCGGGCAGTTCTTGTCAGTGACGGAGGGGATGTGTTTGTGTGGGGGTAGGATATATCTTGTTTATGCCGGAGTCTACAGAGGGTGTCAGCGAGGGTTCAATTACCGCCATGAGTGACAAAACGCACGAAAACTTAGCAAAAATCCGCCAAAAGTGGAATCTGACATAATCACAGGGATTACCGTGACAGTATCATTCGCGAGGCAGGTTTGGTGCAAATTCGAGCGATGGTGAGCCAATGATAACTTCATCTGATGGAGAGGTTGGTCATGGAGATAAGGTGTAAAACTAGAAAAATAATATAGAGAGCTTTAGGAAAAAGGAATGTCTCAGGCTCCTTGAGATTGAGTCTGGGCTTGTTTTTGTGGGAGAGAGGAAAAAATGCTGGTAACAGTTTTAACTGTCGCATTTAATGCGGAAAAGACCATCGCAAGGACGATGGTGTCTGTATTGAATCAGACCTATAAAGAAATTGAATACATTGTCATTGATGGTGCTTCTAAAGACAAAACTGTAGAAGTGGCTAAAAGCTATCAAGCGGCATTTGAAAATACTCCTGGACGGAGCCTAACCATAATATCCGAGCCTGATAAAGGAATGTATGACGGATTGAATAAAGGAGCTAGGATGGCACATGGCGTACTGGTGGGACAGATTAATGCCGATGACTGGTATGAGCCGGATGCTGTTGAAACAATGGTTGAGCTTTATAACAAGGAAAAGTATGACGCTGCATGGGGAAGTATTCGGATTAAAAAAAAATCCGGCGACATGATCAAACATGCACACATTGGTAAGCTGTGGTCTACCAGTGGCTGGTGTCATCCGGGAATGTTCAGTCGGAAAGAAACGCTACTTTATTTTCCATACGCATTGGAAACCATGTATGACGATTTTGATTACATTACCGCTGTTCACCAAGCAGGCAAGAAAATAGTTACTATAGATAAAGTTATCAGCAATTTTGCGTTTGGTGATGGTGGGCAGAGTACTAAGAAAAGCCTGAAAGAAGTTAAGCGGCGTGTTGGTGTTACATATGGCATCTATAAAAAATATGGCATGAGTAAGGGTTACTGGTTTTATAGATGGGCGTATGAGCTTGTAAAATATGTGGCGGGGTAAAAAATGAGGGTTCTATTAATAAATGAAGTTTTCGGTACAACGAGTACTGGAAAAATATGCGCTCAGATTGCAGAACAAATGGAAGCAGAGGGTCATGAAGTTAAAGTCGCCTTTGGTAGGTGGCCTGATGTTCCTGAAAAATACCAACGGTTTGCTCACTATATCGGCTCTGACTTTGAAGTAAAGCTACACGCCATCCAGACTCGCCTTTTCGATACTCATGGATTTGGTTCCAAGGGGGCAACCCGGGAGTTTCTGAAATGGGCAGAAGAATATAAGCCCAACCTACTATGGCTGCACAACCTGCACGGCTACTACATTAACGTGGAAATGCTGTTTGATTGGATAAAAAAGCACCCAGAAATGCAGGTGAAATGGACGCTTCACGACTGCTGGGCCTTTACCGGGCATTGTTCACATTTTTCTTTCGTTCAGTGTGATGAGTGGAAGATCCGATGTGAAAATTGCTCGCAGATGCGGAGTTATCCGTCCTGCTATTTGCGGGGGAATGTTGGAAAGAATTATGATCGGAAGCATAATGCGTTTACTGGCGTTCCTAATATGACACTTGTTACTCCTAGCAAGTGGCTTGCAGAATTAACACGTCAAAGTTTTCTGAAGGAGTATTCAGTAGAAGTACACTACAATACTATTGACTTAGGAATATTCAAGCCAACAGCTAGTGATTTTAGAGAACGACTGAGAGCAACGGATAAGTTAATTGTACTTGGAGTGGCAAATGTTTGGAATAATCGAAAAGGGTTGGATGATTTTTATGAGTTAGCAAGGATGTTAAACTCGCAAGCATTGATTGTCTTGGTGGGATTGACAAAAAAGCAGATGAAAAGTCTTCTGCCAAATATGCGAGGATTCGAGCGCACAAACAGTCCACAAGAGCTAGCTGAGTTATACACGACTGCTGATGTGTTTGTGAACCCAACTTACGAGGATAATTATCCTACAGTAAATTTAGAGGCACAAGCATGTGGGACTCCAGTTATTGCCTATGACGCAGGCGGAACAAAAGAAACGTTGAATCTAAAAGAATCAAGGGTTGTACCGGTAGGAGAAATTGAAGAATTGTACCAAGGGGTTATGAAGATGCGAGACAACAAGTTTAAAAATATGGGGGGGGGTACTGCTCCTTCTCGGTAATTATTATCATACAATTAATGTTTCTCACCGCGACAAGGGAAAGGCGGTGGCGGCATGATTAACAAAGCAAAGAAGGTTGCATATATAGGTGGATGCTGGTCTACAAATGTAGGAAATGGCTTTTTTAATCTCGGTGCCGATTATGTGCTTAAGCAAGTATTTGGAACTGAGAATGTCAATATGGTCATGGATCAATCAGCGTTTACTCCAGGCTGGAAGCGTAAAAAAGGCAACATCCCATGGGCAATAAACTATTGGGAGCATCTAAATGTTGACTATGTCGTCCTTTTGGGTCCTATTTTAACAGAAGCTTTTATAGCAATATGGAAACCAACACTGGATATATTGAAAACACGCGGAATCCGATATGCAATTATGTCGGCAGGCATGATGAAGTATGATGACAATGTGATTTCTGAAATTAAGGATTATTTTGCCCAAAACCCACCTTATGTGATTACGACACGTGATCGCGCAACTTATGATACGTACAAGGATTCAGTCACAAGGATATATGACGGTATTTGCTTCGCTTTTTTTGTGCCCGATTATTACAAACCGTTTACGAATGACCTTGGGGATATAATGGCATTAAACTTTGACAAAATTGATGAACCCTACATATATATTGATGAGCCTGAGAAGAAAACAGATATTGACTTTAATTTTGAGGGAAATCACTTTGGCATGAAATTCAAAGGCTTATCAGGTATAGGATTAAAGACGGATAGGTTCACGGATGCTTTGATTTATGCTATGAGTCCGTTGCCAAGAGGTAAGCGGACCGATAAAGTCGGAGCATACACTGTTATTCGTCCGGATCATAGATATAATCCAATGTTCATAAGGAAGGTTTTTAGATATTCAAATAGTTTCTGTGCGGATATTCCGCACACATATGCAGATGTGTATGCTAATTCGAAATTGACGATTTCAGATCGTGTTCATGCCTGCGCTTTGACACTAGCATATGGCAATTCGGCTTTTCTCCTTGCGAAAACAGGGCGAAGTGGATTGCTTGCAAGGGTTGGTGCAGAAGAGGTCACACAACACCCAGTAAGGATTGACGTGGGTAATCTGACTAGAGAAAAAGAAAATTTGATTAGTTGGCTAAAGACAGTAGAGTGGTAATGGAGAAAAGTGTGATGAAAGGAATGCGAATTCTAATTATTAACGAGGTTTGCGGCACGGGGAGCACTGGCAAGATCTGTGCTGATATAGCGCGACAATATGAAGAAAAAGGATATGAGGCCAAGATAGCGTATGGTCGTAAAAGTTATGTCCCTGATAACTGCAAACAGTATGCAATTAGAATAGGTAAATCAGCTGATGTCTATTTCCATGCGTTGAAAACGATGGTGCTTGATCAACATGGTTTCGGCTCGACTTATGCCACAAAAAAGTTTCTGAAATGGGCAGATGATTATAATCCAGATATAATATGGCTTCATAATCTTCATGGTTATTATATAAATGTTGAATTACTCTTTCAATGGATAAAGAGGAAAAACGTCGAAGTGAAATGGACGCTACATGATTGTTGGGCGTTCACAGGTCATTGCACACATTTTTTAATAGCTAATTGTGACAAATGGAAAACTCAGTGCAAGCAGTGTCCACAGAAAGGGCGGTATCCAGCAAGTAGATTTTTAGATAATTCTGAGAGCAATTACAAGAGAAAGAGAGAAGCCTTTGGAGGAGTGGAAAATCTGACATTAATTACGCCGTCCCAATGGCTGGCTGATCTGACACGTTACAGTTTTCTTAGAGAGTATCCAGTAGAAGTTAAATACAATCGTATTAATACAGATGTCTTTAAACCGACAGCAAGTAAGTTTAGATACAAATATAATATTGAGAATAAAACCATGATCCTTTGTGTGGCAAGTCGCTGGAGTAAGCGGAAAGGAATCGATGATGTTATTCAGCTCTCAAAGAAGATCAATGAGAATACAGTGATCGTTATGGTTGGGGTGGATAGGAAGCAGCTGAAAGAATTGCCGAATAATATAATCGGAATCAACCGAACAGAAAATGCTCATCAGTTGGCTGAAATCTATACTGCGGCTGACTTGCTTTTTAATCCGACTAGAGAAGACACCTATCCGACAGTTAATCTTGAAGCAGAGGCGTGTGGAACAAAAGTTATTACCTATGACGCAGGAGGTAGCAAAGAAACTTTGCACAATCCAAAGTCGGCAGCAATACCAGTAGGAAATTATAGTGATGTTTTGAAATACATATAAAGGAGAAGTAAAAATGACGATTTTTCAGAGTTCAGCTTATTTTGAATCTTTTGGAATAACACCTTTGTGGTATGAGAAGAATTCCTTGAGAATTCCTTATGAAAAAGGAGGGGGGGGGTGACTTTTGAAAGTACTTTGTTGCGGAGCGAAGATATAAGTGCAGATTTCATTTCAAGTGCATTATCGGAATTGAAAGCAAATCAATTAGTATTTCGTAAAATCATTGGCTGCAATAATAAGAATATACATTCTCATGCAGTATGGAGAGAGGTTTCTCAAGACTATATTTTGGATTTGAGACAATTTCATGAGCCGATGGAATATTTAGGATCGATGGGAAAAAAGACGCGGCAGCATTTAAAGAATTATCGAAGCAGGTTAAATAGAGCATGTGAGTTTGATTCATTGAAAGTATTTGAGATGACTGGGAATGAGCATAATAAAGATGAATTCTATGCGGCAGCAAATCGAATATATGAAATGAACGAGTTAAGATGTGTTGAAAAGGGGTTTCATGCAGGAACAAAGAAAGAATGGATAGATGTAGCCTATAAAAGTGGAAAACTTGTTTTATATAGGCTGAATGACCGCATCATTGCGGGAACCTTGATGACATATGATGGAAAACAAGCTTTTTTACATTCAATTGCTCACGATCCTCAATATGACAACTGGAATATTGGAAGTTTGGTTCTGCTGGATACAATATCTTATGCGATAAATGATGGAATCCTATTCTTTCACTTTTTGTGGGGGAAATGCGAATATAAGACTCGTTTTTTAGCAGTCGAATATCCACTCTATGATTTGATTATCTATAGAAAGTGGCTTCCATACATAATTGCGAAAGAAAAGGCAACTTTTAATGAAGTGGTGATAAAGGGAAAGAATGTTTTGCGTCCGTATTATAGAAAGATTAGAAAGTTGAAATCGGGAGGAAAGCAAGATTGAAAATAGCGTTTAGCTGGGATGATGGAGCACTAGAGGATCAAAAGCTGTTCGAGCTGCATGAAAAATATGGAATTCCTGGGATGTTTTTTGTCCCTACAAGAAATTGTGAGGGGAGAGAAGTACTCACACCCGAAATGATGCGTGCGGCAGAATCTGAATGTGTTCGATTTGGTGGACATACGGAAAACCACACTTATCTAACGAGTATTCCGTTGGAAGAAGTCGAGCAAGAGGTTCTTTTAAATAAGGTTTTTCTGGAACATACGCTGGGACATGAAATTGAGGATTTCTGCTTGCCAGGTGGAAAATATACTCCTGAGATACTTGATATTGTTAATAAGCATTACAAAACCATTAGAACAGCAGATACTATGAATTTCAAGTACACTGGCGGCGAACTGAAGCCGGCAATCCATTTTTATCCTCGTGGTAGTAAGTCACTGCTTGGAAATGCCATAAGGAATAGGAGTATACCACAGGGAGCATATATTGCATTACATTATAAAATGAATTATTTTGAGCTGGTTTCTAGCTTAATCAGAAATGAGCAGAGAAAAGAAGATAGTGTAGTAATGGTATGGGGACATAGTTGGGAGTTAGAAAAAGAACATCTATGGGGCGAACTGGAAAAATTAATGAAGCAGGATTTTGTGAAGAAAAATGCTGTGGGTTATCAAGAGTGCTTTAGGCGGTAAATGAGGATGAAGATAGTACATATTTGCCTTTGCGGGGCAATGACTGATGGTTTCAATTACCAGGAAAATGTTATTACAAAGTATCACAAGAGAATGGAATACGATGTAACGATAATTGCATCACAATGGATTTGGGATTCTGCTGGAAAACTGCAAAAAACAGATACAACGGATTATATCAATGATGACGGCGTAAAAATGGTTCGGCTGCCAATAAAGCATGGAACAGTCAATAGTCGATTGAAAACATATCCTAACCTATATGGCGCAGTTGAAAAAGAGCAACCGGATATTCTCTTTATTCATGATTGCCAGTTCCTTGACATTAGGAAATTAGCAGTCTACGCAAGGAAGCATCCAAGTGTAAGAGTATATGTTGATAATCATGTTGATTATTCAAATGGAGCACATGGCTGGCTCTCAAGAAATTTGCTTCATAAAGGTTTATGGCGAATATGTGTGAAGAAAATTGAACCTTACGTTACTAAATTCTATGGGGTGCTTCCTGCTAGAGTCGAATTTCTGAAAGAAATGTATGGACTGCCAGCAAATAAATGTGAACTTCTTGTAATGGGAGCAGATGATGAATTGGTTGAGAAAGCAGCATCAACTCGTGAGACTATAAGAAACAAATATGATATACAAAGCGATGACTTTCTTGTGGTCACGGGCGGAAAAATCAACCAGTTTAGGCCAGAAACATTGGAACTGATGTCGGCTGTAGCAGAAAGCAAATATAGAAGGATTAAAATGTTAATATTCGGCAGTGTGGAGGAAACACTAAAACCACGATTTGATAGCCTATGTAAAAATGATAGGCTTCAGTTTGTGGGCTGGCAAAATGTAGAAAATACATACTGTTTAATGAACGCAGCAGACCTTATAGTTTTTCCAGGATTGCACTCTGTAATGTGGGAGCAAGCTGTTGCGTTAGGAATTCCTTGTGTATTTCGAGATATTGAGGGCTTTCACCATGTTGATCTAGGGGGAAACGCTGTTTTCCTAAAGGATGTTACAGAGGACTCCTTAAAGAAAACGATTGAAGACTTGTATTCGTCGCCGGACGAATATAGGCGAATGAAGGATATTGCAAGCCGAAAAGGAATGCAATACTTTTCATATAAAAACATATCTAAAAGAAGTATTGAAAAATAAAACGGAGGAAAAGGAAATGTCTCTCTACGAAAAGATCGTTTCTAAACAAGAAAAACTTGCGCTGGTTGGTTTGGGCTATGTTGGTATGCCCATTGCCGTTGCTTTTGCAAAGAAGGTTGACGTCATTGGCTTTGACCTGAATAGTGAAAAAATCAACTTGTATAAGCAGGGAATTGATCCGACAAAAGAAGTCGGTGATGCTGCAATCAAAAAGACCACTGTGGACTTCACGGATGACGCAACAAAGTTGAAAGAAGCTAAGTTCATTATCGTTGCTGTACCGACTCCGGTTAATACGGATCATACTCCTGACTTGACGCCGGTTATCGGTGCTTCCGAAATAGTTGGTCGAAATCTGACGAAAGGCTCCATTGTTGTTTACGAGTCAACAGTCTATCCCGGTTGCACTGAAGATGTCTGCATTCCAATTCTTGAAAAGGAATCGGGTATGAAGTGTGGTGCAGACTTCAAGATTGGCTATTCTCCTGAGCGTATCAATCCGGGTGACAAGGTACATCGTCTCGAAAATATCCGAAAGATTGTTTCCGGTATGGATGCGGAAACCTGCGAAGAGATCAAAAACATGTATGACTTGGTTATTGAAGTCGGTACTTATCCTGTTTCCAACATCAAAACAGCAGAGGCAGTGAAGGTTGTAGAAAACAGCCAGCGTGATATTAATATTGCGTTTATGAATGAACTGGCAATGGTCTTTGATCGGATGGGTATCGATACCAATGAAGTTGTTGACGGCATGAATACCAAATGGAATGCACTGGGCTTCCGCCCTGGCTTAGTTGGTGGCCACTGCATTGGTGTTGATCCGTACTACTTCACATACGAAGCGGAAAAGCTGGGCTATCACAGTCAGATTATTCTGAATGGACGTATTGTCAACGACAGCATGGGTGCATATGTTGCTGATGCTGCAATTAAGAAAATGATTGAAGCGGATCAGGCACCTAAGAAGTCCAAGGTCGTGATTCTGGGACTTACTTTTAAGGAAAACTGCCCGGATACTCGTAATAGCAAGGTGAATGATATCATCAAGCATCTCAAGACTTATGGCATTGATCCTGTCGTAGTTGATCCATGGGCAAGTGAACGTGATGCCATGCGTGAATATGGTGTTCAGTTACATGGCATGGAAGATGCAAGGGATGCGGATTGCGTTATTGTGGCGGTGGCACATAACGAGTTTAAGGCAATGAGCCTTGATGATATCAAGAAACTCTATAAGACCAGCGCAGACGATGAGAAAGTTCTGCTTGATGTGAAGGGGCTTTATACTGTGAAGGCTCTTGATGAGTCCGGTATGCGTTATTGGAGATTGTAATGAACTATTGATTATATACATCTGATGCGTGAATATAATCATGATACTTATTGTGTGGAAAAAACTCAGGCTGGTGTGGCTTGTGGGATATAGGTCTTTGAGCAATACGATAAAGTGTCTAGCCAGCTGTGAGTGAGGAGACGTATCATGGTAGAAAAAAAGGATTCTAAAGTCTATACACTGTTAATATTGTTTTCAGTATTAACAGTGTTATTTCAGACTCCGCAATTAATGGGAATTCGAGGCATAAACTACATAATTTGGCCGGCATTCGTTTTCATACTGATTGCTTTTCAAAAATTAAAAATTGAATATACCAGATTCGGAAAGACATTCCTTATAGTGTATTCTATGATTGCAATCCAATGTGTAGCGTGCAGTTTCTTTAATGACACATATCTTAGTAGTAATTATTTGAAAATTACTTTCTTGCCGTTATGCATGTATTGGATAGGCATTCAATTATACAAGTGGAGTGATGAAGAATTTATGCAACGGTTCTTTTGGGGCTATTTGATTGCAACAGTTCTATTAGCGATTACGCTTCAAATGGAATATGTACCATCCCTAACAGCATGGAAAAGCATCAAGTCATATTTGTATGACGAAAAGAATTCGGCTGCGCAGATACTATCGTCAGGCATTCTGGTGTCAATCTTTGGAATCAAAGGGAAGAAAAAACTTCAACTATGCACGAGAATAGCTTTTGCATTTTATCTTTTTGTTGTCATAGGATTATTGCAATGTCGAACTGCAATGCTTGCTTTAGCAGCAGCAATTTTTGTATATGTATTTATGAAAACAAAACATAAAGGCATAGCAATAGGATTGTTATCAGTAGCTCTGGTTCTTCTATACAATATTCCGATTGTGAATACCTTTATAAGACAGGCATTTTTGCTGAATAAATATCAAGGCGCAGATTTAAATACTTTTTCTAGCGGAAGATTAGCGAACTATTTTAAAACACTCGATGCTTTTTGGGAACATCCAATTTTGGGAAACGGACATTGGTATGTTGATGAGTTCTTTATATGTGTTTTGGCTGAACTAGGTATTGTTACGGGTGGAGCACTGATTCTTCTTTGGCTTTCTAGAATGATTAAGAGTATTTGTAGTACAAGAATGAGCCAATTTGGATTTCTCTTGTTAACGATGACTATCTATTATACGTTTACTTCTATCCTTGAAGCATATCCACCATTTGGCCCTGGAAGTTGCTCATTTCTGTTTTGGATAATAAATGGGTTTGTGGATATAGAATGCAATACGGCAGGAGGATATATAGTAGAAAATGAAAGAGCAAGAGAAGAAACTTAAAAGAAATCTAGTGTATCAAACAATTTATCAGATTCTTACGACTATCACACCACTAATAACCTCACCATATATTTCAAGAGTTTTGGGGGCAAAAAGCTTAGGTGTGTTTTCATATACAAATGCTAACGCCTCATACTTCGCTATGTTTGCTATTCTAGGATTGGCCAATTATGGATGCAGGATTATCGCACAACACAAAGATGATATAGAGAAAAGAAATAAAATATTTAGCGAGCTTTTTGCCATGCAAATTCTTACGGGTTTTATTGCCTTTGTTTTGTATGGCTTTTATCTCTTACTTTTCACAAAAGATAATATTGCTGTAGCAATATTGCAGGGAATGTGGATTCTTGCATCATGGTTGGACTTTTCTTGGTTTTTCTTTGGAATAGAGGAATTTCAGTTAACAGTCAAACGGAATATTATAATTAAAGTAATCACAGTTATTTTAATTATTACGTGTGTAAAAAGAAATGATACTGGATTGATTGTCTATACCATGATAATGGCTGGCGGTCAATTCATTAGTTCTATTGCACTAATTCCGTTTTTAAGACGATTTGTGAAATTGAAGAACACGAATTGGAACGCAATTAAAAAACATTTAAAGCCGAATGCGGTTTTGTTTGTTCCAATATTGGCAAGCAGTGTTTTTCATATTATGGATAAAACAATGCTCGGAGCATTAAGTGGATATTCTGAACTTGGATATTATTATAATTCAGATAAACTTATCAATATTCCTATCGGCATTATAACAGGATTTAGTACCGTAATGATGCCAAGACTATCAAATTTGAATGCTAATCATGAAAATGTGAAGAGAAATAAGACGCTAAGATTTTCGTATGAGCTTAACACGTTTTCATCAGTTGCATTAGCATTTGGAATTGCGGCTATCGCAAATGAATTTGTTCCGTTGTTTTTTGGGGAAGGATATGATGAATGTGTAAATCTTGTGTATCTTTTTTCACCAATTTTGATTGTCAAGGGATTGTCAATTTTTTTAAGGATGCAGTACTTGATCCCAATGGAAAGAGAAAAAGGCTATATTGTTGCGATGAGTCTGGGAGCTGTGTCTAATCTTTGTGCTAATTTTATTTTGATACCTAAATTTGGCGCAGAGGGTGCAGTTGTGGGAACATTTATTGCAGAATTTGTTGCTGCCATAGTTGAATACTTTTACTGTAGAGATTGCTTTGAATTTAAACATTCCATACTTGTTACACTGAAATACATAGCATTTGGGTGTGCGATGTTTTGGGCGGTAAGATTAATAGGAAAAATCGAATTGAACATCATTGTTAAGTTGTGCTTGGAAGTAATTACAGGTATTGTTGCTTTTTGTATTCCGAGTTTTCTTGTGCTTTTCTTCAATAGGAAGAGGGCGCGAGAAGCCTCTCGGGATCAGACCCCATGAAATACCGATAAAGAAAATAAACCGGGATTAAAAGTTCTATAAAAGAAACATAAAATATCTTGCAAAAACTTATCATGAGTGATAAAATCTCATAAATGAGTTATCAGAGATGGGATAGGGAGATAAGCAAATGCAGGAGAACATGAAAGAATACC
>NZ_JAAIMY010000031.1 GCF_013300825.1 Blautia wexlerae
CACTAAATCCCCAGCAGCCATCCAGTCTATCTTACACCTGAATTCCAACCATCCTTCCTATATTATGCAGCATCCATATACCATATATACGCAACATCCCGTCCCATTCATACTATATATAGGAAATTTTTCTATTCCACAAAACTAACAGACCACCATCTCTCTTCTCTTTCAGCCAACAGCCAGCAGCCCCAAACAATTCTCTTCGGCGACATTTGCAGGGCCTTTAGAAAATCTTAGCCCGGGAAGATCAGCGTTATTCGCAGATCACTCACTGTCTGAGCCGCTTCGCGGCGAGTTTGAGTTATCTGCGAATGCTTTTAGCTGATCTTCCCGGGCTTAGTTTTTCTTAAGACCCGAAACCGAGCCGAAGAGAATTGTTTGGGGCTGCGTCCCCCTTTAGCAGATCTCCTGGGGTTTAGCTTTTCTTAAGACCCGAAACCGAGCCAAAGAGAATTGTTTGAGCTTGCGTCCCTTTCATCTGGAATAAAACCCACTCTCAACCTCCACCGGAATCACCCTCTCCTCAATCCCCTCAATCTCAATAAACCTCTGCCGCCCCAACATCTCCACCATCTGCGCAAGCAGCTCCCTGCTCCCCTGCGCCTCCATCTCCACGCGGTCATCCCAGTTATTTCTCACCCAACCGGTAACCCCCAGAGAACTGGCAATATAACAGGCCCGATAGCGAAATCCAACTCCCTGCACTCTCCCCGAAAACCAATAATGCTTCCTTATCAGATTCTCTCTCATCTCCGAACCTTTCCCATCCTGAACATCATGCTTTTTCCAGACTCCCCGGCCTTTCTCATACTCCTCAGCAATCTCCTCACCTGTCTCAGAATCCTGCAGAAACGTTCTGTACTTCTTTCTCTTAAAATCAAATATACTCAACAGTAACCCTCTCTCACAGCTACTGTGCCGGCAACTTAATTTCCCGAACATTCTCACATCTTTCCTGCCAGCCTGTTTCAGGAATCACTCTGCCGCCACACTACAATCACACCCTGATCACAAATCCGTCTTTTCTCGCTTTCGCTTTCGGATATTCCCCGGAGCGATAACCAAGCACACAATGACCAATTCCAACATAAGACTCTGGCACACCCCACTCTGCCTTCAATGCCTTTCCTTCTTCAGAAGCAAACACCTCTCTTGCACGATGAATCCAGCAGGAATCAACCCCAAGGGCATGAGCAGCATTCATCAGATTTCCCATAACCAGGCTTCCATTTTCCACACAGGTAGGCATATTACTGTCTGCAAAGACCACAACAACTGTCGGTGCCCCATAGAACGGATCACTCTCAGTCCCCATCACATCCGCATTCATTTTAGAAAGCCTCGCAACAAGTTCCGGATTCTGTGTTACTACCATAAGTGTACCCTGTTGTCCCATTCCGCTTGGTGCGTATTCCCCTGCTTCAAGAATCTCATTCAACACTTCTTCCGGCACCAGATCTTCTTTATAACCACGTACACTTCTTCGCTCCAAAAGATTTTTTATTGTTTCATTCATGTCTCATATCCTCCTGTATTTATTTTCATCACTGTCAAAGCAACATTACTGTCCACCACGTTCTCAGCAACACAGCCAGGCAACAATATCTTCCTATATTATAGCACTACATCTACCAAAACTCACCTGTATTTCCCATAATTTTCAGGCAAATTTCCTTGCCCCTGCATCACAACTGGTCTATAATAAAGAACAGACTAACATGAGGTATAAAACTATATGAACAAAAAAGAAATTTCTGAAATCAAGAAACAGTTCACTCCTGAGAACTGTTCTCTCACCCGCATCTGCGGATGTTACGTTGACGGAGAAAAGAATAAAAAAACCGAACTGAAAGAAGCATTTCTCTCTTTATCAGAAGAAGAAATGTTCAAATACTTTGAAATTTTCCGCAAATCCCTTTCCGGAACAATAGGAAAAAATCTGATGAACATGGAATTTCCTCTCGAGCAGGAAACTGAGGGCGGAACTCAACATTTTCTTATGAAACTGAGAGAAAGCAAACTGACCGATGATGCACTGGTAGAAAGTTTCTACGATAAGATCATTGAAAACTATGATTATCCCGAAAACTACTACATCATCCTGATCCATGGAGTATATGATATCCCCGGAAAGTCTTCCGACGGTGCAGAAATGTTTGATGCATCTGATGAGATTTATGAGCACATCATGTGCTGTATCTGTCCTGTAAAACTCTCTAAGGCAGGTCTTTGCTACAATGCCGAAACCAACAGCATCCAGGACCGTATCCGCGACTGGATCGTGGAACTTCCGGATGTTGCTTTCCTTTTCCCGCAGTTTAACGACCGCAGCACTGACATCCATGGTGTCCTTTATTATAGTAAAAATGCAAACGAGCTTCGGGATATTTTTATCGATGAACTGCTTGGATGTACAGCACCTCTTTCTGCAGGAGGACAGCGTGATTCCTTTAACGCACTGGTTGAAGATACTCTGGGCGACGACTGCAGATATGACACTGTATTAAGCATTCACGAGAAATTAAACGACCTGATCGAATCACAGAAGGATGAGCCGGAACCTGTAGTTCTGACCAAATCTGAGGTAAAACGCCTCTTTGAAGAATGCGGCGTAGAAGATGAAAAACTACAGTCATTTGATGAACAATACGAGATCACAGCCGGGGAAAAATCCTCTCTGGTTGCTTCCAACATCACCAATACAAAAAAATTCGAGATCAAAACCCCGGATGTTGTAGTCCACGTAGATCCTGAACGTGCCGATCTTGTGGAAACACGCGTAATTGACGGACGCAAGTGCCTTGTGATCCCAATGGAAGGCGAAGTTGAACTGAACGGAATCCGCGTACATACAGGAAATGAAAATCCTTCTGATGACGAATTTTATGACAATACAGACACTGAGACAGAGGAGACATCTGATGGAGAATAATCGTAAACTCTTATTTTTTGACATTGACAAAACCCTGTTAACCCCTTACCCATGGACAGTTCCGGACAGTGCGAAACAGGCTTTAAAAGAAGCCCGCTATAATGGTCATCTCCTTTTCATCAATTCCGGACGTACCTATACAATGATTCCGGAAATCATTAAAGAAATGGGATTCGACGGCTATGTATGCGGATGCGGCAGCCAGATTTATATGAATGAAGAGCTTTTGTTTTCCAGTTCTATTCCAAATCCGCTTTGCCGTAAAACAACAGAATTACTGCGGGAATGCAGAATTCCTGCGTTTTTTGAACGCCCGGATAAGATTTTATATGACAGCAGTTCATGTGCTGTTCCTGAAACTGTTCAGAAGCTGAAAGCAGAAGTTATAGTAGAAGATCTGGCTCTCTACCCGCCCGAAACATACAACCATTTTACATTTGACAAGTTTCTGGCTTTTCCGTCTGCTGATTCTGATATGGAAACTTTCCGCAAATTTGCAGATGAACATTTTCTGTGTTTCATACATGAAGACAAGGCCTGGGAACTGACTCAGAAAAATCTCAGCAAAGCAACCGGAATCCGGTTTCTGGCAGACCGCCTTGGGGTTCCGGTCAAAGATACCTATGCATTCGGCGACAGCACGAACGATCTTCTTATGCTGCAGTTCGCCGGAAACAGCATCGCAATGGGCGACTCGGATCCCCTGATCCTGCCTCACTGCACTTACCAGACAACCAATATCGAAGATAACGGAATTGCCAATGCTTTGAAGCATTTCCGTCTCATTTAACCCAATATAAAAATAACGTATCCTAATCTTATTTACGCCTGCGTTATTTTTGTATGCTCAGGAGAATAATTATGGGTATGATCAACCATAAATTTGACGCAGAAACCACCCCTTTGTATTTTTATTTCGCATTGAAACGCTCCTATGAAATCTATGCTGTATATTTTTTATTACTCATCATCTGCATCACAGGTTTCGGATATCCGCTTCATACACTTCCTGCTGCAGGCTGGCTTATTGTATGTCTTCTCGCAAGGCACTATATAAACCATACATTCATACGATGGAACCTTTTGTTTTATGTTACGATCTCCGCAGGATGGATTTGCTATTTTCTCTACTATTATGGATGGGAAACCGGTGCGACAAGCTTTATTTTACCATTAATGCTGGTTTCCATGTTTTCGCTGTACGATACATTATTTAATAAAATTGCTTTTACAGTCTTTTTATTTGTTATGCGAATGGCTCTGTTTTTCCACTGCCAGACTCATCCTCCTGTATATGTTTTTACCGGAATTCATATACTGATCATACAGATTTTAAATACAGTTGTATTCTTCGTTGTCACGAGCGTGATCTGTATATCTTTCAGTTCCAATCTTCAGAAAGCCGAACAGCATCTGATGTTGTATAATATTGAGCTTCAGCAGCAGGCCGGAACTGATCCGCTGACTACACTTTATAACAGGCGCCGCATGGAAGAAGTTCTCAAAAACCATATCAGGGCAAATCCAAACGAGAATTTCAGTATCGCAATCGGTGATATTGATTTTTTCAAAAAAATTAACGATACTTATGGACATAACTGTGGTGATCAGGTATTAAAATCCCTCTCGGATTTATTCAGAGAAAAAACTCTCGGAGCAGGACACGTGTGCAGATGGGGAGGGGAAGAATTTCTTTTCTTTTTTCCCGAAATGAATCTTGATAATGCCACTGCCCTTATGAATGAAATCAACATCGCAGTAAGCAAATGTATTATAAGCTATAAAGATATTACCATCCATGTAACCATGACTTTCGGCGTAGAGGAGAACGATTTTCAGTCCAGTATCTCTGATATTGTAAAACGGGCAGATGACAAACTCTATTACGGAAAAACACATGGACGTGACACTGTTATTTCCTGATTTTTTTACGTTACAGCAATTCCAACAACTCAAAAACAGCTATGTGAAAACACTCAGGTTTTCATCATAGCTGTTTTAATTTACAATACTCAATTCCTATCAGCAGGCTACTGACAGTTCGGATTTTCTTATTTAGCTGCTTCTGTCGGTGTTGCTTCCGGTGTTTCAGTAGTTTCTGCTTCTTCCTCTGCCGCAGGTGTCTCAGTCACATCTGTATCTTCTGCTGCAGGTGTTTCTGTAACTTCCTCTGTTTCCGGTGTTGGCGTTACCTCTTCTGTCACCTCAGGTGTCGGTGTCTCCGGAATCGGGGTAGGAGTCGGCGCCATGAAGGTATGTTTGTCAGTGATCTTAAGCGTCTTAAGGACTTTCTTAACTACCTTTACATCTGCCTCATCCAGCCATTTAGCAGTTGTATCTGTAAAATAGGTACTTTCTTTGGAATTCTGAAGAGATTCTCGCTTGGAAGCTGTGGCATCTTCATCATTGATCTTGTCAAGTCTTACTACATAGTATCCTGTGTCAGTCTCAATAATATTATCTGCAACTTCTCCGTCCTTCAGTCCTCGCAGAACCTTCAGAACCTCATCCGGATATGCCTCGCTACTGGAATCTTCATCCTTATCTTCGCTCTCTTTGGTTGTAAAGTTACCCTGTACTGCAGAATAACTGTCATCTACACCCTTGGCAATCTCACTCATGTCTGCTGCAGGATCTTCTTTCATCTTGTCAAGAATCTCCTGAGCCTGTTCCTTCTTGGTCTCCTTCTCTTCATCAGTTACATCATCACCGCTTGTAGAAATACTTACATAAGTGAAGGTTGTCTGATTTGCCTCATCATCAGAAACTGTGATATTTCCTTCTTCCACAACCGGATCATACATCTTCTTCTGAATTGTCTGAAGCTCCAGAAGTGTTTTTACCTGATCCTCAGTTACCGCAAGTTCTTTGATTGTCTCTTCGCTGTTTGCAGCCATAAACTGTGACGCTGCATCTGCAATTGCAGTTTCATCGTCATCTGTAAGCTCTACTTTATAATCCGCTGCTTTCTCTTTAAGAACATACATCTTCTCAATAGACTCCAGACTGCTTGTCACTGCCTGATCACCATAAGTCTCATCTGAATCATCACCGGCAGTCTGATCCCAGATATTATCTGCACTTCCCATATAATTCAAATACATGGTTGTTGTCTGCTGCTGCTGTTCACGGGCATAAAGACTTACAACTCCAAGCGGAATATCTGTTCCGTCAACAGTAGCCACTGTCTTTGTTCCATCTAATGCTTTACTTCCACAGCCGGAAAGCATACCAACTGACATCACACCTGCCAACGTCACAACGGCTGTTCTCTTTACCATTTTTTTCATTTCTTCCTCCATATTATCAATCTGGTCTTTCTTCCATACCACTTTCCCAGAATGTACTGTTATTAGAGTATAAACTTTTTTCCTGCGAAGGGCAAGGCAAATCGAAAAATATGTAGTATATTTCACATATTTTCCGCCATGCTCTTAAGCTCCTCTGCAAATTCTGTCAATGCCAGGATCAGGTTTCCCTGTGGTTCCAGGATGAATTTCGGTTCCTGTTCATTCTTAAACTGCAGTCCTCTTCTGTATTTCTGCATAAGCGCAGGAAAGCCCTCCGTATTCAGTTTTGCCTTCTCATAGAGTGTAAACCGGACTGTTTTTCCAGTCTGCTTTATTTCTGTTACATACCCCTGATGAGCAATAGCCTTTAACTTTGCAACAGCCAGAAGATTCAGCACTGCCTTTCCAGGCTCCCCGAAACGATCCAGAAGTTCTTCCAGCATATCATCATAATCCTGCTGTGTCTCAATCCCTGCAATTCTTTTATAAATATCCAGTTTCTGAAATTCATTGCTGATATAGGAATCCGGAATATAGGCATCCACATTCAGGTCAACCGACGTCTCGAAGTCCTCCATCGTATGGATTCCCTTCGCCTCTTTTACTGCCTCACTTAGCATTTTGCAGTAAAGATCATATCCAACCGCATTCATATGTCCATGCTGCTGCGCACCCAGAAGATTTCCAGCACCTCGAAGTTCCAGATCTCTCATAGCAATCTTAAATCCACTTCCCAGATCTGTATACTCACGGATTGCAGCCAGCCGCTTCTCAGCCGTCTCCTTCAGCATCATATTCTGTCTGTACATCAGAAACGCATAGGCGGTTCTGTTGGAACGCCCGATTCTTCCCCGAAGCTGATAAAGCTGAGAAAGCCCGTATCTGTCTGAATCATGGATAATCATAGTATTTACATTGGAAATATCCAGTCCTGTCTCAATGATCGTAGTGGAAACCAGCACATCAATATCCCCGTTTACAAAGGAATACATCACATTCTCCAGTTCCCTCTCGCTCATCTGTCCATGAGCAAAGTCCACCCTTGCGTCCGGCACCAGCTTCGCAATACGCAGGGCAACATCTGCAATATCCGTCACTCGATTATAAACATAATAAACCTGTCCGCCTCTGCGCAATTCCCTGTTGATAGCCTCTCGGACTGTCTCTTCATCATATTCCATAACATATGTCTGGATCGGCATTCTGTCCATAGGAGGCTCCTCCAGGACACTCATATCCCGGATTCCGATCAGGCTCATATGAAGAGTACGGGGAATGGGCGTTGCAGTCAGTGTAAGGACATCCACATCCTTCTTTAACTGCTTGATTTTTTCCTTATGCGTAACTCCAAACCGCTGTTCCTCATCAACGATCAACAGGCCAAGATTTTTAAACTGTACATCTTTGGAAAGAATTCTGTGCGTTCCAATGATCACATCTACCTGACCTTTTTTCAGATCTTCGATTGCCTTCTTCTGTTGTGCCGGAGTCCGGAATCTGCACAACAGTTCCACACGCACCGGAAATTCCTTCATCCTCTGGACAAAGGTATTATAAATCTGCTGTGCAAGGATTGTGGTAGGTGCAAGATAAGCTACCTGTCTGCTCTCCTGCACTTCCTTAAACGCAGCACGCAGAGCCACTTCTGTTTTGCCATAGCCCACATCTCCACAGATAAGCCGGTCCATAATCTTAGTGCTTTCCATATCACGTTTGGCATCCTCAATGGCACTGAGCTGATCCTCAGTTTCTTCATATGGAAACATCTCTTCAAATTCCTTCTGCCATACAGTATCAGGACCACAGACATATCCTTCCTTTTCCTGACGAACCGCATAAAGCTCTACCAGCTCCTTCGCAATATTCTTAACTGCACCTCGAACCTTGCTCTTTGTTTTATTCCACTCCTGAGTGCCAAGTTTATTCAGTTTCGGAGTCTTTGCCGCATCTGCACCCGAATATTTCTGCAGACAGTCAAGCTGTGTGGCAAGAATATAGAGGTTGCTTCCACCTCTGTATTCAATCTTAATATAATCTTTGACAATTCTGTCTACTTCAACTTTCTCAATCCCGCGATAAATACCAAGACCATGCTTCTCATGAACAACAAAATCACCAATGGAAAGCTCAGCAAAATCCTGAATACGGTTTCCGCTGTAATTTTTTTTCTTCTTTTTCTTCTTCTGTTCCTGTCCAAAGATGTCAGATTCTGTCATTACCGCAAACTTGATCAACGGATATTCAAAGCCCTTCTTTGCATGGCCATAAACCACCATGATCTCGCCCGGACAGATTTCCCTGTCATAATCCTGGCCATAAAAGGCTGCCAGTCCCTCTTCCTGAAGATCCTTTGCCAGCCTCTCGGCTCTTGTGCGGGAACCGGAAAGCAGTGCGATCCTGTATCCCTGTTTCTTGTACTGATGAAGGTCTTTTACCAGAAGTTCAAAACTATTGTTATAAGCATTGACTGATTTTACCTCCAGGTAAAATTTTTCCCGCACTTTCCAGCCTGCCTGTTTCGGTTCCAGCGCACATACAGAAATACAGTTGCGTTTATTCAGTTCTTTTTGAAGCTGTTCAAAAGAGCAGAGCCAGTTTTCCGGCAGATTCCGGCTACCTTTTTCCTCTCTGTGCATACGGCTCTGTCTGTACTCTTCTTCTACAGCCCCGCCTTTCTCAGTCAGTCGGTTTGGTTCATCCAGAAAGATTATGGTTCTTTCCTCCGGAAAATAATCCAGGAAGGAAACCATATCCTTGTCCCCTATATGCTCCACCGCCGGATAGATCGTAATCTCTTCCAGCTTTTCCAGAGAACGCTGACTCTCCGGATCAAAACTCCGGATAGAATCAATCTCATCTCCCCAAAGCTCAATTCTCCATGGATTTTCCTCAGTAAGACAGTAAATATCCACAATACCACCGCGCACAGAAAACTGCCCGGGCATTTCCACCTGTCCTGCCCGCTCGTAACCCAGAGCCACCAGCTGATTCTTCAACTGTTCTGTGTCTACGGTGCTGTCACTTTCGTAATGGATCAGTTGTTCTTTTATCTTTTCCAGAGATTCCAGAAAATCCATACATCCGTCAATGCTTGTAACAACTGTCAGTTCTTTCTCTTCCAGTAACGCCTTAATAACCTTCATTCTCTGACGTATCAGAAGATTTCCATGGATATCTGCCTGAAAAAACAGAAGATCCTTTGCCGGATAAGAATACACTTTTCTGTCATAGAATCTGTAATCCTCATAAATTTCTCTGGCGCGTCGTTCGTCCTCAGCCAGGATCAGGCGATAAGATATCCCCTCTGAAAGTCCGTATATCAAATGAGATTTCTGCGATTCCATACATCCGGAAACCTGCAGAATCCCTTTATTTGTTTTGCTCTTTTCTTTAATCTGTTCAAACTCTGCAAGCCCCTGCAGAGGTGTCAAAAATGCTTTCATCTTCACCCCTCATGATCCTTCAACGTAATAAAAGCGGCTTCTGTTTCCAGTTACCGCTTTTTATATCTTTTTACTGAACAATCATCTGTTTCCTGTCCGCTTATTTCTGTACAGGTACTTTCCTGTTATATTCATTCATGGCTGCATCTGCCCCCTGTGAGATTATGATATCCACAGACTTTGCAGCTCTTCCTATAGCTTCATCCACAAGTTTCCTGTCCTCTGTGGAAAATCTGCCAAGTACATGGTCTGCCAGATCCCATCCCTTGGGCTTGGCACCAACTCCTACTTTGATACGAAGAAATTTCTCCGTACCAAGCTGGCGGATAATATCTTTGATTCCGTTATGTCCGCCGGCACTTCCCTGCTTGCGGATACGGAGCTGTCCGGGCTCCAGATCAATATCATCATAAATAACAATAAGTTCTGATTCCGGATCAATTTTAAAATAATTCGCCATCTCACGGACAGGACCGCCACTCAGGTTCATAAAAGAAAGCGGCTTCATAAGAATCACTTTCTCCCCGCCGATCATAGTTTTGCCATACATGGCATTAAACTTCACACCACCCTGAGGAACATTATAATCTTCCACCAGACTGTCAATCGTATCAAAGCCCATATTATGGCGCGTTGCCTCATACTGCTTCCCGGGATTTCCCAGGCCAACTACTAAATACATATATGTGTCTCCTGAATAATTTAACACCATTTTCCGGAATTACCATACCTGTCCTGATGTCAAATTTATTTTTTTAACATACTCTAAAGTGTGTTTAAAAAATCAATCCCGCAAATTGTGACGCACATCTTGCAGAAAGCATTTTTCAAATACACGCTAAGATAATTAATTAAAATATACCATTTCTTCCTTAAGTGGCTCGCATTCTTTCACATCACTTGCATAAAGAACAATGCCCTCGCCCTGATATTCTGTACGATTCTCAAACGCAACCTTCGCTGTTACTTCTACCCAGCTGCCCTCTTTGATATGCGGTGCATAATCGCTTCTGCACACATATCCAAGGAAGGTGGTATCATCTGCGCAGCAAGTCATTGCCACACGTCCCGGAACAAAGAATTTGCTTCCCATTCCACGTGGTTTCATGACACGTCCTTTAAAGCGGACAATTTTGTCTACATATTTATCCGGATTATCCATGGCATCCACAAACCAGATACCATAATCTTCCGGCGGGATTTCAATAATCGGTGCATTGATATCAAACGGCATCTCATCCTGGAAAATGTCGTCCATCTCGCCCTCTTCATTTTCAAAAATAACCTCTGCGCTCTGATTTGCAACCTTAATCCCTCGTCTGTATGCAGGAAGCGGATCTCCTTCTTTACAACGGTTAAATACAACCATATCTGTATTTCTGATCATATCCATGAACAGAGATTTCATATTTGCCATATATACCTGATAGGTTGTTGCATCCACACAGGTAATTTCCTGCTCAATGCCCCAGCCTTCCGGAAGCTCCATCTGCTCAAACTTACTTACAAGCCACATTCCGTTGTACTCGATCACAACACGCTCCGGCTGATGAATGATATCCATGGCAGCCAGACGCTGTGGTGTCAGATCTTCTTCATCCTCGATCACTTCCACAACTGTGTTTGTAAGTTTCAGTTTATCCATATCATATTCTTCTTCGCCTTCTTCGCAAAGGATCAGCAGAGTTTTGCCGTCAATGGCAAAATACTCCTGCTGCAGTGTAAAATCCAGAAAAGTAGTCTTTCCGCTTTCCAGGAATCCTGTAACCAAATAAATGGGAACTCTGATATCATCCATCATATAATTTATTCCTTTATCTTTATCCTGATTCTGTTATTATCTGCCGAAATCGTTCAGTCTCGCATCTATGACACAGGATTTCATGCTCCGATGAGCTGAATCCAGATGCAGTATTTTAGAGGATTGCCATAAATCGCTGCTTCCTCATGATCATTATGCAAGCCCGAATAATTCTGCAAGTTTATCTTCTTTCAGTTTAGAGCCGATTACGCAGAGACGACCTGTGTATTCCGGTGCACCTTCACGGATTTCTGTTTCCTCCGGAACCATGTCAAAATAAATCCATGTTCCGTCTTCTGCAGGAAGCATTCCCTTTGCACGAAGAATAATACCGTAATCTTCTGAAGCGGAAAGAGCCTCAAGCATCTTCTCAAGACCTTCTCTTGTGTATTTCTTAATCGTCTCACGTCCCCAGCTTGTAAATACCTCATCTGCGTGATGATGGTGATGATCATGATGATCATGTCCGCAGCCGCATTCATGGTCGTGATCGTGGTGATGATGCTCATGGTCTTCGTGATCATGTCCGCAGCCGCATTCATGGTCGTGGTCATGGTGATGATGTTCATGGTCTTCGTGGTCATGTTCACAGCCACATTCATGGTCGTGATCGTGGTGATGATGTTCTCCATGTTCATGTACATGTCCGCACTCCGGGCATACCTCTTCCTCAGACATCAGTTCTTCCTCAAGAGATACCGGTTTCTCCATAACCTCAAGGATTTTCTTTCCGTCCAGTTTCTCAATCGGAGTGGTGATGATAGCAGCTTTCGCATTAATTCCACGAAGAAGTTCCATTGCCTGCTGCGCTTTCTTCTCATCAATGATATCTGTACGGCTCATAATGATCGCACCTGCATATTCAACCTGATTATCAAAGAACTCACCAAAGTTTCTCATATACATTTTGCACTTCTTTGCATCAACTACAGTTGTATAGCTGTTCAAAACGATATCCACATCTCCCTGAACACCCTGTACTGCCTTGATAACATCTGAGAGTTTACCAACACCTGATGGCTCGATCAGTATTCTGTCCGGATGATATTTATCCACAACCTCTTTCAGAGAAGTGCCAAAATCTCCCACTAATGAACAGCAGATACATCCGGAATTCATTTCCCTGATCTGGATTCCCGCTTCCTTCAGGAAACCACCGTCAATGCCAATCTCACCAAATTCATTCTCGATCAGTACAACCTGCTCATCTGCATAAGCCTCTTTCAGAAGTTTCTTAATCAATGTAGTTTTACCGGCTCCAAGGAAACCGGAAATAATATCAATCTTAGTTGCCATTGTCTTATTTCTCCTCTTCATTAAGATTTATATTTCTGAATAACTGCCATATAGCCGTCATTTTTTATATTCTGCCATTTTTATGAACAAACAGAATAACTTTTGGAACTTCCATCATTATCTATCTGTTTATATATTTACCTGCAACGTACTCATTATACATAAGATATCCAATGTATTCAAGTCTGCCATTAACGCATTTTGACCAGGAAACACCTGTGCCCCCTGGTTTACAGATATCCTGCAGTTATTCAATACTTTCAGAACAACCTGCCTGTTCACATCAAAGAAAGGGGCATGATCCACCATCATGCCCCCTCCTGTATACACTAATGATCAACCGTTGATCATAAAGCTCATTAATTTATCAATATCGTCTTTCTCATAAGCAACGATCTCAAGTTCCGGAATCTCTCCACCTGAGAAAATGTTTGCCAGAGATACATACTGGGATAATTTAGATTTAAGGTTCAGTCTGTCACCTTCGCCTGTTACTAATTCTACTCTGCCTTCGCAGCTGTCAACTACAGAAAAAAATTTATCAATATCTTTAATGTTAGATACTTTCATGTCCGTTCTCCTTTCAACATGGAAACCATTATTCTCTCTATTTCTTATGTTCGCGATAATTATAACTCAGATAAATTCCAAAAGCAATTATTTATATTTCACGAATTTTTCATATATTATCAGCCTTACTCTGCAATATTATCAAATAAACAGCATGCCTCTGACAATAATTCTCTCAGATATTTACATATAGCCTGAAATCATCCCCAAAATTAATATGTAAAAATCGCAACCCCATAAGCCGGCAACGGATATGCGAAGGAAAACTCTCTGTTATCGCATTCCTGTTTTACTGCCTTAAATATCTTTGGTTGCTCCAGAAGTCCATTCTCGTCCATGATCAGCTTGTACTGTTTTTTCTTCGGAACACCAACCCTGTAATCCGGACGGTCAACAGGTGTAAAGTTAACTACGTAAAGAATATTGTTTCTCTTTGTAGGAGACTTTCTCACAAAGCTGAAAATACTTCTGTCCCCGTCATCAGCATTGATCCACTCAAATCCTTCCGGATCATTATCACCGGCATAAAGTGCAGGATATTTCTTATAAATAGTCAGTAGATCATGCACATAATTCTGAAGTTCCTTGTGCGGCTCTTCGTTCAGGAGGAACCAGTCAAGTTCCCTCTCCTCACTCCACTCACGAAGCTGTCCGAATTCCTGTCCCATAAACAGAAGCTTCTTGCCCGGATGGCAGTTCATAAATGAATATGCAGCCTTTAAATTCCTGAATTTGTCCGGTAACTCTCCCGGCATCTTCTCAAGCATGGAGCATTTCAGATGAACCACCTCATCATGAGAAAGAACTAATACATATCTCTCGCTGTATGCATATGACATGGAGAAAGTCATCTTATTATGATTAAATTTACGGAAATACGGATCCAGCTTCATATATTCCAGGAAGTCATTCATCCATCCCATATTCCACTTCAGACTGAAACCAAGTCCGTCCTTCTCCGCATCCCCTGTAACCATCGGCCACGCAGTAGATTCCTCAGCGATCATCACAGTTCCATGATTCCTTCCAAGTACTACTGTATTCAGATGCTTAAAGAATTCAATAGCCTCCAGATTCTGATTTCCGCCATATTTATTTGCGACCCATTCTCCATCCTTCTTACCATAATCAAGATAAAGCATGGAAGCAACAGCATCCACACGAAGTCCGTCTACGTGGCACTCCTCCACCCAGTAAAGGGCATTTGCAATCAGGAAGTTCTTAACCTCCGGGCGTCCATAATTATAAATCTTGGTACCCCAGTCCGGATGTTCTCCCTGTCTCGGATCTGCGTGCTCATACACTGCAGTTCCGTCAAAGTTTGCAAGACCATGGGCATCTTTCGGGAAATGTGCAGGTACCCAGTCAAGGATAACTCCAATCTTATTCTGATGTAAATAATCCACCATATACTTGAAATCCTGTGGTGTTCCATATCTGGAAGTCGGTGCATAATATCCGGTCACCTGATATCCCCAGGAACCGTCAAAAGGATGCTCTGCGATTCCCATAAGCTCTACATGGGTATATCCCATTTCCTTCACATAAGCTGCCAGGGCATGTGCGAATTCTCTGTAATTATAAAATCCTTTTTCATTTTCCTCTGACTGCGGATGTTTCTTCCATGAACCCGGATGAACCTCATAGATTGCCATAGGCTCTACCTGCTCATCAAACTTCTCTCTGTTCTTGATCCATGTGGCATCCTTCCATTTATAGTCTGTGATATCTGTGATCCTGGAGGCTGTACCCGGACGGAGTTCAGCTTCATTTGCATAGGGATCTGCCTTATAAAGCTTCTCTCCATGCGCACCCACGATAAAGAATTTATACAGCTGTCCTATCTTCGCTCCCGGAACAAACACTTCATAAACACCAATCGGCCCAACCTTCTCCATCGGGTTTGCTTCTTCCTCCCAGTCATTAAATTCACCGATTACAGAAACAGACTGTGCATTCGGTGCCCAGACCGCAAAATATACACCCTTTTTTCGTCTGTATGTAGTCGGATGGGCACCCAGTTTCTTGTATACTTCATAATTGGTTCCCTGTCCAAATAAATATTGATCCAAATCCGTAAATTTCATACTCACACCCATCTGGAGTCCTCCCTTAACTTCGGTTTCTATCTTTTTACAGATACTGATTCCATAAAATAATGCCGTAACAGAATCTCTTACACTGCTGTTCACTCTCTTCTCAGTAACGTAGCCAAAATTCATTCCAGATTGCCTGCGGCAATGGAATTTTGGCGTGTGAACAGTAACTATCTTACAGCAAGTTCAATCAGGAATACGAACTGACTTTTAGTCATTCTATAAGCCCTATTATACCAATGGACATTCCATACGTCAATTAAAAATATGTATATATTCAACAATTTTTTAATATATTTTATGTATTTTTTGTAAAAAACATAAAGAGCAAAGAAGTGCCTTTGCTCTCTTCTTTGCTCTTTCGTATGTTCGTAATTACTCTGTATGATCCACACTGCAGGATTGCATATGTTTTTTATTCCGTTCCATCTCCGTAATCTACAGAATCATCACTGTAATCTTCCGAATCATCTGAACTTCCATCATCATAACTTCCGTCATCCGAACTTCCATCATCATAACTTCCACCGTCTGAACTTCCATCGTCTGAACTTCCATCCGAATAATCCCCACTTTCATCTGAGGAATCTGTGCTTCCGTCAGAAGAATCTGCGCTTGCATCAGATGTACCATCTGTTCCGTCTGTGGAAGCTGCTGCATCGGAACCGCCCTGATATCCCGGCACGCCTCCATTACTGAGTGTGCTCGGCCAGAAATCCACATAACATGCATTCTGTAAGGTCACATTCTTGGCTTCTGCCATCTCACTTACTGTTACAAGTTTATATCCCTGTGCGATAAGATCCGGTATCAGCCTCAGAGCTGCCTTTACAGACGGTTCATGAATATCATGCATCAGAATGATAGTTCCATCTGTCAGATCTCCATTCATTACCGCGTTATAGTCTGCATCTGCATCCATAAGTTTCCAGTCTTCTGTGTCCAGCGACCACATAAAGAACGGCTTATTTACAGTATTATAAATATCTGAATTTCCATCACCGTAAGGTGCACGTGCCACACTCGCCCCCTGACCACATGCCTGAATTAATGCGTCATCTGTATCAGAGAACTGCTTTGCAACTGCATCAAGATCAATTGTCGTCAACTGTGTATGATCCCAGGAATGACTTCCAACCTCACATCCAAGTTCCAACATACGTTTTGGTGCATCCGGATATGAACTGACATTCTGGCCAAGCATAAAGAATGTTGCATGAGCATTATTCTGTTCCAGACAATCCAGTAATTCATCTGTATACTGTCCCGGACCATCATCAAAAGTCAGTGCCAGCATCGGACGTACCTTACTCGGATCATAAGATCCGTCCTCATTAAAGTAATAATCCTTCACTCCTTTTTCTACCCATCCTGTCTGTATATATCCGTTTTCGTCAAAAGAATAGGTGACACCATCTATATCCTGAAATCCATTTGAAAAATATGTACCATCTGTATTCTGATACCACTTTCCGTTAGCATCCTCATGCCATCCGGCTGTCATCGTGGCAATCTTATCTGTATCTGATTTACCCTTCAATGGCTGTCTCACCGCAGCATCGGAATTTGCCTGAACTTCCTCTGTATCTGCCTGAGCCTGCACAGCCGTATTGCCGCTTCCATCTCCTGATATATGATGAGCGATCGGAATGATAATTCCTCTCACTATAAATACAAGTGCCAGAATCAGACCTGCCACAGAAAGTCCGATCTTCGTATAATGACGGATCATCATCTGGCGTTTCTTTCTGCGCATCCTCTCGCGCAAAATCCGCTTATCCATTGTTTCCCTGCCCCGCTTTTATATGAATTTGTAATCACAGTAATCCCCGCAAACACATGTAAGAAGATTAACAAGATTTTATGTTCGTTTTAATCATAACTCATTTAAAAAATAAATACAATGCCAATTATTCGTTCATTACTATTGCAGTACTATTTGCAGTAACTTATTCGTTACTGTTCACTCCGTTCACAGTAACACTTATTCCGTACCTAATTCACTCTCCAGATTCTCATCAACATCCGGCTCATCCTGAAAATCTTCTCCGTCACTCTCATCAGTTTCTGATGCATCCTGATCTATGCTCTCGTCAGTTTCTGACATATCCTGATCTGCGCTCTCATCTTCAGCATCCTGTCCGGAATTCTGTACGGCTGCCTCTGCATCTTCTGCAGTTGTATCGCCATTTGAAATTTTATCACTGACACTTGCATTACTTATAATAAAATCTTCTACTCTGAGAAGTCCCACAGACTCATCTACATAATCCTGACCGTATGTGCCAACAAGTTCTGCAAGATTACCGGCTCCCATCTGCTTTACCAGTTTCTCCTGAAGCTGAAGACTTTCCTTATCATCAAGCGACAGTCCTTCTGCATCCATAATCCCCTGCACGATCAGATTCTGTTTTACTTTTCCCTCGGCATACTGCTGGCACTGTTCATCAAAATCGTCCTGAGAGATTCCCTGACTGCCTATAAATTCTTCCAGAGTCATATCAGCCTGCTTTGCATAGAGTTCCATGCTCTTTTTGAATTCAGAAACCGCCCCGTCTATATCTTCCTGAGGATATTCTTTTACTTCAGAATTCTCCAGTACTGTGCTCCAGGCTGTATTCTTAAGTACCTCCTGTGCAGACTGCTTTGCATCTGCTTCCAGCTTGCTGCGTACACCTTCCTTATATTCATCCACAGTTGTATAATCTGTATTCTTCGCAACCCACTCATCTGTAAGCTCCGCCGTACGTCTTACATTCTGAACAGTAACCTTATATACTGCTGTCTTTCCTGCCAGTGTACTGTCTCCATAATCAGATGGAAAATCAATCTGTATCTCTTTTGTGTCACCTTTCTTCATTCCGGTCACACCATCTTCAAATTCAGTGAACATCTGTCCGTCACCGATCACAAAATCATAATTATTGGCAGTACCACCATCAAAAGTCTGCCCATCTATGGTTCCCGTATAATTAACAGTCACCAGATCACCTTCTTTGGCACCCTCTGACACAGGCTCGGCTTTATCCTGCAGCTCCTGATCAATCTGTGACTGCACATCATCATCTGTGATCGCATCTACTGTGTTATCCAGAATAAGCCCCTTGTACTCTCCAATCGTAATATATTTATCCACATTGTCAACTGAGACAAGTCTGGTGCTTCCTGCTTCTGCTTTCTTACCCTCTGCCTGCTTCTCTGCCTTTGTATCGTCTGTTACAACAGCACCCCTATCACTGCATGCTGTTGCTGTCAGTGCAAAGCATGCCACAAGCATGGCAAGATATATTCTTTTTTTCATAGTAATACTCCCTTCTATATTTTCGGTACCGGAGTCGGCCGCGAAGAATCCCACACTTCAGATACATCAAAAAGGTCACTGAGCATCTCCGGGTTATAATACATTCTATATCCATCCAGATTCCTTCTTCCCTGTCGGAAATAATCATCCGTAATCTGTACAAAATACTGACTGGAATCTACATTGCAGAAATACCGGTATCCCTGGCTCTTATAAAACTCATACTTTGCATTGTCTGAAGAATATCCTTCCCAGCTTCCGATATCTGCACCAAATGCAAAAATGATCATATCTGTTTTTCCAAGAACAGGAGCCACATATTTCTTCCATTTTTTAGTATCTCTCTTCAGATCTTTCAGAGAGGTTGATGCAACATTCTTATGTCCCCAGGTATGACTGGCAAATTCCCAGCCTTCCGCTTTCATAGCTGCGGCTACCTTTTTTGCATTTTTTACTTCCTGCTTATAATCAAAATCCGGATGATCCCTGAGGAACTTTTTCTGATCATCCTGCAGGTTCTTTCCTGTTTTATATGCAATGTCCGTACGATATCCAAGAACACCGTCATAACCTGTCATTGCCAGGATTCCCTTTCTGCCATGATAGGAAAAATCCGGATGTTCTTTTACGAAAGTATCGATCAGCGGAACCATATCATAATCTCCCGTAGAAACACTTCCATCATCCTCAATATATTCATTTTTAACATCGCCATTTTCATCTACCACAAGTTTTGATGCAAACCCATCGCCATCCATATAATGATAATAACTCACATCATCCTGCGAAAGCACAAATGGGATCTTACCGGGCGGCAGCATGATACTTCCTCTGGACATGGTTCCATCCTCATTCACTGTTGCCATATCATGAGGACTGACCATCACATATCCCTTATCATACATACTCTGTATTATCTTGTTAAATTCATCAATCGTTGTCATATACTGATTATATCCATCAGAATCAGTATCACCGTCAAATGCCTTTGAGGTATCTTTGATCAGTGTATGAAAAAAAACATGTGTAATCTGTTCCAGAGGATATTCTGTACAGGCAGCTTTCGTATTTTCATATTCAGAAACCGCATTCTGCATATCCGTATTACTGTCATAAGCCGGCTGGCTCTTAAGAAGTTCTATCGCTTCGTCATAATCATACTGTGCAGCCATAAGCGATGCCTGTTCCAGCGGTGAAGCCACTTCTTCCTCTGACTGCTCATCAGTTATTTCCTGTGTATCGTTTCCATCTTCATCTGTTTCGGCATTCTGTTCTTCCTCAGTTTCCAGTGGTGTATTCCCTGCTGATTCTACATCTGTATTCTCAGTTTCGGATTTATGAAATGGAAGATCCTGCTCAAACGGAAACAGGCTACATCCACTTAATCCTAAAGATGCACATAAAATTACTGTCAGCACACACACTGTCTTTTTTTTCATATTCTGCCCCTTTCGATCATGCCCCGCTGTCAACGGTGTGTTTTGCTATGTTCACCCCATAGCAGGTACCGGCACAGGTCTTGATGAATCAAATACCGACTGGGCATCAAACAGATCTGTCAGCAGTTCAGGATTATAATACATTCTGTATCCGTCCAGATTTCTTCTTCCCTGTCGGAAGTAATTACTTCGTATCTGTACAAAATACTGACTGGAATCCACATTGCAGTAATAGTTGTATCCCTGACTCTTAAGATATTCAAACTTCTCCCCTGAATAATCTTCAGCTCCTGTAAGATCTGCCCCAAACGCAAAAATGATGATATCTGTCCCACCGATCAGAGGATCCACGTTCTCTTTAAATTTCTGAGTATCTGCCTGCAGTCTTTCAAGACTGACCTGACTTACATTCTGATGACCCCAGGTATGACTTGCAAACAGCCATCCCTCATCCTTCATAGCCTGTGCTACCCTGGCTGCGTTCTCTCTTTCTGTGTTCAGATCAAAGTCAGGATGTTCATCCAGCCATTTCACTTTATCCGCATCCAGATCATCAGGACGGGTTTCATAGCTGCTGTCTGTACGATAACCAAGGATACCATTATAGCCGGTAAGTGCTACAATACCTTTTGCTCCCCTGTATGAAAAATCAGGATGTTCTTCCACAAACCGGTCGATCAGAGGAACCATATCGTAATCTCCTGTTGAAATACTTCCATCATCTTCCACATACTCATTGCGAACCTTACCTTCCTCATCCACAACAAGCTTCGAAGCAAATCCATCGCCGTCCATATAATGATAATAACATACGTCATCCTGCGAAAGCACAAACGGCACTTTACCCGGTGGGAGCAGGATTTCACCCATGTTCATATTTCCATTTTCATCAGCCGTAGCCATATCATAGATACTGACCATAACATATCCCTTATCATACATACTCTGTGTGATCTGATTAAATTCATCGATAGTTGTCATAACCTGATCATAATCACCTGATTTATAATCACCGTCAAATGCTTTTGAGGTATCTTTGATCAGTGTATGATAAAACACATGCGTCACCTGATCCAACGGCCAGGAAACACAGGAATCTTTTTTCTCCTTATATTTTTTTGCTGCTTTCCTGAACTTTGTATTTGTCTCATATGACGGACTGCTCTTGAGAAGCTCAATAGCTTTATCATAATCATACTGCTGAGCATAATGCTTTGCCTGCATATAAAGAGCCTTATCCTCTTTGCTCAGTGTTTCCTGTTCCGGCTCAGGTGTGGCAGTATTCTCTGATTCTCCTTCTGTTTTCTGTTCCGGCTGTACAGCTGCCGGGGTAGCTTCAGACTCCGCCATCTCTGTGATCTTTGTTTTCTGTTCTGTGAAAAATGTTTGCAGTTCTTCACCATAAAACCCAATGCCTATTCCCACTGCCGCAGCTGCTGCTATGATCACACTGCCTGCAATACGGATTCTTTTCCTCCTGCGGTGTGCCTTATTACGGCGTTCCAACCTGGCAGCTCTCCTTGCTTCATATGCATCATTATCATCATAAAAAAAATCCTCATCCTCACTGGCAGCAGACTGTTCTTTTTCCTGCTCTACAGTTTCCGGAAGTCTCTCCTCTGTATTTTCAGAGTCGGGCTTTAATTCACTCATACTCTTCTCCTTTAATTATCCTGTTTAATTATCCTGATAAAGATATTATAACCATATCCGGTCATTCCATCCTGTAAAAAATGTTTTACCTCGATTATAACCTGTGGCAGACTAAATTTCTACTGCTTTCCATCTATTAATTCTTTTTTTGCAATTGCGTTTTGGCCTGTTTAATGATAAAATAAATTTCATGCAATGGGCTCTCAGAGTCCCTGTGAAATCACATACATTAGGAGGATGCAAATGAGTACAGTAACAATAGTCCTTCTGGTCATTCTTGTTATCCTGATCGCTGCACTGATCGGTTTATATTTCTTCGGCAAAAAGGCTCAGAAGAAACAGGAAGAACAGCAGGCTCAGATTGAGGCAACCAAACAAACCGTTTCCATGCTGGTTATCGATAAAAAGAGGATGCCGTTAAAGGAATCCGGACTTCCTCAGATGGTAATTGAACAGACACCAAAGCTTATGCGCCGTTCCAAACTTCCGATCGTTAAGGCAAAAATTGGACCAAAGATTGCGATCATGATCGCAGATGAGAAGATTTTCGACCTGATCCCTGTTAAAAAAGAGATCAAAGCAGAAATAAGCGGTCTCTACATCGTAGGCGTAAAAGGAATCCGTGGTTCTCTGGAAACTCCTGCCCCGAAGAAAAAAGGCTTTTTCGCAAAATTCAAAAAAGACAAAGCAGCAAAATAATTACCTGCTTATATGAAAAGACCGATGAATCCAGATAAATCATCGGTCTTTTTATTTACAGATTATATTGTAAAATCCTTGCAGTTCTTCGGCTGTGCCTTAATCGCAAGATAACAGTCAGCCACATGCTCCTGGTTCATATCCAGTGCATAGTCCACTTTCATATTAAGACCGCCGTCATTTTCCTTAAGATCCAGATTCGTTGCAGCAATTCCCATCTCAATGGTTCCATAAGGTGTTGTATAATATGTCATATTCTTTTTTCCCTGTTCAAAAACCATATGAACATTAACCACGCCTTTCTTACGGACTTCCATACCCTTCGGTGATATTTTTATGTAATTGATCGTAGGCTCTGCAAAATCCTCCATAACCTCTTCATAACGCAGGTAGTGACTTCCATTGCGGAAATAATACTCTCCCGGAACAACGATTTCGACCGGTTCCTGGTCACCATCTGCATCTATTGTCTGAAGTCCCCTTACGTGAATCAGTACTTCTTTATCCATTCTCTCACACTCCTGATATTCTTACTCATAGCAATTCCGGATTTGTTTTTATGTATCAGCAACTTTAATATTTCTCTATATCTATTTTCTTCGTCATCTCCACATCATACGGCAGAATCGAATTGGCAAATGCCTTAAACTCATCTGCCAGATCACTCACATAGAAACGATACGGAAAATCAGCCTGCACGGTACCGGTTCCGGAGAGTTCCTTCTCCTTCAGCAGTCTGCCCAGCTCCAGAGCAGTCTCATAAGCCGGATTGACCAGGCATACCTGATCTCCCATGATCTTTCTGATCGTGGAACGAAGCAGAGGATAATGGGTACAGCCCAGAATCAGTGTATCAATATCTTTCTCCTGCAGTTCCTTCAGGTATCTCGCCACAACTTCATCCGTTACAGGATCATGAAGCCATCCCTCTTCCACAAGCGGCACAAAAAGCGGACATGCCTTTCCGTACACTGTGATCTCTGGATCAAGACTCTTAAGATATTCCGCATGGATTCCGGTTCCGATGGTCCCCACAGTGCCAATAACTCCAACCTTCTTATTCCTGGTCTGCGCTGCCGCAACCTTCGCTCCCGGTTCTATCACACCAATGATCGGAAGATCAAACTCATCTCTCACTGCATCCAGAGCAAATGCACTGGCTGTATTACACGCGATCACAATCGCCTTTACCTGTTGTTCCTGCAGAAAGCGAATGATCTGGCGGGAATATCTGATGACAGTCTCTTTCGATTTACTTCCATAAGGCACTCTCGCCGTATCTCCAAAATATACAATTTTCTCTGAAGGAAGGTTGCGCATGATCTCACGCGCAACAGTCAGTCCTCCCACGCCGGAATCAAAAACCCCTATGGGCGCCTCCCTGTCTGTTTTCATTTACTTCTCTCCATCTCTCCTGATTTGTTTCATTATTCTATCACCAATTGAGAGCCTGTGCAAGCCAGAAGGATATCTTTATGTCATCTTTCTGCACTTTATCGTCCGACGGAAATCGACTGAAACAGAATTTTGGGTACAAAGTTCCCCACCAGGCAGTGACCGCCGCCTGTTCTTTTCTGTTCTGCACAGTTTCCTGTATCATCTCCGGTACTGCTCCCGCCAGAGCTGCTCCGATCATCCCTGCTGTCAGAGTCAGCATCGCCTGTTTTAAAAATCTTTTTGCCTGTTTTCGGAAATTTTTTTTATCATTCATCTTTGCGCACCTCTCCTGTTTTATACATACTTTGCCAGTCTCAGAGAGCGGACATCCCATTCCCCTCATCGTCATATTCACTGTTCATCCAGATTATCGCCGGCATTTCACAGGTTTATACATCAACTTCCAGACTTCCATTGCGAATCTGTACTGACGGCAGCTGCAAAATCCTGTCTTCTTTATATCTCTCATAAAAAAGTTCCCTGAGTGTCACCACTGCTTTCTTTTTTCCGGACATACGGTTTTCCATCAGCCCTGTAATATATTCTCCCACCGAAGAATTATCCTCACCCTTCCACTGCAGGATTTCTGCTGCATTCTCTGCTTCAAATACATACAGGTCCTCTCCCACAAAAGCTTCCTGTTTCAGATAATCCAATATCTGTCTCCACCGTCCATCCTCTGCAAGCGTCTTTCCGATAATCAGAACCTGCAGATGTCCCATATCCAGCATTTTTTTCTGAGAACGATTATACGCCTGCTCAATCTGTTCAAAATTCCTGCCACTGATCTGTAAAACTCCGGCATCTCTGTCTGTCTCACCCTTCTCCTGTCCGGTAGCCTCAGACATATCCGGCATTCCATAGGTCAGAAGAAAACCTTCCGAAGAAGCATCTGCGCCAAGTGCCATGGGATATGCCCTCTTTTCCGGCTCCACTGCCGCGCCACAGCCTCCCAGAAACACAGAACAGATCAGAACCCCGGCCACTGTAGCCGATATCTTTTTCTTATGTTTTCTTTTTCCTCTGAGAAACAGATAAATATGACAGATAAAAATCCCCGGCACAAAAATGTATCCCAGATACCATCCGAAATAATCCAGGATTCCTTTTCCCTCCTCCTCGAGAAGAGAAATCAGAAAAATCATTGCAGGCATCCAGAACCGGCCTGTACCCAGATGTGCCCTTCGGACGATCTGATGTCCATAATGCAGCAGACTGCCCACCGAAAAAAGCAGACTATACAGAAGAAACCCCATCCATATCACGTCGAAACGTGCCAGCACATTTCCCGGCAAATCTGCCCCGTCCAGTAATGGCAGCACCGGATATCTCTCCAGCCTTACCCTGTCATAACCCAGAACTGCAGGAAGCAGAACTTCCATTCCCACAAGGATTCCTCCAATCGTCAGGATTGCCCACATTGCAGTCTTACCTGCACTTCCATATTTCTCAACATCTCCCATCAGAAACGGCAGAAGACCAAGAGCAGAAAAAGCACACACTGCACCATAAAAAGACCGCACCATATTCTCCATGGTAAGATGATCTCTCTGCACCATTTCCACCAGATATTTTCCCTCCATCTGAGGTATGCAAAGCACCATCATAAGCAAAATCCCGCCGGAAAGCAGACCTCCGGAAACCTCTGCCATCCTCCCCCTTCCCGGCATTCCTTTTCTGCTTCCCACTGAGCATACCAGAATTGCCCAGAATGCGATCCAGCGTCCTGACACTCCCGTGATCAGGCTTGCAGGAACCAATGTTCTCAGAAGTGCAAGCAGATATCCCCCGGACATCAATATATATAATAGAAAGAACACTCCTGTGATCCTGCCGGCCACTTTCCCTGCAGCTTTCACCAGATCATCAAAAGCAGGTGTCAGCCGGATTAGAATGATAACATAGAAACAAAAGAACACCATCGCCGCCACTATTCCCAATACAGCACTCAGTCCATTCATCCCGTCTCTGCCGGGAATACAGAGCAGAAAAGGTGCCAGCAGTCCCAATATCATCTGTCTGTACAACTGCCGATGTGAAATCCTGTTATTTTCTGCAAATTTCATGAAAGTGGCTCCTTTCTCTTCAAACGGATTCTCTGTTCTTCTCTGGCATAAAGCGGTCTTCTCCATCTCATACGAAGCGGTGCTCTCCAGATGCCTTCTCCTTTTTCTTCATGAGGATCCTTCTTTATAAAAGGCACCAGATAAGGGACTCCGAAACTCGACAGCCCTGCCAGATGCGCTATGGTCAGATACACACCAAGGACAATACCATAGATTCCCAGATAACCTCCCAGAATGAGAAATACATATTTCAGTAACCGGAATGCTGCAGCAAATTCCTCATTGGGTACAGTCATTGATCCAAGCGCAGTCAAAGCCACAATCATGACCACGATCGGACTCACCAGATTTGCCTCTACCGCCGCCTGCCCGATCACAAGACCTCCCACGATCCCGATGGCATTTCCCAGTGTACCCGGAACTCTCACACCCGCCTCCCTGATCAGTTCAAAAGACAGCTCCAGAAAGATCAGCTCTGTCACACTTGAGAAAGGTACTCCTTCTCTTGCCTGCGCCAGAGACAAAATCAGCGCAGAGGGAAGAATCTGTGTATGAAACCGGATCACAGCCAGATAAAGTCCCGGCAGAACCGTTGCCATGATCACAGCCAGATACCTGAGTGTTCTTAAAAAAGATGCCATCTCAAACCGATGATACCAGTCCTCACTGCTTTCCATAAAACTGTTAAAATTTCCCGGCAGGATCAAAGCCTCGGGAGAATTGTCACACAGTATCACAACCTTACCGTTCAGAATTTCCTGCACTGCCCTGTCCGGCCTCTGCGTTGTCTGATACTGCGGAAACGGAGAATACCAGACATCTTCTGTCAGTTGTTCCAGCATCCCGCTGTCCAGTATCCCGTCAATCCTGAATCTCCCCAGACGTTCTTTTACCTGTTCAAGAAGTTCTTCATGTACCAGATCCTCCATATACAATACCTGCGTCAACGTATGCGTACGCACTCCTGTGTAATATTCCTCGACCTTCAGCCTGGTATCCCGAAGTCGTTTCCTCACCAGTGCACTGTTACTCTTCACACTGTCAGAAAATCCTTCCCTGGAACCGCGGAGCACTTTTTCCGATTCTGCCTCCATCACCCCCATGGAAGGATAACCTTTACTGGAGATTTTCATCGCCCTGTCATAGCCATCTATAAAAAAAACTGCATTCCCTGCCAGCATGGCAGCCAGCGCTTCATTCATATCTGTCAGTTTCTTTACATCTGCAATCCCCAGACTGTTATTCTTAATAAATTCCTGGATCTGCTCCGGGGAAATCTCCCAGAAATGATTGATCATCTTTCCAATGGCAGAATCATCCAGCATCATATTGGAAACTGCAACTTCTATATAGACCATCAGGCAGTCCACCTTCTGTTTCTCCCCCAGCCTCATGGAACGGATAAGAATATCACTGCATTTCTCCAGCCTGCTTCTCAGATATTTTTCATTTTCCCGCAGATTTGCAGAAATCTTTCTCTGATTTTCTGCTTCTTTCACAGTTTTCACCCCATTTCACAGATAAACCCAATCATAAACTTTTCAACAAAAAAGAGAGGCTTCTCACCTCTCTTAGAATTTCCATATATTCATAGATTATACACCGATCATCTGCGTCCTCTGGTTTTCTCTCTCCCGGCACGTTCCTGTTCTGCATTCTCTGCCTCAATAGAGCGCATGATAGCCATTCTCTGATTCTCAATATGCTGAAAAGAAAGCTCTCTGGCACGTTCCACATCACGTTCCCGGATTGCCTTTGTCAGCTCCTCATGCTCCTTCACAAGCACATCCCTGGTTTCACCTTCCTTGAGATACTCCACACGATAACGGTAAATCTGCTCTCTCATATTATTAAGCACCTGGATCAGTCTCTTATTATCCGATGCCTGATAAATAATCTCATGAAAAGCAACATCCGCTTCCGCAAGCTTAACAAGATTTCCTTCCGCAATAGTATGTTCAAATTCTTTGGCAGCAAGCCATAGTCTGCCCATCTCCTCTTCTGTCATACGTGCACAGGCCTTCTCAATAGCTACGTTCTCAAGTGCAATACGAACCTCCAGAACATCATTCAGATCCTTCTCTGTAATGTTCGCAACCTGAGCTCCGCGTCTCGGGATCATAACTACAAGTCCTTCCTGCTCCAGCTTACGCATGGCTTCCCTGATCGGAGTCCGGCTCACACCAAGTCTCTCCGCCAGGGCGATCTCCATCAGCCTCTCACCCGGCTTCAGTTCTCCTTTAAGGATTGCCTGGCGCAATGTATTAAACACCACATCTCTCAATGGAAGATATTCATTCATGTTCACCGAAAACTCACTTGTCATTTGTGTTTCCCTCCTGTTTTCGTCACTTCTGTTGCAAAAACTGTCTTTGCCAGTCCACTCTCTCTGAGTACCGCCGCAGCTGCTTCCATCTTCTCACGGTCATCAAAAATACCAAACACCGTCGGACCGCTGCCACTCATCATTGCTTTAAGCGCTCCATTATCCTCCATCAGATCCTTAATCTCACCGATCACAGGATATTTTTCAATAATTCCCGGTTCAAAAACATTCCCCATCTTCTCAGTCATTGTCAGAAGATCACCATTTTCAATATCCCTGATCATTCCGTCAATATCCGGATGTGATGAAATCTTATCTAACTGCAGGCTCTCATATGCCATTTTGGTAGATACACTGATCCCCGGTTTTCCGATCAGCACGAAACAGTCGGGAATCTGTGCGATTCTGGTAAGCTTCTCGCCAATCCCTTCTGCCAGGGCAGTCCCACGCATAATACAATAAGGAACATCTGCACCAATGTTTACCGCCCGGTCCATCAGTTCTCTCTCACTGAGTCCCAGTTTAAACAATCGGTTAATCCCCACCATAGCAGCAGCAGCATCTGAACTTCCGCCTGCCATGCCTGCTGCCACAGGGATAAATTTCTCCAGACAGATATCAACGCCTTCCTTCACCTGAAACTCATCCATCAGAAGCTTCGCAGCTTTATATACCAGATTTCGTTCATCACTGGGAATATACGGATAATTTACAGACAGAGAAATCCCAGGTTTCTTAACCTTCTTCATTTTCAGGACATCATACATCTGAATGGTCTGCATGATCATACGGACTTCATGATATCCGTCCTCTCTCTTTCTTAGAATATCCAGTCCCAGATTTATCTTAGCCAGTGCACGTAAACGCATAAATCCCTCCGCTTATCCTTCGTTATATTCTCTGTACTTTGTATACAATAAAAAGCTTTGTACATATTTTAAATCATTTCTTCTCTGTTTTCAATATGTGCCTTTTTATTTTTCATGGAAAATTTTTTCATTACTCCGGCACCTGTTTTACCAGAATTAACTGCTGCCCCGGTTCCACATCTTTTTCATCAAGACCGTTTACATTACAGATTTCATCCACAGTCGTATAGAACTTTCTGGCAATATCCCACAAAGTATCCCCGGCTTTCACAATATAAACCGTAATTCCCGGCATGCTCTCAATTTTTTTGCAGTCCAACGGTTTTTCCTCCACAGACTCAATAATCTGCTCTTCCCACTGTCTGAGCACCAGTGCATTCAGTCCTGCAGTCACCTTAATCTCAATTTCATCTCCATCTGCCATTGCCGCAGAAAGCTGTTCCAGATCTGCCTGAAGAAAATACGTACAGTCCTGCCCGATACCCTTCGCCTCGATCAGATGCGTAAACGGAAGCATCGCGTCCATGGAATAAAACGGCATCTCATCATTTCCGATAATATACAGAATCTTAAGCACTATAATTCCCTCTGCCAGAATACCCTTATCCGTAATCCTGGTCTTATCTATTTTTACTTTACCGATACTATGACAGAGCTGCAAAACTTTTCCCTGGCTCTCTTTAACTTCTATCCGGTCTGTCAGTCTGCATTTCGAGGAGTTTCGCACAAGAAGACTCTCCAGCATTCTTTTTTTGCCATACAGTACACATTCCTTTAGCGGGCTGTATGCATCCAGAAGCAATTCATGTTCTTCCTCCCTGTACATCTTCATATTCAGTTCCAGAACCGCATCCACCTGCAGGATCCTTTCTTCCCCGTCTGTATCCGGTTTCACTTCCATCCCCTTATGGATCAGCATTGGCTCTATATGCGGGATCAGATTCTCCTCACAGCCGCTGCACTCCATTTCACTGTTAAATGGCATGGTATATTCCAGCCATTGCGGTGGATTTTCTTCCTCAGATCCTGTATATATCAGAAAGACCGCCAGTTCCCCCTTTACCTGAAGTTTATTTTCCTTCGGGCGCAGTTCGAGATTCCGCGGTTCAATAGTATACCATAAAAGTTCCTCCACATTTGGTCTGTTTGACGCAAGCACAATATCATCCCTGATCCGCAGAGTATCTTTTTTATGTATACACAGACTCATAAGCTGAATCGGCTTCTTCTTTACCGAAACTTCTGGATCATCCAGTGAAACAGGGACCTCCATTTTCTCCAGTTCATCTACCTCTGCATAGAAGGTCACGATTGCCTTGAGATTCAGTTTTCTGGAATGGATCACATGGGCACTGAGGTCCTCGATCTCCCAGTTCAGACACAGTTTATCGCCACCTTCGATTCCCTCCAGATTAATATCCTCATCCACAGGAAGCTTCGCAGAAAGACTGCAGATCCTGCCCTCTTTTTCCCCTACATAAAGCAAATCCACATTCAAAGTTCCCTTAAGAAACGCCTTCCCTTCACTGAGGCGCACTTCATCCATAGAGACATCCGTTTTACTCTGTACCAGCCTTCCAATGTCCGGTTTGACATCCGGTACATTATAATCCTCATCAAAAGTCACCTGGGTCACTGCTTTATTCTTCACATGCAGCATCTGAACACTTTCTTTTTTTAATTTCACCATAAGCCAATCCTTTCCCTGATACATTTTACCTACGGCAAATCCTCTTAAATACATTATTTACGAGGATTGCTATAAAAAAACAGTCAACATACACTATCCATGATCATCCATCTGTAAACTGCACAGGCTTCTGCGTATCCGCAATCTTGAGAACAATGCAGGGATAGGACGGTTCACTGCCGGTCTCTTTCTCATCAGGTCCCACCAGCCTGGTTTTGCAGAATATCCCGTTCTCCGATTCGGAAACCTCCTCCACCTGAATACTGTAACCTCCGCTAAGCTGCTCTCCATACCCTTTCATCAGATATCGGACATCTCCCACCTGATAAGTCATATAAAAAGCCTTCTCCTTCTTCTGTTCCATCAGTTCCACAACCTCCCGGGGAATTTCCTCCTGTTTCATGACTGTATAGTCCAGAGGTGTACGCTCTCCTTCTTCAATCCTGATAAATCTGCATCCCGATAACACTGCCGTCAACATCAGCACACAGATCAGCGCACCTGCCTTCCTGCTCATAATGCACCCCCGCTATCTCCTTACTATAGCAATTTTATGCCTGCCATACTCCGGTTATTACCCCAAAAACTATCTTGCAGGATATCTCATAATTCCGTATAATATACCTGTCAGAAGATAAAATATTTTATCCCTGAGTAAATATACGGATAATTATATGGGCAGTTCCGGGAAATAATACTCCGGAATACCCGGAAAGGAATTTAATAATGATACGATTTATTCTCGTCTGTATCGTGGTGATCGGATATCTGATCCTCTCCATCCCCATTCTTCTGGTGGAATGGATCATAGGCAAATTCTCTCCTGTGACCAAAGATATCAGTTCTCTTCGGATCATCCAGGCAGTATTCCGTTTTATCCTTCGGATCACTGGTGCCAAAATCACTGTGATCGGAGAAGAAAATGTGCCCAGGGACATCCCTGTACTGTATATCGGAAACCACAGAAGCTACTTCGATATACTTCTCACGTACTCACGCTGTCCGATCCGCACAGGCTACATTGCCAAGAAAGAAATGGAAAAAATCCCACTTCTGTCTACATGGATGCGCTATCTCCACTGTCTTTTCCTTGACAGGGCAGATATCAAACAGGGACTTAAGACCATACTTACAGCAGTAGACAAAGTAAAATCCGGCATTTCCATCTGTATCTTCCCTGAAGGTACCAGAAACAGAAATGAGGATGAACTTGATATGCTTCCATTCCATGAAGGAAGCTTCAAGATTGCAACAAAGGCCAAATGTCCGATCATCCCGGTCGCTATCAGTAATTCTGCCAACATCTTTGAAGCACATTTTCCCAAAATAACTCCTGTCAGAGTTGTAGTAGAATATGGCAGACCAATTTACCCGGATGAACTGAGTAAAGAAGATAAGAAACATATCGGCGAATACACTCAGAACATCATCCATGAAATGCTGGAAAAGAACAAATCTCTTACCGAAGATTAATTCCGGTCAGAAGGTATCCGGCCCAAATCCTTTTATCAGAACTTCCACTGTATCTGGATTGAGCCGGGAAGTACCTTCAGCAATGTGATCATCTTATCAACTGTGAACCTCTTTTCTTCAAATCCGATTTGATCCCAGAGACTTATATTGGATATTACTTTTTCTATCTGTTCCGGCATGACATGATTTTCTGCAAGAACTGTCAGCGCTTCCATCTTTAGCTGACGGGTATGATCTAATTCTTCCACTCTCTGATTAATATAGGCAGCAAGGGTTTCCCCTGCACCGGTCAGTGAATCCACAAACATGGAAATCTCTTCTTCAATCTCCTCAATTTCCCTGTAAATCTTCTTCACTTGCGGATTTTCCTTCAGCTTTGTATATCCCACCGGCGTCTGCGCATCACGCAGCCTGCGTACCATTTCTCCATATACATAATTCTCAACCTCTTCGGTGTAGATCTTACCGCATCCCGGACAGGCTTTGTTGTTCAGACGCTTCGTACATCTCAGGTACTGTTTACCGGACTGTATCTTAATACTCATAAGTGCATATCCACAGTGGCCGCACTTCACTTTTCCCGCAAGCCATGTATTCACAGCCTTCCGGTTTGCCTGGATTGTTTTATTTTGCAGGAGCTTGATCCTGCAGTTCAGCCATTGTTCCGAAGACACCAGACCTTCATGAGGAGCCACAACAAGCATATGCCCTTTCAGATTCTGCTGTTTGTCAGTAACGGAATCCCGCCCCTGATACAGATAACATCCATGAATCCCATCAAACTGTTCAGAGCTGCTGACAACATTTGTCCCATGACTCTTAAAAAAGCGATACACATCCATATCAGCCCGCACATACACCGGATTTCTCAGAAGCTGTGCCAGCATTGGACGAATCAGTTCCTTTCCGTAAAACTGAACTCCCTTTTCAGCATAATATCTTGTGATATCCCCGTAAGAAGTATCCGGTCTCTCATACATTTGAAAAATTTCCCGCACAATTGCAGCCTCCTGCGGCTCCTCCACCAGCTTCTTTGTATGAATCCCTTCCATTATGATCTCCTCAAGCCTGTAGCCATACGGAGGCTTCCCTCCCATCCGGAATCCCCTCTGGCTTCTGGAATAATAAGCATCACTGACACGCTTCTGGATTGTCTCCCGTTCAAGCTGAGCAAACACAATACAGATATTTAACATCGCACGCCCCATAGGAGTAGAGGTGTCAAACTTCTCCGTAGAAGAAACAAACTCCACCTGATACTGCTGGAATAATTCCATCATATTGGAGAAATCAAGAATTGAACGGCTGATCCTGTCCAGTTTATACACAATCACCTTCTCTACCTCCCCTCTGCGGATATCCTCCAGAAGCTGCTGCAGCTGCGGTCTGACTGTATTCTTTCCGCTGTATCCTTTATCCTTATACTCCCTGAACGCTCCGCCCTTCAGTTCATACTTGCAGAATTCAATCTGGCTCTCAATAGAAATACTGTCCGCTCTGTCCACTGACTGTCTTGCATAGATTGCATTAATTCTCTTCATAGAGGTCCTCCTTTTTTATTAATGGCTGTAGTGTACCGACAAGTTGATTTCTCGAACAATCTTGCGTCTAAATTTCTTATTTCCGCGTTGTCGTCGGTCGCCGTAGCCACCGCTACGCCTCCTTCCTCCGCCTTGAAATAAAAAAATTTATCCTGCAAGATTGTTTCAAGAATCAACTTGTCGGCACAGTGGTTTTGTCAACACAATTACCATAACAAATATTTAAAAATGTGTAAATCGACATTTTTCGACATTTATGTATAGCTTTTTCTGACATTACTGTTCACTCCGTTCTCAGTAACACTTTATGATATCTTTCACCGGTAAAAGTTCAATATATCTTGATTTTATCCTGTTTACAGGCTATACTATCTGAATAATATTGTAGTGATTTGGAGGATTTTACACATGAAAATTGCAGTAACTTACGACAATGGAACTATTTTCCAGCATTTTGGAAAAACAGAGAATTTCAAGGTTTATGAAGTTGAAAATGGTCAGGTGCTTTCAGGCGAAGTAATCAGTTCCAACGGAAGCGGCCACAGTGCTCTGGCAGGATTGCTTGCCGGACAGAACGTAGATGTGCTGATCTGCGGCGGCATCGGAGGCGGTGCCCAGGCTGCCCTTACAGAAGCAGGCATTGAATTATGCGCAGGAGCCCAGGGTGATGCAGATCAGGCTGTGGAAGCCTATCTGAAAGGAGAACTGGTATCTTCCGGTGCAACCTGCGATCATCACCATGAGGAAGGTCATTCCTGCGGCGAACACGAAGAAGGTCACTCATGTGGAAGTAACTGTGGAAGCGGATGTGGCGGAAGCTGCGGCGGCTCACAGAATACCATTACAGGACGAAATGTAGGAAAAACCTGCCGCACACATTACAGAGGTACATTTAATGACGGAACTCAGTTTGATTCCTCCTATGACCGCGGCGAACCGCTGGAATTTATCTGCGGTGCCGGTCAGATGATCCGTGGATTTGATGCTGCAGTAGCAGATATGGAAGTCGGACAGATAATCGATGTACATCTGATGCCGGAAGAAGCTTATGGTATGGCTGATCCGAATGCAATCTTCACCATGGAAATCGCCCAGCTTCCGGGTTCAGAAGACCTTACTGAAGGTCAGCAGGTATACCTGTCCAACCAGTATGGCCAGCCATTCCCTGTGAAAGTAGTTGCAAAAGATGAAAAGAATATCACCTTTGACGCCAACCACGAAATGGCAGGCAAAGAACTGAATTTCAGAATTGAACTGGTTGAGGTGAAATAGTGAAATAAGACAAAAAGTTCTCAGTTGTATATTTTTCTTATACAACTGAGAACTTTTGCATATCATACAATGCTGTCTGACAATTCATAAATTTTCCATCTCCTGCACTTCTGATAATTCTTATGCACACATACCCCTCCCAAAAACAACCTGTACACTACCCCAAGGGGAACTATAATCATGACAAAGATTAAAAACACGAAGAAAGGCATGGCTAAG
>NZ_JAAIMY010000032.1 GCF_013300825.1 Blautia wexlerae
GTACCATAACTGTTACAAGTCCGGATCCGATCTTCTCTGTTCCTACTAATGCTACTTCAGCTGCTTTTGTCATTGCATCAGCTGCTTCAATTGCTGCTGTAAGTCCTCTGGTTTCTACCATTCCTAATGCTTCCTGTGCCATTTTTACTTCCTCCTGAATCTACAAATAAATATCTGATTATATTTTAACTGATGCCCAATGGATATGCAACTGCTAATCCTTATCCAGGGCGCTGATCTTCAGCATTTTCTCCGTTCCCTCTTCCGGGTTCGGGATTACATAATGCTGTACCACACCAGTCATTCTGTTTGCAACTTCCATGCCTGCTTCCACGGCTGCTGTAACATCAGTTACACTTCCTCTGAATTTAATGCAGACAAGGAGCGGTACCGGCAGGCTGTCAGCATTGGCTGGTTTGTTTTTATCAAAAACCTCCAGGCGGACATTTGCTGCCTTACATCCGGCATCGCCTGCTACAAAGGCTGTCGCCAACCCGAATACCTCTAAAATTCCTACAGCTTCTGCCATTTCTTTTCTCCTCTATTGCCAGGCTTATTATTTGTTGCTACTGTTCACTCCGTTCACAGCAATACTCTTTGCGGGATATTACCGGTGAACAGTAACTATTTGTTTACAACTGCGATCTTAAGTCCTGTCATTGCCAGGTTTGTCTGAAGAGCTTCATTGATCTGCTCTAACGGGAACTTATCTGTGATCAATTCAGACATCGGAAGACCAATTGCTTTTGCTCTCTTAAGGAAATCAAAAGTTGTTACATAATCTCTCAGAGTATATACCCAGGAACCAACCAGGTTGATCTCTTTGGAGCAGAGGTCAAAGTGCGGATTAATTGTAGCATCTCCACCATTGATGAAGAAGCCAAGTTCACAAAGACCACCACCATTGCGGATAAATTTATAAATGTTTGCATGAGCTTTCGGGTTTCCTGTGCACTGGAATGCGAAATCTGCAAGATGTCCGCCCTGAGCTTCTTTTACAGCTTCTGTCAGTGCTTCGATTCCCTTAAAGTTCATGAAGTTAACGCTTGTGTCTGCACCCATTCTCTTGGCAAATTCAAGACGTTTCTCATTTCCGTCTACTGCGCAGATATGTTCAACCCCCATAGTACGGAGTACTGCAATGCAGATCAGTCCGATCGGTCCGCAGCCCTGAACAACTACTCTGCTGTTGAAACGAAGAATTCCTGTTGTTTTTGCTCTCTCTACTGCATGTACAAGCACTGCACATGGCTCAATGAGAATTCGGGAATCCAGATCCAGATCACTTACATTAAAGAATGTAGTTCCGAAGTTTCCGCCTCTTAAGAAGATGTAATCAGAGAACCATCCGTTGAGATGTACATCATCGTCAGGAAGAAGTCCGTATACATCAGCTCCGCCTACGTTCTTCTTGTTCAGGTCAAACATTGTAATATCAGGATCATCCTTGAAGATCATACAGGTAACAACTTTGTCTCCAACCTTTACAGGTTTTCCTGCTGTGTCAACTTTAACATTCTTCCCCATTGCCACAATCTCACCTGTACCTTCATGTCCAAGTGCTACCGGGATCAGGTTAAACGGATCTCTCTTAAATTCGTGTGCATCTGTACCGCATACGCCGCATCCTTCAACTTTAACCAGGATATCATCATCTCCGATTGGCGGGATTGGATATTCTTTGATGTCAAAATGCTCTTTCTCAGTTAATACAGCTACTCTGGCTGTCTTCGGGATTCCAGTTGATGCTGCCGGTGCAGAAGCTGCTGCCGGTGCATTTCCTGTCATGCCGGAGAGAACCTGTTTCACGATTTCTTCTATATTTACATTATTCATGTCCATGTTCTTTCTCTCCTTATATCAATTCTTATCGAATACAGAGACTGTCTGCCATTACGCAGCGTCTTCTCTTGGTGAATGTGCTTGCGCATGTAAGGCCTTCACCTGTACGGCTTGCAATGGTAAATGTACAGTAGCCTTCACCGCCAAATCCCAAAGCTGCATAAGACGGTGCATTCTTAACAAGAATTGCTGTATCAATTGCTTTCGCATATTTTGTGATATTATCAATATTCTTTGAATGAATATGTGCGGAATGACGATTGCCATGTTCTAACCAGACTGCCTGCTCTACTGCATCATCAAAATCTCTTGCTCTTACAACACCGAGGATCGGCATCATCAGCTCAGTAGTGATCAGAGGGTGTTCCTTTGGCCCCTCAAATACGATACAGCGGATATTTGCAGGTACATTTACTCCGATCATGGAAAGGAGTGTTCTTGCATCCCGGCCTACGCATTTACGGTTCAGCTTTCCGCCTGCCAGAACAACTTCTGTAAGTTTGTCCTGCTCTTCCTTAGAAGCAAGATAGCAGTCATTCTCAGTTACAAGATAGTGCATCAGCTCATCTACGATAGAGGAAACTGCTACGATCTCTTTCTCGGCAATACATGGAAGATTATTATCAAATGTACATCCGTTTACAATATCTGTGGCTGCTTTGCGGACATCAGCGGTTTCATCAACCAGTGCCGGAGGATTTCCGGCGCCTGCTCCGATACCACGTTTACCGGAAGAAAGAACTGCAGTTACAACTCCAGGTCCGCCGGTTGCAGCGATAAGCGGGATGTCTTTATGTTTCATCATCACATTGCTTGTCTCAAGTGTAGGTTTCTCTACAGTAACTGCAATGTTGTCAGGACCACCGCACTCTAATGATGCTTCATTTAAAAGATTGATTGCATAAATGGAAGTTTTGATTGCTGCAGGATGAGGATTGAATACAACTGTATTTCCTCCTGCAAGCATTCCTATTGTATTACATAAAATTGTTTCACTTGGGTTGGTACATGGAGTGATCGCACCGATCACACCAAAAGGTCCCATCTCGATAAGGGTTAATCCTCTGTCTCCGGACCATGCAGTTGTTGTAATAACTTCTGTTCCGGGAGTCTTGTCAGCTACAAGATGATGTTTGAGGATCTTGTCCCCAACATTTCCCATACCTGTTTCCTCCACGCCCATACGAGCCATTACTTCTGCGTTTTCTTTTATTTTCTTACGGATGCAGGTAATTATTTTTTCTCTCTGATCCATGGACATCTTCTTTACGATAAGCTGTGATTTCTTCGCCGCTTCGATCGCATCATTCATTTCTTTGAAAATACCATGTTTACCAGTCGGAGCGTCTGCAATCTGCATTTTTGCCATTACTTCCTGTACAATTTCCTGTACCATATTCTCATTAATTGGCATGAGACTGTCCTCCTTGATTATCGGTCATCTATACTCTTATTTCATTCCTAACTGAGCCATTACCTGTTTTGTGATCTCAGCAACTAATTCAGCTTCAGATTTGTCTGCTGTTCCTGCTTCCGGCTGGGAATCTCCGCCGCCTACGAAATCATACTGATATCCAGGGAATTTCTTGAATTCGCCGTCATGACATGCGCCGCCGCAGTTATGGCAGTTATGGCCATCTTTATTCAGGCAGAGGTTTGCAGGATGCTTGCCTGCCATACCGAATTTACGGCGAATTTCATACAGTTTCTTAATGTTCTTCTCATCAAATTCCTTAGGTCCGCCAAGAACTTTTGACTGATACAGAAGCTGTGCGTAGAACTCAACAGATTCCATCTTCATGTAAGCTGCGTTTAAGTCTGTGCTCCATGTCAGTGCTCCATGGTTCTCAAGAAGAACTGCATCGAAATATGGAAGGTATTTCTCAAGATTATCCGGAATCTCCATTGTAGATGGTGTACCGTATTCAGCGATCGGAACGCATCCAAGTGAGATAACTGCTTCAGGCATGATCGGCTGTGTCAGCGGAATACCTGCAATTGCAAAAGATGTTGCATAAATCGGATGAGCATGCACAACAGAACCTACGTCCGGTCTCTTCTCATAAACTCTCATATGCATTTTGATTTCAGAGGATGGTTTGAATCCCGGGTTAGCCTGGATCACATTTCCTTCTCTGTCTACTTTACAGATATACTCCGGTGTCATAAAACCTTTGGATACACCTGTAGGTGTGCAAAGAAATTCGTTGTCGTTCAGTTTTACAGAGATGTTACCATCGTTTGCAGCTACCATGTTGCGGCTGTAGATTCTTCTTCCGATGTCGCAGATCTGTTTTTTGATTTCATATTCGTTTACCATGCTCATTTTCCTCCTTAAGGCATTGATATAGTTTTTGACGTTTCTACCTGTGATTTTACACTATCGGTCATAAAAAGTCAATACATTTCCGTTGTTTTATGTTGTTTTTACAGGTTTTATTGTGTTGTTTTTGTTTGTTTTTTTCTTTTTTTATTCCAATAATCGTATCAGATGCAAAAAATGCCTCATCCACCGATCTGACAGTCCAGACCGCAGACCGCATGTACTGCCTTTTTTAATGTTTCCATATGTTCTTTGGACGGTGGTTCCACATTTCCCATCAGATATGGTCTGCCAAGTCCCTCATATTTATCCTGTCCAAGTCTGTGATACGGAAGAAGATGAATCTTGTCCACTCCGGGAAGTGTGTCTGCAAACCTTGCAATCCCCTGGATTTCCTCCACTGTATCATTAAATGTGGGTATCACCGGTACACGGATTACCAGCCTGGTTTTACCGGAAAGCGCCACTTTTCTGGCATTTTCCATCATCAGTTCATTGGAACGTCCTGTAAATTCTTTATGTTTCGCAGGATTTGTATGTTTAATATCCATTAAATAAGTATCCAGATACGGTAAGATTGTCTCAATCGTCTCCCATTTTGCACATGCCATACTCTCGATCGCAGTAGAAATCCCTCTCTCTTTGGCAGCTCTCAGAAGTGCTCCTGCAAATTCCGGCTGACAGAGACATTCTCCGCCAGAAAGAGTCATACCTCCGCCCGAGCGGTAATAGTATACCCTGTCTTTCTCAACTTCTTCAATCATCTCCCTGACTGTCACATCACGTCCGATGACCTTGTCTTCTCCCTGCACTTTCATTGTCTGGATCTTATATTCCTGAGATTCCGGATTGCAGCACCATTTGCACCGCAGGACACAACCTTTCAGAAATACGATTGTCCTTATACCCGGTCCATCATGAATAGAATATTTCTGGACATCAAATACTCTGCCCTTTGTATCCAAATAGTCCATGCTTTTCCTTTCTTATTCTGTTATCCATACATCCTCTGCCGGTCACTTTTACTTTCTGTAAAGGCAGTCAGGATCAGAATCCCTGTTCTGTACGGCGGATGATGTCATCCTGAAGAGAACGGGAAAGTGTCGTAAACAGTGCGCTGTAGCCTGCCACGCGCACTACCAGATGTTTGTATTTCTCAGGATGTTCCTGTGCATCCAGCAGTGTCTGCCTGTCAACTACATTAAACTGCATGTGCATTCCCTTCTGGTCAAAGTATCCGCGGATCAGCGCAACGAATTTCTCCAGTCCTTCTCTTCCGGAAAGTGCGGATGGATGGAATTTCTGGTTAAAGAGTGTTCCGTTGGATACAATAAAATGATCCAGTCTGGATACGGAAGTTGCCGCTGCTGTAGGTCCCTTCACATCCTTGCCCGCAGATGGTGAAACGCCATCTGCAACGGGTGTGTGTGCATATCTTCCATCCGGTGTTGCTCCTGTCTGTCCGCCCAACGGTACATTTGCAGATACAGGATACAGACCTGCCTGGAACTTTCCGCCTCTTGGATTGTTATACTTCTGAAGCGGTTTGGAATATGTATAGGCAACTTCTCTTGCAAAATAATCAACTTCCGGAATATCATTTCCAAATTTCGGAACTTCATCTATCATATCGTGGATTTCTTTGAATCTCTGTGTCTTTTGTTCGCCCGGTTTCATTCCCATGAAAGTTTTCAGAAGTCCCTCTGCAGTGGAAGCATCCACATTTCTGCCTGCTTTCTGCATTGCCTTCATGATCATCTCTGTCATATCACCGGCGGACTGCGCATCCAGTCCTTTATCATAGTTCCATGCAAGAGCTTCCTTAAGTTCTTTCATAGATACTTTCTTATCCTCATAGACCAGTTTGCGGATTGCAAAAAGTCCATCTGCCATATTGGCGATTCCAAATCCCTGAGGACCTGTAAAGTTGTAAACAGCTCCACCTTCCTGGACAGACTTGCCTTCTTTCAGACAGTCATCTATCATACAGGAAAGGAATGGTAACGGACAGCGTTCCGCATGAGCTACATCAATAGCATTATCTGCATTCACCAGCAGGGAAATGCAGTATTCCATCTGTTTCTTATATGCGTCAAAGAATTCATCAAAGGTCTTCATCTGAGTGACATCGCCGGTAGGGATTCCCACCATCTCACCTTTATCCATACCATTCGAAAAAACAAGTTCCAGAGGTCTGCACATATTAAAGAATGCGGCATCATGCCACCCTTCTGTCTTACCGGCTTTCTGCGGTTCTACACATCCGATGATATTGTACTCTCTGGCATCCTCCAGAGATAAGCCTCTGTTCTGCAGTGCCGGAATAATCACCTCATCATTGTAATATGCAGGAAGTCCGATTCCTGTTCTCGTAAGCTCGGCTGCCTTTATCAGGAATTCATGCGGAGAACCATTCCATACTCTCACAGAAAGTGATGGAGCCGGAAGATGCACATGCATGGATGCCTGAATACACATAATAGAAAGATCGTTAGTTACATCCTCTCCCTCTTTATTCTGACCACCCGCGATCAGATTCTGGAAAAGGCTATATCCTGCAAATCCTTCCGCTGAAGCCGCATCACGACATTTATTCAGGTCATTTAATTTAACCCAGATGCAATCCATCAATTCCTGTGCGAACTCTCGGGTAATAGTTCCTGCTTCCATATCCTTCTTATAATATGGATACATATACTGATCAAAGCGACCCGGTGAAATAGAATGTCCACTGGATTCCATCTGAAGAAGCTGCTGTACAAACCAGAATGACTGACATGCCTCATAGAAATTCTGTGCACCCTTTGCCGGTACCCTGCTACAGTTCTCTGCGATAACAAGAAGTTCCTGTTTTCTTACCGGATCACTTGTCTGTGCCGCCATTTCCTGCGCAAGTTTTGCATATCTGCCTGCATAATCGATCACCGCCTTACAGCTTAAAATCACTGCCTCAAGGAAGTGAGACTTTCTTGCATAATTACCGTCACCGACACTGCATCCATCCAACTCTTTCTGAGCCTTCTCCATGATTCCCTCAAAACCGGTTTCCAGTACTTCCCAGTATTTAACTGTTACATGTCCTACACCATTGTAAAAATAATTTCCAGGTGTAAAAATATTGTGTTCAATTGCCTTGATTGCTTCCGGTGCCATATAGGAAGTTGCAAGTTCACTGGTTGTTTTCCCTTTCCAGTACTTATCTGCCTCCTTAAGTTCGGCTTTGGTCTCCTCAGCAATCTCAAAAGGATCCGCAGTTCTGGTCGCAACTGTATCCAGTTCAGCTTCCAGCCACTCATAAGAGAACTCCGGAAATGTCTGACATCCCCTCGGCGCAATCGTACTGCTTCCGACAATCAGTTCATTGTCACGGATAATGATCGGAATATTATGAAGAATATGCGCAAAAGCCTTTGCTCTGCGTGTGATAATCGGTTCTCCTTCTGTTTCCTTATAAGATTCTGTGATCAGCTTTGCTCTGGCTGATTCGATCACCGGCATATGTTCATACAATGCATCTACCAGTTTCTGAATTCTGGGAGACTTGGGAATATCTGATGTTTGAAATTTTTCCATGTTACTCCTTTCTCATGAATAAAAGCTGCACCCATACCAGACCCCAATACATTCCGGTATCATTCTGACAGCAATATCCTCCATGTTTTCATATAGATTCATTATACCTTATGGCTATTGCAAAGTCAACATGAATCAACATGTATATCCTGAACTTTCATGTTGTTTTTTATTTGTTTTTTCTTCTATTCTGGTTGTTTTTGTTTTGTTTTTATGATTGACATTTCATTTTTCTTCAGACACGTTAAAAGCAGCATATCAGGTTATGATCCATAACTCTGATATGCTGCTTTTTAATATCGTATATTGTTTTTTCTGCATCGGATGACTTTAATGAGCATGCTTTTCCATCTCTGCACTCCCATATATTCATATACACTTAACTATTATTTCCTGTTCTCTTTTTGTTCTCTGGCTTCTCTTACTTTCTCCCTCTGTTTCGTCAGATCGTAATAATCATCTGTAAGAACCCCATGTTTCCGCATCATATCAAACACAATCTGCTGAGCAGGTGTCATCTTCATGCCAATAGAATTATTATAATCTGTAAGAACGCATCCTGTTTTCTCAATTAGCCAGAACAGCGGAGAATCATCATCCGGAATCATTTTCCAGATTTCATTCTCTGTCCACGGAAGCAATTCCATCATTCCATGAAGATGTCCTCTGGGTATTCTTATATAATCACCGTCCGGCTTGATCAGACCATCAGAAAAGTTCTCATCCTTAATTTTCATCTCATTTAACAGTTCTTCTGTTATCTTCATCCTCTTTTCCTCACCCTCGAGTATTCCTTTTTTCTATTATACGTTTCCTGCCAGAGTTACGCAAGTAAAAAGTCTGAACAGCCTCTTTGTCATCAAAAATATAGTGAAATATATCATTTTCTATAAAATTCTATCTTGATTAAATTGCAAAAAAATTGTAGACTATATATGCACACACATTAATAGTTTTTGTTAATTAAGACTATTTGAGGTTTCCTCATAATGTCTCAATTATACACACACATTTTCTAAAAAGAGCAGCTGCATCATCCGATGCGCTGCTCTTTTATTTTATAACTGTTCTCTGCCGTCGACGGCATTCTTTAATGATTTTAAGACTTACTTTTTCTTCTTCAGGAAATAAATAAGTAAAATTATGATAATAATAATCCCAATACCGCTAATCCAGATTACAGGATTCTTCATTCCTGAATCTGCTTTTACATTCTTTCCTGATGTTTTCTGACTCTGCTCATCATCAGATTCTTTATCTTCTGTCGGAGCAGGCGTCTCTGTTTCTCCCGGTGTTGGCGTCGCTTCTTCTGTCGGCGTTGCCTCCGGTGTCGGTGTCGCTTCTTCTGTTGGTGTTGCCTCCGGTGTCGGTGTTGTTTTCGGAGTTGGAGTTGCTTCCGGTGTCGGTGTAACAATCTCAGCAGCAACCGGGACATTTCCTGAGGTACCTGTAGCCTCCGGTGCATCTCCGGATACATTTTCATTCACATAATCTGTATCCCTGTCAAGATTCAGCCATCCCTGTGTCACACCATCTGTGTCTGTTTTTCCCCAGTTTGTTCCGTCTTCTCCCTGCATATACTGAGAAATATGTACGCTTGTCCCATCCGCAATTCCGTCTGTTCCTGAAACTTCATCAAATTTCTCTCCAGGACCGTTATAAACCGGTACATTTCCACCATTTCCCTGAATTTTTACTTCAAAATCCACATCTTTTCCGCCAAAAGTACGATACTCTTCATTCACTGCGTCTGCCCTGGAAGCCGGATCCAGATCATCCATAGGAACATATCCGTTCATCCCATGATACTGGGTATATGCCCACTTTTTGCCGTCCGTTCCATCTTTCTCACCCAGAACATGGATTGCAGTTCCATTCGGAATCTGACCGTCATTCAGTTTAATTCCCTTCGGATCCGCTTCATCATAAATATCTGCTCCACCCTGTGCACTCTGTACGATCATGTAATAATCTGTTGCATAATCCGGATTCTGGCTCATTCCATCATCAGCATAAACAGAAACCGCTGTCACAATAATGCACAGCAATATTGCCAATACTGTTCCCAACCTTCTCTTCATAATCTCTTTCCTTCATTTCTCATTTTCTTTTTACAGCAGATGAACTTTTGTATTTGCTGTATGTGTTCCCATAAGGCTCTTTCACGTATGCTTTTACTGCATAGTAGTATGATACACCTTTTTGTGCTTTTTTGTCCAGATATGAAGAACGATTTCCACCGGAAATTCTCTTTATCAACTGATAAGAACCTCCTTTTTTCTTTCTGTATATATAATATCCGTTACATTTTTTCTGTGGATTCCATCTGATTCTGATTCCCTTCTTTTCAGACTTCACAGAGGAAATCTTCTGCAACGAAGGTGCCGCCTTAACCACATCGCCGATTGTATATTTACTGTAGTATCTTTTTCCGGATGCTTCATAATATGCCTTTACCGTATAACGGTATGAAGCATTGGCTTTAACTTTACTGTCCTTATATTTTAATGTGGAAGTCCCGACGTCTGCGATTTTTGACCATTTTCCTCCTGCAGCAGGTTTTCTGTACACATAATATCCTGTAGCTTGCGAAACTTTTTTCCATGAAACAAGATTATACCCGGAATTATAAGCCTTTACCTGAAATACCGGCGTATCCGGTACCCATGACTGATTTAAAGTTCTTGTATGTGCCTTGATCCTTACAGTCCAGTTTTTTGTCTTTCCATCTGACCATTCTGCTGTTGCTGATGCACCCTTATGAAAAGTCTGTCCTGACTCTATCCCTGCTGTGGAAGTAAACCATTTGCTTCCACCTGATGTCTTATAACCGGCATTTGCTTCCACACCAAAACTGATATAACTGATTCCACTGTTAGTAATCACTACCGAATACCTGCTCCCCTGCTTCAGCATTACTTCCGGTACAGTAACTGTCTGCACCCCTGCCACTGGCTGTTCAACTTCACAGGGCTGCGTATACGCAGCAGTTCCACTTTCCGGATCCGAAAGATCTGTAAGATCTGTATATACCTGTATTTTATATGAAGCATTATCATTCATGGTAACTACATTGATTTCTCCCAGAGCCTCTTCGTTTCCATTCCCTGCCTTCGTTTCATAAACAACTGATACTGACTGTCCAGGCTGTACTTTTATAGAAGAAATAGCTGAAGAACCATCATAAAAATAGTTATTATTATATTTCTGATCAGAAACAGTCACTGCCTCTGCACTTACAAGATTACCGATATTTGGATCCTGATAGGAAAGATAGTAATATCCCCCATCTCCCTTGTTCTCTCCCCAACTGTTTTTTATAATCCAGGCACCATCTGATGTCACATTGGAAACAGGCAAGAAATTATTCTTTGAATAATTATCATCCCATCCTACGACTGTCACAATATGATTGATCACAGTCGAACTCGATTTTCCAACAGGATAACAATATGCAGCCGTATCTGGATTTACATAATTATCTTTCATATAAAGCATTATGGATACTGCATGATCATTCAGCAGCATTTCCTTCATACGTTCCTCACTGTATTTGGAAAAAGATGCATTTTTCAGGTATGCCACAGAATTATAAGCCTTACTCTCCGGAATCTGTACACTCAGATTCTGCTGATGCAAAGAATCCGTAGGAAACGGCACATCATCCTCTGTAGTCATTCCAGACCAGGTGCTGAGATAGATAGCCGCCAGATAATCATTGCCCCCTATCTCATGATAATCTCCCAGTACCGAGTTCACATCATCGGGAGTATTTCCCAACGGATCATTCTGTCTGTTTGAAAAAAAGTATGATAAGTGTTCCTCTGACAGATCATAAGTTCCTTTATTCTGTGCCAGAAGTGAAGTTTCCATAATTGCCGCCATCCCAAAAGCCCAGCAGGTTCCAAATGGATTCTGATTTTTTACAGCAGTAACCAGTCCTTCTTTTCTGGAATCATAGGAGGATGGAAATGCTGTTTCTCTGCTTCCATATGCAGCGTAAACTGATGTCAGATCACTCTCTACTTCAGGTCCCGGATCTATCGGTTTTAAATTTTTAAAAGGTTCTAACTCTTCTTTTCTTTCCTCTTCTGTCAACGGACGACCCTTGATATATCGAATTCCATCTGTATTTTCTTCCGCTGCTTCTCCGTCCTGGAACTCCTGTTTTGTTTCATCGCTTTCGAACAGTTCTGCATCAGATTCCGTATCTGTTCCAAATTCATCTGCCTGTGAACTTTGAAATTCTTCCACATCCGATATATTTTCTTCTGTCTCCTGCCGGACTCCGGATTCAAATACTTCCTGACCTGCGGCAGGCACTGATGTCCCAAACATTGTACAAATCATCAAAACTGCCAATGCACGTATTGCAGTATTTCTTTTTTTCATATGGTAATTTATTCCTCCATGCATAAATATGATACCATCATATCATTATCGTTTTTGTTTTTCAACCGCTATCAATGACAAAACCGTCAGAAAACAGTTTCCGTTACTGTTTTCCGGCGGTTCTATGTAGAAGTGAAAGGTTCTGCCGACGGGAAAATGCCGCCAGGAAAAGATGGCAAATGCCTGTGAGGCATTTTCTTCTGTATATGTGAAAAGTGTGGAAAGCGTGTGTGTACCGCCTTGCATAATTCAGAACAGATTCGAAAAATCTTACAGACTTTTCTCTTTTGCTACCACTATTCTAGCAGAACACTCTCTGCATTACAATGAAAATCGTTCCTTCTTATTTTTGTTAATCTGACACGTTCCTTTTTATTTCGGATTAATTTCCCCTGCCCTTTTCATCATATCAGCCAGTTCCTGATATTTTCCCGTGATATATCCATAATTCTTTCTTTTATGCGGAAGCATACAGTTTGTACAGTCTTTAATTCCCTTATCTGTATAACGGAAATTTCCCCCGCATTTCTCGCCCAGAGCATATAACGGACAGTAACAGAACAGACAGTTGAAATCCTCCGAATCTGCATTTTTATGACATGGAAAAAATTCGCATTTCTTATGGCTGAAATAAGAATATTCCTTTCCTTCCCAATAAGGTTTCTCCATTGCTACCTCTCCTCTCCTGTTGCAAGTTTTTATCTTTTCAGAATAATTCCGTTTTCTCATTCTCCATCAATCCCTCCCATCAGAGGACGAAATCTGCAAAACAAAAAATACTCTAATAAATCATCAATTTCTTTTTACATAACAAAGCATTGAAAATTCATTACAGTATTTTTTACAGATTGCACATTTCAAACTAAGAGGGAGCGATGCTACCCCGGGGTAGAAAAAAATCCGTTCATGAGTGCGCGGAGGGAACGAATAAATCCGAAGTAGTATCGCCTGCCATTTAATCATGTATAATTCATAAAGAACAGGCGCATTCCATAAAAAATGTCTGCCTTCAGATAAAAGCAGACAACACTCCGAAGCTGCGGATTCAACGGAGTTGGTTGTTACACTTTACACGGAAGTTTAACCTCGCCATACCAAGCAGGTTTCCTGGCTCCAGGCTCATCGCTCCTCTCTCCTTCTCATGCTATGGCACAATGGACATTCTGAGATTTGCTCCTCTGTTACAGTGACCGGATCGCTCAGGTTTCTCACCTGATTCCCTCTTTCTGTACTGTTTTCCTCACAGTATCAGCACTTAATATGTTCTGTATGGAATTATACTATCTGTATAATAACACTCTGCAATTAGTTTGTCAACTATTTATCAATATATTTTTTAACTAAAATTTCCTGCATTATTCTCTCATTACTTTTCCAACGAAGGATATTTCACTCCCTCCGGCAAAGGATCCCATTCATTCAGTCCAAGACTTTGTCTGAATTTTGCTTCTTCCAGACTCAGTTTCGGAACCTCCTCATTCAGATATGCTCTCAGCTCATCAATCCCTTCTCCGGTCACATTATTTACTAGAAAAATTCTTTCGCATCCGGCATTCAGCATCCACTGGCGCACCATCGGAACATTTGCATAGGGAGAATCTATTTTCGTAATAATTCCTATCAGCGGTCTCAGAATAAATGCATTACTGCCATATCCAAATAAACTGAAAGGTTCATCCGCTGACTGTACCATTGCCACCACATCTGCTTCAAAAGAAAAACAGGCCAGCCCTACGCTGAAATGCTTGGACTCTGCATACTCTCCCGGAGAATCAATAGTATCATCATCCGTATTCGTATACTGCGTTTTTACATAATGAAGTTTTTCGCCTTTTAATGCCTGTGTTAATGAAGTCTTACCAGCCTCACTTCTGCCCATCAGAAATATTTTCTTCATATTTAATGTCTGTCCCTTTCATTTCTCTCAGCTATTCCGGCTGTTACGAGAGCATCATCGGTATGGAATAACTGACTTTCGTATGTTTTAACTTTTGTGAACTGCACAAGTCTTAAAACCAAGTACTTCTTTAAAAAATTTCACCACTTCTTCCACCGCAGTCTGAACTTCCACCAGACCGCCGGTAAGAATCAATGAGCCACTGAAACGGTCCATGAAACCAATCTCCACATTTGCACTTTTTACCGCAATGTCAGCAGCTACAACCACTGCTTCCCATGGGGTAAAACGAATCATTCCGATTGCTTCTCCTGTGTGGTCTTCTCCCTCATGAACTCCAATGTGCAGACCAAGATTCTGATAAATGCAGGTCTGGGAAGGACTGATTACATGAGCCAGACAGACTTCCTTTCCCGGCACCCTCACTCTGGTCATACGAAGATTTTTTCCCTTTAATTTCTCATAATCTTGGTGATAAAGCTTTTCCAGTAATTCTCTGGTTGTCATCCCACCACTTCCTATCTCTTGGTAATCTTGCAGACTACATAACCCAGAGTATCTCTGAAATAGTCCACAACCTCAGTCATCGCTGACATTACATCGGAAATCTCTCCCGTAATGATCAGCGTACCTGTAAAACGATCCGCAAAGCCAAGATAAACATTCCCGCTTTTCACCGCAATATCAGATGCGATCACTGCTGATTCCGGCGGTGTCATATTCATGATTCCAATTGCAGATGAACGATAATCCACCTGAGGATTCAGTCCGAGCTTCTGATATATGATCGGAGCTGGTCCTCCCATTACATGGGCAAAAGTAATCTCCTTGCCTGCAACAGTTTCCTGCACAATTCTTATATGTTCTACATGTTCATTCGCCATTTATCATTCCTCGCTTTCCTCATTTCCTCTATAATTATAATCCGGATAATTCATGCGGATATTCTTGATCCGCTTCCCTGTCAATACATTCTCAACACAAATTTCAGATTATTGTAACTGTCCACTACCTTCATCCAAAGCCAAATTAATTAAATATTATCTTTGTTGACTATAGGATTCCGGCTTCATATGTTCAATTATTATATAAACTGTACTATCCGGGCAGTTTTATGTCAAGGTAAAATCTGCCTGAAAATCGGTAAAATGTTACTGATCAGGAATGGGCAGCAACACTTAACATACAAAGAAAAGGAGCATCAGCCCCCTTAGCGATACTCCTTTTCAACCCCTATAAATTTAATTATTTATACTAATTTAATTACACCAGTCTTCTTACAGAAACAATCGTTCTGTATGCTGCGTTATCACTGATCTTAATACCATCCACAGAATTGGATGCGTGAACGATGCGTCCATTACCCATATAGATTGCTACATGTCCACCATAACAGATCAGATCACCTGGCTGTGCATCTGCATAGGATACTTCTGTACCGGCATTCTGCTGTTCATAAGAAGTTCTTGGAAGACTTACTCCAAAATTCGCATATACACTCTGTGTAAATCCCGAACAGTCAGCACCACCTGTAAGGCTTGTACCTCCCCATACATATGGATTACCGACAAACTGTGTCGCATAATCTACTACAGAAGATCCTGAACCGGAACCAGATGATGAAGAGCTGTCTGAGTCAGATGACTGCTCACTTTCATAATCTTCTGCTGAAACTGTATTATCAGAGTCAATCACATTACCATACTCATCATATTCTACATCATCAGAAGTTCCTGCATTGTCAACAATATCTCCATTTTCATCATATTCCACATCATCTTCTGATTCATCTTCGTAATCAGAATCCTCATCAACGTTCTCTATCTCGTTTCCGTCCTCATCATATTCTGCATTCCCTTCATCTTCTGATTCAGACTCCTGTTCCTGCTCTGCGGCTTCTGCAGCAGCAGCTTCCTCTGCTGCCTGTCTTGCTGCCTCTTCCTCAGCCTGACGTCTTGCCTCTTCCTCAGCTGCAATTCTCTCAGCTTCCAGCCTCTGAATCTCCGCTGTCTGTTCTGCTAACAGGTTTGCATATTCTGTTGCCTGCTGCTGTGCATATGCAATCTCATTCTCATAATCAGCTGATTCAGATTTCTTCTGATCGATCTGACACTGAAGATCATAGGACTGCTGTTCATAAGAAGCCTTCATCTCCTCCAGTTCTGCTTTGTCAGATTCATACTGTGTCTTTAAGTTATTTACTTCATTGATAGTATTTACATATTTGTCAAGATTCTTTCTGTCCTGCTCATACATCTGCTGTGTATTCTCAGCACGTGTCAGAAGCTCACTTAAATCTTCTGAGTTGAGCATCATCTGAAACCAGGCTGCATCACCGCCCTGCTCATATAAAGCCTGAATACGCAGCTTCATGCTCTCATACTGTTTATCTCTTGCTTTCTGTGCCTTGCCCAGATCCTGCTTTGTTTTAATAATCTCTACTTCTTTATTATCGATATCTCCTTTCAGAGTATCAATAGAAACCATAACACTTACAAGATTGGAATCCAGTTCGGAAATCTCATTCTCAAGCTGTGATTTCGCATATGCAAGCTCATCCATTCTGGAATAAGTTGCATCAAGCTGCTGACTTGTGATCGCCTGCTCTTCTCTCAATTCATCCTCTCTTGAAGCACTTACACTAACAACCTGTGATGCACTCATCAGTAGTGCTAATGTAAGACACACAATTCTTTTCTTCATGAATTCTCACCCTCGTAACATTTTCTTTCTATATCTTAATGTTTTTGCAATATCTAAGTTAATTCTCATACATATTAACACATCATAATCAAAAACGCAAGGATTAATTACTATAAATTTTATATTTCTGTAACATTTATTAATCCTTTTGTTATTCTTCGCGTTTCTTTCTACAATTCAGACATATTTCATTTCATGTCTGTAATAATTTTGACGCAGGACAAAGATATCCGATGCGGGACTTCACGCTATGATAGACCTGATTGTTTGCATTGTTTTACAAAATACTATAAAACGCTAAAAAGAAGCAGCCTCCTCATTCGAAAGCTGCTTCAATTTCTTAACTATTCACTTTTCAGCCAAACAAATCCGCCAGAATCTGGTCTGCTGTCATATTCAGATAACCATCCGGATCAGAAAGCGTATTTCTGTTCCATCTCAGATAATTACCTCTTCTAATATAATTACCTGATGAAGTATGATAATCATACTTGGTAAATCCAGGATATCTTGACATATATTTCTGTGCCAGTGCAATTGCCTGACTTGAATAAGCACCAGACGGAGTAGGAGTACCTGCAATCTGGACACCTGCATTTGGTGTAGAATGTACGATTACCGCACTCTTATCCTCACACTGTCCAAGGATAATCCAGGTATGTCCACTGTCATATCCCACATCTCCAGGGTATACAGTCCAGTCATCACTTGCAAGATTTGCCTGGGTCAGAATACTTCCCCATCCCATAGACTGATAATAAGAACCAATCTCTCCGGAAACTACCGTATATCCGCTTCCTACACCTGACTTGCTCTGCATTACCTGATATGCTGACCATCCTACAAAACCAGAGCAGTCAAAACCTTTCGCACGGTTTGCTGTACTGAGGTCTCTGTAATTATTATAATCATAACTGCTGCTCTGACTGTTATAGAAATCAGTCATTGTCTGACTTGTACCTTTTCTTGTGGAATCATTCCATCCACCGCCCCATACATACAGAGCCTGTCCAACTGGCTGCAATGCACCGGCAAGATAATTCTTAATTGTTCTGGAACCTGTCGGATTTGTGGTATTGCTCAGTACACCATTAGAATTAAAGTGATATTTCTGTCCATCAATAGTTACATCACCAACAGCCATAACACCCGTTTCTTCATCAAAGTAATACTTATTCGCTCCGATAGTAGTCCATCCCACTGCCATTTTACCACTGCCAGTATTGAAATAATAATTTTTTCCATCGATTGTCTGGAATCCTTTTGCCATGACTCCATCTTCTTTTTCAAAATATCTGTACTCATTACTGGTATTTTTCGTCCATCCGGTCAGCATATAACATGCACTTGTAAAGTATCTGGTATTTTCCTTTTTGTCTGTAAGGAATGTTTTGCACGCTGCCACACCAGAGTTACTGTAAAAATAATATTTCTTTCCCTTCAATGTCAGCCAGCCGGTCTTCATAAATCCAGTAGACGGCTCAAAATATCTCTTCTGCTCCTTGGAATCAGTCAGCCAGCCAGTCATCATAACTCCCGCCGTTTTACTGAAATATCTCTTTCTGCCTTTACTGTCAGTCGCCCAGCCTTTTACCTGAACACCTGTTGATTTATTAAAATAATATTTCTTACCGTTAAGTTCCAGCCATCCTTTCTGTTTAGAACCGTCTTTGTTTATGTAGTATGATTTTCCGTTAATAGTTACAAAACCGGTTTTAGTCGCCGCCTGCGCATTCACTGTAGAAAAGCCAGCAGAAATCCCCACAGCAAAAAGCATCAGAAACAAAAGCACTCCCCAGATTTTAAGTTTCCTGTTTACGTTTTGCATACATACCTTCCTTTTCTTTTTTCGTTATCAGAGTGTATCTGAAAAGTATGAATCGTGGGTATCGCTCTGATATCTCACATACTTCTCAGATACACTCTGAGGTTTTACAAGGTTTTTTACAATGTTGTTACGTTTCTATGACCCTATTATATTACACTTTAAATAACCCGTCAACAGACAAGTAAAATTCTGTTAAATATTCACTAATTTTTCACAGTCTGTTCCATAAAAAAAGAGACAAAGTCCACAAATACTTTGTCTCTTTTCACAAAATCACACTGTGAAATATAACCTGTATATCTGTTTTCTCTTTATTTTTTCAGCAGACAGAATATCATCTTATATCCCTGATCACAGCAGATGCTTTCTTAATTCAGCCCCGTCAGCAGCACATAAATAAGCAGGTGCCACATCAAATACTGTCTTCGCACCGCTCTGTCCTTCTTTATTCATGCGATATGCAGCTCTTGCATATGCAACAAGTACAGAAGAAGTAAACTCCGGATTAGAATCCAGTTTCAGACTGTATTCGATCACGTGACTGTTCTCATTATTCCATCCTGTTTTTCCGGAACGGATCACAAAACCGCCATGCGGGATTCCACTGTGATCACGCTTCAGTTCTTCTTCCGAAATGAAGTGTACAGTTGTGTCGTAATCTGAGAAATAATTCGGCATAGTCTTAATGTCGTTCTCGATCTGTGCCAGATCTGCACCTTCCTCTGCAACTACAAAGCATTCTCTTGTATGTTTCTGTCTTGTTGTAAGATCTGGATTCTCTCCGTTTCTTACTGCTTCCAGTGCCGCTTCAACAGGAATTGTATACTGTTTTGCGTCTTTTACACCTTTAATACGGCGTACTGCATCTGAATGTCCCTGGCTTACACCCTTGCCCCAGAATGTGTAATCTTTTCCGTTTGTAAGAATTGCATTTGCGTAAAGACGGTTCAGTGAGAACATTCCCGGATCCCAGCCTACTGAAATAATACCGATATGACCGCTTCCTTTTGCTGCCGCATCTACTGCATCAAAATGTTCCGGAATTCTTGCATGTGTATCAAAGCTGTCAATTACGTTAAACATCTTTGCATATTCCGGTGTCTGTTTCGGAAGATCTGTTGCGCTTCCACCACAGATGATAAGAACGTCAATCTTATCTTTCATTTTCTCAGCATCACTAACAGAATATACTGTTGCTGTCTCTGTAAGAATCTTAACGGTTTCCGGAGCACGACGTGTAAATACAGCCACAAGTTCCAGATCCGGATTATGTTTGATTGCGCACTCTACACCACGGCCAAGATTACCGTAGCCCAAAATACCAATACGAATACTCATTATAATTTCCTCCTGTAACCTTTCTTCTGTTATCGCAGCTATTCCTTATTACCACAACTGCGCATTATCACTTTACTATAGTAATATTTTCCATTTTGATTGTCAATCCATTAATGGAAGTTTTATAATCCAGTAACCAGTTTGTTACAAAAATCAACAACAAAATACGCCTCCACCCGGACAGCACAGACTGCATGCCATATTCGCCAGGCACAGCTTCATACAATAATCATCTCCGCCCGTCGGCATACCTCCAAATGGATTCTGCATCTCCTGATACCAGCTTCCTCCGCCTTCCATCTGCCGTAAAAGCATCTGATACTGTGCATTGTCCGGCTCCAGACGAATAGCTTCTTTAATATCATTTAAAGCATTTACATTATTTCCAAGTCCCATATTTGCCATAGAAGACAGATAATACCACTGTCCGTTTCTCTGTGAAAGTGACTGCAGAACATTCATAGCCTCACGATAATGACCGCTCTGGATATAATTGGCTGCCGCCTGCCTGCGCATGGCTTCTTCATCCTGATAGCCTGAGTCTGACTGTCCTGAAAATCCGCCAAAACCACCGTAATTATTGCTGCCATAATTTCCGTAACCGGTTCCCTGCTCTCTTTCCTTCATAATCTGCTCATAAGCCTGCTGAACCTGCTTGAATTTCTCCTCAGCCTGTTCTTTATTCGGATTGTCAATATTTGCATCCGGATGATATTTTCTGCTCAGCTTACGATATGCCTTCTTCACTTCCTCATCGGATGCATCTCTGGAAATCCCCAGTGTACTGTACGGATCAATCATTCTCTCTCTCCCCTGATTCTTTTCTCTTCTTATGAATTGCCTCAAACCGGCACCATACTCCTGAGTAAAGAATATTTCTCAAAATATCAGTGTATTTTATAATAGGAAGCTTCTCAAACTCCCTGCAGGTCTGTGCCATCATCATGATCAGAATCTGACGTACCTGCTCATCGAACCCTTCTATTATATATTGTTCTGAAAAAGGATTGTAATTTTTATTTTTTATATCCTCTTCCACATCATCATATGCATCCAGAAGATAAATAAATTTACCAAGGAAAAATCCCATTCTGCGCAAAGTGTCTTCCCACACATCCTGCTTCCATGCAAAAATCTCTTCCATAATTTTCCCAAAGCAGCCCGCCATTTTGTCAATATCTTTTTCTCCGGATTTCTCCATCTCAGACAGTTCACCGAGAAGTTTCTGTATTCTTCGGGATTTATCCGGATATTCCTGATCCAGCTTTTTTACTTTCCCCTGAAGAATTTTTGAATAACCAAGAGCAGTTATTTTTTTCTCATCCTCCCAGTCATCCCGGCATTTATAATAAGCAAGGAGCACATTCATATCTGCTGCATATCCGGTCACTGTATTTCTTCTGACAGGCTGTCTGTGAACCGGATGAATCACACATCTGGTAGTTCCCTTCTGCATGGGCGGCTCATAAAGCGCACTGAGAAGAATCACAACAAACGTCATATCATAAGTCAGTGAAATCTGACCTGATATCCCATATTTGCTTTTAAGTTCTCTGCAAAGTCCACAGTAAAAGGATCTGTACAGATCAAAATCCTTAAACTTGATTTCCGGCTTATTCATTACCACATAACCAAACATAGTTCCTCCAGCCCATAGCTTATGATGATCTGCCAGAGCGTGTTGGCAGCAAATCAGCGTCTTTTAATAAACTTCTCATGACATTTCGGACATTCAATCTCTACCTTCTGTCCTTTTCCTCTGGGAATACGTATCTTCTGTCCACATCCAGGGCAGGTATAGATATGATGGGTTTTTCTCTGCTCCATCATATTTTTCTCTCTGTTAAACTGGCTGCGGATTTTCTGAGTATATCCCAGATATTTCTGATTTTCCGCATATCGTGCAGAGATATTTCTGGAAAGTATTCTGAAATATGTATAAATGATAAGAATAAATCCAACTGTATCCAGAATACCTCCGGCGGCATTTTGCCTCAGAAAAGAACCCACAACAATGACGAAAAGTGCCACACCAAGAATAAATCTTGAAAGATTATCCACTCCATAGCGTCCCTGCATGAATCTGTTTAGCTTGTCTTTCATTAAACTACCTCTTTTTATTATTTGCAATACATTTTGTTTTCTGTTCTGATAAATTGAATTATTTGCAGGATTTTATTCTCTGACAAGAACTTTCAGGATTTCAGCAATATACATGGTATGGTAATCTTTCTGCGGATACCACTTGCTGTCATTTTCTCCGGCATCAAAGCATTCCGGTTTAATCTCATCATGATACATTTTTTTGCAGACCATGATCATGTCAGCTTCTTCAATTCCTGTTGTTTTGTCTGTAAAGTAAGGAGTCAGTCCTGCTTCCTTAATCTTATTATCCGCATCTTTTCCTGAAACCTTTCCGCAATAATTTAATGCCTTGCGATACTCTTCTCCCAGAACAGAAATTGTAAATGTATCTTCCCTGTCCACAAATTCCTTGGTGTATCTCTGAGGACGGATATATACAGTCACTGCGTTCTTTCCCCACATAACACCCATTGCCCCCCAGCTTGCTGTCATGGTATTGCATTTCTCCTCATTTCCTGCTGTGATCAGCAGCCATTCCTTTCCAATCTTTGTAAATGGATTCATTGTCAGTTCTTCTGCCTTTACTTCTTTAAAACTCATAATAATATTTCCTCTCTTTCTTTATTCTCAAACATCCGAAATCCTCTGCTACAGAAATCCCTGTTTTCTCAAAAATCTTATCGTGCAAGTACACTCTGGCTCTGATATCGTATTATATAATTATCTGTCATTGCATACCTGGAAGATATAGAACTTCAGATAATAAGACTCATCTGCCGCCCACAGGATTGGATGATCCGGTGCCTGTGTCCTGTATTCTACCTGGCGAAGTCTCTTATGTACATTCTTTGCCGCCTGTCCGATGGTTTTGGTAAATAATTCATAATCCATAAAATGAGAACAGGAACAGGTTGCAAGAAAACCTCCGTCTTTTACCAGTTTCATGGCACGCAGATTAATTTCCCTGTATCCTTTTACTGCATTCTTAATAGAATTTCTGGATTTAGTGAATGCCGGAGGATCAAGAATCACAACATCAAATTTCTCACCCTTTTCTTCCAGTTCTGGAAGCAGTTCAAAAACATCTTCACAGATAAATTTCACACTGTCAGATAAACCATTCAATGCCGCATTGGCTGTTGCCTGATCTACCGCCAACTGAGATGCATCCACACCGGTTACACTTTCAGCACCTGCAATTCCGGCATTCAGTGCAAAGGAACCTGTATGTGTAAAGCAGTCCAGAACTTTCGCACCTTTGCAAAGCTTCTGGATTGCCAGTCTGTTATACTTCTGATCCAGGAAAAATCCTGTCTTCTGTCCGTCCTTTACATCAACTTCATATTTTACGCCATTTTCTTCAATCTGCACAAGCGTTGGAAACTCCGGTCCGATAAAACCTTTAACCATTTCCATTCCTTCCTGTTTGCGCACCTTCACATCACTTCTCTCGTAAACACCCCTGACCGTGATTCCATCCTCTGCCAGAACTTTCTTAATAAGCTCTACGATCGTTTCTTTAAAACGATCAATTCCCAGTGCCAGTGACTGAACTACCAGCACATCTGAAAATTTGTCCACTACAATTCCCGGAAGAAAATCTGCTTCTGCGAAGATCAGACGACAACATCCTGTATCTACCACCTTCCTGCGGTACTCCCATGCATCACGTACACGCTTCTCCAGAAATTCTTCGTTAATCTCAACATTTTCATCTCTTGTCATAAGACGTACTGTGATTTTAGAATTGGTGTTGATAAACCCTCTTCCCATGGGATATCCGTCAAAATCATGGATAAGTACTATATCTCCATTCTCGAAATTCCCCATGACTGAATCTATCTCATTATCAAAAATCCACATTCCGCCGGATTTCAGAAGCCTTCCTTCTCCCTTTTTCAAAGTTACTACTGCCATTCCCATTCGTATTTCTCCTCATGTTCTTTCTACATTCGTAACAATTCCACAAAATAATGCGTTCAAATCGAACAACAAGACTTCACCTTCTGATAGTCCAGTGTACCGACAGGTTAATTGCCTGTAATATTTTACAGATTTGCTATAATCACATTATTTTATCACATTCATTTCATTTTTTCCATACATAACGAAAAGCAGCCGACGAAATCACAAAAATTTCACCAACTGCTTTTCACTGCTATCACTTTTCATTTATCACTTTTCGCAATTCCCGCAAAAGATTTATGGACTCCGGTTAAATCTTTCAACAGTATACATCTTGGCAGACCGCCATAACAAAGTGCTGTCTTCTGAACTTTATACCCATGACTTTCCATATTGTGTCTGCTGAACTGATTATCCGGATGTATGGTACACATGAGATAATAATATTGTTCCGTATCCAGAAATCTCTCCGCAGCTTCCAGCATACGCCCTTGCAGTCCGTTTCCTCTGCAGGTGCTGCTCACAACTGCAGAGTCCATAACTGCAATATGTGAAAGCTGTTCCTCATCAAAATCGAGATATATTCCCAGATTATCTGCTCTGTTCTCAGGATATTTAATAAGGAAAAAACCTGCAACTGAATCATCTGCTGCCTGTGCCACGATCACAAATCCATGCTCTTTCATATGTGCCCTGACATATTCTTCATCATCAGATACAAACCAGTCCGGATGCGTTTTATCATTCTGCGCTTCATACATAACAGCCATGATTCCATCCATGTCTGCCATTTCTGCCTTTCGTATCCTGAACGGTTCTTTCTCAAAATTACTGTTACTCTCTGAATTGCTCCGGGGACTCTGATTATTCTGCATTTTCCTGACTGTCTGCAGTCTCTGCGGAATCTGCATCCTCTGTATTATAAGTCTCTGTACTCTCGCCATAGAGTTTCTCAAAGAATTTCATTGTTTCATTATATAAAGTCTGTCTGTCATCATCAGAAAGATCTCCAAGTTCCGGACTTGCCTGTGCATCTGCACTTAATCCAAAGATCTCCTTCATGGATTTATCTACCATATTAAGTTCTGTACTCATGTAAGTTTCAGTTCCATCTGCCTGATAAGAATCTGTACCTTCTGTAAGAACTTTCAGATATGCCTTCTCCACATTCTTAGCAAGAGTTGCACCATTTTCAGCATCAAGAGTTACGGAAGCTGTTGCTGTTTCATCTTCCATAGCTGTTGTAAGAGCAGTGGTATCGCCTTCATATTCTCCCTTGCAGAAATTCTCAGCTTTGTCAAACATTGCCTTCTGATCTTCTGTCAGTGCAGAAGTATCCAGCTCATCGGATCCAGTTTCACTTCCGGCATCATCTGTATCTTCACCGGAATCTGTATCACCTTCATCTACATTTCCAAGTGTGCTGTCATCAGTAGTTTCATTGCTGTCTGTTTCCTGCGGTTCTTCTGTTTCACTGAGATCTCCGTCACCCTGATTGTCAGTATCATCCTCAATCAGTCCTGAATCCTCTTCAAGTGAAGGATTCTCTGTGGAGCTTTCTACAATATCTCCACCTAAAGCACTGTTATCCACACTGTTCAGAATATCATCGCCATCTGCAGGATCACCTGCATTCACAGTATCATCCTCTTCATCAGCAACATCACCAATCTCATCACTGTCACCGGATGTATTCTGCTCTACCTGCTCCAGTGTTGCCTTTACATCATCATAATTGTACTCCTGCTTTGCAATCTGCTCCAGAACATTTACAATCTTATTGATCTGATCTGAATCCAGGTTCACATTATTCTGCTGTGCAATGTTTACTACAATATTATAAATATCATCTGCATTCTGAACGTTATCTTTGATAACCTGCATTTTGGAATTGTTCATAACTGTTGTTGCATCGTTCTTTCCCACTTCATCTGCAAGATTACCGGTTACTACCATTTCCTCCGTCGCAAGTTCCTTCTTGGCACTGTCAAGCTGTTCACCTGTGGCTGTTTCATATGCCATCTGGATTCCTGTCAGAGCACCTGTTCCGGACACTTCAAATGGGCAGGCTGCTACAACTTCACAGTTCTTCACACCAGATGTGGAAAGTGATGTTGCGATCATGTTGCATGTTACCCAGTTGAGATTGGCTGTTCTTACTTTGATACCACCTGACTGAGTCGGCTTTACGTATGCACAGCTCACTGTTCTGGTTCCAATCTGCTCTAATGGTACATAGGAACTTAAATGATCTCTCTCATCCTGATTGGTGATTGTAAGGATCTGTACCTGATTACTGTCCACATTGAAATATTTCATCATCGTGTTCTTCTGAGCCTCTGAAAGATCGGCTCCCAGTGTTACAACCTTCATTGAATCTGCCAGTGTCGGTACTGTTGTTCCTGAAAGTACCAGGCATGCACTGCACAGAAATGCTGCTGCTGTTTTTGCTTTTTTCATAATATAAGACCTCCCTGATATATGGGCAGATAACCGCCATCTTGTATTGTTCATTGATATTGGTATTATAACACGTTTGAACTGATATTTGTAATTATTATATAACTGTTTTATTTTTTCCACACATATTATCTATATAATTCCCAGTCCTTCCAACAGAATCTTCGTTCCAATAAGGATAAGAATAATACCTCCGCATAACTCTGCTTTTGATTTGTACCTTACTCCGAAAAGACTGCCGATCTTTATTCCTGCTGCTGAACAGACAAAGGTTACCACACCGATAAAGGATACCGCCGATATGATTTCTACTTTCAGAAATGCAAATGTTACTCCTACAGCCAGCGCATCAATGCTGGTTGCTACCGCAAGAATAAACATGGATTTCATATCCATATCTGCATTTACATGTTCTTCTTCCCGGGATTCTCTGATCATACTGACACCAATAAATACCAGAAGTGCAAAAGCTACCCAATGGCTGTATCTGGTAGCTTTATCTGCAAAAAAGCACCCTCCAAAATAACCGATAAGAGGCATTAATGCCTGAAACCCGCCAAACCATGCGCCGGCAATACACATATGCCTGGCATTGATTTTTCCAAGTGAAAGTCCCTTACAGACAGACACCGCAAACGCATCCATAGACAATCCGATTGCCAGTATAAAAAGTTCAAAAATGTTCATGTTTTTTCTCCTCATATATTATTTTTGCTGCGGTACAAGAAAGAATCCTGCCCGGAAGGCTTTTTTATGTTACAGGAACATTACGAAGTATTTTTCCTGTAGCATAAAAAAAGAGACACACAGACAGTCATTTAAACTGTCCATGAGTCTCATCGTTTACTGTAATACCGGGTGCCTCTGGCACCATTATGTCGATAGTACTACATATCCATACGAATATGCCGATTACTCCCTCCTGAAGAACGTCCATATTTTATCATATTGATTAATATTTATCAAGTATAAATTGTATCCCACTAATTCATGAACCTCTGCTAATCATTATGAACATACCTTAAAATCGTTTTTATAACTTCCTCAATCACAATCGGCTTTGACAAATGTGTATTCATTCCTGCATCCAGTGATGCCTGAACATCTTCAGCAAATGAATTGGCTGTCATTGCTATAATAGGAATGTTTTTTCCATCCGGTCTGTCATTCATCGCCCTGATTGCTTTTGCCGCTTCATAACCGTTCATTTCAGGCATCATGATATCCATCAGGATTACATCAAATGTGCCTTCCGGATGATTTCTGAAAATCTCAACAGCATTCTTTCCATCTACAGCTCTTTCTACATTCATTCCAAACGCTTCCAGCTGCACGGTCGCAATTTCTGCATTCAGCTCATTATCCTCTGCAAGAAGGACTTTCACACCTGTAAGATTTACCTTTTCAGAAAAACCTGTGTCTGACTTATTACATTCCTTATCTGTAATTTCCAGAGGAATATCCACAGTGAAAGTGGTTCCCTCATGCTTTTTGCTTTGCACGGAAATGGTTCCACCCATCATATCTACATACTTCTTTACGATAGCCATCCCCAGTCCAGCTCCATGGTACTGCGTTCTCACATCGGAATCTTCCTGTGCAAATTCCTCAAAAATTTCTTTTGTAAATTCCTTACTCATGCCAATACCAGTATCCGAAATGCGGTAATGCATATTTATATATCCATCCCCGCCCTTTTCCTGACACCGGGCTTCAAATGTAATCGTCCCTCCATCCGGAGTGAACTTCACGGCATTGCTCAGAATATTAACCAGCACATCTCGCAGACGTACAGGATCCACAAGTACATTTGGGATCTTTGCTTCTTCATGCTGGATCTTAAAGCTGATATCCCTGTTCGTAAGAAAGCCTTTTGTAATATCCAGTGCAGAATCTGTGATACTTTTTAAATCTGCCGGTACCGGATTGTATTTCACTTTTCCACTTTCCACGCGAGTCAGATCTAATACATCATTGATCAGCGACAGTAAATGCTCTGAACTTTCATCAATCTTTTCCAGACAATTTTTCACTTCGTCTGACGGATTATTTTTCATTGCAATACCGGTAAATCCCATGATTGCATTCATCGGTGTTCTCATATCATGGGACATATGTGACAGAAATGCTGTTTTTGCCTTGTTTGCAGCCTGCGCATGCTCTGCCAGTTCCGCCATTTCCTCAGCCTTCTCCTGGGCTACCTTCTGAGCTTTTTTTCTTGCACTGAGACGCATTGCTATCACAGCCATAGTAGTCAGCAGCCATCCGAAAATAAGAAGAAGCCAAACAGTAACAACAGGATGCAGACGGATCCAGTCAACAAATGTCAGCTCTGCTGCTTTGTATGTGGTATACCGTGCTGCTAGATCTTCGACAAGATTTTTGGGCATGGCATACATTGCTTTCGTCAGAATACCAGCCAGCGCATGGTTCTCTGTTGACGAAACTACCATACGGTAGGTGAATGTAGGCTGTTCCAGCAGCGTATATGTCATGGTGCCCGTAGTGTCACTATTCACAAACGCCTGTGCCATGTAATAGTAGACGAAGGCAGCATCGGCTTTACCCTTACGGACAGCTTCCATCATTTCCTGCCGGGTACTGCACATCAGCTTTTCTGCACCGGGTGCCATTGCATCTGCAATTGAATTTGATGCTGTCTGGTCAACCGTAGTAACAACATTGATTTCTCCATCAAAGTCACGCCGTGTCACCCTTGCCAGCTGCATTGTAATGAAAGGTGCAGTAATCCCCCATTTTTTCGTCTCAGCATAGTTATCTGTTTCCAGGCGTGCATCGATACTCATCTCTGTGGCTTCCTTATTTTTCTGATAAGCAATATACTCATCTCTGGTGGCAGGTGTAAGAAACTCATAGGAAATCCCGGCATAGTCTGCAATTTTCCGGAAGTAATCTGGGATAATCCCCTTCATCTCACCATTTTCATTATAAGAATATGGATAACGGGACGGATCACACAGAACATGAAGCGGGTTGTCCTTGGAATATTGTGCAATAATACTTTTTTCTTGCTCCGTATATTCCAGATTCTTAGTTTCTATGCTTTCATAATTTTTATTGTAAAGCGTCGTTTTCCAGTCACCCTCAACCGCATTCATCTGATCGATCGCATAATTGATCTCATTCAGCAATTCTGTATTGCCCTTTTTAACAATGACATAGAAATCGCTGCTGCCAAATTTATCCACGATTCGCTCATTGTTTGTTTTTCTCAGAGAACTGGTAACAATCGCATCAACTTTTTCGCTCTGAAGGGCTTCATCCATTTCTGTGGTCGTATCAAAATAAGATGGAACATATGTAAATCCTTTGTCGTCTGCAAAATCCGCAAACTCTTCATTCCGGGTGTTTCCGTTCAAAAGCGCCACACGCATACCGTTGTAAGTGCTGTAATTGCCGTCCACAATCGTGCTGTTGTCACTGCGGACGGTCAGCATCCCATAATTGGTTCCGATCGGACGTGAAAAATCAAACTTTTCTTCTCTGTCCGATGTTTTGCGGGCAGATGTTACCATGTCAATCTCGCCATCTTCAAGCATCTGCTGCATATCATCCCAACTCTGATCGTATCCGACATATTCGTAATCTACATCCCAATAACGAGCCATCAACCGAAGGAAATCATAGCCATAACCGCTGCGGTTCCCCTCTTCATCCATCATGTGATAACCATCCATGGCAAAGAAACCGACTTTGACAGTTTCATGCTGCGAACAGTCCTCGGCCGCATATGCAGTCAGGGGAGAAAATATCATACACACGCATACAAAAACCAGTAACACTGCCACACATTTCTTTGCTCTCGAAATCATATTAAATCTCCTGTCTGTCAAATATATTTCTCTATACGTCTCCTTGTCAACCTCCTGGTTTAATAAATTTTCACCTGTCCCTACTGCTTCTCAATTCTTCGCATATAGTCTGCTTGATTGTTTTATCATCTAATGGCTTTGCAAGATGTGCGTTCATTCCTGCTTCCATACACTTTTCTGCATCTTCCCTAAATGCATTTGCAGTCATAGCAATGATAGGGATTGTTTTTGCATCCTGCCGTTCCAGGGATCTTATTGTTTTTGTGGCAGTAAGCCCATCCATCACCGGCATCATGACATCCATTAAAATAACATCGTATGTTCCTGATTCGCAGGCTTCAAAGTGCTGAACAGCTTCTAACCCATTTTTCACTGTTTCTACTTTAGCCCCATTTTCCGTCAGTATAAATTCTGCTATTTCCGCATTCAGCTCATTATCTTCAACCAATAATATCCGGACACCTGATATATCTGCATTGAAATCTTCTTTTTCTTCCGGCCGTGCATTCGTATCAATTTTAAATGGAAGTATTACAGTAAAACAGCTTCCTTCACCAAGCTTGCTTTCAACTGTTATGGTTCCGCCCATCTTTTCTACAAGTTGTTTCACAATAGGCATTCCCAGACCTGTCCCATTATAATCAGAACGTGGGGAATTATCTGCCTGTACAAATGGAGTAAACAATTCATTTTTTATAAATTCTTCTGACATTCCAATTCCATTATCTTTTATTTTAAATTCACATGTCATGTGATCTTCTGATCTTTCAATCGTTCTCATACTCATGTAAATAAAACCATTCACCTTATTGTACTTCATACTGTTTGTAAACAGATTCATCAATATTTTTTTCAGATGAACTGCATTGCTCCAGACATATATACCACTGTAATCATCATGTTCTCCTATAACATGAAGTCCTTTTTCTTCTGCCTGAAAAGATAGTGACTCCGTGATTTCCTGACATACCTGATCCAGATTGATGGATTCATCACTAAAAACCACGGTATCCGATTCTAACTTTGCCATATCCAAAACATCATTTACCAATGATAATAGCAGTTTCGAAGACTCATTTATTTTATTCAGGCAATCTTTTGCCCGCTCACCATCATTTCCGCTTTTTTCAAGAATTGTAAGCATGCCCATAATGCCATTGATCGGTGTCCTGATGTCATGAGACATGTTATTTAAAAAGGAAGTCTTAGCCTTATTGGCACTCTGTGCTTCTACAAGTGCATTTTGTAATTCCTGCTGTTTTTCTTCAAGCTCCTGATTCAGCTTCAATGCCTGCTCAGCAGACTTCTTGGATTTTTCTTCCGCACGTTTTGATTTTTTCAAAGAATCAAGAATTATACACAGGGCAACAAAAATAGAGATTCCAACTATGAGTGAGACAGCCAGTAAATTGTCCTGAATAAAATCCTTCGCTGTAACTTTTCGCGAGGAAACATTATACGAAACTACTGCACCTGAAAATTGAGTTGTAGGCATAGATGTCAGTGTTTTATTCAGAATGGACAAAAGAACCGGTTCTCCCTGCTGAACAGCAAATGAAACATCAGCTTCTTTTGTCAGGAAAACACTATGAAGCTTATTATTTTTCAAATAGCCTGAAACAGTACCTGAATTGCTTACAATACAATCCGTCTCCCCTTTCTGCATTGCTTTTACTGCTGCATCTGATGTCTCATATTCTACAACCTCCCATTGCGGATAATTGTATGAAAGATATGCTTTCAATGCAAAGTCATCTTTTTCAACGGCAACTATATTCTCTTTATTTTCATCAAAAGAATCCTTTGCCGTAATTGCTGCCATATTGAGAGTCAATAGCGTATCCGACAAAGCAAATCCATTTGTTTCCGCAAAGTATGGATTCTGGTTTGCATGAAAAATCAGGTCTATTTTTCCATCCTGCAATGCCTGAAGCAGTTCACTTCTTGTATCATATCCATTTAATTCAAATTCCAGAGTCTGACCTTGCAGACAATTTTCTGCAAGATCCACATAATCTGTGATAACACCTGTCAATTTGCCTGTTGATGGATCTACACTACTGATACCTCCATCCTGATTCAGATACCCTATCCTGATTGCTCCATGCTGCCCGATCCACTCCCTTTCTTCTTTTGAAAGAAACGAGCTGCTCTGTGCAGAAAGATAACGCCTGTAGAGATCATCTGTGTAAAATGGGTTGTCATCCTTGATTCTGCGCATAGCACTATCCAATGCTTCTTTGATATCCGGACGTTCTGGATTTATAGCGAAATAGATTTCTGTCTCTCCAATACTTGTAAGCGGTGAAATATCCGATTCTTCCCAACGGGATTCTTCTACCGAAACGAAGCAGTCAATTTCATGTTTCGACAGTTTGTCCATAATTTCTGTGGTTGTAGAAACATTGATATGCTTCGTATGCAGACCATATTTTGATTCCCATTCATTAAGCACATCCTCCGGTATATGATCTTTAAACACACCAATATTTTTCCCCTCGAAAGAGTCAAGATTTCCTGCTGTAAGATCCATATTGGATGCATCCGTATAGATGTAATATTTCTCTTCCCCCATAGGCATATCGGAAAAAAGCATATTTTCAGCACGTTCGTCTGTATAGGAAATGCCACCAAGAATATCAATCTCTCCATTTTCCAACTGTGTAAAGCAGTTTTTCCAATCACTTGTTATGTATTTATATGTCCATCCTGCATAACCTGCAATATCTTGAAGATACTCATAACCATAGCCGCTTCTTTCTCCCTTTTCATTGACTACATTATAAGTTTCCTCAAAAGATCCTACCCGGATAACATTGTCAGAGTTTTCTTTGGCAAATGTAGGAACGGATAAAACAATAAAACATATAATTGTGCAAAATATAATGTAATAAAATTTGAAATTCATTATATTCTGTACTAATTTGCACTTCTTCATCTTTCTCCCATCCTCTAGGCTACAGTTGCTTGCTTGCTTCCAGATTTTAATTTTACATTCATTAATTATCAATAACCTCCACACTATTTTTCACAATATTTTTCCAAACAGCTTCTGTATTACTTATTCAAGTGCTCTACCATAAAAAAGCACTGTCAAACAGACAGTGCACCTCATTTCATGCAACTGGCTGCCATTTTACAGGCCCTGTAGCTTTGCGTCCCAGACTTTCATCTGGTTTGCCGATTTCCTTATTATAGCTTTAATACTTATGCAAAAAACCGATCTCATTATACTTTAATGCTCTAGTATACACAAGAAAAACATTACCGTTTAACGACAAAAAATAAAAAAGAACAGTCGATACATATACTCGAACTGTTCTTCTACTTCCGAAGTCCACGCAGCATTGACATTACTGTTTCCTGCTCATTTGTACTCAGATTGTTCCATATCCCTAGAACTTCTTTCTGTTTTTCTGTCAGATTCTCTGAATTACCTTCCTGAAAAAACTGTGATAATGTCACGCCTAATGCTGTACATATTTTTTCAAGTGTGATCAGCGACGGCAGGTTTTCCTGCGCCATGATTCTTCCCAGTGACGACTGGGAAATTCCCGACAGCTGCGATAATCTATATTTACTGATATCACGCTTTTCACACAAAGATGTTATTTTATCCGCAATATACTTCTCTATCTGCAAGTAACTATACCTCATTTCCGCTATTACATGTTCTTATTGTACCTGTAATAATGAAAAAATATTAGTATTCAACTTTGCAATCATTCAATTCCACAATAGGAAGTATACGCATAAAAAAATATAAAGATACTTTCGTTTCCGCAAAAGTCATTTTCGCTTATATCGTTTTTATAATAGCACAGACAGTTATGTTTGTCACATAAAAGTTTGAAACCTCAAACAAAAAAATAAGCCTGCCATCATCCGCAGATTTCTCCACAGATAACAGCAGGCTTCCTACTATCTCATCAACTCATTCACTTTTCTCTGCACTGCCCCATAATCATATCCCGCAGCCTGCAGTCTCTTCTTCCTGTCCTCGCCGTTTCCACACTTTCCGGCAATGACTTCCTTTGCCACAGTTTCCACAGTCCATCTGATGCCACATTTCAGTCCAAAATAGTTATGGTACTGACTGGCCAGCCTGCTCTCACCCCATCCGGATTCCAGCACTGCCTGTGCGATCACAGGCGAGTACACCAGAATCCCATACAGTCCTGCATACTTCTTCACATACCCCACAATATCTGCGATAAATTTCTCCCTTGCAATCCTCATTCCCCATCACTTCCTTTCCCTCTGTCATGCAGCTGTTCCAGCACATCCTTCATCTTCTGCGGAATCGGCAGCCCCAGATGCCCTGCATTCTCCAACAGGCTCACACCCTCATTAGAAATATAGAAAAAGATCACCGCTGTCCTCAGAACGGATTCGTTCCCGATCACAGCCACATCCAAAATGTTCGCCATTCCTACCAGCAAAAAGATCAGCACCTTCCTGCAGATTCCCCGGAATCCCACCTCACTGGAAAGTGTATGATCCGCAAAAGCACACATCACCCCGGTCAGGTAATCGATCACCACAAAAGCGATCAGAGCATACAGAAGTCCGTCACAGCCTCCCATAAACCAGCCCAGCCATCCACCTACAGCCATAAAAACCATCTGAATAAAGTTCCAAAATTCCTTCATGCCAGAATCCTCCTCCCACGAAAAAAGCACCAGCCAACTGACTGATGCCTTCGTAAATATAATCATCCTATCTGTTGTAAGTCCAGTGTTTCAGATACCATTCATGCAGTTCTTCTGTTGTTTTACAGCAGTCTGCAATTTCTTTTCCCTGAGATATCCACCGGCGTGTTTCCCGTCGGAATGTATCAATATCCAATGCATAAAACTTATATGTTCCGCCCCGTCTGTGCATCACTTCATCATCACACTGGAACTCAAAATAATCATCCCCGTCCAGAACAACCTCTCCCGTCAGATTCCATACCCCTGACCACGGAGGACCACCATCTCCCGGAACACAGAAAGACAGCCTTCCATCTTCCAGAATAACAGGCGCCACCGCAATATTTTTCATCTGCGGCATATATGGCTGTTCAAACCAGTAAGCTTTCTTCTCATCCATTCTTCTTCATCTCCATGACAGCCGCCTGCCCTGCAAACTGGAATTGACATAACTCACTTAGATTGCTTATGCCAAGCATATAAGTAGAT
>NZ_JAAIMY010000033.1 GCF_013300825.1 Blautia wexlerae
TTCAAGCGACTTGATTACTTTAACATATTCGTTTTAAGTTGTCAAGCACTTTTTTTAATTTCTTTTTTTCTTTCAGAAATCATTTTGAATTGTCTCTTTTCAAGAAACAATTATTTCCGACAGCTCAACTAATATAACACCGAAAGCAGTCCATGTCAACAGTTAATTTCATAATTTGACAAACTTTTTTATTTCCATCCCAGGATCCACCAATCTCACATCAGACATTCATCTCATCTGACACCTGAATTCCAACCATCCCCCCTATCTATCCTTCCTATATCATGAAGCATACACATACCATATATACACAACATCCCCAGCTTTTCCGTCCCCTTCATACTATATATAGGAAACTTTTCTATTCCGCCAAACTAACAAACCACCATCCCGCTTCTCTTTCAGCCATCTCTGTCACAGCCAACAGCCAGCAAGCTCAAATCATTCTCTTCGGCGACATTTGCAGGGCCTTTAGAAAAACTTAGCCCCGGGAAATCTGCGTTATTCGCAGATCACTCACTGTCTGAGCCGCTTCGCGGCGAGTTTGAGTTATCTGCGAATGCTTTTAGCTGATCTTCCCGGGCTTAGTTTTTCTTAAGACCTGAAACCGAGCCGAAGAGAATTGTTTGGGGCTGCGTCCCCTTTTCCCCTTTACAACATATAACATATTTATACATATATTTTGGGTCTTACCACTTTCTTTTTGTACAATTCTCCTCTTGACGCAAACACCCTGTCAAGGTGTATCATAATTCTGTGTTAAAGGAGGTAAACTATTATGTTTGAGACATTAGAAGAAAAGACCGAAGAGAAAGCAATGGTACAGTTCCTTGAACGCTTTACAGATTATCCATTTCTGATAAAGTTTAAGAACTCTGAATATCATATCGGAAAAGGCGAACCTACATTTACAGTAAATTTTAAAAAGACCATTCCCCTTTCGGATCTTGTCAAAAGTACTTCTCTTGCATTAGGAGAAGCTTATATGCGTGGTGATCTTGACATCGAGGGAAATCTTTATGAAGCACTAGACCATTTTCTGGGACAGATGGGTAAATTTTCTACCAATGAATCCGCTCTGAAAAAAATCATGTTCAGCTCCACATCAAAAAAGAATCAGGAAAAAGAAGTCACCAGTCATTACGATATAGGAAATGATTTTTATAAATTATGGTTGGATGAAACCATGAGTTATTCCTGTGGTTATTTCATCCATGAAGATGATACTTTATATCAGGCACAGGTAAATAAAGTAGACTATATTCTGAAGAAATTACATCTCGAAGAAGGTATGAGTCTTCTGGATATTGGATGTGGATGGGGCTTTCTGCTGATTGAAGCAGCCAAAAAATACAAAATACATGGCACCGGAATCACATTAAGCCATGAACAGTATACAGAATTTCAGAAACGAATCAAAGATCAGGGATTGGAAGATTATCTTACCGTTGAACTGATGGATTATCGTGATCTGCCAAAACACGATTATCAGTTTGACCGGGTTGTCAGTGTAGGTATGCTGGAACACGTTGGTCGTGACAATTACCAACTTTTCCTTGATTGCGTAGAAAAAGTCCTGAAACCTGGTGGATTATTCCTTCTTCACTTTATCAGTGCCCTCAAAGAACATCCGGGCGATCCATGGATCAAGAAATACATTTTCCCAGGCGGAACTGTTCCAAGTCTCAGAGAAATTCTGACTCACATGGCAGAAGATAATTTCCATACTCTGGATATTGAAAATCTTCGCCTTCACTATAACAAAACCCTGCTTCACTGGGAAAAGAATTTCCTCGATAACATTGAAAGGGAAAAGTCTATGTTTGATGAATCTTTCCTGCGTATGTGGAATCTCTACTTGTCCGCATGTGCAGCTACTTTTCACAACGGAATTATTGATCTTCACCAGATTCTTATGACCAAAGGAATTAATAATGATCTTCCAATGACACGTTGGTACTAAAGCGATCCTCGTAAATAATACATTTAAAAGAATTACCATAAGATACATTAATAAAAAGAAGAGATTTCGTTATCACAAAATTTAACGAAACCTCTTCTTTTTATTTTTGATCCTTACACTTATTCCACAGACTCTTACTCTGCAAAGTATTATTTACTTTTCATCCAATCAATTGCCGCATCCATCGTGTCGCAATAACAATCGCAGACTTCCTTCATTCTGAAAATATTCGCCCTGTTTTCTTCATCATAAACACCAATGACCACAAATCCGGCCTGCTTTGCAGTTTCCGCAGCATGAAGCGCATCTTCAAACACAACTGTATCCTTCGGTTCTGCCTGCATAAATTCTGCTGCTTTCAGATAAATCAACGGCTCATCTTTTCCGGCACCGACTTCTGTACATGTATAAATCTGCTCAAAGTAATCTCGAATCCCATTTCTCTCAAGTGCTGCTTCTGCCAGTTTCCTGTTTCCGGAAGTTGCAATCACCATCTTCACATTTCGCTCTTTAAGCCATTCCAAAGTTTCTTTCACTCCTGATTTCAGTGGTGCTTCAAACCTGTAAAAATTACTCACAATTTTCAGAACTTCCTCTATAATTTGCGGAATAGACTTTTTCAACTGATATTCTTCCTTCAGCCATGCAGCACCCTGCTCCAGACTCATAGTACGCAGAGCATTCCGAAGATTTCCTCTCACTGCAATCTTATGGTCTGCAAGATAACGCTCTCCAATATCCTCCCACACTGACATAGAATCCAGTAAAGTTCCATCTACATCAAAAACAGCAGCTCTCATCAGTCCATCATGTGGATTGCATCCACTGTATTATTGTACTGCTCTTCCACTTTTGCCAGGAGTTCTTCACAGCCTTCTGTATCTCTTCCCCTGAGCTTCTCTGTAATATCAAAGCTTGGTTTATACAGATTATCAAATCCAAGATTCTGACATACACCTTTTAAAGTATGAGCTGCACGAAAAGCTTCTTCTCCATTTTTCTGTGCCAGATTATCTTTCAGACTCTGAAAACTTCCATCATCCAGAAATTTTTTTGCAAATTTCTTAATAAGTACCTCACTTCTCAGTCTTCCAAGTACACTTTCGTAATCTGCACCCATCTGTTCATAACATTCTTTTACTGTCATATTTTTCTCCTCTTTATCCTCATCCTGCAATTTCACAATTCGTCCGTTTCCACAATGGTATTATTTTATCACACCATATAGCCATTCTCAAGTGCTCTTTCACAAAAGAACTACAGAATCTTTCACAAAAAAATATAAGCAAAACAGAAAAGCACTTTCATATGTAATACTTTTCACATATGAAAGTGCTTTTCTCACTAAATAAAACAAACACCTCCGCAATGTCACAGATTTTACATCCGTATATTTTACAATTTTACTTTCTGATATTATTTATCTGAAGAATCCCTGATTCTGGAAATATTGGATAAATGGATTCTCGCTTTCATCTGTGTCACCAGGTTCCATATCATCTTCACTGTCTGAATCTTCGTTTACATCTGAGTCTTCATCTGCATCTTTTTTAGATTTTTTTGAATCTTTTTTATCTTTCTTGCTGTTGTCATCAGCATCTGTATTTTCATCCAGAGTTACTTTAACAGTTTCTTCTTTATAGCCTGTTCCATGAGGAACCTGTACAGTCAGTTCTACTTCTTCATCTGGTTCATAATAAGAAAGATATTCTATTAACTGATCAGTACTTGAAACAGCCTTACCATTAAATTCGGTAATAACACTATTGGCTTTCAGACCTGCCTTATCAGCAGCTCCACCCTCTGTTACTTCTTTTACAAAAACCCCTGCCGGAATACCATACATCTGAACTGCTTCAGAACTTACAGAATTACCCTTGATTCCAAGTACACCATGTTCAGAGTCATCCAGTTTATCTCTTGATGTTTCATTCATCAGATTCTGAAGAATATCAGTTACATCAGAAATTGCAATTGCATAACCCATACCTTCTACTTCAGTGGAAGCAAGTTTCGCAGAATTGATACCTACAACTTCGCCTTCCATATTCAGAAGAGCACCGCCACTGTTACCAGGATTGATAGCTGCATCTGTCTGAATCAGATTTACACCGTCACCTTTGTCGTCATCGCTTCCATCTGTTACCGTGTTATTGTCAGAGTCCATTCTACGGTTCTTGGCACTTACGATACCGGTTGTAACAGACTGTCCATATCCAAGTGCATTACCGATTGCAATTACCTGCTCACCTACCTTCAGGTCATCAGAACTTCCAATCTTTGCAATTGAAATAGCATCCATTGTATCATCATCAACATCATCCAGGGATACAGATACAACTGCCAGATCTCTCTCTTCATCAAATCCCTTTACAGATGCTTCTACTGCATTTCCATCTGTAAATGCAACTGACAATGTATCTGCACCTTCTACTACATGATAGTTCGTAGCAATCAGAAGTTCATCGTCATTCTTACCAACAATAATACCTGAACCACTGCCCTCTACTTCCTGTTCCTGCTGCTGTGGCGCATATCCATACATTCCATACATTCCGAAATAATTTTGTACTTCCTGAACTGACTTAGTTGTAATAGATACAATAGATGGAAGTGCTTCTGATGCAATTTCAGACACGTCCAAACTTCCTTTTGCTGTACTGGCTGTATCTTTGCTGTCATCTGTCTTGGAATCACTGTCATCTGCATTCTCTTTCTTTTCGGATTTGGCATATGTCAAAGTTGTCTCATCTTTAGAAGCAGCTTCTACTGTTGCAGCTCCATTCCATCCTGTAAGTTTATTTATTCCCTCAAAGCTTCCTGCTGCAAGTCCTCCTGCAAGCACTGCACATAAACTGAGTGTAAGACCTTTCTTTGCAATCTTTCTGATTTTGTCATTTCTGTTATCTTTATTCATCATAATAAAGTCCCTCCCTGAATCTATGTCATTCATGAAACAACTCTGACAGATATTTACAATTTAATTCATTTCCTGCTCATAGCTGAATTCATGTTTCATGTTTATTTATCTCTGTTTCCTTTTGATGCTTCTAAGTATAGAAATCATTTGTGTTCTTTGTGTGGGAAAAATGTGTTTAATCTGTGATTATTTTACTTGTCTGATCAATATTCCTCTTTACTTCCTGTACATACCCGACACCTTTTTAGCTGTATATCCGGGAACCTGCGCTTTCCAGTTACCAACCTGATTATTCAGAACTTTTTTTGTATATTTCAGGGAATTTACCCCGTCCATGTTACAAAATACATTATAGGCCGTCTTCTTCTTTCCTCTGGCATCTTTTAATCCCAATGCCAGCCCCTGTGCAACTTCATGATCCTCATCCTGATAACTTCTTATAATAAATGCATCAATCATCGGATCACAGGCTGCTTTGTAATATGCCAGAGCCATAGATGCAGCCTGAGCTGACTGTCCACCAGAAGAAGATGAATATCCCTGTTCAGACAGAATCACACGTGTGCCGGAACCAAATTTACTTTTTACATAACTGGTAAGAGCCTGTATATTATGCATGGTAATAAATGTTGCCGTATTCCCGTTGCTGCTCAATAATGGTGCATTAACACTTGACCAGAACTTCGCTTCTGTAAGCGGCTGGCTATATGCATGATATGCCAGATTCCAGTTTATGCCCTTCTGCAAGTGTGAAATATTTGATGCAAAACTGTCTAATGTTGACCTGGACGTATAACAAACCGTAAATATATTTTTCTGATTCCAGCAATTATCCAGACAGATAAAGACCTTTGAACTTTCCCGACTGCTACGCACTGCATTATACAAACATCTGAAAGCTTCACTGTACATGGAAATATATTTTGAAAAACTGACATTTCCTACATAATAATAATGACTGGCACTGTTAATCTCATTTCCCAGAATCCAGTTACTTACATAACAGTCATTGCTTCCAAATTTTTCACCCAGATATGCAAATGCAGCTTCCATCTTTTCTCTTGCAGCACTGTTCCCTGTATTCCAGCCATAAAAGGCCGTTTCCCCATAAGGACTTTGTCCTGTTGTCAGATCCTGCGTATATGAATTTCTGTCAAGACTGATCTGTGCGGTAACCTGGATTCCTTTTGCATTACACTGCCGGACAAAATCCTGAAAATTATACAACCCGCTGAAATAATATGTTTTTCCATTGTACTGATATGCCTCTGCGCCATATCCGGTTCGCATAATATCCGATGCAAAAAGATTAAAAAACACCGTTTTTGACTTTGTCTCCGTTACCTGACTGACACTGGTAGATTGAATTCCTTTTTTTGTTTTCGGCAGAAAATATGCTGTTTTATTAATACTGAGTTTTTCAGGACTACTTACGTAATTTTTGCCGCTTATCAACGTATATGCTGTCTTGGATTTCTTTACTGCAACAGCAAATTTTCCCTGCACATATTCCGGATGTCCGGTAACATCCAGCTTGAATGTAATTTTCGCTTTTGCTTTTTCCGGTTTCCTTACCTGAGCTGCTGTTTTTTTTACCTTTCCGGAATTAGAATCCACATATACCAGATAATAATACTCATCAATGCTCTTTACATAATCAGGAATCGTTACACTGGCACTGATTGTTTTTGCTTTCATTCCTCTCAGTGAAGTCAGCGTTGCTGCCTTTACTGAGGCATTAACCTCTTTAATCCATTTTGCATATAAAACAAGCGTACCCTTTGTTCCTTTTTCAATCGTACTGACCTTCTTTTTATATTTACTGTCAGAATACCAGCCTGCAAAATGATATCCTGAACGTGTTGGATCCTTCAATTTTATTTCATCTTCCGCAGTGTAAGTTTTTGGATTGGAAACATTGTTTTTTCCCTTATTCAATTTATATGTGATTTTATATGATGGTGCTTTCTCCCAAATCGCATATAATGTTATTGTTGTTTCATTTTGTGCAGCAGATGCACTATCTTCAGTCAGTGCCAAATCCTCTTCTGATTTTGTATTTTCCGTTCTTTCTAAATTTATATTTATTTCTCCAGCTGAAGACAATTCGCTGCCTGCTTCTCTTTCATCCTCTGTTTTCTGATTTTGTATTTCTGCATCTGATATTTTCAGAAGTTCTTTAATAGAATCTCCTGGCTTATACTTTCGACCAGTACCATCCTCTTTTGTATTCCACTCTTTAAAAATATAACCATTTTTTCCTATTAATGCTTCCGGTGCTTTCGCAGCATCAGCATCCACATATGATATTACATATGTTTTTTTTAACTTATCATCACTATAAAGCTGCATTATATAGCCGTCAGCAGCCTGCCCGGCATTCACCGAATCTTCTGGTTCTAACTGTTCCGACTCCTGCTTATCTGGATCATCTGAATCAATTTCTTTCTGTTCATCTTTTTTATCTGAAATTTTTTCTGCAGTATACGGATTTATTACTTCTCCTGTTTCAAATGTATCTCCAACGTTATCTTCATTAGATATCTTATTTTCCATCTCATTTTCTGTACCATCTCCAAAAGTATCTGTAACCGCTCCAATACCGTCCGCCGAAAACTCTGACGCCCACAATGTCTGAGACACACAGGTTTGAACTACCATAGATGCTGCTAATCCCATTACTATAAACTTCTTCCATCTCTTCATTTTTTTCTCTCCTTCTTTTATAACATTTTCTGTATAAGCAGTCTCCTGATTTACAGTATAACATTTGAAAAATTTTCAGACAAGAAAAGACTGTCAAAATCAGATCACTCATATATGATTTTCTGATTTCAACAGTCTTTTTTAATTATTTTATGGTTCCTATTTTATTTAATGGCCAGTAACGAACTGCTACTTCTGCCTCTATTGCATCCTTCTCCACAAACGGATTCTGCCAATAGCGGGAATCCATGCTGTGATTTCTGTTATCACCTAACATGAAATAGCATCCTTCCGGGACCGTATACGGTCCAAAGCTTCCTTCCGGTGCTTCTGGACAAAAGCTGTCATCCAGTGGCTCTTCTGAATCGTTGATATACACTTTTCCATCTACAATGTTTACTGTTTCTCCCGGCAGACCAATTACTCGTTTTACAAAAAGCTGAGATGGATCATCCGGATATTTAAATATTACAATGTCAAATCTCTTCGGATCATCTTTTACATATGCCAGACGATTCCCAAATACCCTGTCACCAGTCATAATTGTTTCTTCCATAGAACCTGATGGCACTCTTGCATTAATATACACAAAGTGTCCCAACAGGAATGCTATAACAAAAACTACAAGGATAATCTTCGCATAGTCCCACAACTCTTTCCACACAGACTGGCCTTTCTCATCCTGTTCTGTCTGGTTTTTTTCCTCATTTTCCATTTCTCATTATACCTCCAGAAATTTATATTTCGGCATCATTTGATGATATCAGGGGCAAAATACTATTTGTGCCTAACTTCATTTACTGTTATCAGATCTATAAGATATACAATAACCATTTCGCAAATAACGCGTTAAACATAGTTTATCACATCTGATGCCTGTTCACCACTTAATTTTTCATAAAATTTTATCAACATGTTTCACGTGAAACAAATATTTCTTGCTCCTATATGAAAAACAGGAATTATGTTTCACGTGAAACATAATTCCTGTTTTTATAGCAATTCCAATCAGATATTTATTCATAATCAAAGCTGGAGCTTTCTTTGATTTGAGTCAAACAAATATTCACAATCGAAGCAGAGAATTTTTCTGATCCGGTTAAATTTCCTGCTGATAATGCTCCAAAAACTCTCTGATTTTTCCAGCTGCTTCTTTTAATACTTCTATTCTGGGTAAATAAACCACTCTAAAGTGATCCGGCTGATGCCAGTTAAATCCACCGCCATGTACAAGCAGGATTTTCTTCTCTTTTAATAAATCTAATGCAAATTTCTCATCATTTACAATATTAAATTTCTTCGTATCAATCTTAGGGAACATATAAAATGCAGCTTTCGGTTTCACAGCAGTAATTCCCGGAATATCCGTCAATGCATTATAAATATACTCTCTCTGCTCATAAATACGTCCGCCAGGAACAATATAACTCTCCACACTCTGATGTCCCCCTAGCGCAGTCTGGACAATTGACTGTGCCGGAACATTGGAACAAAGTCTCATATTAGAAAGCATCTTAATTCCTTCTATATAATCTTTTGCAATTGCCTTATTGCCACTGAGAATCATCCAGCCGATTCTGAAGCCTGCGATCATATGTGATTTGGATAAACCACTGAATGTTACGCAGAATAAATCAGGAGCCATTGAAGCAATAGAAATATGTTCTGCTCCGTCCATTACAAGACGGTCATAAATTTCATCAGAGAAAATTATCAGATTATGTTCTCTTGCGATATCTACTATCTGTTGTAATATTTCTTTTGGATACAACGCACCTGTCGGATTATTCGGATTTATAATAACAATCGCTTTTGTTCTGCTGTTAATTTTTCTTCTGATATCATCCATATCCGGATACCATTCTGCCTGTTCATCACAAATATAATGTACTGCTTTTCCACCAGCTAAAGTTGCACATGCTGTCCACAACGGATAATCTGGAGATGGAATCAAAATCTCATCTCCATTATCTAACAGAGCTGACATACTGAGATTAATCAGTTCACTGACGCCATTTCCCGTATAAATATCTTCAATAGATACATTAGGGAGCTTTTTCAATTGTGCATACTGCATAATTGCTTTTCTGGCAGAAAATAAACCTTTTGCAGGGGAATATCCCTCACACTCTGTCAACTGCTGTCTCATATCATAAATCACTTCATCCGGTGTTCTGAATCCAAACGGTGCCGGATTTCCGATATTAAGTTTCAAAACCTGAGTTCCTGCGTTTTCCATACGTGCAGCTTCTTCTACAACCGGCCCTCTTACATCATATAACACATTATTCAGCTTAGACGATTTTTTAAATTCACGAACCTGTGCTTCCTCAACTGCCTCTCTGTCATTTTCTTTCATATTATTATAATTGTAATCAAATTTCATATTTTCCATTTGAAATCCTGCCTCATTTGTCTCTTTCTTTAAAGTGTCTACAGATACATCGGTTCCTTTCAGCCATTCAGTTTCTACCCCTAATGTTGCCGCCAGAAAATTAAGAATTTCTGATCTGGGAGTTGTTTTTCCACTCAGATACTGACTCACATGGCTCTTTCCAAGTTTCACGCCCTGCTCTGCCGCCTTTTTTACAAGGTCGATCTGCTTCATATTCTTCTGTTCCATCGCTTTTTTTAATCGTTCAGCAAATATATTATTCATAAATACTATCTCCGTTTTCTGTAAAAAGAATTACCCTGTTCTAATCAATGGTTATTGTTATATTTCTTAATTCCTTCGCATATATTTATTGTTATAGAAAGAACAGATATATTATATCGTTTATACGGGAATCAAAATGCATACAGACATTAATCAAGTTCAAATATATTTCTTCCTGCATTATATGCAAATATATGTTCTGTTCATTTTTCAAACCCGCATTTTATCAGCTTTTTCAAGTTTTTTTCTTTGCTATTATACTATAATTGAACTATTAATTCAACAGTAAATTTCATTATTTTCAATTTTATTAGTATGGTTCAATACCTAGTTCATTTTGCAGTTCATTATTTATTGAACCATGTTGAACTCATCAATCATCTTGTTATATTGGTTCAATTAGTTTAATTTTGTTTTTAACTACATGTTGAACTTAAATTAAACTCTCTCTTATTTTAGTTTAGTTTTTGTTCAATTTGTTTTTTTATCTCTTTGATATTCCCTTTATCTACACGATTTTTACTTCATTTAGCAGATTCTATTTGTTCAATTTTAAGTTCAAAAAGCGTATGTTTTAGTCGAAGATCAGACTCCTACTGGACAATTCTGTCTAAGAAACTTTTTCTATACAATCAAATTTACATGCTTTTCCCCGTCCTTTCTTTACTTATTATCCCGTCAGATAATTTATTATGTGATATGAAACATATTACAGTGTCATTCTCTGACACAAGAAAAATCCTGCAAGCAAGATTCTCCGTCTGCGGCAGGTACTTCAGCGACATAATTCCTCTACACAGCAGTGCACTCCTGCCCGGAAGGCTTTACTTTCTCTGCGCCTTTATGTATGTTATAGGGACATTACAAAGTAATCTCCTATAACATAAAATAAGTCCACTGCTTACTCTTTTTATAAATAATGCAGTGGACTTATCCGTTAATTTTATTCTTTTGTTATTCTGTAGTTTTGTTGCTTATCTGTACGATTTATGTCGCATTCGTTTTATCGTCCGTTTTATTTCTCTGGATTTACAATTTTACCAGCAATTGCACACGCTGCTGCTGTTTTTGGTGATGCAAGGTAAATCTCTACCTTAGATGTTCCCATTCGACCAAGGAAATTTCTGTTATTTGTAGCTACTACACGTTCACCATCGGTAAGGATACCTCCTGCACGTCCACAGCACAATCCACATCCGGGATGTGTGATCATTGCACCTGCCTCTGCCAGAGTATCCATAATTCCCTCTGCAATTGCCTGACGGTATATTTTACGGCTTGCAGGAGTTACAATCAATTTAACGTAATCTGCTACCTTTTTGCCCTTTAACACCTCCGCTGCAGCTCTGAGATCCTCCAGACGGCCATTTGTGCAGGAACCGATAAATACCTGATCTATTTCTGTTCCTTCAAGTTCACTTACATTTTTAATCTTATCTACCTGAGACGGACATGCCATAACCGGTACAAAATCCTCTGCGCGATAAGTGATTGTTTTCATATAGGTTGCATCTTCATCTCCTGTAAGGCTCTTCTGGAACTCATTCAACTCTATATCACAATATTCTGCAGTTTTTTCATCCGGTGTAAACAGCGCACATTTTGCACCTGCCTCAATCGCCATATTTGCCATAGTCATACGGCTTGCTACTGTCATACTCTTTACTGTACTGCCAGTAAATTCAAGTGCTCTGTATGTAGCTCCATCAGCTCCCAGATCACCGATCAGACGCAGGATGATATCTTTGGACATAACATTTTCCGGAAGTTCTCCCTCGATCACAACTTTAATTGTCTCAGGAACTTTGATCCACATAGTTCCTGTTCCCAGAATACTTGCCATCTCTGTATATCCGATACCGGAAGAGAAAGCGCCTACACATCCGTAGGTAGTGGTATGACTGTCTGTACCAAATACAATATTTCCCGGTTTTACATAACCTGCCTCTGTCATTAACTGGTGGCAGATTCCATCACTTCTGTGAACATTTTTCATGCCATATTTCCTGGCAAAAGCATCTCCCGCATGGAAATGTCTGGTATCATCTAATTGACTTGCAGGAACCAAATGGTCATATATGAGTACTGCTTTATCTGGATCCCAGAGCTTCGTAAAGCCCATTTCTTCAAACTTTTCTGCTACAAATGGAATAAATATATCATGAATCATAACCCTGTCTACATTGACCGTTACAATGTCTCCAGGCTTTACTGTTTTTCCAACATTGTTTCTTATAATTTTCTCAATAACTGTCTCGCCCATTTTCCTCTCCTTTCCAAATCAATCCAGCCCATTCAGTTTGCGCATGGCTTTTACAAGTCCGCCAGCCTGAATAATGCTCATCAGATTTTCCGGAAGAGAAGCAATCGGGTACTGTTTTCCATTGTAATCTACATGTTCATTCATTACCACAGTGACTTCATCACCTTCTTTGATATCATCATGAAGATCTGGCTGCTCGATCAGTAACAGACCATTATTAATAGAATTTCTGAAGAAAATTCTCGCAAAAGATTTGGCAATTACACACTGAATTCCCAGTGCTTTGATAATTTCCGGTGCCTGTTCTCTGGAAGAACCACATCCAAAGTTCTTTCCTGCAACAATAATGTCGCCTTTCTGAATCTGTCCTGCCAGTTCCGGACGCAGAGGACTGAATCCGTACTGTTTCATATCGTCGATTGTTTTCAGTGCGAGATATTCTGTTGGAATAATAATATCTGTATCAATGTCATCATCCAGAACCCACACTTTTCCTGTGAATTTTTCCATAATCTTACCTCTTATCTTCTATCTTCACTTGTAACTGTTCAGTACTTTCACAGTCACAAGTTAAAATTCATTCAAACGAATTGTGATATACCATACCGAATAACTACTCCGCAGTTTATCAGGATGAGCTTGCTCTCCTCCTGATACAAACAAATCTCCACCTGCTGTCTATTGCTTTTCGCAACCTTCGCAGGAAATTTACTTGATTCGGTTAAATGTTTCACGTGAAACATTTATAATTAGCATCACACCTCACTTGCCAGCGCAATCTTTCCTGTAATGGCAGATGCTGTAACAGTAGCGGCTGATCCCAGATATACTTTGGAGCTTGGATGTCCTGCACGACCTTTGAAATTACGTGTTCCTGTACTGATCAGAACTTCATTCTCACCGATCACACCCTGACAGCTTCCCCAGCATACACTGCAGTTCGGATTCATAACAATGGCTCCAGCCTCCATAAACGTGTCAATAAGTCCCTCTTTTAATGCCTGACGGTAAATAGTCTGGCTTGCAGGCACAACGAGGAATCTGACGCCCTCAGCAACCTTCTTGCCCTTGATGATTTCTGCACCGACACGTAGATCTTCAATACGTCCGTTGTTGCAGGATCCCAGAAATGCTTCATTGATTTCAATTCCACAGGCTTCTTCTGCTGGCACAACATTGTCTACAAAATCAGGTTTCGCAACTACAGGACGGACTTTTGATAAATCAAATGTATATTCTCTCGCGTAAACTGCATCCGGATCACTGTGATATACAGCCTTTGGCTCACGTCCATGTTCTTTCAGGTATTCAATAGCTTTCTCATCTGCTTCAAAGATACCTGTCTTTGCACCGGCTTCTACTGCCATGTTGCAAAGCGCCATACGATCGCTGATACTGAGTGTTTTCGCACCCTCGCCTGTAAATTCCATTGCCTGATAGTTACATCCATTTGCTCCGATTTCCCCAATGATTGTAAGAATCAGATCTCTTGCGTAAACTCCTTCCTGAAGTTTACCTGTCAGATTAAATTTTACACTCTCAGGAACCAGTACCCATGAAGTACCTGTTACCATACCATAAAGGAAATCTGTACATCCTACACCTGTTCCAAATGCGCCTAACGCACCGTATGAACAGGTATGGCTGTCTGCACCAAAGATCAGTTCACCCGGACGGACATAATTCTCGATCATAACCTGATGGCAGACACCTTTTCCTTCCCAGAAATCAATGTTATGTTCTTTTGCAAAATCTCGCATCTTCTTCTGGGATGCTGCTGTTTTCGGGCTGTCAGATGGTACATTATGATCCACGATAAACACCAGCTTACTTGTATCTGCAATGTGCGGATTTTTTAATTTATTGTTATACATATCAACCGTAAGATGTGTGGTTCCATCATTACTCATGAGACGATCGAGTTTAACTGTATGAATATCTCCCGGTTTTACGCTGTCAACACCTGCTGCCGCAGCAATAATCTTTTCTGCAATTGTCATTCCCATTTTATTTCTCCTCCTTGTTCAGAGATGCGATCAGACCACCCTGATTCAAAATATTCTGCATATATTCCGGAAGCTTTGTACAGGAATATGTTTTTCCGTTAGCTTCAACTGTTCCCTCTGACATATGAAGAACCATCTTATCTCCGGTATTTACTTCGTCCGGAAGATCTTTGCAGACAATTACCGGCAAACCAATATTAATAGAGTTTCTGTAAAAGATTCGTGCAAAAGATTTTGCTACAACTGCCTGTACTCCCAACGCTTTCAGAACACCAGGCGCCTGCTCTCTGGAAGAACCACATCCAAAGTTTTCTCCACCTACCACGAAATCTCCCGGTTTTACTTTCTTTGAAAAATCCGGATCCAGAGATTCAAATGCATGACCTTTCATCTCATCCAGATTAGGAAGTAACAGATACTGTGATGCTATGATCTGGTCTGTATCCAGGTCATTATGAAATTTAAAAATTGTTCCTGTTTCCATAAAAACTGTTTCCTTTCTGTATCATTTTATCTTTTTACAATTTATCACTTGTCTCTCTTTAACGATTTAGTCAGATAAATTCTTTTCCTATTTTAGCACAAAAGACAGGAGATTGAAAACGCCTGTTTTCAATATTCCTGTCTTTTTTTACAATCGTTATTACATTAACTCTTTTAAAACAGAATGTCCAATTGTTCCCTCAGGCATTGGCACTCCAAAATTCTCCGCCACAGAAGCACCGATCACAGCAAAAGTATCTTCATCTTTTATCGCACCGCCATTTTTCATTCTCTTTGAGTAAGCAATGAATGGTACATATTCTCTTGTATGGTCAGTTCCTGTATAAGTCGGATCATTTCCATGATCTGCAGTGAGAATAAGCAGATCATTCTCTCTCATTTCTTCTAACAACACACCCAGATTTTTGTCAAATTTCTCAATCTCTTTTCCGTAACCTTCCACATTTCTTCTGTGTCCCCATAATGCATCAAAATCTACAAGATTAACAAAACATAACCCTCTGAAATCTCTCTTGCAGATTTCAATTGTCTGCTCCATTCCATGTACAGAGCTGTCTGAATGATGAGTTTCTGTAATGCCTTCTCCGCAAAAAATATCATGAATCTTTCCAACACCGATCACATCAAATCCATGATCTTTCAACACGTTTAACGTGGTAAGTCCGGTGGGTTTCAATGCATAATCATGACGGTTACTGGTACGTTTAAATTCACCTTTTTTCTTACCAATGTACGGTCTTGCAATAACTCTGCCAACTCTCCATTCATCCTTCATGGTAATTTCTCTTGCAATTTCACAGCAGCGGTACAGATTCTGAAGATCAAAGGTTTCTTCATTTCCGCAAATCTGAAGAACAGAATCTGCTGAAGTATAAACAATCATTGCACCCGTCTGAATCTCCTCTTCACCCAGTTCCTCAATAATCTCCGTTCCGCTTGCGCTCTTGTTTCCTATCACTCTTTTTCCGCATCTTTTCTCCAGTTCTGCGATCAATTCCGGCGGGAACCCTGTTTCTGTAAAGGTTTTAAATGGTTTTTCTGTTTTGATTCCCATCATCTCCCAGTGTCCGGTCATGGTATCTTTTCCATTGCTAGCTTCACCCAGATGCGTATATCGCCCCTTGGGATTCTCAACACCCGCCATTTTTCCTGCCGGATGAAGATTCAACATTCCCAGTTTTCTAAGATTTGGAATCTCCAGAGAACCCATTTTCTCAAGAATATGTCCAAAAGTATCCACCCCGATGTCACCAAATTTTGCTGAATCCGGCATTGCCCCGATCCCCAGAGAATCAAGTACAATTACAAAAATTCTGTCGTAATTTTTCATTTATGTTTACTCCTTCTCTTACATTTTATTAATCGCTGACCTTTTCCTGTTCCCTTTCATTCGTCATTCACTTTTTTACTTTTCGCAATGATGGAAGTTTACCTTATATCTCTCGGGAATTTATCAGATTCCGTGGTCCAAATCCCAGCGGTAGCAAATCCTTCAGTGTGTAGATATCATAATGTTCTTTATCTATTGCCAGAATAATCCGAAATGTCTCCGGATCACAGAACTCCATCATTACCTGACGGCAGACACCACAGGGAGCTGTATACTTTGTCAAAATCCCAGCTTTTCCACCCACAATACAAATTGCGTCAAACTCCCTGACGCCTTCGCTCACTGCTTTAAAAATTGCGGTTCGTTCTGCACAGTTCGTAGGTGTATATGCTGCATTTTCAATGTTACACCCTGTATAAATCTGTCCGTTTTTTGTAAGTAATGATGCACCAACCTTAAAATTTGAATAAGATGTATAAGAAAATTTGAGCTGTTCCATTGCAGTCTCAATCAGTTTGCTGATCATTGATTTTTCCAGATTCTGCATTCTCTGTCACCTCCGTCCTTACAGAACTTGTCCCTGATCTTCTTTAATCATTCTGCAGATTGCCTCTACAGCTACCCGGATTGCCATGTCTGTATCATGTACAACCGGATTCTCAAGACCCAGCTTCTCTCTCTCCTGATTTGCCAATACCAACAGACAGGAACCCATTCTCACCCTGAGTTTACCGGCTACGATGAAAAGTGCCGCAGATTCCATTTCAGAAGCAAGACATCCCATTCGTTTCCAGGCTTCCCATTTATTGATCAACTCATAACCTGCCGGCATTGCTTCCGGCTCATGCTGCCCATAGAAAGAATCTTTAGACTGTACCACACCTGTATGATATACAAATCCCTTCTCCTTTGCAGCTTCGACAAGAGCATTGGTCACATCCAGGTTTGCCACTGCCGGATACTCAATTGGCGCATATTCTCTGCTTGTTCCTTCCATACGTACTGCTGCTGTTGCAATCACAATGTCTCCACTTTTTATTTCCGTCTGCATTCCACCACAGGTTCCGATTCTGACAAAAGTATCCGCTCCGCAGCGATACAGCTCTTCCATTGCAATGGACGCTGATGGGCCACCAATACCGGTTGACGTTACACTTACCTTCACTCCATCCAGTGTTCCTGTATAAGTGATATATTCCCTGTTGTCTGCAATCAGTACAGGATTATCAAAATACTGTGCAATCTTTACACATCTTTTCGGATCTCCCGGAAGGATCACATAACGGCCCACTTCACCATTTGCCACTTGAATATGATACTGTCTGTTTACATCTTCTGAGTAATTTTTCATAGTCATCCCATCCTTTTCGTTTTCACGTGAAACATCGGTTGCCACTGTTTAACAATCCTCTTAATTAATGCATTTAAGACAGTTCAACAGGATTTCATGTTCTGATGAGCTGAATCAATATGCATTATTTACAAGAATTACTATAGTATCTTCCTTTTATTATGATTATAAATCATATACCTGTATGAGAAAAGTTCTTTTTTCGATCTGAATCCAATATCCGTCCATCTGCAAATATCTTCCTTGCTTTCGCACTCTGCTGAACTGTCTTAAATGCATTATTTACGAGGATTGCTATAAGTCAAAAATCAAATACGCTGCATCGAATATTGCTTCCATCACATCTGGAATCTGTGGTTTATAATTGTTTTCTCTCATTATTAAACATGCCATGAATGTTTTTTTACTCTGTCCTGCATATAATAGTCACAAATAGCAAAAACTTTATCTACAAGCGTACGGTCGAGCCCCTGAACTTTCATTTCAAAAGGATCCAATCGGAAATTTTTAATCTCTTCTGGAGCTTCTTCTATCATCATGTCCCCAATATAACTATGAACTGAAAGAATAAAGAAACAAATGCACCTGTTATAGTGGCTCCGCCGTAGTTCCAACTTTTACATGGAATGAAAGGAAAAGGACAGCACAAAAAAGGCGAAACTGCACTGCCTTTCCTGGCCAGATACAGTTCCACCTCTTTGCATTCCTTTTTTATTATTTAATGTATTCTTTTATTAACATCTGATCTTTTAGACAATGCTTAAATACTTTGTTATAAGGGATTCAGATACCGTCATTTTTTTCTCACTAATGATGCGATTTTCCTGGTGCTCCGGCATTTATCCGTCATTTTGTTTCTGCTTCAGTTCCTTTGCCAAACATGTGTCACGTTTAATGTATTTAGCGATTGTATCAGTTAATTCCTCCATGTTAATCGGCTTGGAAATATGGTCATTCATGCCTGAATCCAGGGATTCCTGAATATCATCTATAAAAGCATTTGCAGACAAAGCTATAATTGGAATCGTAACTGCATCGGATCTCTCTATACCTAGGGCTCGAATGGCTTTCGTTGCTTGATGTCCATCCATGTTTGGCATCATAATATCCATCAAAATAAGATCGTATGTGTCTCGTGGATGATTTTTAAACAAATTCACGACTTCTTTTCCATCTGATGCGCATGTTACGGTCATACCAGCATCTTCCAGTATTATCGTAGCAAGTTCAGCATTTAGATCATTATCCTCAGCCATAAGAACATGAATACCCGTCAAATCTCTATGTAGATGTTGTTTTTGTTCTGATTGAATAACCTTTTCTGTCAACTCCATTGGGATTTCCACTGTGAATGTAGAACCTACACCTTTTTGGCTCTCAACAGCAATTGAACCACCCATCATATCCACATATTTTTTTGTGATGGCCATACCAAGACCGGTTCCCTTATATTCGGTTCTGGCATTAGCATTATCTTCTTGTGAAAACGGCTTGAATAATTCTTTCTGGAACTCTTCACTCATGCCAATATCATTATCTTGAACAACATAACGAATTATGATATGTTTCTCATCCGTTCCGGGGTAACTGCTGGTGTCCAAAGTAATCTTTCCACCGTCCTTTGTGAATTTCACAGCATTACCAAGAAGATTCACCAGAACTTCTCGAATACGTGTAACATCCGCAAGGACATATGGGTTCTTTAGTCTTTCTCTATGTACTTCAAACTTAAGATCTCGGTTATAAAGAAGTCCATTCATAATCGCCTGGACGTTATCTGTCAATTGAGTAATGTCCACTGGCTCGAGCGAAATAGTAACTTTTCCACTTTCAATGCGACTAAAATCCAGAACGTCATTCAACAAAGAGAGAAGATGATTCGAACTTTCTTGAACTTTCTCCAAGCTGTCATGAATATCTGAAACCGTGTTCTGGTGAAGCGCAATGTTTGTAAATCCAATAATGGCATTCATCGGCGTTCTGATGTCATGGCTAATACTAAGCAAAAACGCAGATTTTGCTTTGTTGGCAGCATCTGCTTCCTCAGCGGCGTTCATTAATAATTGTTTTTGTTTTTGCTCTTCTTCCTTGCTTTTCTGGTAAACATAATAGGTATATAGACAGATTAAAAGCAATACAGCTCCTGCGACTAAACCGCAGATGATGGAAATATGATTCGTCTTTTCAACCATTCCATAAGCTGATTGCATATCCATTTCAATGCAAAATGCGCCAATGATTTCTCCTGTCCCATCATGATTTGCACTTACAGGATAGCAAGCCGTAAAAATCGGACCCCATGTTGTATCAATGATATCCTGAGAGTACACATACTCCCCAGAAATAGCTCGATCAATATACGGAACCATTTCTTCCTCAATATAATCTCCAGGGTGTCTTACATCATCCGCATCCGAATTCAAACCGTCTACCACATAAACGAGTTTTCCTTCTTCATTTTTTGTAGCAGTGTAAATATATCGAGTAGAATTCAGTGTTCTGATTTCATTGAAATATGAAGAAATATCCTTATATATTTGCTTCTTTTCATCAGATTGATCTTTGATTTGATCAAAATCTTTTTTGCCGATGCTTCCATTCACAAGTTTGTGTACTGCATCTGCACTCGCTTTGTCACGTGTGATTTCTGTTTCAAGGGCGGTCTTAGTGTAAGAACTTTGCAGGATAAATGTGTACAGTGCTATTACAAAAATTATCAAAAGCCCCATAAGCACAAGGATACTACCTGTATTCTTCAGTCTAAGGAATTTCTTTTTCTTCAAATTAACTCCTTCTTTTGTTTTCTTCATGTCGTTCACTCATATCCTCTCTTCATTCTCTTCCAAGTATTCCGAACATTTTATTATATCACAGCAACATATTGTTCCGCTATTATTTTTTCAAGACATATGTCTATGACAAATACTCAGTATCTCTTCTTTCATTTCTGCCGGGGTATATGATTTCTGAAAATACCGATACAGTTGTTCGTTGTTAAACATCATTCTGGTAATTTCCCCTTTTTTGATCTCACCCATGATCTCTCTCATTTTTGTTCCAGTCAGCTTTTTCTCCCGGCTTAATTTCTTTATTCTCTGTGCCTGGGAAATGGATGGGACTGCCTGTGTATACTCCATAGCATCTATAAATTCCTTTTGTTCCTCTATCGTTAAATACGAAAGTTCCACAGCCGGGTTAAATGAAAGTTCTCCGTTATCCAGCTTTTCCAGTAACTCAGGAATCAGATCCGTCAACTTCAGATACCGCTGTACCTGTTTTGCACTGTCACCAAATTCTTCACCAATGATTTCTACTGTCTTTTTTCCTTTCAACGGGTAGTCAGACTGGCTACTTTTTCTTCTTCCTCCGGTTCGCTTCATAGCTTCATTCTTCATCTTATAAGCAAAAGCCTTTTCACTGAATGTGATCTGCTACCTCTGTAAATTGGAATCCACCATATTAATTACTGCTTCATCATCTGACATGACTCTGATAATGACCGGTACCTTCCTGTAACCAAACTTTTCAGCAGCTGCCTTTCTTCTGTGTCCGGAGATAATCTCATAAACACCATCCTGAATCGGTCGTACAATCAGTGGATTTATGATTCCGTATTTCTCAACACTCGCACTGAGCCGAATCATTTCCTGATCCATCCAAATCTTAAACGGATACCACCCCCTTTTCCTTCCGCTTCAATAACCACTGTCTAAACGCTTCTCTTGGAATACGAATAATCTTTCCTGTTTTCCGAATCGGTATTTTTCCTGTTGTATACCAAAAAGCGATAGTTGCAGGCTCCACTCCTGCCAGTTCTGCCGCTTCCGGCACTGTCAGATACTCCAGACGTTTTTTCTCCTGTCTGTGATCTGCTTCTGCAAGGCATCTTCGCTTATAATTCTCATATTCCCGTTTTTCTTCCAGTTCCAATTCTTCATATTCAAAATTAAACAGCTCATAGGTATCCTGTGCCTGCAAGAATCGCTCAAAGCTCTCCCTTGTCACCCTTCTCCGTCCGGCAATTACAATGACGTCCAGCAATGGGGCATATTTTTTACTGCTCAGGATTCCATATACGGTACTTCGTGGAACGTCAAGCAGCCGGGCCATTTCCGGCATACTTAGACTGGCTGCCTCTGCAGCTGCATCTTTCTTACGATCTTCCTGTGTACGGTATCTGGACTGGCTGTGATACCAGTCCCAGAAAGCATCCGTCGGCACTCGCATTCTTTCATTCACTGTAATTGTCTCAATATTGTTTTTCTTCAATATCTCATATACCGTTGCGTTGTCCGTCCCCAGCATTTCCTGTATTTCTTTTGGGGAATAAGATCTGAGCCTCAACTCTTTTCCCGGTGCTTCCCCATTGACTTTGTGATACCAGTCCTGATTGGCATACCACTTTTCAAAACTGGCAATTTCAACCCTCATCTTTCCAAGCAATGTTTCTGTCCGAAAATAGTTTTTATGAACCAGCCAGTAACGATCCGTCTTCTTTAATCCCAGCATATCCCCCATCTCGTGGACACTCATCCACTTTCGGGGTTTTGCCGGCGATCCAACTCTTTGTATCACTGCCTTGTTTCACTCTCCTTCCATTTATTTTTCTTAAATCATATCTCACAATTCGCAAAAAATTTAGGATGTCACAGAAGCATTTCCCTTATCCAGCCACTCGTCAAAACTCTTCTTGGAAATACGGTATCCACCGCCTTCTAACTGAATCCAACGGAACTCATTTTGTCTCAGCAATTTATAGACCGTTGATCTGCTTACATCCAGCATTTCCTGTAAATCTTTCACCGTATAACATCTTTTTTCTGCCATATTTTCACTCTCTTTCTATCTGTTTTGATTTTATTTCTAAATACAAAACTCGTGAAAAAGTTAAGAGTGCCGTTCCCACTCTTTAACCCATTTCATACATTTTCCGCATTTTCTTTAAGATTGCGCTGACCTTCTGAGACATCCGAACCTTTGAAATTCCCAGTATTTTCGCCAGTTCTACCTGCTTCATGCCCTCAAAGTAGATGGATTTGATAATAAACTGCTCATGTTCTGACAGCTTTGCGATATTCTGATGCAGTTCTGCTGATTCAGCCTGCAGAATTACCAGATCTTCTACGCTCCGCTGTCCCTCATCCGGTAAATCCTGCACTCCGATTCCATCTGTATTCTCACTGAAAACACAATCCAACAGCTCCGTCCACTTTGTTTTTCTTGTCATGGTTTCCGGATCTTCTGGTTGCCACTTTTTACTTCTGTAAACTTCATTACGGTAAGCGGAAAGCATTGCCTTGGCTACCTCTCTGGTTATTTCATAAAATTTCCCATCAACTTTTGCATAAAATTTGTCATTGAATTTATATGGATGCTCTACATACATCGTCCGTTCCTCCTGAATTTGAAATCTGTTGCGTGTTCCAAATTCAGGAGCGGAGGAGACCGGCTCCTTCTGATGTCTCTGATCATGCGTACTGATTTCCTTTCAGGCCACCAGATCAGGCAGACCTGTGGCTTATTGGCCGGAAATCAAAATTTCAGGGCAACAAAAAAAGCCCCTCCGAGGTGCTAACCCGAAAGAGCTTTTCTAATAATCATATGAAGTTTTCCTGCTGTTCTTTTATTTCCAGCATAATCAGTATAACAGTCCAAAGTATCAAGGGTATCTCAAATACCTGCCGTAAAGTATCACTGATTCCTCTAAAAGTATCATCATTTGATACTTTTTAAATTGGCATAAAAATACACCGGAACTCACCAGCCCGATGTATGATCTTCCTATTTATTTAATGTGCCATGATTTTTCTCATGTTGAGCAATCGCCTGACGAATCAGATACAGCACTTCTCCATTGATAGAACGCCCCTCAAATTCAGCAAGACTTTTCAGTTTTCCGTGCGTCTCAGAATCAATCCGAAGACCAAGATGTTTATCTTTTTCCATATGGCTTCCTCTCCATTTGATAAGTACAAAATAAGTTCATAATACAAGTACATTTTAAGTACAAAACATGGTAAAATGGTTCAAATGAACTTGTTTTAAGTACACTATATTTTATTATTAGGGGAGAGCATCAAAAATATGAAGAAAGAAAAGCGATATTATCAAATCCGAATAGATTATTTCTGGCTTTCCATTCTGGCAGTCATAATTGTTATCTCCATGATCATCGCATATTATGCCTCTGCCCATGAGCAGACATCTTCCCAACCAGTATCTACTAAACACCGTACTGACATTGATGTAACTTTTGACGATCTGCGCTCATCCCTGGAAAACACATCAGAATGTTATCTATGCGGAAATGCGGAAGAAAGCCTGATGAGCTACTTTAGAAACTTTGACACTATTGGATTGATCTCGCTGAATGACTGGTATGTGATTGATTTTCCACTGAAAAATTACGATGAAAATGGAAATGAGGTAGAAAGTGCTACTTCAACTTCATTCCTCTCTGGGAATACAGGTGAAATATCTTATTCTTCAGACGGAACTCCAAGCCGTGGTATGGCAAGCATAGATGTGACGTTGCCGGAAAATTATGAAATTGATACTAACATGCTAGAAAACCATTTATGCCAGAATTGCCTAAGTAAAGTTGCAGCTTCATTAGAATACAGAAAGACGGACGGAGAAAATAAAGAAGCTATTCCATTGTGCATAGTTGATTTCAAGACATTGGAAATTTACTCACTACAAGATTACTGGAGAGCATATTTTGTCCGAGACTATTATGTAGAAATGGATTTTGATGATAATATAGTAAGAACAGAAGTATTTTACTTGCCAGAACGTCAATAACAAATATGGGAAAGAGGTGATACTATATGGGAATAATTAAATATTTTAGAAAAAAATACTGGGAAGCAGCCATTTTCAGGGGTGGGCGGCGCATACCATTTAGCTGCGATGGCTTGACAGCTGTTCCTGATAGAGCCTATGCACTGTTTACAGAAAAAGAATTGGAAAAAATTTACAACGATAGAAATGAATTTTATAAGAAGCTAATGCAGATGATTGATTCATATTAACAAAAGGTCAATCAAAATTTTATTTGTTACATAAATTAAAAGGTAAATATGTTCAAACATAAGGCCTCGGAATCTTAATGATTTCTGGGGTTTTCTATTATTGAGATAAGGCTATTTATAGCAATTTAAACCGAATTATGATAACATAAGGCAAAGATAAATCGTTGTTTGGCGATTTAGTAAAGCCCGATAGATTAATTTTATAGGGAACAGAAAATTTAAATGTATCGTATTAGGAGATGAAAAAATCGAGATAAAATATAAAGAATATAAGGATAATTATGAATATATATGCAAAATGAATGATTTAAGAGAGTGTATGGTTCAAGATTTTGTTATTGCTCCATTTTTGAAAAGTATTTTACCAAAATGTGACATTATTCCCGTAGATATTAAAGTTTCTAGTGGTAGCGGAAAACATAATTACGGGAAATATTGTGGAAAGGGACCAAACGAGAAATATTGGACTCCAGATTTATGTATAGCACAAGACTGGAGATGGGACAATGAAGAAGATGAGTGTCCTACTAGTTACATTGCAGTTGTTGAAATTAAATCAGTAGGTGATAGCTCAAATTATATAGTATCAAATACAAAAGATCGTAAAGGTAAGTCTTTTAGAGATAAAACTTTAAATTATTTGAAGGATATTGGAAACAGTAGTGTTAAAAATGAAATAGAAGCACATTTGTCTAAAAATAAAACAGTTCTCTTTACGGATGGTGTTACTTGGTATTTCTTTGAAAAAAATGAGAAAGCTTTAGAGGAAAACAAAGCAGAGATGTTTGAATTGGGAATAAGAATAATAGACGAAAAAAAGTTTGACCATATAAAATGGAATGAATCGGAAAAGAGATACAATGACCTCAAAGAGAAAATTAAAGCATTATGTGAATCATAATACTTTGGATGGAATGTTGCAAGAATGGCCATGAGCGAGCCAGTTCATCATTGTCATGGATACTTGGTTTGAAAGACTGATGGCGGAATAATAGAAGCTGTGATAGAATAAAGTAAACGATTTGAAGTGCTAATTTAGAGGACAAAGCTTATGAAAAGCGAAAGTATAATTAAAGGAGTCAGCATCGGAATATCAACAGCAATACTTTGGAGTATTGTTTTAAACAGCAAGGTTGTTGGAATTGGAGTGGGTATATGTCTGGGTATATCTCTTGCTATATCTGACAGTCCTATTTCTTCTAAAAAAGATAAAGATACGTGATGATACAACTTCTAGTTTTTGAAACTGAGAAATCGGAATTTGTCTTGACTTTATAAATTTCCCCGCCTGATTTGCCCCGTTCATTGTCCAGATAGTACATATAGCAGTGGTCACAGCCCTCCCTGTATTTGCGGCAGCCATGCCAGGGATTCCAAATATCACTGCTCATACCGATTCCTTTCCAGTTCGCAAATCAGACTGTGAGGCATTCTTCGTGGCCCACGTACCGCACCAATCCCATAGGCTTTCAGCTTCTCAAACGGGAGAAAAGACGGGTTGTACTGATCCGGCTTTTTCAATCTCATCACATGGTTCATATGTACGTTGCCATCATCATAATGGTAAGGAATATTGACTTCTGTAGCTTCGCACCGATATAGAACAGCGGAAACCGGGGCCGTAACATATAGACAGACAACATCGCCAACGGCTACTTCCTCCTGTTTATAGCCTTGGTCAGTAGTTTGATACTATGTACGAACTTTCTGCGTACTTGCTTTCGTTTTCGGATACCGTACAATATTTATACAATGAATCGTCAAGAGAGGAGGCAACAAAGTGACTTCTTTAACCATAGAACAAAAAAGAGTGGACATATACCCAAGCGCAAAGCCAGGCAGCCCAGTTATCTATCTCAACACCTTTTCCAATGCCGTTAACAGTGTGTATAAAAACCTGATGGCGCTCGGCTGCCCAGATTTCTGTCTGGTGGCGGTCAGTGAGCTGAAATGGGATCATGACATGACACCGTGGTATATGGGGCCGATCTCTAAACACGATACGCCCTGCACCGGGGGTGCGGATGATTACCTGAAACTGCTTCTGGATGAAATTATGCCGGAAGCGGAAGCGCTCCTTCCCGGTGCGCCCGCCTGGCGGGGCCTCGCCGGTTACTCGCTGGCCGGGCTGTTCGCCCTCTACGCTCTCTACCAAACGGATGTGTTTGCCCGCGCAGCGAGTATGTCAGGTTCCTTCTGGTTTGAGGGCATCATGGAATATGTGTGCTCCCATGAGATGAAGCGCAAACCTGACTGTCTGTATTTTTCTCTCGGAGACAAGGAGAGCTCCACCGATAATCCGATTTTGAACGTTGTGCAGCAGAATACGCAGGAGATAGAAACACTGTGCCACGGGAAAGGCATCGAAACCACCTTCGTACTGAACAGTGGCAGCCACTATCAGGCGTGCAACAAGCGCACAGCGGCTGGCATTCACTGGATATTAAATAGATAAACCGACAAGGAGATAAAACGATGGATACGATTTATTCGCTTTTTCAGAAAGTAGTTAAAGAACATGAAAATGCCCCAGCTATCATTGAAAACGACCGCACCATGACTTTTGGAGAGCTGTCCAACATGGTGGATATGATCACGTGCAGCTTTCCGCAGGAAGTACACAGCATCGGCATCGTCATGCGTCACCGAACCGAGATGATTGCCTCGATTCTGGCGGTACTCAAATGCGGCGGCCGATATGTCCCAGCCGAGCCGGATTTTCCCACCGGGCGCATCCATGACATGATGACCGAGGCACAGGTGGATTTTGTGCTGACGGAACACGCCTTTGCGCCCAAACTGAGCAGTTTCCCCATCCGCTATACAGATTGTGAGATCTGCGGCGTGGAGACGCCCTCCTGGAAGCGCAATGCCATCGAAGACCCGGAACGCCCCGCCTATGTGCTGTATACGTCAGGTACCACCGGGCGGCCCAAAGGTGTCTGTGTCACCAACCGCAATGTTTGCCATTATGTCCGTGCCTTTGCCAACGAGTTCCATCCCGGCCCCGGTGATGTCATGCTGCAATATTCCGTCTGTTCTTTTGACATCTTTGTGGAGGAAGTGTTCACCAGTCTGCTGAATGGTGCCGCTCTGGCCATCCCTGCTGACGAGGATAAGGCCGACATCCATGCATTGATGGCTTTTGTGGAACGCCACCATGTGACTATGATCAGCGGCTTTCCGTATCTGCTGGCAGAAATGAACCACCTGTCTGTCATTCCGTCCTCTCTGCGGCTGCTTATCAGCGGCGGCGATGTGTTGCGGGGCGTTTATGTGGATCACCTGCTGAACAAAGCAGAGGTTTACAACACCTACGGCCCCTCCGAGACAACGGTCTGCGCCTCCTATTACCGTTGTAATAGTGGAACTGTGCTGGAGGACGGTACCTATCCCATCGGTCATCCTGTACTAGGTGCGCAAATCAGGATTCTGGATCAGTCTGGCAACGAGGTTGCCAAAGGGCAGACGGGTGAGATTTGCATTTATGGCGGCGGTGTATCTCTGGGCTACATTGGCGACCATGCCGAGGAAAACAGAGCTTTTGAGCGGCAGCCGGACGGTAGCACCATGTACCGCAGCGGCGATTTGGGCTATATCCTGCCGGATGGCAACATTGCATTCCTGCACCGCAAGGACGACCAGATCATGATTTACGGCAAGCGGGTGGAACTTGCCGAGGTGGAGTCCCGGCTCTATCGGTGCAAGGATGTGCAGCAGGCTATTGTCCGGGCTTTTACAGACGAGGATGGACTGTCCTATATGACCGCCTATGTGGTGCCTTCCGACAATAAGCTGAAAGTCTCGGAAGTAAAAAAAGAACTGTCTGAAAATTTGACTTCCTTTATGATCCCAGAGTTCTTTGTGAAGATGAAGCAGATTCCTTTGAATGTCAACGGTAAGCCGGATGTGTCGAAACTGCCGGTGGTAATGAAAGCGGGGGCATTATAATGGAGATTCAGATCCGGCAGGCCACGATCCAGGACCTGAATGTATTGATGCAATGGCGAATGGAAGTCTTGCATGAGGTATTCTCCATCCCCTCGGAGCGGTCTGTAACAGAGCTGGAATCGGAAAATCGCCGCTACTATCAAACAGAACTGCCGCAGGGCGGACATATTGCCTGCTTTGCCTACGTAGGGGAGGAAATCGTCGGCTGCGGCGGGATATGCCTCTATCATGAGATGCCCTCACCGGACAATCTAAACGGGAAATGTGCCTACCTGATGAACATTTATACCCGGCCGCAGTTTCGCGGACACGGCATAGGGAACAGAATCGTCAGGTGGCTTGTAGAGCAGGCTCGTCAGCGGCATATTTCAAAAATTTATCTTGAAACCTCAAACAAAGGCAGGCCGCTGTATCAAACAATCGGTTTTGCCGATATGAAGGATATGATGAAACTGTCCCGTGAAAAATAAGCAAAATCAAAGGAGCATACATACAATGGAGCCAATCATCTGAAACGTTGAAGTAAAAAGCGTCCTCACAAAATCCAATTTGCCTGTGAGTGATTATTCGGTCAATCCTTATGTGGGCTGTGGCCACGGCTGCAACTATTGCTACGCATCTTTTATGAAGCGTTTTACCAATCACCCGGAGCCCTGGGGAGAGTTCATAGACGTTAAATTTTGGCCGGAAATCAAACACCCGGAGCGGTATGCAGGGAAAGAACTGTTTCTCTGTTACGTGACCGACCCATATCAGCCGCTGGAGGAAACCGCCTGCCGCACCCGCGCCATTTTGGAGCAGATGCAGGGCAGTGAATGTAGCCTCAGTATTGCTACCAAGTCTGACCTGGTGCTGCGTGACCTTGACCTCATTAAAACATTCCCCAATGCGCGGGTATCCTGGTCGATCAAACACACTGGACGAAGATTTTCGCGCTGATATGGACAATGCAGTGAGCATTGAGCGGCGGCTGGCCGCTATGAAAGCATTCCATGATGCTGGTGTGCGCACCACCTGCTTTATCTCGCCGATTTTCCCCGGCCTCACCGACCTGCCCTCCATCATCCACCGGGCGAAGAATCAATGTAATTTGGTCTGGCTGGAAAACCTAAACTTGCGGGGCGGTTATAAGAAAACGATTTTTGACTATATAACGGAAAAACATCCAGACCTGCTGCCGCTGTACGATACCATTTACAATAAAAAAGAACGCAGCTACTGGTCAATGCTGGATGCGCAGATGCGGCAGTTTTGCCAAGAGGAAGGGCTACTGTATGTCCAGGATGATGATTCCATCAAACGCCCGTTCAACGATCCGCCTATCGTGGTCAATTATTTTTTCAACGGGTTAAATGTATTTTTTAATTCTACCTTGCAAGAGTAAATTCTATACCTGTAGAA
>NZ_JAAIMY010000034.1 GCF_013300825.1 Blautia wexlerae
ATCTCATAAGGGCAAAAATAAGGGAAACTACATATCATTTCACTAATGGACAGGCGGGAAAGCCTATAAAATGGGGAAAGTTAGAGAGATAATTATATAAATTGCAGTTTGTATATTTCATCAAAAGTTTCATATTTAAATAAACAAGGGGAGATGGTAAAATGAAAGCTCATGAATATTGGTCTGTCGGAGCATTGATAACGATGCTAGGAACTTTTTACACAGGCTACAAAGGAATAAAATCAAGTCATAAATATTTTGCAGTTAGTTCTTTGATTTGCATGGTTATGGCTATTTATTCAGGACATAAAATGCTTTCTGGGAAAAAGAAACTCAAGAAAGAATTGGTGAATGCAGAAAATGAAGAATAAGCAACTCACTTTAACAACACGCAAAAATGAGTGTTAAAAAATGGATGATATTATTAACAGAATTAATAATTCCAAGAAATGAATAATGAACCAACCTTGTGTCCACTGGGCACGAAGTTGGTTCAGTCATTATGGTGTCAGGAGAAATCCTGACATCTTTTTTATGTTATAGGAAATTACTACGTAATGTTCCTATAATATAACAAAGCCCTTCGGGCAGGATTCTTTCTTATACCCCAAAACAGGGTGCAGATTTGAAAAAGCTTCCTTTTTAACAGGTAGACGCTGGAAAGGAAGAGCATATCAAGATGCAGGGAAGAGGAAGGTATTATGCCAGATATCCATGATTTTCGATTTGTCACAAATCAACAAAAACGACAAATCGGAGGAACAATCATGGAAGAAAGAAAATACACATTTTACGACAGATATCAGAAGATGAAATACGCTAATATTACTGCAGAGGAGCTGGAAGTTCTTAATATTTCTTATAATAAGGAACATTATATGTTTGATCAGCAGCATCAGCACACGTCAGGTGAGTAGAGACAAGAACAGTGCATAGCAAAAAAATAATAATACGAAAGGATGTGTCAAGGCAATGGAGAAGTTACCGCAGCACATCCTTTTTGTGTTATTTTACAGAAAGACAGATTGTATTTTAAAGGAACAGATCGTGCAGTATTTCTTGATAAGAGAGAATTTACAGGACCAATCTACACACAAATCAAAGAAGCTGTAGATTTTGTATTGAGAAATATTCGACTCGGAGCAACGATTGATGGATTGGTGCGAAAAGAGAAATATGAGCTACCGCCGGAAGCAATCAGGGAAATTTTGTTTTTAGTTTGTATGCGATTGTCTGTGGCGGAAATGGGATTAAAAAGTAACACCTGGATTCTGTAAGGGAAGTGTTTGAGCGAGCATTATAAAGATACCTTTTTGGAGAATATTATGTTATAATCACTCAGGAGAGAGGTACGATAGATGAGTGGTAAGAAGAGAAATGTAATGTTGTTCGTTCTGCTGTTTACCTTGCTTCTGGGAGTGATCGTTCCGGTTCAGGCACAGTCGGACGGCAGGACAAAGATAATACGGGTGGCGTATCGTGAGGACGCAGACTTTATTAATAAAAGCAGCAGTGGAGTATACAAGGGATATGGAGTGGAATATCTGAATAAAATATCTCAGTATACCGGCTGGAGATATGAATATATCAATGAATCATGGGAAGATCAGCTGGCAGATCTGAAATCCGGAAAGGTAGACCTGATCTGCAATGCGCAGAAAACAGAGGCCAGGGAGAAGGATTATGATTTCTCCTGTATGCCTGTTGGCACAGAGCAGGCGGTGCTGTATACATCTGAGGATAATGAAGATATTTATTTTCAGGATTATGAGCATATGAATGGCAAAAAAGTAGGTCTGCTGAGAGACAGCTATCAGAATGAAGAGTTTGAACAGCGTCAGGATGAGAAAAATTTTCACTGTCCGGAGAAGTACTATGAATCTGAACAGGATCAGATAGAGGCTCTTAAGCAGAAGAAAGTGGATATGATCTTGACGGGAAGTATATCCAAACATGATTCACTTAAGATTGTGGATAAATTCGGGGCTGCACCTATGTATATCATGACAACAAAGGGAAATACAGAGGTCATGAGTGCGGTAAACAATGCTCTTGAGCAGCTTAAAGCAGAAGTGCCGGATCTTACGGAAAATCTTACAGAACAGTATGTTATGGACAAAAACAGAAATTCAAAGCCTCTTCTGACCCGGGAAGAGACAGAATATGTCAAAAGCGTCAGCGCACCCATAAAGATAGGATGCATTGGTGATCAGCCGCCACTGATATATACAGATAAAGAAACAGGAAAGCTGGACGGAATCTATATAGCGTTTCTGAAGAAATTCAGTGAAATCAGCGGGATACCTTTTGAGTTTGAAAGTCTTTCTCCGGATACCGATCCTATAGAGGCTGCGCAGAGTGGAAAGTATGATTTTATAGCCGGAATTACCGCCTGTCAGGAAATGATCGATGAACCTGAAGTTCATCTTACAAGTGGATTTTTCACGAGAGAATTTCAGATAGTAGCAGAACGTGGAGAAGATATCAATACTCTGGAGACGTTGACTGTCTCTATGAACAGGATATTTGAGAAATATAAAAGTCTGAGACCGGAAGGGGAGTTCCCATATAAAGCGATTTACTGTGATTCACCCCGGACAGTTTTGGATGCGGTGGTAAATAAAAAGGCAGATATGGCTATTATGGACAGTTACGCAGCATCTTATTATCTGCAGGATGAAAAGTATCGTGATCTTGCATTGTCGGGAATTGTTTTTACCAAAGCAGAGACCAGTATGATATACGGGGACAACACAGACTCCGATCTTGTTTCTGTAGTCAATAAGAGCATCGGAAGCCTGAGCAGTCAGGATGAGGAGAATATTATCAGGCAGTATTCCATAAATCTGCTGAAATCTTTTTCCATATGGGAATTTATGGAGAAATACAGATATCAGATCGTATGTATCCTGATTTTTCTGGTGGCATTGACTATACTTGTGATTGTTAATAACAGACACAGGACACAGATGCAGGTGGAAGCTGCGGCGCAGGAAGCATATCGCTGCAGGATGGAGACGGATGAACTGACCGGGCTTCTTAATAAAGAAGGATTTTACCGGAGAGGCAGGGAATTTCTGGAGAAGCATTCGGAGGCAGATGCCAGAATTGTCTATATCAATATTGAGAATTTTAAGCTTGTCAATGATCTGTTTGGAGAGGATGCAGGTGACGGGTTTCTGAAGTTTATCGGTCTGGAGCTGGAGAAAATTTTTGGCAGGATAGATATTGTCAGCAGCAGATATGAGGCAGACCATTTTGTAATTCTGACTTTGGATAATGAGGACAGGATACAGGCAAAGATAAATCATTTCTGTAATCGGATCAGAGATTATTATCTGAAGACTACAGTAGAGATTTCTGCCGGGATTTATGAGATACGAGACAGATCAAAGAGTCTGAGAATCATGTGTGACCGGGCTCATCTGGCGGCGGATAGCATTAAGAAGAATCATATGATTCAGGTTGCTGTATATGATGATACACACAGAAAGAAACTGATCCAGGAGCAGATGATCATTAATGAGCTGGATGATGCCCTTAAGGAAAAGCAGTTTAAGGCATTCTTTCAGCCCAAGTATGATATGTGTACTGACCGTGTCATCGGAGCGGAAGCGTTGGTTCGTTGGGAACATCCGGAAAAGGGACTGCTTCCTCCGGGAATCTTCATCCCTGTACTGGAGAAAAACGGATACATTGCAAAAGTAGATCTCTACATTTATGAAGAGACCTGTATTTTCCTGAAGAAATGTATGGATGAGGGTATTCCGCTGCATCCTGTGTCCGTAAATCTGTCCAGGGTTGGGTTCTATAATCCGAACCTGTTTCAGACCCTTTGCGAAATAGCAGAACGCTATCAGATTCCGAGAAAATATCTGGAACTGGAGATAACAGAAACTGCGTATGCCACTGACTCGGAAATGATCTTTTCAGTTGTGGAGAAGCTTCGCCAGGGAGGATTCCGTATTCTGATGGATGATTTTGGAAGTGGATATTCTTCCCTGAATATGCTGAAAGAAGCTCCTGTTGATGAGATCAAACTGGATATGCGTTTCTTAAGTGCAGCAGATCCTTATGGAAGAGCAGAAGAAATCCTGCACATGATCATTACTATGGGAAATCATATGAAGCTTTCCATCATTGCGGAAGGTGTGGAGACCGAACAGCAGAAGGTAATGCTTCAGGGGTTCGGCTGTAACAAGGCTCAGGGATATTTCTATGCCAGACCTATGAGGGAAGCAGAATATACAGAGCTGCTCAGAAAAGAAAAAGCAGAAAATTTATAAATGTACAGAAGTTTGAGTAAAGGGCTGCCCGGGAATCATTAAAACCGGCAGCCCGTTTTATTCCTTTATTCCGGAATCGGCAGAGTTACTGTGAACGGAGTGAACAGTAACAATTTCTATAATAAAATCATGGTAACTTCAGAATATGACTTGCAAGATTTGACAAAATAAGGTAAAATCAAAGAGTCGTAATACGTAGAAATCAGGTATGTCTGTAACGTTTAGGTATGATGTATTCCCACAATTGCTGAACAGTTACAGTTGCGTTACAATGACAGGCCGGTTACCATAGTTGATTCAAGCATCTCCGGTGTAGAATACCCAGAGGTGTTTTTATTTTTTTTAAATGTGTGTGGGGGGATACAGGAGAGATATGAGAAAAGAATCTGACAATATTAAACTGTTGGAACCAGGGGAAACATCGTTCAAAAGAAAAGTCCTGGTAGTAGAAGATAACGAATTAAACCGAGAGCTTCTCGTTTCTTTTCTGGAAGAGAAATTTGATGTTTTTTCAGCAGAGAACGGAGAAGAGGGACTTAAACTTCTTTCTGAGCATTACAGAGAATTGTCAGTAGTACTGCTGGATATTTGTATGCCTGTATGTGATGGATTTGAATTCCTGAGACGCAGAAATACAGATAAATTTCTGTCAACCATACCGGTTATCGTTATGACCGGAAGCCATTCCAAAGATGCAGAACTTCAATGCCTGGATCTCGGTGCAGTTGATTTTATTCCGAAGCCCTACAACTTTAAGATCGTAATGGGCAGGATCAACAGTGTGATCAAACTGAGGGAGTCCGTAATGGCACTGACTGCAGTAGAACATGATGAGCTCACCGGAGTTTATACCAGACAGGCGTTTTTCTACCATGCAAAATCTTTTCTGAAAACCAGGCATGGGGAGAAATTTCATCTTATAATTGCTGATATCAGGGATTTCAAACTGATCAACAGCAGTTACGGGGAAAAAGTAGGAGATGAAATCCTCTGCTATCTGGCAGGAGCTTACACAGAGATGCTGAAAACAGGTCTGGTGTCCAGATACGGAAGTGACCAGTTCGTATGCCTGACCTGTGATGACTACGATCTGTCACCGGAAGCGATGGCCAAGATAGAAGAAGAGATTGCAGAGAATGCGCCAATCCCCAATCTTATGGTCAAATATGGAGTTTATCAGGATCTTGATAAATCCTTACCCGTTTCTGTAATCTGTGACAGAGGATTTATGGCAATCAGAAGTATCCGCGATAACTATGAGTGCAACATTGCCTATTATACAGAGAAAATGAAACAGAAGCAGATGCAGGACCGTTCGCTGGAGAACAGATTTGAATCTGCAATCAGAAATAAGGAATTTGTGGCATATTTCCAGCCGAAGTATGATGTAAAAACAGAGAAGATCACAGGAGCCGAATCATTGGTGCGCTGGATCAACCCGGACGGTTCCATGGTAATGCCCGGAGATTTTATTCCATTATATGAAAAAGACGGACTGATCGTAAAGCTGGATGAGTACATATTCCGGTATGTCTGTGAATTTCAGCGTGGACTGATGGAGAAGGGGCAGGAGCTGATTCCGATTTCAGTAAACCTGTCACGTACAAGTATCCATCATTCCGGTGTTGTTGAACGCTATGTGAAGATCGTAGAGGAGAACGGGATTCCATTTTCCTGTGTGCCTGTTGAACTGACAGAAACTGCTACTCTGAATAATGTGACCATTAAGAATTTTACGGAAGAACTGGTAAATGCAGGATTTGAGCTGCATATGGATGACTTTGGTTCAGGATATTCTTCACTGATCACATTAAGTGAATTACCGTTTAATACACTGAAGATTGATAAGAGCCTGATCGACTGTATTCACCAGTGCAAGGGGAAAATGGTCGTGCAGCAGATGATCATTCTGGCACACGGACTTGGCATGAAGGTGGTTGCAGAAGGTGTGGAGATTGCAGATCAGGTTAAACTTCTAAAAGAGATGGAATGTGACAATATTCAGGGATTCTATTATTCCAGACCATTGCCGATGACAGAGTTTGTTAAGAGGTTATAGCGATTCCATAAATTACTGCAAACAATCCAGTCCATCATAGCGTGAAGTCCTGCGTCAGATATCTTTGCCGTGCGTCAGCACGCCTGCAGATATCTTCCTTGTCCTTCGCACTCTGCTGAACTGTCTTGATTGCATTATTTTATGGAATTGCTATAGAAGAGAACAGATAATGCTGTGTTCTCACAGCGTAAAAAAGAAAATCATCATAAGGAACTTCCGGATAGCACTTATCGGAGTTCTGTATGATGATTTTTTTATAATTGTTTTTATGTCACTCCTCTTAAAGTGTTATTTAAGAGGAGTGTAAGATTCTTCCAAATAAACTGCAAAGCAGTTATCCGGTGGATTTTATCTATCTGACTTAAATCAGATATTCAGCAGGTCACTGTAAACTTTAAGCGCTCCGTCAGTGTCGTGTGCAAGAACGCGTTTTGCAAGGACTTTACCAAGCTGAACACCTTCCTGATCGAAGCTGTTTAAGTTCCATACGAATCCCTGGAACATGATCTTGTTCTCGAAGTGAGCAAGTAATGCACCCAAAGATGCAGGAGTCAGTTCCTCACCTGTGATGATGCTGGAAGGACGTCCGCCCTTGAAGTTCTTGTTCAGGTTCTCATCTTTTTTACCACATGCAAAAGCTACGATCTGAGCTGCAACGTTTGCGCAGAGCTTCTGCTGGCTTGTGCTGTTCTCGATATCCACGTCTACACCAAGCTGACTCTTCTTGAAGCCGATGAACTGAAGCGGAACGATGTCAGTTCCCTGATGTAATAACTGATAGAAGGAATGCTGTCCGTTAGTACCTGGTTCACCGAAGATAACAGGTCCTGTTACATAGTCTACAGGTTCACCGAAACGGTTAACGGATTTACCGTTGGATTCCATATCACACTGCTGTAAGTGTGCAGGGAAACGGCTTAATGCCTGAGAGTACGGAAGAACTGCTGTAGCAGGATATCCCTGTACGTTTCTCTCATAAACACCGATCAGTGCATCCAGCATATCCGGGTTCTCAAGAATGTTCTTATTTGTGGCAAGAGTATCCTCTGCTGCAGCTCCCTCAAGGATCTGGGCAAATACTTCAGGACCAAATGCCAGAGAAAGGATTGCTCCGCCTACACCGGAAACAGAAGAGTAACGTCCGCCGATATAGTCATCCATGAAGATGGCTGTCAGGTAATCTTCGCTCTTTGCCAGAGGAGAAGTCTCACTTGTTACAGCAAGCATGTGTTTGGATGGGTTTAATCCTGCTTTTACCAGAGCATTCTTTACGAAAGCTTCGTTTGTCAGAGTTTCAAGGGTTGTACCGGATTTGGATACAACGATAAAAAGGGAATGAGCAAGATCTACAGAAGCAAGAACAGCGGCTGCATCATCAGGATCTACGTTACTGATGAATTTCGCTTCCATCTTAAATGTGTTGTTTGCTTTTGCCCAGTTCTCAAGAGCAATATATAATGCGCGTGGACCTAAGTCACTTCCGCCGATACCAATCTGAACTACAGATGTGAATTTCTCACCATTCTCATTGGTGATCTCGCCTGCATGAACCTTGTTTGCGAAGTCTGCAGCTTTCTTCTGCTGTGCAACGTAGAATTCACGTTTGTCAACGCCATCTACCACTACAGCATCGCCCTGCTGTTTACGTGCAAGGTGGTGAAGTACCATACGTTTCTCACCGGTGTTGATCACTGCACCGTTGTATAACTCCTGGAATTTCTCAATAAGTTCAGCCTCGTCTGCCAGCTTTGCAAGTGCATCCAGAACAGTCTCATCAACCTGCTTTGCAGCGTAGTTGTAAGTTAATCCGGCTGCCATAGGTGTGCTGTATTTCTTCACACGTTCAGCACCTTTCTCGCCTGCCATGGCATCTGCGATATCTACATGACCTTTCAGTTCGGCAAGTTTGCTGTAAGAAGCAAGAGTGTCGAGATTTTTCCATGTTGCCATAATAATATTCCTCCTTTAGAATAGATGCGATTCCAGGTACATTTATCCGAAAGCGGACTTAATGTTGTTGAAGTCTGAATCAGAAAGATGTAACAGAATAACCGCAAATTAGTGCGTGGGTTGTATGCACGCTTTAGTGCAATTATACTTAAAAATGGGGCAGATTTCAATGTATAGAGACCTATTTTGTGGAGAAAAACCTGCTTTTCGGATAAAAATACGGTAAACAGGACAGTAACAACAGACCTGATAATACAGAGAATCTATGATATATATATTTGCAATAAGAACGGCAAGATGATATTATGTATAAAGCTACAGTCAGACAGTAATTTTACAGGGAGATATTAATAATGGAATTCTGGGATATTTATGATGAAAATAAAAAACCAACAGGACGCACAATGAAAAGAAACGACTGGTGTCTGAAGGACGGAGAGTATCACTTAACCGTACTGGGTGTCATCGGCAGACCGGATGGTACATTCCTGATCACCAAACGTGTGATGACCAAGGCATGGGCACCAGGCTGGTGGGAAGTATCCGGAGGTGCAGCCCAGGCTGGTGAGGAATCTTATGAAGCGGTTTTGCGCGAAGTAAAAGAGGAAACAGGACTGGATGTGCGGAATGCAGAAGGCGGATATCTGTTTACCTATAAGCGTGAGAATCCGGGTGAGGGAGATAACTACTTTGTGGATGTGTATCGTTTCGTTATGGACATTGATGAAAGCGACCTGCATCTGCAGACAGAAGAGACGGACGGATATATGTTTGCCACTGTTGATGAGATCAAAGCCTTTGCAGCAGAGGGAAAATTCCTTCATTATGACAGTATAAAAAAGGCTTTTGAACTGTCATAATATGGCATAACAGAATAATAACAGTAATGGAATCACAAAATAAAAAACCATCATACAGGAACAGCCTGACCTGCATGGTGGTTTTTTTATAAGACTATTTCATAGCGTTTCTGATTGCTGCCAGCAGCTCATCATATTCCTCGTATGCCGGAATCTCCGGATAATCTGCTTTAATCTTGTCTGTGCTGCGGAACAGGAATCCTGCCTTGCTTGCCTGGATCATACCCAGGTCATTGTAGGAATCACCGCTTGCAATGGTATCGAATCCGATAGACTGCAGCGCCTTTACAGTAGTTAACTTGGACTGTTCCACTCTCATCTTAAAGCCTGTGATCTCACCGTTGTCTGCAACTTCAAGTGTATTGCAGAACAGAGTCGGTCTTCCAAGCTTCTCCATGAGGGGTGCTGCGAACTGTGTGAAAGTATCGCTGATCAGGATTACCTGAGAGAAAGAACGAAGCTCATCCAGAAATTCCCTGGCACCCGGAAGGGGATCGATCTTTGCGATAACCTCCTGAATCTCTTTCAGTCCAAGACCATGCTCCTTCAGAATCCCAAGTCTCCAGTTCATCAGCTTATCATAATCTGGCTCATCGCGGGTAGTTTTTTTCAGCTCCGGAATGCCGCTGGCCTCTGCAAATGCGATCCAGATCTCAGGCACCAGAACGCCCTCTACATCAAGACAAGTGATATACATGATAGAATCCTCCTTTGTGAAAAACATCTTTATTCGTAGATATTCTTTACCGCTTTATTTGACGAAAATATCTTAACATATTCTGAAGAGCCTTGCAAGTTACTGTTATTTATGTACAGATACGAAGGTTCTGTATATCAGGCGAATATTACTGAGAATGGAGTCAGACGGATATTCGCAACCTCCGCAGGGGACTTACCTGATTCGGTTAAAAAATATGTATTGACAATAAAAAAACAACTCCCTATAATAGTTAGGAAGCTAACAGATTGCATCCTAACCATGTGGCAAAATCCGGGAGGTGAACATAATAGACGAGGAAACCAGGCAGAAACTGAACAATATGCACGTAGGCCGTCTGATCCGTATTTTATCCCATTCCATGAGACGTCATAATCCGGCGGAAATGATAGAGAATAAAGATCTGACATCTATGCAGAAGCATGTGCTGAAATTTATCCTTCTGGAAACCATACACAGAGATCTTTACCAGAAAGATATTGAAGAGGAATTCCAGATCAGAAAACCTACAGTAACAGGAATCCTGCAGCTAATGGAGAAAAACGGATACATTTACAGAGAATGTGCGAAGCAGGATGCCCGCCTGAAACGGATCCTTCCCACAGAAAAGGCAGAATCCCTGCGCCAGCCTATCCTTCACAGTATTGAAGAGGACGAAGCAGCAATGATCCGGGGCATCCCGAAAGAGGATGTGGAGCTGTGCAAACAGGTTCTGTGGCAGATGTGTGCAAACAGAAAGAAAATGTGCAATAAAAAAGACAGCAATTACAAAAAATAAAATACAAGGAGGACATCAACAAAGATGAACAAAAAACTTTTACGTTCCGTCCGGGAATACAAAAAGCAGTCCATTCTGGCACCGCTTCTGGTAATCCTGGAGGTTCTGATGGAAGTTCTGATCCCCCTGGAGATGGCCAAGATCATTGATATCGGTATCGCCCAGGGTAATCTGAGCTACATCATACAGAGAGGAATCATTCTGGTTGTGATGGCAATGCTTGCACTGTTTTTCGGCGTACAGGCCGGTAATATGGCAGCCTACGCAGCAGCAGGCTATGCCAAAAACCTGAGACATGATATTTTCTACAAGGTACAGGATTTTTCCTTCAAAAATATCGACCATTTTTCCACCTCAGGACTGGTTACACGAATGACCACAGACATTACCAACGTGCAGCAGGCATATATGATGAGTATCCGTCTGCTGGCCAGGGCACCGTTTATGATCATTCTGTCATGGATCATGACACTGACCATCAGCAAACCGGCATCGATACTTTTCCTCATTGCCATACCATTTCTGGGTGGAACTCTGATTTTTATTGCAAAGGCAGCCCACCCTCATTTTATCAAAGTATTTGATGAGTATGATGTGCTGAACAACTCCGTACAGGAAAATGTAAACGCCTCCCGTGTGGTAAAGGCTTTCGTACGTGAGGACTATGAGATTGAAAAATTCCATGGGATTTCCAGATATGTCTATAATCTTTTCACCAAAGCAGAGAAGATCGTGGCATGGAATGCCCCGGTTATGCAGTTTACCATGTATACAGTAGTGCTGATTCTGGTAGCTATCGGCGGCAGATCCATCGTAGGTGGTACCATGGAGGTAGGAGAGCTTACCAGTGTAATCGTCTATGCCCTGCAGATCATCGGCTCCCTGATGATGGTAACTTTCGTATTTGTTATGATCATGATCGCTGAGGCATCCACAGACCGAATCGTAGGAGTGCTGGATGAGGTTCCGGAAATGCAGGATCAGGCTGATGCAGTGAAAAATGTGGCAGACGGATCCATAGACTTCGACCATGTGGACTTCAGCTACGGAGGAGAAGGTGGCAACCTTTCCCTGAAGGATATTGACCTTCATATTAAATCAGGCCAGACCGTAGGAATCATCGGCGGCACCGGAAGCGCCAAGTCTACACTGGTACAGATGATCCCCAGACTTTATGATGTTACAGGAGGAAGTGTAAAGGTAGGAGGCGTTGATGTGCGAGAGTACAATCTGGAAGCGCTCCGTGACCAGGTATCCATGGTTCTCCAGAAGAACGTACTTTTCTCAGGCAGCATTTATGAAAACATCCGCTGGGGTGATGAGCATGCCAGTGACGAGGAGGTTCAGAGAGTCTGCCGCCTGGCACAGGCAGACGGATTCATCAATGAATTTCCGGATGGCTACAACACCATGATCGTCCAGGGCGGAAACAACGTATCCGGTGGACAGAAGCAGCGTCTGTGTATTGCCAGAGCCCTGCTGAAGAAGCCAAAGATCCTGATTCTGGATGATTCCACCAGTGCGGTAGATACCAGGACAGATGCCCTGATCCGTAAGGCTTTCCGCGAGGAAATCCCGGATACCACCAAGCTGATCATTGCACAGCGAGTTTCTTCTATTGAAGACGCAGATCAGATCATTGTACTGGATGACGGTAAGATCGCAGGAGTAGGAACCTCCGAAGAATTACTGAAAACAAATGAGATTTACAGAGAAGTATATGAATCACAGGTCAAAGGAGGCGGAGAAGATGAATAAGAAGAAAAAAGTAGACCAGAACACCATCAAAACTGCCAAAAGACTTCTGAAATATATAACCGAAACCTATAAGCTGCGGCTGATACTGGTATTTGTCTGCATTTTTCTCAGTGCAGTAGCCAGCATTTCCGTATCCCTGTCCCTGAAATATCTGCTGGATGATTATATTATCCCGCTGATCGGACAGACAGACCCCAATTATGCGGAACTGTACAAGGCAATGGCAGTTCTGGGCTGCATCTTCGCAGTAGGGGTGATCGCAACCTTTATTTACAGCAGAATGATGGTATTCATCGGACAGGGCGTGCTCAAGCGCATCCGTGACGATATGTTTGAGCACATGCAGACTCTGCCTATCCGTTACTTCGACCAGAATACCAACGGCTCCATCATGAGTCTCTACACCAATGATACAGATACACTGAGACAGATGATCAGCCAGGCAATCCCTCAGGGACTGATGGCATTGTTCACCATTATCGTAACCTTTATCTCCATGCTGGTGCTTAGTCCCCTGCTGACCATCCTGGCTGTGGCGGTTATCTTCATTATGCTGGCAGTGACCGGCAAGATCGGGGCAAACAGCGGTAAGTATTTCATCAAACAGCAGGTATCTCTGGCAGATGTGACCGGATTTGTGGAAGAGCGTATGAACGGTCAGAGGGTAGTTAAGGTATTTAACCATGAAGCAAAATCCGAACAGGAATTTGACCGTCTGAACGAAGCTCTCTTTGAAAGCTCCGCCAACGCCAACAAATATGCCAACATGATGGGTCCTGTGATTGGAAACATCGGTAACTTACAGTTCGTGCTCACAGCAGTTCTGGGAGGACTTCTCTCTGTAGCAGGAGTAGGCGGCATCACTCTGGGTGTTATGGCTTCCTATCTGCAGTTCACAAAGAGCTTTACCCAGCCCTTCATGCAGGTGGCACAGCAGTTCAATGCCATTGTCATGGCGCTTGCAGGTGCTGAACGAATCTTCAACCTGATCGATGAGAAGCCGGAAGAAGATGAAGGTTATGTAGAGCTTGTTAATGCGAAAAAAGATGCCCAGGGAAATATTACAGAATGCAAAGAAAGAACCGGCATGTGGGCATGGAAGCATCCTCATTCTGCAGACGGCTCTGTAACCTATACAGAACTTACAGGAGATGTCCGCTTCGAGGATGTAACTTTCGGCTATAACCCGGATAAAGTAATCCTTCAGGATATCAGCCTCTTTGCAAAGCCCGGTCAGAAGCTGGCTTTCGTAGGCTCCACAGGTGCTGGAAAAACAACTATCACCAACCTGATCAACCGTTTTTACGATATTCAGGAGGGTAAGATCCGCTATGACGGAATCAATATCACCAAGATCAAAAAGGATGACCTGAGACATTCACTGGGAATCGTACTTCAGGATACCCACCTGTTCACAGGAACCATCCGGGAAAATATCCGCTACGGAAAACTGGATGCCACAGATGAGGAAGTATATGAGGCAGCAAGACTGGCTCATGCTGACCAGTTCATCAAGATGCTTCCAAAGGGTTATGATACCATGTTAAGCGGAGACGGCGAAGAACTGTCCCAGGGACAGCGCCAGCTTCTGTCCATTGCCAGGGCAGCAGTAGCCAACCCGCCGGTACTGATCCTGGATGAAGCAACCTCAAGTATCGATACCCGTACAGAGAGCATCGTACAGAAAGGTATGGATAACCTGATGAAAGGCCGTACCGTATTCGTAATCGCTCATCGACTCTCCACTATCCGCAACAGCGATGCAATCATCGTACTGGACCACGGCAAGATCATAGAGCGAGGCGACCACGAAGACCTGATTAAGTTAAAGGGAACTTATTATCAGCTATATACCGGTAAGCTGGAACTCTCATAAAACACCGGCAAAATATTTTGAGGATCAGGGACTTTTTAAGGAAAGTTTTGACCGCAATTATTTCAGAATATGAATAATTGCGGTCTTTTTTTTGTGCGTGCTGCATAGGATATACAGAGGGACAGATATCCACGGACAGGCTGTGCATACTTCTGCTGTTCATCTTTCACAATAAAGACGAAATGTAATATATTTAACGAAAAATTTCGTCAAAGTGAAGAAAAAAATTGTTCAAATAGACAAGACAAAAAATCTGGACGGGTAAAACAGTATATGGTAAAATATAGGAAATATGAGGGGCAAACCTGATGAGAGTCAGGGGCGCAAAGCTAGGAGCCTTAAGGAACGTAAAGAGTAAGCCTGAAGGATGGCATACTCAGTGAAAAAGGTAGTTCGGTTGCAATTATTTCTTAAGGGGGATAATTGCAACTTTTTTTTATTTCAAAAAAATTAAAATTCTGTAATGCTTTTGTTACATGGGAAATGACAGGAAGGACTATACAGCAATGACGGAAAAGGAATTACGGCGTTTAAGCCGTATGGATTTACTGGAAATGCTTCTGGAACAGAGCAGAGAAGTAGAGAGACTTCAGAAAGAACTGGAGACAGTTAAGAACCAGCTCAGTGACCGCAGGATCATGGAACAGGAAGCAGGTTCCATCGCAGAAGCGTCACTGAAACTGAATAAAGTATTCGAAGCTGCACAGCAGGCAGCAGACCAGTATCTGGAGAATATCCGAATCCGGTCGGAGATTTCACAGAACGGAGAGACAGAGAATGAAGCAGAATAAGAAGAGAAGAGAGATCACTTCTATGCCTTCGGTGGAACTGCTGGAAAAGGAAGTAAACCGTAAGAAATATCAGAAACGGTATTTCCAGGTACTCAGAAACACCATTTACACACTGATCACAGTGGCGGCTGCGGCAGTTCTGATCGCTGTACTGCTCCTGCCGGTGCTTCAGATCTACGGAAGCTCCATGACCCCCACACTGCGGGAAGGTCAGATCGTAGTTTCACTGAAAGGTTCGGAATTCAGACAGGGCGATGTAATTGCCTTCTATTATAACAACAAGATCCTGGTGAAGCGTCTCATCGCAGGACCGGGAAGCTGGGTCAATATTGACGAAGACGGAAACGTCTATGTAGACGATAAGCTTCTGGATGAGCCATACCTGAGAGAAGGAGAGAAAGCTCTGGGAGACTGCAACATCAAGCTTCCCTATCAGGTACCGGACGGACGTTATTTCGTAATGGGAGACCACCGTTCCACATCTGTGGACAGCCGAAATACAGCCGTAGGTCCCGTGGCAGAGGAACAGATTGTCGGCAAGATTGTATTCAGCATATGGCCGTTGGAAACATTTGGCACGGTTTCATAGAAATGACACCGTATTTTCTGATAAGTACAAAACTGTACAGAATAATAAAGAGGGAGGAAGAGGAATATGAAAGAGTCTCTGTCTCAGCAGACAGCAAACCTGAAACATAAGAATAACAGACATAAACGCTGGAAAGGCATAGTCAGCATCCTTGCCTGCATGGTAGTTTTCTGTACTGTATATGCACTGATTCTTCCGGCACTTACGGCAGAAGGAACACTTCACTGTGGAAAAGAAGAACATACACATATAGAGGACTGCTATGAGAAGAAGCTGATCTGTGGCAAAGAAGAAGGAGAAGGTGCACATCATCATACGGATGAATGTTACCGGGAAGAACCGGTTCTTGTCTGTACAACGCCCGAATCTGACGGACATAAGCACACAGACGACTGCTACACAGAAGAAAAGGTCCTGACCTGCACAAATACAGATCCCGACCACGTACATAATGACATCGACGGATGCTACACAACTGAGAGAAAACTCACCTGTGGCAAAGAAGAAGGAGAGGGTGCCCATCACCACACAGAAGAGTGCTACGAGACCAAGAGAGAACTCATCTGCGGACAGGAAGAGAACGATGGACATAAGCACACAGACGACTGCTATAAGAAAGAACTTGTCTGCGGCAAAGAAGAACATAAACACATCCTTGCCTGCTATTCCGACCCGAACGCAGATGTAGAAGACGGCAATGTATGGCAGAGAACTGTAAGCAGTGTCACACTCACAGGCAACTGGGGTGCAGACCTTGCAGCCATTGCCAAAACCCAGAGCGGATACACAGAGAGCACAGCCAACTACGCAGTGGCAGAGGACGGACAGACCATCCACGGCTACACCCGCTACGGCGCATGGGCAAACGACCCATACCGCGACAACTGGTCCGCCCAGTTCGCAGACTTCTGCTTAAGCTACGCAGGAGTACCAACAAGCGCAGTACCTCAGAACAACGACTGCAGCGCATGGAACTATACAATTCCTGATGGCTACACACCGAAAACCGGCGACCTGCTCCTTCTGGACACAGACAGCAACGGCAGCGCCGACCACGCCGGAATCGTAACCTCCGTAAGCGACAGCACCCTGACCGCTATCGTAGGCGACGCTGACAAAGTAGTCAGAAACAACACCTATAATATAGGAAGCGAAACCATCAAAGGCTACGTCTCCATCCCTGAAAACCCCGCACTGGCAACCCCGACACCGGAGCCGACCAAAGAACCGGAAGTAACACCGGAAGCCCAGCCGACTCAGGCGCCTGAGGCAACACCGGAAGTGACAGAAGAACCGACCCAGGAGCCGGAGAACAAAGCAGACGATGTAGCAGATGATAAGGCGGATGAGAATAAAACTCAGGATGAGGATGTTAAGGAAGACGATGGTAAGAAGGATGATACTGCTAATAATATAGAAGTAACTCCTACACCGGAAGTGACCGAGACACCGGAGACAACTCCGACTCCGACAAAAACACCAGAAGATAAAGAAAAAAAGAATGAAGAAATAATCGACTTTACTGAAATAAGTTGGTGTAATGTAGAAAAACCAGAAGAAGAAAATAGCATAGAGGATGATAAAGATACAGAAAATGAAGAAAGTATAGAAGAAGCAAATTTTATGCTGCTTTCTATAGAGCAAGATGTAAGTGTTATGGCTGCGAATTCAGGTGTTGATTTCGGACAGTATATTACAAAGGCAGTTGTTAAGAAAATTGTAAATGGTGAGTGGAAAGAAGCAACAGAATTTAATGATGGTGATCAGATAAAAACAGATATAAAATATGATATACCGGCAGGTATTCTGAATGCTGATAACAGAGTCATCAGCTATCAGCTTCCGGACGGTGTGCTTCCGCAGGGAGATTTAAACGGTGTTGTTTATAGTAAAGGAAGCGCAGTTGGTACATACACCATCAGCAGTACTGGCCTGATTGAGATTACATTTAATGAAGATTTTGTTGATAATGGTTCAAGAATTGATGGTGATGTAGGATTTTCAGGAACTGTCAGTTCAGATAACACGAAAGTTGATAAAGATATTATTTTTGGTGGTAAGGGCGGTACGATTATTATAAAGAAAGAAGAAGAAACCCCTGAAACCGGTGATATCAATATCACAAAAGAGGGAACATTAAGCGAAGACAAAAAAACAATAGAGTATAAAGTAAAAGTTTCCACCGTAAATGGTACAAAGAAAACTGTTACCGTGAAAGATTACCTGAAGAATGCGACATATAATAAAAAGAATGTTGTAATAAAGGACAAAGATGGCAAAACAGTAAGTGGCAATGTTGTTTATAACGAAACCAAGGCACCTGCTGAATCCTCTTTTGAGATTAGAGATCTTCCGGAATTAAAGGCTGGTGAATGGTATGAACTTACTTATTCAGCAGCAGTAGGAGAGGGACAGGCGGATGGCACAAATATAGTTGAGAATACTGCATCTGCCAATGATAAGAGTAAATGGGTACAGGTCAGAGTTTCTGAGCCGGTGATCAAGAAAGACGGAAGTTATTCAGAAGATACAGGAAAAATCAAATGGACCATTACAGTCTATGGTGAAGGTGACAGCTTAGACGGTTATACATTGAGTGATATTCTGGATGGCAAAAAATTACCTGATGGTTATAAAGCAACTTTAAATGGAGAAGAGATTGCTTTGCCATATACATTCGGGAAAGGTTCAGATGGTAAACATACATTTGAAATCGTATATGAAACAGATGCTCCGGATAAGGCGGGAAACGTAAACAATAAAGCTGAGCTGACCAAAGATGGTAAAGGATATTCATCAGATGCAACAGTTAATGTTACAAAACGTGACTGGGATATATCAAAGGTTTCTACTGGACAGGAAGCTGTAGAAGGTGGAAAAACCAGAAGATTTTCCTGGAAGAGCAGTATAACATTGCCTGGAAATGCTATTAATTCTTTAGGCAAATTTACCTATGAAGATACTATTAAAAACGGTAGCTTAGATTCTGAACATTATGGCATCAAAAGTGAACTGCAGCAGGCAATTGAAAAGAGTATTAACATTAAATATCTGGTAAATGATAATGGACAGATGAGGGATCAGACAGATAGACTTAAAGACTGTTCAAGCTGGCTTTCTTATACAATAATATATAAAAATGCTGCCGGAACTGTAGTTAAAGATGACAGTGACAAGGTTAAGAGTTTTATTATTACCTTTAATGCTGATCCGAATTCAGATAAAAAGTATGCCGGTAAATTAATTGAGTTTGAATATCAGACAATAGGAAATATCGAAAACATACCAGTGGGTGAGACAGAAACGTTCTATAACAGCGGAAAACTGGGAGATAAAGAAGTAACTGGAAACGTAAGTTATAAAAATCCGGTAAGACTGATTAAACAGAGTGGTGTAGAGGGTTCTCTCACACGTCCTGATGAAAAGTGGTGGAACACTGCTTACCAATGGAACGGAGCATATTCCGGCGAACAGAAAGAAGCGAAGCTGGGAGAGGGCAAATATATTTATTACAGGATTCTGATTGATCCGGAAGATCGTGGAACCGGACCGAAAACCCCGATCATTCTGACCGATACACTTCCGGAGGGAACAGAGTTTGTAAAAGGCAGTGGATATGCATTGTATTCCAATGCAGCATGTAATGCAGTCTGGAGAACTAACACAGATATTACTGACCCTGAATTTTCTGTAGGAAATGGCAATGTACTTACAATCACTCTGAAGGAAAACAGCTACTACTTAGAAAATGATAATAAAATTGCCATCTATTATGCTGTTAAAATTACAGATGATACGAAGCTGGATGGAACCGGAACTGCCACATTTACTAACAAGGTAGTATGGGGTGATCGTGAAGCAAGTACTGATACAGATATCAAAAAGAATCATGAAGTGATTGAAAAAACGGGTTCTCAGAGGACTGAAAAGGACAGTCAAACTGGTGCAGAAATACGGAAGGATATTGTAGATTACAGTATTGTTATAAATCCGAATGCTGAGGATCTGGATGACGAAAGTGATACCCTGGTATTAAAAGACGTACTTAAAGATGACGCAAGAAAACTGAATGCTATCAATCTGGATCTCAGTACAGTTAAACTGTATGTATATGATGCCACCAAGGAAGATAAATGTGGCGCAGAAATCGATGCTTCAAGGTATGTGATCGAATATAACGATTCCTCCAGCGGAAAACGTGAGTTTAAAGTTACTCTTCCAGATGAATTGGCCTGTGTTCTGAAATATTCCTATCAGTATGACAGAGGAACTACTGCCGGTGATATTCCAATAAGCAATGAAGCAAAATTGGGAAGCCATACCAGCAAGGAAGATTCCTTTACCTTAAAAGAATCAACATCCTATGCGAATGCCAACAAACACATTATTGTTTTCAAAGTAGACAGCAGAGATTTCTCAAAACTGCTTTCAGGAGTTAAGTTTGAGCTTTACAAATATGAGAATCCGAACTGGAGAAAAGTAACAGATTTAACTACTAACAAAAACGGCCGAATTGATATCAGTCTCGGCGACAAAGAAGACAGTCTTGTAAAACATGATGTACTCTATAAGCTTGTAGAAACAGAAACACAGGATGGATATGAGGTATCTGATAAACCATATTATATTGTATCTCTGGAGAATAAAACAAAAGATGATATCTGGAATTCAATTTCAGGTGAGATACAGAATGGTGAATTAGGCAACAACAAAGATAATATCAGGACAATTTCCCAAAACGGAGATACCATTTATATCACAAATGACTACACAAGTGTTGGTGTTGAGAAGAAATGGCTAAATAGTGAAGGCGTGGCTATTAAGCCGGGTGCAGAGAGTGTAACTGTTAAGCTGCAGAGAGAAACACAGACGCCGACGGGTAATAAAGTAACAGTTAATTGTTATGATGCTTCTGGATTGAAGAAAACAGAGACTGTCTGGATAAAATCTGGAACATCAATGCGTATTAAATGGAATATGTCAACTGATGAAAGCCACTTTAACTTTGATTTACCGGGATGTACAGTAAAATGGGAAAGTGATAAAATAGACTCCTGGAAAAAATTACCTGTAATAGTAACTCCTGAGATTAGCAGTGATGTAAGTATTAATATCACCTATACAGCATGGTGGGGAAATTATGGAGAAGGTGGCTCAGAAAGCAATCCTATTGAGGTAACCTATACTCCATGTGGACATAGCTCGTCAATTGATGAAAGCTACAATCCTGATCAGGTTATACTGGATGCTTCCAATAACTGGAAATATGTATGGAAAAACCTTGCTCAGGAGGATGCAAATGGTAATCCTTATTACTATAAAGTAGTGGAAGTCAGCAATATTCCGGGCTATACTGTAAGTTATACAAATAATGATGTTCAGTCCGGAGAGGTTATTGTTACGAATACCAGAACCACCAGTCAGGACTATGAACTTCCTGAAACCGGTGGAATCGGTACTAACAGGTTTACAGCAGTGGGAATGGCCTTAATGGCAGGATCACTGATGTGCGGATACGTGATGAGGTGTAAACGCAGAGAAAGGAGGGAAAAATAAGCCTCCTTCTCAGGCAAATTTCAAACGCCGAAGCGTATTCAATACAATAATAAAAAAGAAAATATTTATAAAAGAAAGTGAGGAATGAGTTATGAAATTAACGAAAAAGGTTTTAGCTCTTAGTTTAAGTTTAGCCATGGCATCTGCTATGGGTGTTACTACTTATGCGTCTGATGTTTCAACAGCAGCCACATATTCAATTACAATTAACAATGCAATGGGAAAATATAAAGCTTATCAGGTATTTGAGGGTGATTTAACCACCAATGTACTTTCTAACGTCAGATGGGGAGATGGTGTTACTCCATTTGAATATGGTGGAACAGATGATGCTGCTGAGATTGCGAAAAAATTAGAAGGCGAAGATAATGATTCAGATGCAGTAAAAAGTTTTGCTTCCTTAGCTGCATCTAGGGTTAATGATAATTGCACAGAAGTTACCGCTTCAGGTGGTGCGGCTCAAATTACCAATTTGGCACCAGGTTATTATGTGATTTTGAACAGTGATGTGGCTGATGGAGAAGCCATCTCACGTTATATTCTTCAGGTAACTAAAAATCAAACAATTAATAACAAAGCTGCAAAACCAGAATTTGAGAAAAAAATAAAAGATATTAATGATACAACGGATATTGAATATAGTGATTGGCAGGATTCAGCAGATTATGATATTGGCGATAAAATTCCATTCCAGTTAAAAGGTACGGTAGCTTCAGATTATAGTGAGTATGATGAATATTATTTTGCATTCCATGATGTAGAAGAGAAAGGATTGACATTTGACGAAAGTACAGTTGAAGTGAGCGTAGATGGTGCTAAAATTGCGTCAAATCTTTATAAATTAAAAACAAGTAATACAGATAAGTGTACTTTTGAAGTCGTATTTGCGGATTTGAAAACTATTGGTAGTGTTCATGCAGGTTCGGTAATTACGGTGGACTATAAGTCTACTTTAAATAGTAATGCTGTACTTGGAGAAGAAGGAAATGTCAATAAGGCAAAACTTGAATATTCGAACAATCCAAATGACAGTCAGGGTGGAAAAGGAAGCACACCTTGGGATAACGTTATAGTATTTACTTATAAAGTAGTTATTAACAAGGTTGATGGCGATAACAATAATGCGCCATTGTCAGGTGCAGAGTTTACTCTGAGTAAAAAGTTGAAAGATGGCTCAACAAAAGATATTGCTGTTGTTAAGAATACAGCGGGAACAAAATTTACATTTAGTGGATTAGATGATGGCGATTACGTATTAACAGAGACAACAACACCTAGTGGATATAATACAATTGCTCCGATCACATTTAAAGTAACTGCTGCACATGACATTGTATGGACTACACAGAAGCGAGATGATGTTCTTACTAGCTTGAGTGGTAACAAAGTTGAAGGAGAAATTACACTCGTAGCAGATAAGAAAGAAGGTTCTTTAACTTCTGATGTAGTTAACAAATCCGGTTCTACTCTTCCATCTACCGGTGGCATCGGTACCACAATCTTCTACGTAGTTGGTGTAATCCTTATGCTTGGCGCAGGCGTTCTTCTTGTTACTAAGAAACGTATGAGTGCTAACCGCTAATCGCGCAAAACGTACATAAAGATAAAATGATAAAGTAATACCAACCCTTCAAAGGAGCAGGAAGTCATTCCTGTCCCTTTGGGGATAAAAAGTGACAACAGGGAGATGCACATGAAAAAAAAGAATTTATCTACAATTGTATTAGTGCTTGTATTTTTCGTGGGTCTCTCCGTGCTGTTATATCCAACAATCAGTGATTACTGGAATTCCCTGCATCAGTCACAGGCAATCGCGACATACGCGGATTCGGTGGCTGAGATGGATGAACAGGACTATGAGGAAATGTGGAATGCAGCCCAGGAGTATAATGAGAAACTTTTCGAGACCGGACATGGTCTGGGGCTGAAGAAGAAAGAGAAGAAGGAATACAATAACCTGCTGAATGTTTCCGGAACCGGGATCATGAGCTATATCGAAATTCCGAAGATTAAGTGTTCTCTTTCCATCTATCACGGCACAGATGAAGGTGTCCTTCAGATTGCCATTGGTCACATCGAAGGGAGCTCCCTTCCAGTAGGCGGTGTCAATACTCACTGTGTTCTTTCCGGACACAGAGGACTTCCCAGTGCCAAGCTCTTTTCCAATCTGGACAAGCTGGAAGAGGGGGACATATTCATGATCCGTACCCTGGATCAGACGCTGACCTATGAAGTAGATCAGATCCGCATCGTTCTTCCGGACGAAGTGGATGACCTGAAGATCGAAGAGGGCAAAGATCTCTGTACACTGGTCACCTGTACTCCTTATGGAATCAATACCCACCGTCTTCTGGTGCGCGGTCATCGTGTAGCCAACCGTGAAGAAGCGGAAGCTGTTCGTGTAACAGCAGATGCCATGCAGGTGGACAACAGAATTGTGGCTGCATGTATTGCCGTTCCTGTCCTGCTTATTTTGTTGGCTGGCATCTTTGTAAGTGGTCGCAGGAAGAGATAAAAGAATGAAGAAAAAACATATATCAACGATCATTATCGCACTTATTTTTCTGGCAGGACTTGGTTTCCTCCTGTATCCTACGGTAAGTAACCTGTGGAACAGGGCGCATCAGTCCCGCGCTATTGCAACCTATACGAAGCAGGTGGAGAAACTGGATGATTCCCAGAACAAGGAGATGCTGAAAGCAGCCAGAAAGTATAATAAAAGTCTTTTGAAGAAATCCGATCACTGGAAACTTTCGAAGAAGGATAAGAAGAAATATGAAAGCCTTCTGGATGTTTCCGGAACCGGGATCATGGGTTATATAGAAGTTCCGAAGATTGACTGTTCCCTTCCTATTTATCATGGGACAGATGAGGGGGCTCTGCAGATCGCTATTGGGCATCTGGAGGGGAGTTCTCTTCCTGTGGGTGGTAAGAGTACCCACTGTGTGCTTTCCGGGCACAGGGGGCTGCCGAGTGCGAGACTGTTTACGGATCTGGACCAGATGGAAGAAGGAGATATTTTTATCCTGAATATTCTTGGCAGGAAGCTTGCCTATGAGGTAGATCAGATTAAGGTAGTCCTTCCTGAGGAGATGTCGGATCTGGAGATTGAGGAAGGGAAGGATCTGTGTACGCTGGTTACCTGTACTCCATATGGGATCAATACCCACCGTCTTCTGGTGCGGGGACACCGCACGAAGTATGTGGAGAAGAAGGTGGAAGAAGAGCAGAAGAAAGTACAGACGAAGAAGACAGATATCAGGCTGATGATCGCCGGTGGGACGGGAGTTCTGATACTGCTTATCATCATTATTGTAATTGTCATTAAACGCCGCAGGAAGCGGAGAAACCAACAGAGATAATGGAGGCTTGGTAGGATATGAAGGAAAAGTTTTTGAAAAGAAAATGGCTCAGGGTTCTGGCTGCGGTATGTATGTCGGTGATGCTGCTCCTGAGCATGGTGCAGGGAGCTTTTGCAGCGGAGGACAGCGGAAGGACTACCGGAAGCCTGTCACTGACTCTGGCGGTTACGGAGGATGGAGAGCAGGTTCCTCTGACCGGTGTGCCCCTTGCCTTGTATCAGGTGGCAGATATGGACACAGAGCCGGTGGTGTATTTCCATCTGGCATCTTCTCTTGCAGGTGCAGGTGTGGATCTGAATAATCTGAAGACTGCGGCGGATGCGGAGAATGCTTCGAAGGTTCTTGCCAATAAGGTTGGCGGTGTGGGGATCGTGCCTCTCACAGGAGTGACTGACGGGGAGGGAAAGCTGTTCTTTGGTTCTCTGCCAAAGGGTGTTTATCTGCTGGTGCAGACCGGTGCGATTGATGAGTGCAGGGTTTCTCCTATGCTGGTTTCCGTGCCTTATACAGAGGACGGGAAGAAGTTTGAGTATGATGTGCAGGCTTTTCCTAAGGCAGAGAAGACAGATAAGTCCAAGAATGGAAGTCTGACGGTTACCAAGAAGCTTCAGGCTATTGATAATGATACCATGGATTTCGTGGATATCTGTGCTGCAGATGCCACTTATTATGTAAGGCTTTTCCTTGATGAGTCTGCGACGATTCCTTACGGGGATGTGAAGTCGATACATATTCAGGGGCAGAACAGTGGAAGCGTGGATTATTCGGATCTGCCCACAGGTACTTATTATCTGCGTGAGACTGATGCACAGGGTAATCCAAGGCCATTGGATGACAGCTTCGTGGATGATACAGGCGTGGAAGTGAACTGTATGATCCAGGTAAACGGAGAGGATTCTACAAGCATTACCTTTGACCCGTCTGCGGATCATTTCGATACGCAGGAGGCTGTGGTAGATAATATTTATGTTAAGATTCCGGATGGCTTCTACATGGAGAGACAGTTGAATATTGAGAAGAAGGTTCTGAAGGATGGTGTTGTGACTACTTCGGATCAGACTTTCTATGCAACTGTGAATGAGGTGGATCCTGCGACCGGTGAGGAGACCACGGTGATCACGACTGAGCTGAAGCAGAATGATACGGTTACGGTTCTTTTCCAGGTGGCAGATATTTCGGATAAGGATGTGGTTCATACCTACAGAGTCTTTGAGTCTGACGCAGAGGGTAATCCGGTTAATAAGAGTACCTTTGGTTTTGCGGTAAGTGGTGAGGGTAATGTAAGCTTCACAGGTACTGAGGTTGAGAAGTCTATAACGATCACCAACACAGTGGTTACGACTACACCGGGAGTGACACCGGGAGTGACACCGGATGTTCCTGGTGGTCCATCAATTCCGCATAAGGTTAAGACAGGGGATAACACACCGATCGTGATGTGGATCGTGGTTCTGGCTGTGGCTGCAGCGGTGGTTGGATTTGTGGTTGTACGCAAAAAGAAGAAATAGAACAGTGGAATAAAATAAGAAGGGCATTGTCTGCGGAAAGGGTATCCTGTCTCGCGGGCAGTGCCTTTTTCTGTGCATTCTGCTGAAGCATATCAGTGCCCGGAAGGAGTTTTGCATATGCTATATGTGATAAAGTAGTTGCGTTTGGATTTGCAGAATGTATATAATGGGTGTGTGAACACGACTATTGTGTTGTTGGACGACAATTATTCTCCGGATCAGGGCAATGGTGCCAATGGTGACAGCAATTATGGCACTAATGGCACCATTTCAGCAGAGGGGGATTCTTGTAAGAGAAGGGAATAACCGCAGTGGTTCATGGATGATAAATGATGAAGTTTCACTTAACAGATAAGAACAGGAAAATAATACAGCAAAGGAGAGACAGTAAATGGTAAAGGTAGATTTGATCACCGGTTTCCTTGGTTCAGGAAAGACCACGTTTATCAGGAAGTATGCGCAGTATCTGATGGATGCCGGTAATAATATTGGGATTCTGGAGAATGATTACGGGGCTGTGAATGTGGATATGATGCTTCTTCAGGATCTGATGGGAGAGAACTGTGAGCTGGAGATGATTTCGGGCGGGTGTGATAAGGACTGTCACAGGAGGAGATTTAAGACTAAGCTGATCGCTATGGGGATGTGCGGTTATGACCGGGTGATCGTGGAGCCGTCGGGGATTTTTGATGTGGATGAGTTCTTTGATATTCTTCATGAGGAGCCGTTGAACCGCTGGTATCAGATTGGGAATGTGATCGGGATCGTGGATTCGAAGCTGGAGCGTGATCTGTCGGAGGAGGCGGATTTTATTCTGGCTTCGGAGGTGGCAGATGCGGGATGTATTGTGATGAGCAAGAGCCAGGATGCATCGTTTGAGGAAATCCAGGGCACGATTGAGCATGTGAATCAGGCACTGGAGAAGGTTCACTGCAGCAGGAGATTTCATTGTGAAATAAATGGTGTGGATACTGCTAATGTTATCCACAAGAATTGGGATGAGATGTCGAAAGAGGACTTTGATTGGATCGCATCCTGTGGATATGTGATGGCAAGCTACAGGAAACCGGAGTTTGAGGCAGAGGATGCGTTTACTTCTCTGTACTTTATGAATGTGAAGATGACTGAGAAGGAGCTGAGGGAAGCAGCTGAGAAGATTCTGTCTGATCCTGAATGCGGGCGTGTGTTCCGGATGAAGGGATTTATGAGAGTAGACAGTGATAGTAAAGACAGCTCTGGACTATCTGTCCGGACAGAGAGTGATGGAGAGCAGTGGATTGAATTAAATGCTACCAGGAATGAAATCACAATCCGTCCGCTTCATGTGGGGCAGGAGGTTCTGATTGTGATTGGGGAAGAGCTGCAGGAGGAGAAAATCAAGTCTTACCTGAAGATCTGAGATTTGAACGCAGGTCGCGGAGTGACTGCGTTCATGAGCAAGTAGCGAAGCGGATTGCGAATGTCCATTTTACTTTACAAAAAGGGCACTTGAAAATTCAGGTGCCCCATTGTATAATCTACTTAGAAGATGACCGGAAGCATGTTCCGGTTGCCCTCGGTATAATTAATGAGTAAAGAAATTAAGCATCCAACTTTGGGCGGTGGGATGCTTATTTCTTTTTATGTTGATCTATGTAAGTCAATGCCGTAAAGATTACTAACAATACTATTAAAAACAAAACAGGGTATGAAGCTCATCGTAATCTGATGAAATTTCATACCCTGTTCGTTTATTTTTATGGAGTTTTGTAACCGTTTGAATTATTTGGTAAACAGATCAACCAGATCCTGGCCGTCTTCGTAGCCCTGGCTCTTCAGCTCGTTTACGAACCATTCGTCTACGCCGTCTACAGCTTCCTTAAAGGAATCGATATCCATATCAGCTTTCTCTGTGAAGGTTACGCCGTTTTTGGATTCCCAGCGTTCTTTGATTTCATTGTCGCTGGAACGGTTGATGTAACGTTCGTATTCAACTGCCTTCTGACCGCATTCATCAACAACTGTCTGCTGTTCAGGTGTGAGACCGTCGTAGATATCCTGGTTGATGCAGAAGAACAGACAGTCATAAATTGCATCCCACATGGAGCAGTAAGGCTGAACTTCCTGAACGCTTGCTGCGTCGATAGCCGGAAGTGGGTTTTCCTCACCTTCAACAGTGTTCTGCTGAAGTGCTGTGTAGGTTTCAGACCAGTTCATGTTGGTGGCATCAGCACCCCATCTCTTGTAGCATTCCATCAGAAGGTTGGAACCTGCTACACGGACCTTCAGGTTCTTCATATCATCTACAGATTTGATTTCATGTTTGCTGTTTGTGATTTCGCGGAAACCGTTTTCTGCGATACCCATGCAGTGGAGTCCGTACTCGCCAAGGATTTCTTTCAGTTTTTCACCTGCTTCGCCGTCGAATTTCGCATCTGCATCGTCGTAAGAATCATAGACGAATGGAAGAGAAACAACGTTGAAACGTGGATCAAATGCAGAGTAGATCAGGTTGGAGTGCATGGAGATCTGAACCGGGTCCCCATTCATCAGAGCCTGAATACCTTCGGACTGGTTGCCGTTTGTAAGCTGGTCAGCTGCATAAATATTGACTTTAACCTTTCCGCCTGTAGCTTTTTCCATCAGTTCACCGAACTTACGTCCGCCGTCAGCCCAGGTACTTGTCTCAGTAGTGGAGCAAGCGAAGTTCCAGGTTGTTTCCGGCCAGTCCAGATCACTGTAATCTTCCACTGTGTTGAAGGAATCCTTTGTGAAAAGATCAACCAGATCCTGGGCATCGTCATAGCCCTGGCTCTTCAGTTCGTTTACAAACCAGTCATCGATACCGTCAACTGCTTTTTTGAAGGAGTCGATGTCCATGTCTTCTTTCTCTGTGATTGTTACACCGTTCTGGCTTGCCCAGCGTTCTTTGATCTCGTCATCTCCGGAACGGTTGATGTAACGCTCATATTCAACTGCTTTCTGTCCTGCTTCGTCAACAACTTCCTGCTGTTGTGGTGTGAGACTGTTGTAGATGTCTTCGTTGATACAGAAGAACAGGCAGTCATAAATTGCATCCCACATAGAGCAGTAAGGCTGAACCTCCTGAACACTTGCAGCGTCGATAGCAGGAAGCGGATTCTCCTGACCTTCTACTGTGTTCTGCTGAAGTGCTGTGTAAGTTTCTGACCAGTTCATGTTTGTGGCATCAGCGCCCCATCTCTTGTAGCATTCCATCAGAAGGTTGGAGCCTGCTACACGAACCTTCAGGTTCTTCATATCGTCTACAGATTTAATCTCATGTTTGCTGTTTGTGATTTCGCGGAAACCGTTCTCTGCAATACCCATGCAGTGGAGTCCGTACTCACTGAGGATTTCTTTCAGCTTTGCACCTGCTTCGCCATCGAATTTCGCATCTGCATCCTCATAGGAATCATAGACAAACGGAAGAGAAACAACATTGAAACGTGGGTCAAATGCAGAGTAGATCAGGTTAGAGTGCATGGAGATCTGAACCGGGTCCCCATTCATCAGAGCCTGAATACCTTCGGACTGGTTGCCGTTTGTAAGCTGGTCAGCTGC
>NZ_JAAIMY010000035.1 GCF_013300825.1 Blautia wexlerae
TCGCAGGAAGAATGAATCTCAAGGAAATGTCAACATGTATGTAGTTTTGAAGATATAGTGGAAACCAGCTAGTAGTTAGCTGGTTTTTTTATGTGCAAAAATAAAATTGTGCTTTTTAACCGAATCAAGTAAGGAGCGAAGCGGATTGCGAATATCCGTTTGACTTAAATTAAGGAAATAGAGAAGGCCAGCTGGATGTCAGCTGGTCTTTTTTTGATTTTTTGTCTTTAAATGAAAAAATTCATATATTACTACATTTGTAGAAAAAACAGCTTGACATTAATCTTCTACGGATGTAGTATATGATTAACTTCTACAAAAGTAGAAGAAACAGATAAAAATGAAGTTACAATTAATGACGAAAGGGGAATTTTTATGAACAGAAAAAGATTTATTACGATTGTTGCTTCGTTATCAGTATTTTGCATGTCAGTGGCTGGAACGGGTGCTGTGTGGGCCACGGATAGCGGGAGTGAGAAGTTTGACCCGCAGCCGGTGAGTTCAGACTGGGAGCAGAAAGATATGAAGGGAACATATGCTTATTTTGTGAGCGGTAAGGACTGGGTTGGTGTTTATAAGTATGATGCAGATGATGATACGCCATTGTTTGCGAAGGCAAGTGACCAGTATGCGGCTTGTTACGAGACGGCTTATTCTGTTGGCAGTGACCTTTATGTGGTAAAGGGATTTGCGAAGGATGTGGATGATATTGGTAAGGTACGTGAGATGGTGGAGAGTATTTCTTATCCGGGAAATCCAGCATTGGATAAGCAGAATGGTTTTGACAATAGTGGAAGTGATCAGAATTCAGAGACAGGGGAAACAGAGGCTTCTGATGAGGTAAATGTGAATACAGATGAGGATGGTGACAATAATAGTTCTCTTGAGACATTGACGCTTGTGAGAGAGGATGGAAGTACTTTCACGATTAATCAGCAAACAAACGGGGATTATTGTTACCGGGATGATGATGGTGTAGGATATACGGATAATGGTGATGAGAGTTATACAGATGAGTATGGGAATACTTATAGGGCTTTAAATGATGAAACACATTACCTGGGAATAACATTAGAGCAGCATACACTGGAGTCTTTTGATGGAGATACGGTTACAGTTACACAGACAACAAATGGAGATTATTATTATCGGGATGATAATGGAACTGGTTTTACTGACAATGGAGACGGAACCTGGACGGACGAAAATGGTAATGATTATACAGAGATAAATTAGCATTGACAGATTATTGTGTGGTTGCTACAATAAAATTATTCCTACAATTGTAGAAGAAATGAGGTGATTTTATTGAAAAAAGCATATCAGCGTCTGCCGGAGTCAGAGTTGGATATTATGCTGGCTTTATGGAACGGGACTCCGCCGATGACCCGGGCAGAGATTGAGAAGCTGGTGAATGTAAAGAAACAATTGGCTCCGACTACGATCTTGTCATTGCTGACCCGATTAGAGAATAAGAATTTCGTTTTTGTGGAGAAGCAGGGAAAGATGAATCTGTATACGCCTCTGGTATCCCAGGAAGATTATCAGGCAAATGAAAGTAAGAGTGTACTGGAGAAACTTTACGGAAATTCTCTTAAGAAGTTTGTGACTTCTCTTTATCAGGGAAAGAAGATAAGTTCAGAGGAAATACAGGATCTCAGTGATTTTCTGAGGGAGTTGGATGAGAAGGAGGAATAAGTGATGGCGGAATTTGCATTACATGTTTTGAAGCTTAATATTATTTCCGCAGTTGTTATTTTTCTTGTGCTGGGGTTATCTGTTTTGTTAAAGAACAGATTTACAGCAAGATGGAAGTACGTGGTCTGGCTGGCTGTTGCAGTGAGTCTGCTGGTTCCTGCGCGACTTCCATCGGATTTTTCCCTTATAAATTTCAAAGTGCCGGGGATTGAGAGCAGTGGGAATGAAAAGATAACTGCGAAGAGAATAACTTCGGCAAATGCAGATTCTGCGAATGTAAATTCTTCTAAGGTAAATTTAGAGGATAGCAGTACTGCAGATAAAAAACTGCAGGATACGGTTGTGACAGACAAAACATCCGCAGACACAGTTTTGACAGATGAAGTGCAGTCTGCTTCAAAATCTGCAGCATTGTCTGGCAGACATATCGTACCGCTGGCTGCAAAGATTTTTATGATCGTATGGCTGGCAGGTGTGGTTATAAAATTACTGGCAGAGATCTGTGCATATTATTTTTCTATGAGAAGCCTGAAACGGATGAGTCTTCCGGTGAATGATCTGATGAAGTGGAAAATGTACCGGGATGTGTGTGAACAGAAAGGGATTGGCCGAAGACCTGAACTGATGCAGAATGCAGGACTCAGTACGCCGCTTCTGACGGGATTATTCCGGACGAAATTGTATCTTCCGGCAGTTGGATATTCAGCGGAAGAGCTGAAGCTGATTTATCATCATGAGCTGACGCATTATTTACATAAGGATTTGTGGTATAAGATGCTTCTGAGAATCTGTGCATCTGTGTACTGGTTTAATCCGGCACTGTTGTTTATGCTGTGGGAAGCTGACAAGGATATTGAGAATCTCTGCGATGCGGAAGTTGTCCGTGTCTGCAGCAGAGCAGAACGTAAACTGTACCGGAAACTTCTGCTGAGAACCGTTGCCATAGATAATCAGGTGCCTTATGTGACGGCAAGTCTGAATGACAGCAGTATGGTTTTTAAAGACAGAATTCTGTATATGCTGAATATGAAGAAGCTTCGGAAGAATATTCTTCCAGGAGTACTTTTGGCGATGGTGCTTGTTGGAGGAAATCTGGTGTTTTGTTTTTCGGGAGAGGTGATTTCCGGGGCAGAGAACACGCAGGATCAGATACCAAAAGATGGAGATGAAACAGGACAGGATTCCGAAGAAGATGCTAAGAAGAGAGAATTGGTTGATATGGTGGCAGCTCATGAAACGTCCGGTGGTCAGCAGCTGACAGGAAAGGGAGATAAGCCGGAGGATTCAAACCGTGATGGTTCGACAGAGAGTTCAGAACAGATTGATGCTGCAGATCAGGAAGAAAATCAGAATCAGACAGGAGTGAATTCTTCTGATGAAACGGGGGAAAATTCTGACGGTCAGAATCCTGATCCGGATAATTCGGGAGATGGTTATTCAGATACAGATAATAATGGAACCCCTGGAGATGATACTACAGATAAAACGGTTATTAATACATCATCATTGACAGTACGAGGAAGTGGCGGCAGTACATTTGAAATTGAAAGGGTGTTGTATTCTGATTATTCTGTTGAGTACAGAGGATATGATGGTGTTGGATATACTGATAACGGAAATGAAAGTTATACAGATGATTATGGAAATACATATCCCGCTTTAACTGATGCAACTCATTATTTGGGAACAACTTTAGAACAGCATACATTAACTTCTTCTGATGGAAACACAGTTACTGTTACACAGACGACAAATGGAGATTACTATTACAGAGACGATAATGGTATTGGTTTCAGTGATAATGGTGATGGAACCTGGACAGATGAAAATGGGAATACTTATACGGAATGATACCATTAGTTTAACCGAATTAAGTCAGACTAAGAGAAAATCGACTTGCAAAATTTAAAATAAGCCCTTCACTGTTACCTTACCCGACAGTGAAAGGCTTGTTTTTTTGCTGGATTTTTTCAGATGAAATTATTTATAGAATAATTCAATAATCTTTAATCCCACTTCAACAGCAATATCCATTCCTTCCACAGTGATATGTTCATAAGGACCATGGAAAGCATGTCCGCCGGTTCCAAGGTTCGGGCATGGGACGCCCATGAAACTTAAGCGTGCTCCGTCTGTGCCACCGCGGATTGGGGTGATAAGTGCAGGAGTTCCGCATTCTTTGCAGGCAGCAGTTGCACAGTCGATTAGTTCCATGCAGGTATCAATGATTTCTTTCATGTTTCTGTATTGTTCTGTAATGGTAAGTTTTACAGTGCCTTCACCCCACTTTTCATTGAGAATCTTGGCGATGTGCTCCATGGTTTTGAGCCTGCAGTCAAAAGATGCTACATCATGGTCACGGATAATATAGTCTAACATAGCAGTGGAGACATTGCCGTTCATGGCATCAAGATGGAAAAATCCTTCATATTCTTCGGTATCTCTTGGTGTATCTGCAGATGGGAGCATGGAGTTAAATTCAATGGCAACAAGTGCTGCGTTGACCATTGTATTCTTAGAAGACCCCGGGTGTACGTTTACACCGGTAAATTCTACTACTGCTTTGGCAGCATTAAAGTTTTCATACTGGATTTCACCTTCTGTATCGCCATCAAGTGTATAAGCAAAATCAGCTCCAAATTTTTTAACATCAAAATGGGCTGGTCCCATTCCTATTTCTTCGTCAGGGGTAAATGCAATGCAGAGGGGACCATGCGGAATAGTATTGTCATTGAGGTATTCAATTATTGTCATGATCTCGGCAATTCCGGCTTTGTCATCTGCACCGAGGATGGTGGTTCCATCGGAAGTAATGAGAGTTCTGCCTTTTAATGTGGAGAGATGAGGGAACATTTTCGGGGAGAGAACTCTGCCGCTGGTTCCAAGTGCAAGGTCTTTGCCGTCATAATTCGGAGTGATAACCGGAGTAACCGGATGATCGCAGAAATCAGAGACTGTATCCATATGAGCGATAAAGCCCAGTTTTTGGCAGGATTCATATCCTCTGGTTGCCGGAATATGTCCATAGACATAGCAATGTTCATCTACATCGGCATCTTTCACACCCAGTTCCCTTAATTCCTGAACCAGAAGTCTGGCAAGGTCAAACTGATATTGTGTAGATGGGGAAGTACCGGTTTCTTCACTGCTTGGAGTGAATACTTTTACATAAGATAATAGGCGTTCGTATGCTTTCATGAAAAACCTCCTGAGACCGAATTATTTGAAAAAGTTTCGGCTTTAATATAATAAGTATGTTACTGTTCACTCCATTCTCAGTAACGTAGCCCAAATTTATTCCAGATTGCCTGTGGCAATGGAATTTTGGTTTGTATGTCTCGGGATAGTGGTGTGTGAACAGTAACATAAGTATAACATGCGACTGAGATTACGTAAAAATATTTCTTGCATTTTGTAAATAGTTATGATATGATGCTGCTCAAAGAAAAGGGAGTAGCGGCCATCGTTATGAAGAACTGGACTTGTTTTTCCTATAAATGGTACATAAATGCGTCAGAACGGCAGATTAAGAATGCCCGCATTATGATATAATCGGCAAGACTTTTGTTTTAGACATTAAGAGAAGAGCTCATGTTATGTCTGAAATGAAAGTCTTTTTCTTTTCTTCAGAAATTTTTAGAAGCAAAAAATTTAATTATGCCAAATGGTGAAACGGAGGAGAAAAGTGAACGAAAGAGTAAATCCATTTAAAAAATTACAGAAGCCGGGAAAACATGTGAAACGTATTGTAATAGGAGCAGCAGGACTGGTGATTATTGCAGGGCTTGCAGGAGATGCTACCTATCAGATCCAGGAGCAGGAACAGGCAGTATTGACAACTTTCGGAGTGCCGAAGGCAGTGGCAGAAACAGGACTGCATTTTAAGATTCCTTTTATACAGAAAGTACAGAAAGTAAATACAACGATCCAGGGATTTCCTATTGGATATAGTATGGGAGATAATTCGGTGGTTGAGAATGAGGGCATTATGATTACCTCGGATTATAACTTTATTGATGTAGATTTCTTTGTTGAGTACAGAATTTTAGAACCGGTAAAATATCTTTATAATTCAGAGGAACCGGAAGATATTCTAAAAAATATTTCTCAAAGCTGTATCCGTACAGTGATCGCAAGTTATGATGTGGATGAAGTGCTTACCACCGGAAAAGGTGAGATCCAGAGTAAGATTAAAGAAATGATCCTGAAGCAGATGGAGGAACAGGATCTGGGGATTCAGCTTGTGAATATCACAATCCAGGATTCAGAACCGCCCACACAGGAGGTTATGAAAGCATTTAAAGCAGTAGAAACTGCCAAGCAGGGAAAAGAAACTGCTTTGAATAATGCCAATAAATACAGAAACGAAAAGCTTCCGGAGGCTGAGGCAGAAGCAGACCAGATCATTCAGGATGCTGAGGCGCAGAAGCAGGTAAGGATTAATGAAGCGGAAGCTGAGGTTGCACGTTTTAATGCCATGTATGAGGAGTATGTTAAGAATCCGGAGATCACAAAGAAGCGTATGTTCTATGAGGCAATGGAAGATGTGCTGCCGGGAATGAAGATTGTGATTGATAATGGAGATGGAGTGCAGAAGGTTCTGCCGCTAGATTCTTTTACAGGGAACAGTTCAGAGAATCCGACAGAGACACTGAACACGGATCCTGCTCAGGACACACAAGATTTAAATGATTCTGAGAACGAATAAAGAAATGACAGAAAATATTTTATATAAAAAGTGTTTTGGTAAATGAAATACGAAGGATAGAGATATAATTTGGAAAGGACTAATTTATGAAAGGTAAGAAAATTGGAATATTAATTGGTGTGTCTGCAGTGGTTGTAGCTGTCGGAGCGTCGGTAACAGTAACTCAGCAAAATGAATATAAGCTGATCCGTCAGTTTGGTAAGGTTGACAGGGTGATCAGCTCATCGGGAATCAGTTTTAAGATTCCATTTATAGAGAGTACACAGTCATTGCCAAAGGAAACATTGCTGTATGATCTGGCAGCATCTGATGTAATTACAAAAGATAAGAAAACGATGATCAGTGACAGCTATGTTCTCTGGAAAATCAGCGACCCGCTTAAATTTGCACAGACATTAAACTCTTCTGTGGAAAGCGGCGAAAGTCGAATTAATACTGCTGTGTATAATGCCACTAAAAATGCAATCAGCAGTATGTCACAGGATCAGGTGATCACAAGTCGTGACGGAGAACTGTCTGATATGGTCATGGAGGCAATAGGAACAAACATGGATCAGTATGGAATCGAACTTCTCAAATTCGAAACCAAGCAGCTGGACCTGCCGGATGATAATAAGGAAGCTGTGTATGAACGAATGATTTCTGAACGAGATAATATTGCAGCGACTTACAAGGCAGAGGGAAACTCCGAAGCAAAGGTGATTCGAAATAAAACGGACAAAGAAGTAGCAATCCAGATTTCCGATGCCAAAAAACAGGCAGAGATCCTGGAGGCGGAAGGGGAGCAGGAATATATGAAAATCCTTGCGCAGGCTTATGGAGAAGAGGACAGGAGTGAGTTTTATTCATTTGTGAGAAGCCTGGATGCGCTGAAAACATCTATGAAAGGTGAGGACAAAACAGTGATACTGTCCGCGGATTCACCGATCGCTCAGATTTTTGAAGGAAAATAAAAGAAAGTAACAATAATACACTCTAATTTTTCACCAAATAAATGGAAGATAGACATAGAAGATAAGGAATGTTATAATTTTTTTACAAAGAAATCCTGAAGCAAAAAATGTAAGTACAATCTGGAAATAATATACAGAGAAAACGGAGGGATAGAAAATGCTGACATGTATCAGATCAAAACGGCAGAGAGATGCAGCGGAGTATGCTTTACGAACTATTCAGTCATCATGCATAAGGCCTTATATTAAGACAATATATCTGTATGGCAGTTGTGCACGGGGAGAAGAGAAATATAGCAGTGATGTTGATCTGTTTCTGGAATTGTCAGAGTCATTCCGCTCCCGGCCGGAACTTAAAAAATATCTTTATCTTCTAAAATCAGAAGTATCCTCTGAGGAATTGGATGATGCAGAAACGGATCTGAAAATTGTAGTTGGCGATGACTGGAAAAGGAACAAAATGCTGTATTATACAAATGTGCGAAAGGAGGGAATTCAGATATGGCCTTAAATAGTTATTTTGATTTTGCAGAAAACGATTTTCAATATTTTAAGGCTTCTTATGATGCGGGGATAGTGGCAAATATGATGGGTGCCATGGCACAGGGAATATGCGAAAAATATATGAAGCATCTGATCTCAGAATACTATAAACCGGATGATGCTATACAACAGAAAGATTTTGAAAATATTTTGCGTACACATAGTCTGAACAGATTGATGAAATTTCTAAAAGGAAATATGGGAGCAGAGTTTTCAAAAAATACGCAGACACATATGAGAATGATAGATGGTTTTTATTTTTCAACCAGATATCCTGGTGACGATAGCATAGAGATAGATGGTGATGATGTGGAAACCTGTAATGATGCAATAGAATTGTGCAGAAAAGAAGTTTTAGAGTTAGAACGAGAATTAAAAAAGTGTGAGGTATAAACAGAAATTACGTTACGTAACACAGAAAATCTACTATGAATATCGTTGATACCGTATTCGAAATGAAAGATGGCAGGATTTCGTGAGCCTGATATCAGAGAATAGAAAAGAGGCTGTTGCACTAATTGCTTATGTAGTGTGACAGCCTTGTGTATTGTGAACTGAAAATTTGTTACTGAAATGTAAGGAATAAATTTTTAACAACCGTAGCAAGAATTCCCTCACCTCTATAGGTGATGGGATGAATTGCACATTCGAGCATATCTGACTTAAGTTTCGAGCATATCTGCTCAAATTCATAAAAAATTTTAGAGATAAAATGAAACTTGACGAACGATATGAATGTGGATATAATAGGTTCAGAAATAAAAAATTGGAATTTTTAACCGGATTTTACCGGTCCTGATATCGCTAAGGAGGAACATGTTATCATGAAAATCGGAAATGATATTTATTATGTAGGTGTAAATGATCATCAGGTAGATCTGTTTGAAGGCCAGTATGTAGTGCCAAACGGTATGTCCTATAACTCATATGTGATCATGGATGAAAAGATTGCAGTTATGGATACCGTAGATGCTAATTTCAAAGATGAATGGCTTGAAAATGTAGCCAGAGTCCTGGACGGTGCGAAACCGGATTATCTGGTAGTACAGCATATGGAGCCGGATCATGCCGCAAATATCGAGAACTTCATGAAAGCATATCCTGACACAACCGTAGTTGCAAATACCAAGACCTTCACTATGATGGGAAATTTCTTCAGAAACCTGAATCTGGATGGAAAGAAGCTGGTGGTTGCAAACGGTGACAGCCTGACACTTGGAAAACATGTGCTGACTTTCGTATTTGCACCAATGGTTCACTGGCCGGAGGTTATGGTTACCTATGACAGCACTGATAAGGTTCTGTTCTCAGCAGACGGTTTCGGCAAATTCGGAGCACTTGACGTAGAAGAAGACTGGGACTGCGAAGCACGCCGTTACTATATCGGAATCGTTGGAAAATACGGTGCACAGGTTCAGAAGCTTTTGAAAGCTGCCGCAACTCTGGATATCCAGACAATCTGTCCGCTTCATGGTCCAATCCTCACAGAGAACTTGGGACATTACCTTGAGAAATATGATATCTGGTCCTCCTACAAAGTAGAGAGCGAAGGTGTTGTGATCGCCTATACATCTGTTTACGGAAACACAAAGAAAGCAGTAGAACTTCTGGCACAGAAACTGGAAGAAAAAGGATGCCCGAAAGTAACTGTATTTGACCTTGCAAGAGATGACATGGCAGAAGCAGTAGAAGATGCTTTCCGTTACGGCAAACTGGTACTTGCCACAATTACATACAACGGAGATATTTTCCCATTCATGCGTACTTACATCGAAAACCTGACAGAACGCAGCTACCAGAACCGCACCATCGGACTCATCGAAAACGGAAGCTGGGCTCCAGCAGCGGCAAGAGTAATGCAGGGAATGTTCGAAAAGAGCAAAAACATTACATGGCTCGAGAACAATGTAAAGATCATGTCCTCACTCAGCGAAGCAAATGAGGCAGAGATTGAGGCTATGGCTGAGGAGCTTTGCAAATAAATTTTGGCTACGATAAGGTATCAAATTCTGAAGTATATATAGAAAATTATTAAATGCAGAGAATCTGCAACTATACTAATATTAAAAAACAGGGAGTGTACAACTTTAAGTAAGTTGTACACTCCCTGAAATTTTTTACCAGAATATTTGCCTGCCACTCTATTGACAATAGTATGATTTCATACTATTATACTTTGGTATGAAATCATACTATGAAAGGAAAATAAAAATGTCAGAGATAATTCAAGATAAAGTTAATCAAATAAACTGCCTGAACGAAGAAATTGATTCCTTGTATCATCAGGCGGCATTAAAGCTGGGAGTATCGGACTGCGTTCTGTTTGTTCTTTATATGCTTCACACGAATGACGGGAAATGTCTGCTCTATGATATTTACAAATTATCGGGAATCAGCAAACAAACAGTCAATTCAGCAATTCGAAAACTGGAAAATGAAGAAACGGTATATCTGGAAAAATGTAATGGAAAATCGAAGATGGTATATCTTACTGAAAAAGGAAAAACATATACTTCCAAGACAGCTGCACGACTATTTGAGGCTGAATGTAAAGCGCTAAGCAATTGGACGGAGGAAGAAATTAACCTGTATCTTAAGCTGACTGAAAGATATCATGCAGATTTAAAGAATGAAATCGAATCTTTATAGAAAGTGGAAGAACTACTGGAATCTGTCAAATAAGCAGAGGAAAGATTTAAAGAAAATTGTTATAAAATCATCTATAAGATTATGGGACTTAACAACAGAAAGGAAAATAGGAAAATGGAACAGACAATACAGCTTTCGGATCATTTCGGTTACAGACGACTGATCCGTTTTACAATACCGTCAATTCTTATGATGATCTTTACATCCATCTATGGTGTAGTTGATGGATTTTTTGTATCAAATTTCGTTGGAAAGACATCATTTGCAGCGGTAAATTTTATCATGCCATTTCTGATGATCACCGGAGTTATGGGATTTATGTTTGGAACTGGTGGAAGTGCGTTGATTGCTAAAATCATGGGTGAAGGAAAGAAAGAGAAAGCACAGAAAATTTTTTCGCTCCTTATTATGGCTACGATTATCTGTGGAATTGTAATTGGAGCAATCAGCATAATTTTTCTCAGACCAGTAGCCGTATTTCTTGGAGCAAGAGGAGAGATGCTGGAAGAATGTATTATATATGGAAGAATTATTCTCGTAGCATTGCCATTCCTTATGTTACAGTACGCATTTTCAAGCCTGGCTGTTACCGCAGAAAAGCCGAAACTGGGATTGATTGTGACAGTTACTGCAGGTGTGATAAATATGGTTGGTGATGCGCTTTTTATGGCTGTTTTTCAGTGGGGAATCGCCGGAGCGGCAATGGCTTCCGCACTGGGACAGATTGTAGGAGGTATTATTCCGCTGATTTATTTTGCCCGGAAAAATACCAGCCGCTTAAGGATTGTCAGACCGGAATGGGACGGCAGAGCACTGCTTAGAATCTGCACCAATGGCTGCTCGGAACTTATGAGCAATATCTCTATGTCCGTCGTCGGCATGCTTTATAATACACAGCTTATGAAATATGCAGGAGAAGACGGGGTGACAGCCTACGGTACGATCATGTATGTGAATTTTATTTTTATTGCAATTTTCATTGGCTATGCAACAGGTGTTGCGCCGGTGATCAGTTATCATTATGGTGCCGGGAATACAAAAGAACTGAAAAGTTTGCTGAAAAAAAGTTCTGCATTGATTTTGATTTCATCTGCGTTGATGTTTGGAGTATCAGAACTTATGGCAAAGCCACTGGCAGGTATTTTTGTAGGATATGACGCAGCATTGCTGGATATGACTGCGCATGGTTTTTCAATCTATGCAGTTTCCTTTATCTTCGCAGGGATTGCCATATTTGGCTCCGCTTTCTTTACAGCCCTCAATGATGGACTTACATCGGCAGTCATTTCATTCCTCAGAACACTTTTGTTTGAATGCGCTTCCGTAATGATCCTGCCGCTGATTCTTGGGCTTAATGGAATCTGGTGCTCGATTGTTGTAGCAGAGTTCATGGCAGTGGTGGTAACTTTGATATTTCTTGTGGTTAAACGTAAAAAGTATGGATATTGGTAAAATGAAATAGAGTATCTAGATTATATAATCGGCATATGGGTGACCAAGACTTAAAATATTTCTCCAGTTTGTTCTATAATATGCTATACTAGTTTTAGTTAAAACTCAGGGAGGCGGTAAGATGACTAAATTAGGTCAGATGTTAGTTGATGATGGGTACAAGCGTGGAAAAATTCAGGGAGCACTTTTATGTGGAAAAACGCCTGAGGAAGTAGCAGAAATGTTTGATATTTTGTTACAAGAAGTGTTAAAAGTGAAAGAGAATGAAAAAGATATGAAAAAAGCTTGAGTCATAGACTTATATTTATATACTATTTAGAAAAAATTTCACACGGGAAAATTCTAGAAGAAACGGAATTACAGAGAATTTTAAGGTAAATGAATCGTAGATTGACAAAAACATACATTTCAGTGTATACCAAAGACAGAAAATGGCTTTGGAGGATATGGAGTAGTGGATGCAAAAAAGTTTGGAGCATTTATTTCAGAGAGAAGAAAAGAACAGCACATGACACAGGCTGGCCTTGCCGGAAAAATCGGAGTGACAGATAAGGCAGTCAGCCGTTGGGAGAGGGGACTTGGTTTTCCGGATATTAATACTATGGAGCCGTTGGCAACTGCGTTGGGGGTATCACTTTTGGAACTGATGAAATCAGAGATAATATCAGAAGAGGTTCAGATGAAAAAAGATGAGTCAGCAGAGAAAAAATATACATCTGCAGAAGTGACAGAGATGATGTACTCAATGGAAGAAATACGAAAACAGCAGCAACGGCAGGATAAAATAGCAGGTTATCTGGCGATACCGGTAATGCTGATAGTTGCTGCTATTTTTAAACTCTCAGGTCATGCAAATTTTGGCGGTGCGGTGTTTGCAGGGCTTCTGGGGGCTGGCGCCATTGTCTGCGTATATTATCTTTGGGAGAATCGAGAAGATAAGGAAAGCAGAAAAGTTTATGGATTTTTTACAATTGTTATGACAGGTATATTTCTTATACTTTGTTCTTTTATGATTCCTGATGGATTCTGGGAACATCATAAGCAGGAAGCCACCCTTATCACGTGCGTTGTGAATCTAGCAATTGTAGTATATATGTTTGGATTGGTGATAAAGAAAATAAACAGGGAGAAAAAGAATCCGGCAATTATTATGGTTGTTGTAGTATTGGAGCTTGTGTTAGTGATGTGGATTTTGCAGAGCTTTGCTGCCAGATCAATAGAAAATGCTGATGGAAGCAGTAAGGGTGTTGTAGCAGAGCAGTTTGCGACGCAACTGTTGCTTAATGAAAAAGATGTCGAAGAAGACTGGATACGTGGATATAATTATGTTCAGATTGATTTACATCCGGATGTCTATCGTGTAGGTTTCACTTATTATGCAAATCAGAAAGATGTAGAAATAGGAAAAGAAAGTGTGTATGGTTATGATATTCAGGTGGATTCCGAGTATATGATTACGATAAAAGAAAAAAGTGTTGCAATCGGCGAGGATTTGTGGAGCAAAAATACAGAGGTACGGAAAATAAAAATACAATGAAGAAAGGCAGGAATGAAACATGACAGTATCAGAAGTTATAAAGAAAATGGTAGCATATTCAGAAGGGAATCTCCACGATATCAATCACTTCATGAAGGTATATGCCTACGCAAAAACAATCGCAGAGGGCGAAAATCTGAATCCGGAGCTGCAGAAGCTGGTGGAGGTGACAGCAGTTGTGCATGATATTGCCTGTCCTCTCTGTAGAGTGCAATGCGGAAACACCAACGGCAAGCACCAGGAAGAAGAAAGTGCGGCACTGTTAGAAGAATTCTTCAAGGATTCAGACCTGCCAAAAGAATTTACAGACAGAGTTTCTTATATTGTAAGTCATCACCATACGATAGACGGAATAGATGGCATTGACTATCAGATCATGATAGAAGCTGATTATCTGGTTAATGCAGACGAAAGCAATTTCTCCGGCAATAATGTAAGAAATATGCTGGAAAAAGTATTCAAAACAGAGACAGGAAAATTTTTACTGAAGTCTATGTATCAGAAAAGGCTGGATTCTGCAGAAGAGAAATAGCAGTAGTTATAAAATTTTATATGACAATTACTGAGAAAGCTGTCACAAAAAAAGTGGCAGCTTTTTGAAACTTTTCATTGCATTTCCCCATCTAATAAGTGTAAAACAAAAACAATAAAACTTCATTCGAATGAAAACCATTTACAGAAACATATAAGCAAGGAGGATCAGCATTTGATACAGTTGGTAAAGCACTCTATCTCAGGAGATGCGGATGCATTTCTGGAATTGATGGAAAAGAATTCTCTGGCAATGTACAAGGTGGCGCGGGGAATCCTGGATAATGATGAGGATGCCGCTGATGCCATGCAGGATACCATACTTACCTGCTTTGAAAAAATACATACACTGAAGAATCCGGAATATTTCAAAACCTGGATGATCCGGATCCTGATTAATGAATGCAATAAAATCCACAGACATTATAAAAACTTTAGCAGAGCCGAAGAACTTCCGGAAGTCCCCGGACAGGATATGTCCATTGAGGAATTTGAGTTCAAGGAAATGCTTGGAATGTTGGACGAATCCTACAGGATTATACTGGTTCTGTATTATGTAGAGGGATTTCGGATCGCAGACATTGCTTCTATATTAAATATGAATGAAAACACAGTAAAAACCAGACTGGTCAGAGCCCGGGTGCAGCTAAAGCAGGAATATACTTCAGCAGAAGACAATATTCAGAAGAAAAGACTGCAGCAGAAGAAAAAGAAAAACAGAGAATTTACAGGTATAACAGAAGAGCTTGCGGAAAACCAGAATGGAAATGTGAGAACAGGATCGGTAACAGCAGGAAGTATAACGGTAAGTGCAAGAAAGGGATGAAGTGATTATGGCGAAGAAGTTGGATTTTGATAAAGAAAAGAATAACAGAAATGATAATGCGATAGAGGAAATCATGCAGGCAGATTTTCCATTGCCAAAGCAGGCAGAAGATGCAAAAAACGAAGCATTTGCTAGAATCAGGGAAATGGCAGCAGCTTCTGAAAATGTGGAAAATGCAGAGAATATTGTGCAAAGATTGCCAGAGAAATCAACAGAAAAATCAACAAAGAAATCAACAGGAAGTTCTGGAAAGAAATCCACAGGAACAGTAAAATTGCATAAGAAATTCAAAACAGTGTACAAAACAGCTTTGGGACTGACCGCAGCGGCAGCTGTGTTTTCCGCAGTGTGTATTACAAATCCTGCATTTGCAGAGAACATTCCTCTGGTCGGAAATGTGTTTAAGCAGCTCGGCAATTCCTTGGGATTTTATGGTGATTATTCGAAATACGCAAAGCAGCTGACAGCATCTGCAGAAGATACACTGTCTGCAGATGCTGATGGAAGTCAGGAGAGCAGCAGTAATTCTCAAAATGCACAGTCTGAGGATCAGAATACAACAGAAAATAACAATGCAGATAAAACGAAAGACAATGAATCATACAGTAAAACATACAGTAAAACAGTAGATGGAACAACTGTCACGCTTTCAGAAGTATACTGTAATGAAATGGCTCTGTACCTGTCCATGACAATCCATACAGAGGATAAATTCCCGGATACATTCATTACATCTGATGGAAAACCCAATATTATGCTCAGCGAAAATTCTACAGTGAAATATGATTACATGGATGGAAAAAGTAATCTGTTCAATGCTTATCTGGATGGAAAAATGCTGGATGATAACACCTATGCAGGAGTTTTGCGTATTCCTGTAGAAGATATGACAGTGGATGATGCAGGATGGACAAAATTTTATGAGGTGCGTAACGCATTTTTCAAAGAAAAAAGGATTGATGTAGATTCTGAGGACTTTAGTTTTGATAAGCTAGCCCAGGCACTGGGAATGGATGAATACAGTGATGAGAAACTTCCTCAGGTGGGAGGTCCGGCAATCAGTGATTATGTCAAAGACATCAAAGTACCTGACCGGTTTACCATGGAGCTGGATCTGAAAGATATTGTGGGCGCTCTTCCGGAGAATCAGGATACCACCCCGGATATCCCTCAGGATCTGCGGGATGAATATAATCAGAAAATGGCAGAGCATGGGATCAGCACAGACGATGCAGATTATGAGAGCCTGACAGAAGAGCAGAAGAATCTGGAGCATCAGTTTTTCACTGAGATGTGGAATGAGTATTATGAACGATATCCTGAGGCAAACGAAGGTGATAACAGATATAACTCATGGACACTAAAAGGTGACTGGAAGTTCAACGTAGATGTAGAGAAAAATACTTCCGATACGGTTAAAAAGGATGTAAATGTGGTAGATGAAAATGGAGATGGTGTTCTCTCCATTACGAAAACACCATTTGAGATCACTATGAAAATGCAGGATCCGGAAACAAAATATGTTGCTGTTATGCTGGATGCCAATGGAGATATGATGCCAGATGGCGGAGTGGCAAACAGTAATGCGGACACATATGCAATACAGGACAGGGATGTTTCAACAGTATATATCTATCTTTGCGATTACTATGAGTATATGGACGAACTGAAAGGCTACTACTGGTCCGATAACTACGAAGAAAAAGCAAAGACCAAGACTTTCAAACAACTCCTGGATGAGCGTGCAGTTGCCAGCGCAGAAGTACATTTTGATAAAGATAAATAATGATGTTAGGGTCAAAAGGTATTTTGCCCCTAACCTGATATCAAAAAATAAAGTATCATAACTGAGACAGCATCTTTCCAATTTTCTACAGAAAGATGCTGTTTTAATTATTTTGAGAAAAAAGGTCAGAAAAACAGTAGAATCTGAGCCAAGTTAATGTTACAATGTAGGCGTCTCAAAAAAAGAGTGCAGAAGGGAGCCAAAACAAAATGGACTACGCAAAAGAATCTTTAAAAATGCATTATGACTTAAAAGGTAAAATTGAGGTTGTATCAAGAGCCAAAGTAGATTCCAAAGATGCTTTAAGCCTTGCTTACACACCAGGTGTTGCTCAGCCTTGTCTGGAGATCCAGAAGGATGTAAACAAGAGCTATGATCTGACAAGACGTTGGAATACAGTTGCTGTTGTAACAGACGGAACTGCAGTACTTGGACTGGGAGATATCGGACCGGAAGCAGGTATGCCTGTTATGGAAGGCAAATGTGTACTCTTTAAAGAATTTGGCGGTGTAGACGCGATTCCGCTCTGCGTCCGCAGTAAAGATGTTGATGAGATCGTTAAGACAGTAAGCCTCCTGGCCGGATCCTTTGGAGGAATCAACCTTGAGGATATTTCCGCACCGAGATGTTTTGAAATTGAAAAGAAACTGAAAGAATGCTGTGATATTCCGATCTTCCATGATGACCAGCACGGAACAGCAGTTATCACACTTGCAGGTGTTATCAACGCGCTGAAACTGGTTGGAAAGAAGCTTGACGAAGTGAAGATCGTTACTTCCGGAGCCGGTGCAGCAGGTATCGCTATCATCAAACTGTTAATGTCCATGGGACTTAAGAATGTAATCATGACAGACAGAAAAGGTGCGATTTACGAAGGCAGAGAAGGATTAAACCCGATTAAAGAAGAGATGGCTAAGATCACAAACTTCAACAAAGAGAAAGGTACTCTTGCAGAAGTGATCAAAGGCGCAGACATCTTCATCGGTGTATCCGCACCTGGAACACTGACACAGGATATGGTCCGCACAATGGCAAAAGATCCTATCATCTTTGCATGTGCAAACCCGGTACCTGAGATTTTCCCTGATGAAGCAAAAGCAGCAGGCGCAGCAGTGGTATCCACAGGACGTTCTGATTACCCGAACCAGGTAAACAACGTACTCTGCTTCCCGGGACTCTTCCGTGGTGTACTGGACGCAAGAGCATCAGATGTTAACGATGAAATGAAAGTTGCAGCAGCGTATGCAATCGCAGGTCTGGTAAGCGACGAAGAATTAACAGCGGAATATATTCTTCCGGCAGCATTTGACCCACGCGTAAAAGACGCTGTAGCTAAAGCTGTAGCAGAAGCAGCAAGAAAATCAGGCGTAGCAAGGATTTAAGCAAATAGAATAATGAATCCCTCTGTTTTCATGTGAGCAGCATGCAGACAGAGGGCTTTTTTGCATAATATTCAATCTGACCCCTAAAAAATTCGAAAAATTGGTCATTGAAATAATGACACATTTCGCGTATGATAACTTCATCATATTGATGCGTCAATATATAAAATATCTGATAGTGAAAATCAAACAAGTAATCTGACTTATTGATATGAGCCTTTTATCAGATCATACGAGAGGGGACAGTTATTATGAATACTCAGAACAGCACAATTACAAAACTTGCAGAGACAGCTCTTATGGCTGCATTATGCTATGTATCCTTTACATTCTTGCAGATTAAGATTCCTGTACCGGGCGGTGATGCAACATCCATCCATATTGGAAATGCATTTTGCGTACTGGCAGCACTTCTGATCGGCGGTGTATACGGTGGATTATCCGGTGCCATCGGAATGGGAATTGCAGACCTGATGGATCCTGTGTATATCACAGGCGCACCAAAGACATTTGTACTGAAATTCTGTATTGGTCTGATCACAGGCCTGGTAGCACATAAGATTGCAAAGATCAATGAAAGTACAGATAAGAAATACGTTTTCAAATGGAGCGTGATTGCTTCTGTAGCAGGTCTTGCGTTTAATGTTGTGGCAGATCCGATCGTAGGATATTTCTACAAACAGTATATTCTCGGACAGCCTCAGGAACTGGCACAGGCACTTGCAAAAATGAGTGCTGTAGCCACATTATTCAATGCAGTAGTTTCTGTGATCCTGGTAGCAGTGATCTACAATGCAGTACGTCCGGTACTGATCAAGAGTCATCTGCTTACAGTTACCGGTAAGAAAAAAGAACAGGCAGCATAAAAAATGAAAAGCATTTCAATTTTGCATCATACAGCAGACTGAAATGCTTTTTTGGTGTATAGAGTATTTATGAGAAGAAAAAATAAAAAGATGGGGTTGAAATAGGGAGAAATATATAGTATTGTAGGTGATATAACGCTTAGGGCGAGGACTGTCTTTGGACAGTCTCTTTTTATGAAGAAGGATGAGGAAAAAATTATGGAGAGGACAAAAGAAAGGTTATCGTTTCGTAAGAAGTTTATCGGTGACAAGAAGTTTTATATGATGGTTCTGGCTGTGGCTGTGCCGATTATGATTCAGAATGGAATTACAAATTTCGTAAGTCTGCTGGATAATATTATGATCGGACGGATCGGTACGGAGCAGATGTCAGGGGCTTCCATTGTGAATCAGCTGATTTTTGTTTATAATCTGTGTATTTTCGGAGGAGTATCCGGGGCAGGGATTTTTACAGCACAGTACTTTGGACAGAAGGATAATGAAGGAGTGCGGCAGACATTCAGGTACAAGTTATGGATGGCTGTGATCCTGACCATCGGGACGACTTTGCTGCTTCTGACGGTTGGAGAGAATCTAATCAGTATGTATCTGCAGGGGGATGGAACTGCGCAGCAGATTGCAGATACACTGAATTATGGAAAACAGTATCTGGATATTATGCTGTTGGGATTACCACCTTTTATGATGGTGCAGATTTATTCCAGTACTCTGCGAGAGTGCGGAGAGACGGTTCTTCCTATGAAAGCAGGAGTTGTGGCAATCTGTGTAAACCTGTTATTTAATTACCTGCTGATTTATGGTGTATTTTTCTTCCCGAGACTGGGTGTGAGAGGTGCGGCAATCGCAACTGTGTTGTCACGTTATGTGGAGGCTGCAATTGTAATCAGCTGGACACACAGGCATACGGAGAAGAATCTCTTTGCAAAAGGGTTGTATAGCACGCTTAAGGTTCCTGCAAATCTGACAAAGAAAATTCTGGTCAAGGGGACTCCGCTGTTATTTAATGAGACTTTATGGGCTTCAGCTATGGCTATGCTGACACAGTGTTATTCGGTTCGAGGGCTGAATGTGGTTGCTTCTCTGAATATTTCCAATACTATCAACAATGTGTTTAATATTGTGTTTATTGCCCTGGGAGATTCCGTGGCAATCATTGTAGGACAGCTTCTGGGAGCGGGAGATATGAAGAAAGCGAGAGACACAGATAACAAGATGATTGCCTTCTCAGTAATGTGCTGTACAGGGGTTGCAATTGTCATGTTTATTATGGCTCCGTTGTTTCCAATGCTTTATAATACCAATCAGGAAGCCAGGGAGCTGGCGAAGTATCTGATCATGATCACTGCATTCTTTATGCCTCAGAACGCATTCCTGCATGCAACCTACTTTACTCTGCGTTCCGGTGGAAAGACTATCATTACGTTCCTGTTTGACAGTGTGTTTATCTGGTGCATCAGTGTGCCGATTGCGTTTGTACTGAGTCGTTATACAGGGATTCATGTGCTTGTGATTTATGCATGCGTACAGTTGGCAGATCTGATCAAATGTGTGATCGGATTTGTGCTGGTTAAGAAGGGTGTGTGGCTACAGAATATTGTTTCATCATGATAAAAATTTTCAATAACATTTGGCTTGACTAACCGATATACTATAGTGTATCATCAGTGAAAGTCAAATAGAAACAGTCTTATAAAACTATTATAATATGACTTGTTGTTTGATTCACATCATGCTATTTGTGAATTGATATATGTAACATTAATTCTCTTTGCACTGCATTACATTCAACAGAATGCGAGATCAACAGTACAAACTGAGCAGGCGATGCCCGAGGTGTTCGAGGGCGTGGGGCCGGGCCGCGTGAAGCGGCAGCAGATATGAACATTTTCAGACATATCTGTGGGACAGTGTATGTTCCGCAGGTGTGTCTTTTTGTTTTCTGGAAAATATGTTTTGGAGAGATTTTCTTTTAGAGAAATTTTCTTTTAGGAGAATTTTTTGAAACGGGTGCAATTCAGAGTTACAAAAAGACCCCTGTAAGACCGCACTTTGATAAGTCGCAGAAAGGAAATATGTTTTCTGACTGTGACGCAATGTATGTGACATAAGAAGAACCTGTAAACTCAAATATAGGAAAGTACAAAAGCTTATATATTTGAAAAGAAAATTTAGGAGGTCCTGGTTATGGAACAGACAAAAAAATTAAACATGACAGCAATGTCAGACAAGACAAACAGTAACACGACAGCTAAGAAGGAAGAGCCTGCATGGGAACATAAGGTGGCAATGAAGGTATCAGGTGTGAGTATTGCAGTAAACCTGTTACTTTCCTTATTTAAATTACTTGCCGGAATTCTGGCACATTCAGGTGCTATGATCTCAGATGCGATTCATTCAGCATCTGATGTGGGAAGTACTTTCGTAGTAATAGTCGGTGTGAATTTATCCAGCAAAAAATCCGATAAGGAGCATCAGTATGGACATGAGCGGATGGAATGTGTATCTTCCATTATTTTGTCCGGGTTACTTCTGGCAACTGGTATCGGAATCGGTATGAATGGAATTGAGAACATTATTAAGAGTACTTCAGGAGCAAGCATTGCAATTCCTGGAACATTGGCACTGATTGCGGCAGTTGTTTCTATTGTAGTGAAGGAATGGATGTTCTGGTATACCAGAAGTGCTGCGAAGAAAATAAACTCTGGCGCACTGATGGCAGATGCATGGCACCATCGCTCAGATGCAATGTCTTCTGTTGGTGCATTTATCGGTATCCTGGGTGCAAGACTTGGCTTCCCGATCCTGGATCCGATTGCCAGTGTGGCAATCTGTGTACTGATCGTGAAAGCATCTGTGGATATTTTCAGAGATGCAATTGATAAGATGGTTGACCATTCCTGCGATGAGGCAACAGAAGAGAGCATGAGAGAAGTGATCATGGGAGTGAAAGGCGTGAAGGGAATCGACCTTCTCCAGACACGACTTTTTGGTTCCAAGATGTATGTGGATATTGAAATCTCAGCAGATGGAACGATTCCACTGAATGAGGCACATGACATTGCAGAAAATGTTCATCATAGTATAGAGAAGAATTTTAAAGACGTAAAACATTGTATGGTTCATGTGAATCCGGTGAATGAGTAATTTACTTCAAATAAGATATCCGTACTTAACAGTTGTTCTGATTGCAAAATCTATCCTATGGAGTTACAATGACAATGTGGCAAAGTAAGTCAGACACAGGATAGATTAAGGAGGCTAGACAACAATGAATGAAGGAGAAGAAGTCAGAAAGGGGAAGTCTGTATTCAGATCAGTGATATTGCTGATGGCAGTGGTGTTTGCAGTTATGGTCGGAAATATCGGAATTTATGCTGCTCAGGTTGGAGAAACAAACGGAAATGATACCACAGAAATCGTCAATCCAACGGTAACACCGGAGCCGGACATAACAATAACACCAGAAGCAACACCGATTGTAAAGAAGGGACTTTTGAAAGAGGGAAATTCCTATCGCTATTACATCAATGGTAAAATGGTTACAAATACCTGGAAGAAAGTGAAAAACCATTATTATTGGTTCAAGTCCAATGGAAAAGCTGCTGCAAATGGTTATTATAAAGTGAAGGGTGTATATTATGTTTTTGATGAAAAGGCGCGCAGACTTTCCCCTGCTAAAAAAGCAGTAGTAAAGGTAAAAAATATCAGCTATTTTGTAGATACAAAGGGCAGAGCTGTCAAAGGCTGGAATGAATATAAAAATAAAATGTATTATTCATATTCCAATGGAAAATGTGCGGTAAATACAAAAATAGATGGAATTAAATTTAATAAAAACGGGGCGGCAGATCTTACTCAGGCCAGAGAGATGTTGGAGGCCAAAAAGTTTATTGCAGCGCATACCACCAAGAACATGAATAACTATCAGAAGCTTCGTGCCTGCTTTAATTATATCATGTGGTATACCAGATATACTCCCTGGAAACGCCCCACGGAGGCTGAATTCAAAACACAAACATGGGTATATAAATATGCCTTGGATATGTTTCAGACAAATCTTACCGGAAATTGCTATGGCGTAGCCAGCTGTCTGGCAGCAGTAGCCAAAGAATTGGGCTATGAACCTTATGTGATCACTGCTTTGGAGGATCATGCTTTTGTTATGATCAATGGCCTTTATTATGACAATATGTATGGAACTCTGTTTGGATCACCTACCCATCCCTATTATCATTTAAGACAGAAAATCAAGTTTTAACAGATTTGATTTTGACAAAAAACGAAAGTGCTCGAAAGCCAGTAAATACAAGGCTTTCGAGCACTTTTTAAGAGCAGGGGATGAGAGAATAGAACTTCTTCCCAAAACCCGTAAACCCGCATAAAATCAATGTTTTTTAAGATTCAACATGATTAGATGTGATTAGATTTTCTAAAAAAGGAGGGTATTGGGTGGTATCTTAACACGTTTTTTCCCATTTCTGGACACTGGAACAATTTAAAATAACTTGAAAGTAACCAGCTAATAGAAAATTATATTTCTTATTATATTACCCACTCTGTATCATCATATATAGAGTGGGATTTTTATACTTAATTTTTATCATCTGTATCTGGTACATATTTCATTATATCAGACACTTCACAATTTATTACAGAACAAAGTGTATTAATCGTCTGCGTGGTGATGGTCTTGCCACTACGTAACCTTTGTATAGTGTCAGGCAGAATGCCCTGTTTATAGATTAATTGGTAAGTTGTTATTTTGCGTTCATTAATTGTTTTCCAAAAAGGCTCGTAGGAAATCACATCATCACTCCTCTTTTTGGAAATGATAACATGATTTTTTTAACGTCTATGAACGCTACAACATCCATGTTGTAAAAAGAATAACATAGTGTTGATTATAAGTAAATACTTTGATTTTGTAATTATATTTTCGGAATTGAAAATATAAAATTTATTGAATGGCATATGTAAATTATGATATAATATGACTATCAAAGAACGGGAGGTAATATTATATGGAAGCAATTATCAGACCATCCGCAGCATTACGAAACAATTACAGCGAAATTTCCAGAACATGCCGTGAAGAACGAACCCCTGTTATCATTACTAAAAACGGCATCGGCGATACTGTTCTCATGGGATTACAGGAATACAATCAGATGACCGCAGAACTGGAACTGTTACGTACGTTAGCTGATGCAGAAGAAGATGTTGCACAGGGCAGAGTTGCACCTGTACAGGAAACTTTTGACGATATCCGCAGTGCATTATTAGCAAGGGGGAACAGATGAGCTACCAAATTTTGCGAACAGATAAGGCAGACGAACAGCTCCGGGATATCATCTTCTACATTGCCGATGACTCTGGCAGTGTGGATATTGCACTGAATTATCTGGATAAAATCGAAAAAGCAATTAACAATTTAAAAGATTTCCCGTATTCTGGCAGTGTTCCCCACTATGCAACCTTGCGCCGACAGGGTTACATAGTCCTGATCGTAGAACGGCATCTTGTATTTTATAAGGTCAACGAATCTCAACAGATCGTAACGATTTATGCTGTCGTGGACGGCAGACGGGAATATCGGAAACTACTATAATAAGAAGAACCTCTTTCACTTTTTTTGAGAGAGGTTTTTCTAAGTTTAAATACGAATGATATATTGACTATAAAATACTGCCATAGTAAAATCAAGCTATAAAAACACTTTACTAAGCTAAAGTGAAGAAAAGGAGAAAAAGTTTATGAAAAGAACACTGAAAAAAATTGTTGCATTAGTAACAGTATTGTCTATGCTTCTGCTTACAGTCCCAACATTTGCTCATAGCGGTTCTGTTGGTGTTACTGATATCCAGAAAACAATGAAAGGCTATTCCTCACCGTCAAAATCCCCATATCAGATTCTATACATGGGTGCAACTATGTCAACTGAAAAGATAACCATTACGTATACAAATAAAAAAATTGGAACCGTAAAGAAACAGAAAGTAACAAATCCATTAGGCGAAACCCGTGTTATCTTCACATTTGTTCCTAAACAGGCAGGTACAACAACTACTTCTATAAAAATCGGCAGTAAGACATATAAAACCAAAATTACTATTTTAAAATATAAAAATCCAATTGTATCTATAACAATCAATGGAAAGAAAATTTCCGGTAGTAAATTTAACAAAACAGATGTCATCAAATTAAATTATAATACCTATAAGGGAAAGAAAAATAAAATCACTTACCAGATAAAAAACGGATGGTCTGGAAATTTAGCTGCATGTGATAAAAACGATAGTACTCTCTACGGCGCAGTAACCGCTGATATGAGTTCTGAAACTTTCACCTTACAAAATGGAAAAGGAAATTTTAATCTTAAATTTTCTCTCAGAGATGCAAATGGCGTAGAAAATAAAGTTGTTATCGCCTTCAAATAATAGAGATATCCCCATGGCAGTTACCGCCACGGGGATATTTTTAACGTTTATGAATGCTGTAACATCCATATTTTTCAGTAACTGAATAATTATAACAATCCTCGTAAATGCATTATTAGAGGATTGCTATAAATACTTGTAATTTAACAATGCGCAAATCTGGAATGAATAGTCATCCCCAAACTTGCGCATTGTTCCGTTCCTGAAAAATATATCTGTTATTCTTTTGGATAAATGAGTTTATCTTAATTCTATTGTAAATCTTTCATTTACTCCAGAAGCTGTATTTTTTGCAGTAAACATAATCTTAAAACCTTTTCCGCCTTTTACAGGAATCTTACTGCCATTCGCTACAGATTCTGAACGCATCCAGCCTTTCTGCATATATTCAATAGCTGGTTTCATGCTGCCTTTACGTGGATCTCCCTTAAAAATATAAAGTTCTTCAAGTTTCCATCCACTTTTCAGAGAAACTGTTGTCTTTACATTTTTGCTCCCAAATTTGGTATAACTGAGACGGGTTGTCGCAGATGAATTAAATTTTGAGGAGGCAATAGAAGTTGTGCCGATCTTCACAGATTTGACTGGATTTATATATTTTTTTATTGTTACTTTAGTTTTATATGTTTTACCTTTACATTTCAGGGATACCGTTGCTGTTCCAGCTTTTTTCGGCACCAGTGAAATCCTGTAATATGCCTGAGAACCATAAGTATATTTTGTCTGTTTTACTGAAACAACTGAAGTATTGCTTGTTTTTAAGGCGGAAGCCTTTGAAGATAATGATGTCAAAAATTCAGGTGTGGCCTTTGGATATGCGACAAGCGTTATTGTTTGCGGAAGCTTTTCTTCTGCAAATGTTGTAACAGATGTCATTGCAAACATAGAGAATATCATACTGAATACAACTAATAAAGAAAGTAATTTCTTGCTTATTTTGTTCATACTTTTTTTCCTCCTGAATTGAAATGGAACAGTTCAGACCGGAACGGATGCCGGAACTATTCAAGTATTATCAGTATAGCATAAATTTCTATTTTTGTAATCATATTCATATTTATTAAAGTACCTATCTGATTCCCTGACATTTTCAGATAAAATAAAAGAGCCAGAAAGCCTTGATTTCACTGACTTTCTGACTCATTAGAAGCAGGGGATGAGAGAATCGAACTCCCACCAAAGGTTTTGGAGACCCCTATCATACCATTTGACCAATCCCCTATAAACTTATATGTAAATTCCTTTTACTGTTGCAATTATACATATAAAAGCAACGATTGTCAAGGATATTATGCAATTATTATAAAAATATTTGAGAGAAAAAGTTATAATAAGAGCGGAGATGGAGGGATTTGAACCCTCGCACCGGTTGCCCGGTCTACCGCATTTCGAGTGCGGACCCTTCAGCCACTTGGGTACATCTCCGGATTTCAGATTACAGGATTGTCATAAATCCTGCAAAACTTCTGAACAGATCGGTTATATTTCCGAACTGTCTCTTATTATATAAGGAATCTGTAAAAAGGTCAATTCTTTTTTGTTGACGAATTGCTCTTGCTGTAATAAGATAATAACAAATTGCGGCTGTTTATCTGAGAAAATGAGGTTGGCTAAAAACAGGTATTCGGCTGCGAAGAAAGCAGACAGGTGAAATAATGATCATGACAGATAAGAAAAAAACGATTCTGGAGGCTGTAGAGAGGCTGACAGACAATTACCGTAAAGAAGCCCTTTTTCTTGGAAAGGACAGAAATCGTCTTCCGAATAAAAAAGAGATTATTAATTTTATTAAAGATATGCGTTCCATTATTTTTCCGGGATACTTCAGTGTGGATTCCAGTGCGAGTGTATTTCCGGAACATTACGTGGCATACCGCCTGAATGATTTGTATGACTGCTTACAGGAACAGATTGAGATTGCATTTTTATATCAGGGTGAAGAAGAACAGAAGGCCAAAGAACATGCAGAGCAGATCACAGAGAGATTTTTTGCAAATGTTCCGGAAATCCAGCGTATGCTGCTGACCGATCTGCAGGCAGGTTTTGACGGTGATCCGGCTGCCAAGAGTAAAGAGGAGATTATTTTCTCCTATCCTGGATTTTATGCAATTTATGTATACAGACTTGCACATGTTCTTTATCTGGAAAATGTGCCGTTTATTCCAAGAATTATGTCTGAATATGCACATGGTTATACAGGTATCGATATCAACCCGGGTGCTACGATTGGAGAATATTTCTTTATTGACCATGGAACAGGTGTTGTAATCGGTGAGACTACAGAGATTGGAAAGAATGTGAAGCTGTATCAGGGTGTGACACTTGGTGCTCTTTCCACCCGTCAGGGACAACTGCTTGCCAATGTGAAGAGACATCCGACGATCAGAGATAATGTGACAATTTATTCTAACTCTTCTGTGCTGGGCGGTGAAACCGTGATCGGTGAGAATACGATCATCGGTGGTAATACTTTCATTACAGAATCCATTCCGGCAAATACCAAGGTCAGTGCGAAGAGTCCTGAACTTGTGATCAAGAAACCAAAAAGTGAAGTGGAAGCTACGAATGTATGGGATTGGGAGAACTGATCTCCGGTTAACACTGTAAACAGAAATTATTTCAGAGGATTGCTATAATTTTGTTTTCCTGACAGGTTCCATCATATACAGTAAGTTCAGGCTTTCATTGTGGAAAGTAATAAGCAGCAGGTGGAAATTTGCTTATATCAGGAGGAGTGAAAGCTCCTTCTGATAAACTGCATAGCAGTTATTCGGTATAGAGCTGAGCAGCGAAACGGATGAATTTATCTGCTTGACAAAATTGTTTGCCAGATGATAATTTGTATATGTTGTTAAAAAAATAGAAAAAATTTAAATTTAGTGTTGACAAATACAGTTTCATCATATATACTAGTCTTCGTTGATGCGACAGAGATACACAGACAACAAGCTGTGCGGGTGTAGTTCAATGGTAGAACACCAGCCTTCCAAGCTGGATACGTGGGTTC
>NZ_JAAIMY010000036.1 GCF_013300825.1 Blautia wexlerae
GAAACATGGCTCAGATCAGAAAGTTCCTGTTGTGTCAGTTCTTTATTCTTTCGGGCTTCCCGCATTTTTTGCCCTAAAGCAGTTAAATCATCAATCGGCATAATCGTTCACCTCAATAATATCGTATCGTTCCGGTTTATGTGATGGAATGACCTTATTATGCCGGTTAATGGGCTTGATTATACCGATTATAAAACTGAGAATACAAATTCCATTAAAGAGTAATGAAGGATGCAAACTTACCTGTATCCGTGACAGCATCCGGCGTGGTCTGAAGCAGCTGGCAAAGTATTTTTAGGGTAGAATAACAGAGGGCGCAAGGTCTCAAAGTGCTTCTGCATAAGACCTTGCGCCCTACCTATTGTAGTAGCCTTAGAGGTGTATTTTGTAAAGCTATCTTTGAGTGAAGAAACATGATCTTTATCAAGAAAATTTGTTTCTTTCGGATATGTTTATATAGTTCCACTTGATAGCCAAAATAATTCATAACTATTACCTTGAAGCGGGCAAGCACATCGGATAGAATAAATATAAAGAAAAGCAGCGGCGATCTGGCACAAACGTCACATCGCCGCCCTTTAGCATTTAGCATAGAAACCTTACATCAACTGTAAGTGGTTTATCTTCCTGCCATGCAGTAAAATATAATCAACAACTAATCAAAAAGCGAAAAGGCAAAAGGTGATAATATGAATTGCAAAGAAAAACTTTTGGAAGTCCGAGATATACACAAGGTATATACGAAAGAGGGTGTTCCTACAAAAGCTCTTAATGGCATTACCTTTGATGTTCTTGATGGCGAATTTTTGGGGATCATGGGCGCAAGCGGATCAGGAAAAACGACCCTGCTAAATTGCATTGCTACGGTTATTAAACCGACCTCCGGGCAAGTCCTGCTTTCCGGCGCAAATGTGAGTTCCTTTGATAGCGAAAAACTGGCTGAGTATCGGGGCAATAAAATAGGCTATCTGTTTCAGGATTTTGCTTTGCTTGACAACTTGACTGGCAGAGAAAATATCCTGCTGCCGCTTTCTATCCATAATGTAGATATATCTGCTGCGGAGAAGAAGTTGAATGACATTGCAGGACTTTTTGGAATCACGGATGTGCTCTCCAAATTTCCGGCGCAGATGTCAGGTGGTCAAAAACAGCGCGTCGCTGCCGCCCGCAGTTTGATTTCCGACCCCGATATTATTTTGGCAGATGAGCCAACTGGGGCATTGGATACAAAGGCAGCGCGGTTGCTTATGGAAAAACTGTGCGAGATCAATCACGGTCGCGGACGCACAATTTTGATGGTAACACACGACCCGAACGCTGCAAGTTTTTGTTCCAGAATCCTATTCATACAGGACGGTGTGATTTTCCATGAGCTGCGCCGGAAAATTCCGACTGAAACACGGGAGGAATTTTATGCGCGTATCTTACAGGTAATGGCACAGATGGGAGGAGGGAGTGCAAATGTTCTTTAACCTTGCGTGGCGAAACTCCAAACGAAACCGTAGTGAGAACCTGATTTATTTTCTTACTATGGTTACAGCTGTAGCCACATTTTATATCGTCCTCTCCCTTGGAAGCCAGGACGTGATGCGCTTCTTGGAGGAAATCGAAAGTGACGCTGTTAATCGACTTCTGACAATGCTAATGCCGACGGTTTATCTTTTTTCGCTGCTGTTTGTATTTTTCCTTGTCATTTTTGCGAACAAATATCAGCTTGAATGTAGGAGCCGGGAATTAGGGCTTTACCTGATGTTTGGAATGACAAAGCGACACTTGTTTATTCAAATCATGGCAGAGGGGCTAATCACATCACTGCTGGCTCTTTTGGGCGGACTGATCTGCGGCGGCTTTTTATCAGAGGTAATCAGCCTTGCTACGGCACGGCTTGTAGGTCGCGGCATAATTGCACATCAGTCAAGTTTTTCTGTGAGCGCTGTTCTCTTGACAACGCTTGGATTTCTAATGATTCAAGTTGTCGCGTTGTTCATCCTTTGTGGAAAACTATTCAACAAAGAAATCCACCAACTCCTTTATGGAGAAATGGCGAAGAAACAGCAAGTTGGAAAAATGAGTGGGAACTTATTTTCCCTCATTCTCGGAGCGGTAGTTTTGACGCTTGCATATTGGGTAATCCTAAAGTATTTCATGGTTGCTGGCGGTATGATGATAATTGTTGCCGTGATATTAGGTATTGTGGGAACAATGCTTTTTATCCGTGGGCTTGCAGGCTTGCTGAGCGCAGCGGCGGCTTCTGTGAAACGCAACACAACACACGGTCTATATATTTTCACTCTGCGGCAGTTACACGAAAATATAGTCCACAAGTATATTTCAATCGGTGTTGCATCTATTTTGATTATGCTCACTATCATGCTCATTGCGGACGGATCAACCCGCATTATGTCGTATGGGAACCAAATGACGCGGGGATCTTCTGTTTACGATTTTACCGTCACGGGCAATGAAGCGACTGTTGAAAAATACCTTTCGGGTAAGCAAATGCAGCCCTATGTGGCTGATTTGAGCCGCATGGAAACAGGAACAATGAAACGCCCAGCTTCCGTGAAAGCGAACTCTTTTATAGATTGGTCCGGGCTGCGTGAACAGGTTGTTTTGAATCTGCCGCCAGAAGTAGAGGATCCCGTCACACAAGGAGCTACAAGCTATGAGTTCAGTCCCAATCAACCAGCCGCGCTTAACCTTTTAGGGTGTATTGATACTACGGGAGCTTCGCCATTTTTAATTCCCGTATCTTCATATAACGAATTGCTGGAAGCAGCTGGAGAAAAAACTATCGTTCTTGGAATCGACGAAGCTGTATTCTATCTTAACCCGGATTTTCAGGGGAGTACAAAAGAAGAAACCACCACCATGTTGAACCAGATTGCGGAGGACGCACGGGCTAATGGTAAAGTCTTGATTTCTATTGACGGACTGCCAATTACGCTTATCCCGTTTGTGCCGATGAAAGGCTTGACTGCGGATGAAAACGTAAAAATCATAACCGCATTGATTGTTTCCGATGAAGTATATTCTGAATATGTAAATCCAGACACCGTTACCGTTTATCACAATTTCTGTATTCCGAGCGAAACTGTGGAAGCTGATGGCCTGATGGTGTCGATTATGGAAGCCCGTGACCTGTTAAAGCCCTCTGGCCTGTACTGCGAAAGCTATTTGGACAATTTCGGACGGCAACTATTTTATGTCATTTCCGGCAGCTACACGACCTTATACATGGGTTTTATGCTTCTAATTATCGCTTGCGCCCTACTTGCCCTGCAATTCCTAACCCAAATGCGAGAAACAAAGGCAAGGTATGCGACACTTTCTATTCTGGGCGCACGACGCGAACAAATGAAGCGTTCCATAAACCAACAGGTGCTATGGTATTTTCTGCTCCCGCTGTTTCCTGCGTGTATCAGCGGTACAGTCGGAATTTGCGCAATGCAGCATTACCTATACTCTAATATGGCAAAACTGCAACAGTCTTATCCTATGCTGCTCGTTATGGCGCTTGTCGTTGTTTGTATGCTTGCATTGTACGGTGTGGCTATTGCGCGGACAGCAAACCGTGAAATCAGCAAATTAAATTGGAAGCCAAATGCTTAATGGGCTTATTCGGGAAGGAGGTGTTCATATTGGCGCAAATTATTGTGGTTGAAGATGATGTATATATGCGGGAAGAATTGATTGATGTGTTGGAAAAAGCGGGATATGACGCTGTTCCTTTGCTTGACTTTGAAAATGCCGTATCACAGATAATGTCTCTTTCCCCGGACTTGATTTTGCTCGACATCAATCTTCCTTTTCACTCCGGCTTTGAAATCTGCAAAGAGGTAAAGGCCAAACAGCTTGGGACTGTGCTGATATTAACTGCAAGAGATAAATTACAGGACGAGCTTCACGCTTTGGGATTAGGGGCGGACGATTACCTAACAAAGCCATGCAACACGGAACGGCTTCTTGCCCGCATTAAAAACCTCTTGCGCCGCAAAGAAGAACAGATGCAGCAGGGATTGCTTAACGGGGGCGGCTTCCTGCTTGATCCAAACACTTTTACGCTCTATGCAGGAAAGAAATCTTATGTTCTTCCGCAGAATGAGGGGAAAATACTTCTCACCCTTTTGAAAAGCAGCCCGAACCTTGTATCAAAGAGCGACCTGTTTCATGTGCTTTGGGGAACAGCGGAGTTTATAGACGAAAATGCGCTGCAAGTCAATTTTACACGACTGCGGAAAACGCTGCGTGAAGTTGGACTTGATGATCGCATTGAAACGGTGCGCGGGCAAGGCTACCGTTTGAAAGAGCAGGTGGAAGTATGAAGAAATTTAATACTCTCTTGACCTATGTATCGTCCAATCGTATTTGGTTGATTACTCTTGGCTGCTTGGATTTGTTCTTTGCGTTTCTGGCATGGGTGGCTTATCCGGGGGATTTTTTGAGCCTTGTGGGGCTAATGATATTTGTATCACTTGCCGCGTTTGTCATCCCCTTTGTCATCTCAATTCATAAACGCAGTAAAATTGATGCCGCTTTTCGGCGCTTTCTGTTAGAGCCGGACGACACAAACGAATACCTGTTGTGTGAAAGTGCCCCCGCGTCAATGCGCCCATATATCCATGAATTAGCCCATCATCTGAGAATGCAAGAGGGGTATGTGAACGAACAGCAGTTAAAGGTTGCCAACTACGAAAGTTATATTGAAAATTGGGTGCATGAAATCAAGAAACCTCTGTCCCTTATGACGCTTCTTTTAGATAATCGAAAGGTTGAGATGTCACCGTTGGTGCATACTCGTATGCTATATGTACGCGACCATGTGCGGCAGAACGTAGAACAGATTTTGTACTTTTCACGTCTTGGGGCGGCTCACAAAGATTGCTATTTTGAACCAATTCTGATCTTAGAGACTTGTCGGGAAGCGGTTGAGGACAATTTATCCTTGCTTGAAGAAGCCCAATTTTCTGTCACATATTCCGGGAACGACTGTAACGTAATTTCTAACAAAAAAGGCTTTATGTTCATTTTGGGACAGATTATTAGCAACAGTGTAAAGTATGCTGTGAAGGACACCGCCCCCGCTATTCAATTTTCAGTAACGGATAATCCAGAAAGCGGGCAGATTACTCTATCCGTCAGCGATAACGGAACAGGTATACCCGCGTCTGATCTGCCGTTTGTTTTTGATAAGGGCTTCACTGGGGACGCAGGAAGCTTTTTAAGCCGCTCCACAGGTATGGGATTATATTTAGTGCAGAAAATGGCAAAAGATTTAGCGATAGATTTACAAATCACATCACAGTTGTCATGCGGAACAACCATTATTCTGATGTTCCCCAAGGTGCAATATCCAGTCAGGAGGTTTGATGATGCAACAGCAGATTCGTACGCAAACACCAAAGAAAAATAAGCCTGCGGCTTCTCTGATTATAAGTTGGCTGATTATCTTGGGCGTATATTTACTTTTGCGCCTTGTCTTTGTTATCTTCGGATTTCATTTGGCACCAGTTGTTTTAGGTGGATGTTTAGCTGTTCTACCTTACATTGCGGGAGCGTTTTATCTTTTTAAGACACCAGCGGCACATCGGGTGGGAGGTTGTGTGTTAGGAATTTTACTGCCGTCCATTGTAGAAAAACTCGTTCTTTATTTTTTGGGTGCGTCCCTTTACGGAATACCTCTGGCAGATGTCAGCGGAGTAATGAGCAGAATTGCAGCGAATGAGCCGTTCACACACATTTTTTCTAATCCGGCAGCACGCTATATTCTTAATCTATCATTTTTTGGATGGCAGTACATTGTCGGCAGTATTGTCGTATGTGCAATTCTGATTTTAGGCATGATGGGTATTCAAAAAAGAAAATCATGTTCTCGAACGTAAGGAAAACTGAGGGGATTTGTAAATGAGCAGAAAAATAGTGATGACACTCGTGTGCATCCTTGTATTGGGTCTATCTGGGTGTGGAGATACACTCACTCTTAATCAATACAATACGAGTGAAATTTGGTATATAGCATATACAGACATTGATACAGTTTGTGAGAGCAATGAATTAACCGCAGATGGCTCCAGCATTTTACATTCTGAGGAAGATTATCTTCTGCTTTCATATGTAGTTGACAGCAATATTGAAATTACAAAAGAGCTAAAGGATGGGGGGTGGGACCATTTGATCCTGACAAACCCTCAATGGATAGATCGCTTTGGTGATCCCAGCAAGTTAAAACCTGTGGAATATGGCAGTTTGGCAAATAGCATGCAGGAATTTTTAGATGTTCAAATGCCTATATTGACTGCTGATGGAAATGTATTGCCTGATGGAGTGGGACTATATCAATATGATGGAGAGACATTATTGGCATTTCCGGTGCATGTGGCGTTGGGCGCAGCAGAGCCGATAGAAGCAAAAAATCCATTGATTATCCTTGTGGATAAACCGGCACAAAGTCTTAAAGCGAGTAGCTGTATGTTGCCGCTGACTTCAAGCGGAAATGTCCTGTTTGCAGAAGGAGAGAAACTTCAAGAGTCATTTGACGAGAGCAAACTAATTGACTATGGATCGATTGAAGAGTTTCAGATGAATCATTAAAGTGAATCTGAAATGTGGAAAACAGTAGCTTAGTATAACAGAAATAGCTGCCGCACGACGGCAAAAGAAAAAAAGCCGTCGTACAGCAGCTAGAATCCGTGCTTATACTTCAAAAGAAACTCGGTATGGTGCGTTCCGTGGATGTTGCCCGGTACATGGAAGTTTCAAAACCCAGCGTATGTTACGCAGTAGGAACTTTACGAGAGGGCGGTTTTTTGACAACAGACGAAAACCATTATATACACCTGACCGACCTTGGCCGGGATGTGGCCGAAAAAATTTACGAACGCCATTGCTTTTTTACTTATCAACTTATAGCCGTTGGAGTTAATCCACAAACTGCAGAAGTGGATGCTTGTCGCATGGAACATGCAGTCAGTGATGAAAGTTTTCAAAAACTGAAAGAGCATGCGATGAGAGGGATTGCTGCACAAAAAATTGACAATACATTTGATAATTTTCCTGTGAAGAAATAGAAAATGTTGCTTTGCTAAAATAGATTAAATATGAAAGACACAAAATACAAGATATTAGCATATTTTGACAATCAATCATATCGAAAACTATTCAATGAGGTAAACTCAGATTATGCAGAAAATCTACAAATTTTACTGCATAATTTGAGTTTATTTTCTTATGATGTGCTTATAATAGGAGTGATCCTTTATAAAGAGAACATAAGTAATATTATATCTGCTATTAGAAAAATAACGCAGATACCAATTATTATTTTGACGGATGCTTCCTCTTTATTGTGTATGTCATGGAAAAAAGAATTAATATACGCTGGTGCAGATTGTGTAATGGATATAAATAGCACTATAGAAGAAGTAGATCTGCAGATTTTTTCATTGGCACGACGAAATAATAAACAAAAAATAACTCAAAAGCAATCCGAAACGATGATTGATAAGGGAAAACTTGTAATGGATCATAAGAAACATAAAGTATTTTGGAATAATGTAGCGTTACATTTAACACGACAAGAATATAATTTTTTATACTTATTAGCGGTGACACCGATGAGAGTATACACATTTGAACAGATTTACCAGCTCGTATGGAAAGATTATTCTGTTGGTGATATTAAAAATATCATCTGGTGTCTGGTAAAGCGATTGAGAAAAAAGTTGAATGTCGTTGAAGACGGTGCCGGGAATTGCATTGTCAGTGTCAGGGATATAGGTTACAAATTTGAATTGAATAATGAAAACGAACAGCAGTAAGGCGAATAATCCGTAAAAAGATTGTTCGTCTTATTTTATTTGTGCTGGAAAGAAGGTGATAAAAATTGACCGTCAATTGACAGGTTTCTGACCGTTAACTGACAGGTGCATCCGATACACTGTGCCTTTGTAAAGATATGATTACAAAGGAGATCCGTGTTTGCAGGGAAACAGCAGAGATGCCGGACATTCCTGTGGACAGGAAGAACGAGCCAGATCACCGCCACACTCCGATTTGATTTCACAAAAATTCAGATCGGAGGAAAAGATAAGTGGCTTATAACAAAGCAAAAGAAGAATATAGATGGAACCAGTGGAAAGCAGAGGAAGAGAAGATCCTGCGTGAACAGGGCGTGGATGAAGAGACGATCCAGAAGCTTCGGGAGTATGACTGGGACGATTTCAATGCAGAGCGGAGATTCCGGGAACACCAGACCTCGCTTCTGGACTGTATGGAACTGCTCCTGGAAGAAAAAGAAACCAAAGAGTCCCAGCCGGAGAGCGTAGAAGCCCTGCTGGATACCGTGGAGAACGAAGAACTGCTTCAGATCCTGTTATCAACTGATAAGAAAACTCTTCAGATGATTGTCCTGAAGATGATGGGATATGCACCAAAAGAGATCAGTCATCACATGGAACTGCCGGAGCAGACTGTTTATACAAGACTGCGGAGGTTACGGGAGAAAATCAAAAAGTCCATGAAATTTGAATAAAACAAAAGGCTCTCATCGGCTGATTATCAGAACGAATAGACAGGAGGATTGATACGATGGATGAGAAAGAAGTGTCCGAAATGCAGGAAGAAATGATGACGGTACTGGTAGTCGAGCCGATGAAAGCACCCTATGTCAAAAGCATCCCCAATGAGCTGGAAGATCTGCAGCAGGCAGTAGGCGGTGACATTGAGATGACTTATCCGTTTGAGGATGAGGTTGGAATTCTTTTAAACGGCAATGGAAAATTTGAGGGGTTGCCGTTAAATCGGGCATTGTACGATGACCGAGGACAGGTCTATGATGCCATTGCCGGAACATTCCTTGTGGTAGGACTGACAGAAGATGATTTTACTTCGCTGACACCGGAGCAGATTGAAAAGTTTAAAGAAAAATATCAGTCACCGGAAGTTTTCACCCTGTTTAACGGGGAACTTCATGTGATGAAGATGCCACCGCAGGAACAAAAAGAGCAGAAGGAAAGTCGGAAGAAGGATGCACAGCAGAAGAATCCGGCAAAAGGAAAAAAGAAAAACAGATCCGGGGAAGCACGATAAAAAATTTTTCTGTGAAGTGAATAAAAAAATACACTGCCATCGGCTAGTAAGCAGAGGGACATCCCTCGGCTGTTCTTTGGCAAGTGAATATCGGCACTACAGGTACGTTCCCAACCGTAGAAGCGTGACAGTATGAGCGCCATGATTAAGTATAGGGTAAAGATTCTTAGACTTGGAGCGAGAAAGCATAGCTGTGAATAAGGCGGTGGCAGCCTTTCGCCAGGATCACGGACGGGGGATAATGATACACGTTACCAGCCAGAGAGCGGAAGATGGACTCCGGGTTGTAATCAGAAAGACCCCTAGGACATCTGTGAGCGGCGGCAGGCCAGCCGCCCGCCTGTAGTGTCCCCTTTCCCAGAAGAAATACAGGGATAGTTCCGGGGGTGCGAGGTCAAATGCGGAACAGCAAGATAAAAAAGAAATCAATGAAGAAGTGTGTCGTTGATATCAGATACCATGCGGCTGTGGGAGACTACAGCCGTATTCTTGTGGTATTAACGTCACATCAAGGGGAGAGAACAGATGGAAGAAACAAAAAGAAGTGGAATGAGCAAGGATCAATTCTGGAATCTGATTGAAAAAGCAAAGGAAGTGTGCGGCACCGATCTGGATGCTTCGGCAGTGTGGATCAAGCAGCAGCTCTTCTATATGACACCGGAGGATGTCCTCCAATTCCACAATCTTGTTTACAGTTACCGGGATGTGGCTTATAAGTACGGCTTATGGACAGCGGCAGGTATTATGATGGAAGCAGGGTGCAGTGATGACAGTTTTTCCGATTTTCGGATGTGGCTGATCGCCCAGGGAAAAGAAGTTTATCTGAATGCCTTAAAAGATCCGGATTCCCTTTCCGGCGTGACTCCGTATGGGTACTGTAGTTTTGAAGCGTTGGGATACATCTCATCGCAGGTCTACAGTGCCATGAAAGGGAAAAATATCTATCAGGACAGTACGGCAAGAATGCAGATGGAATGTTATGAGCAGGTGATCCGGGATGTTGTGTACCATCCCATGATCGAGTATCCGCTGGAATTACCGGAAGCAATGGTGGTATATCCGAAACTCTGTGAATGCCATTTGTCCGAGCAGGTAAGGAAAGCTCCTCAGAAAGTAAGGACATGGAATGTTTCCCGGACGGATATCCGAAGGATGATGGCAAGAGGGAATGCTGCCATAAAGAAAATGCAGGAACAGGGACAGAATACACCGGAAGCGACCAGACCCGTCCGTAAGGGTACGGTAAGATAAGCTTTCTGGCAAGGAGAAGTAATGTGTTATAAAAATGAATATCAGAAAAGGGCACATGGCGAAGTGGAACAGATCTTTCGGGAGCTTCTCCCGAAAGCCGGGCTTCATGTAAGGGAAGAACAGATCCGTCTCTGCCATGAAATGCTGGATGCCCTTATGAAAAATGAAATCACGCTCTGTGATGCAGGAGTCGGCATCGGAAAGACCTATGCCTATCTGACAGCCTGCATCCTGATGCGGAAATATAGTGTACTGCATTCCGGTTATTCGGGATGTGACAGGCGGTCTGTAGTGGTATCCACTTCCAGTATCGCCTTACAGAAAGCCATCATAGAGGAATATGTTCCTTTCTTATCGGACGTACTGTTAAAAGCAGATCTGCTTCAGGGAGAGTTAAAAGCGGTCGTCCGCAAGGGAAAGGAACATTTTGTATGCGATTACAGGCTGGCCCAGAGATTAGAGGCAGTCCGGGACAAGAATAAAAATCAGGCACAGATGGAGGCATTGAAGTCCCTCCGGCATAACTTTGATTTAGATTCCGTACATAACCTGAGCGGTTTTGACCGCAGGCTGGTGTGCGTACCGAAATTCTGCCCCAGGGAATGTCCGGGGAAAGCAGGATGCCGTTATCAGAAGCATCTGGATATTTCCAGGAAAGAGGATATTTTTTTACAGATTTGCAATCACAATTATCTTCTGGCAGATGCCATGCACCGGGCAAATGGGTACCGTCCGCTTCTGGCAGATTACAGGGCTCTGGTCGTGGATGAGGCCCATAAACTCCCGGAAGCCGCCAGCCAGATGTATGGAAGAAGCATTGGAAGGGAAGATGTGCAGGAGATTGCTTACTTTTTAGTCAGAGAGCATAAAGGCACGGATGGAAAACGGCTGCTGGAAGGGGTTTCCGCTCTTCAGATGGAGATTCGAAAGCACCGGAAAGATGGCATCGAGGACATGGCTGGAAAAGAAAGTTTTTATTTTCCGCCGGGAGCTGGCACAGCCTTAGCCCAGATGCAGGAAAGACTTCAGCTTATGATCAAAAGGCTCGCCGGGAATATTCCTTACTGGACTTTCCGGCGGCTGGAAGAGATGGAAGAGCTGTTCGGCTGGTTTTTAAAGAACGACAAACGGTATATTTTGTTTTTACAGCAGGACAGCCGGGGACATTTAACCTTTATGGCAGTCAACCGGGAGATCCCGAAGTATCTGGACGCCACCTTATGGAGCCGGGGATTTCCGGCAATCTTAACCAGCGGCACCTTAAAAGCCGGGAACGGTTTTGCAAGGACCAGACAGATGACCGGGCTGGAAAAAGAAACAGGTGTCCGGGAGTGTGTGGCAGAATCCCCATTCTGCTACCAGGAGAACTGTCTGCTTTACATCCCGGAGCATTTAAAACCAAGAAAAAAGGGGAGCCGGGAAGAGGCCGAGCAGCTTGCCGGGCAGATCCGTGATCTGGTGTGTTCCACTTACGGGCATACGCTGGTACTGTTCACATCTTATACCCTGATGGGAAATGTGCAGCAGCTTTTGCGGGATCAGATCCCGTTTCCGATGGTGCAGGTATGGAGAAACTCCCAGGAAGAGATCGCCCGGTTTAAGAAGATGGAGAATGCCGTGTTGTTCGCAGCCGGCTCCTGCTGGGAGGGTGTGGACTTTCCGGGTGACATGGTATCGTCCCTGATTATCGTAAAACTACCGTTTTCTGTTCCGGACCCTATCCATGAAGCCCAGAGGGAGCAGTACCGATCGCTAAAATCCTACATCCAGACCATCGTGGTGCCAGATATGCAGAAGAAGTTGCGTCAGGGATTTGGCCGGGCAATTCGCACGGAGCAGGACACCTGCGTTGTGTCTATTTTAGATCACCGTGCCACGAAAAAAGGCAGGTATCGGAGTGATGTTCTGGAAGCACTGCCAAAGTGCCAGATGGCAGAACGGATCGAAGAAGTAGAAGATTTTATCCGAAGCCGGAAAGTGGAGCGTTACTACAGCTGAGAGCATCCGTGGCGTTGTTGGTTCTGCCCAGATCCGGGTAGCAGACAGGACAAAAAGTTTAGTGGTATTTCAGGGGCGGTTTGGAGCGAATTGGTAGTATTGGTGATAGCTTTATCGGCATGAGTTGGGTATACTGTGTATAGCGTTAGAGGAAAGGAAGTGAGCAGAAATGAGAAGATATGAGCTGGAAACAGAAAGAGAAGGCTCCACCGTTTATTTCTTTATCAGAGATGTGGAAACACTGGATATCGTCCTGCTTCCAACCAAATATCTGATGCACAAGATACGGAGGAAATGTTCACCGAATACGGTGCGGCGCTCCGCACTTGCAATCCTGTACTATCTGGAATACATCCATGAAAAGAAAAAGGAATTGACAGACGTATATCAAATGCCTTATGTTGAACAGACAAATCACTTTGTGGAATTTTTATACTGGCTGAAAGCCGGGAAGCATACCAGAGATAAAAATCACAGATCTCCAAACAATGGAACCTGCAACGCATACTTAAGAGATGTGTTCAGGTTCTATCTTTTTATAGAAGAAGAGTACCAGCAGTTCGGGGAGCTGAAAGTCCTGTCCTATAATTATTTTGTAGCCGTGGATGCAGTAGGCGTAAAGAAAAGCATACGATCAAAGAGTTTCAAAGGCTATTTAAAAGAGGAAGAGCATAAGGCGAGAGCAGCAAAGAAAGATGAAATTGTGGAAATCTTGAAAGCGTGTACCAATATAAGAGATCGGCTTCTCATGCTGCTTCTGGCAGAGACAGGCTACCGAATCGGTGAGATCTTAGGAATTGATTACAGTAAGGACATTGATTATCAGAACCACATAATCCGGGTATATTTCCGTGAGGACAATGAAAATGGAGCGAGAGCAAAGAATGCAGAATACCGAAGTGCGAAGATCAGCAAAGATACCTTCGGCTTTTTAAATCTGTATATCGCAGAGTACCGAAAACTACTTCAGCACCAGACAAGCCTGTTTGTGAATATTTCCGGGGATAATATCGGAAAACCAATGAACGTGGAAGCAGTATACTCTATGCTAAAAAGAATGGATAAGAAAACAGGGATTAAGATCACGCCTCATATGCTCCGGCATTACTTTGGAAATGAGCGGAGAAAAGCAGGATGGTCGCTGGAACTGATACAGCTGGCCTATGGACACCGCCACATCCAGACAACCATCAATTATCTGGACATTGTGGATGATGAACTGCTGGATGCCAGCCAGGAATTCTACGAGAAACACTCCTCCCTGTATGGGATTGAGGAATTGCTATAGGAGGTGGTTTTTATGCCTGCGTTTTTACAGTCTTTTATAGAGGCAGAACAAGAACGGAGCAGGCGGATTGAGCAGCTACGAAAAGAAATCCGGGAGTTTGCAAAAGAGGAAGCAGGAAGTTCCATTACAGAACAGATTCTGCTGTTTCTGGCAGATGAGATGGTAGAACATCTTTCGGAAATAGATTATGAACTGCGAATGAAATTTGAATTATATATAACACCGCTGATAAAGCGAAATTACATTTACCGATATACCGGAACGTTCGACCGGATACGGCAGGCGTACATCCGGGAACGGATGAAAACTCCGGCTGGACAGAGGGAATGTGAATGGAAATATAAAAATGAAATACTTTTTGTTCCATACCACTCAGATCCTGTAATCGTAAAGAGTGTGGAAACGGTACGGTGTCGGAGTAACATGGTCTGGAATTTTAAAGCGGCAGCCAGTGAGAAACTGAAACGTCAGATTTTTACCGTGCTGGAATATATTCTGGAGAATTATGAAATTTCCAGACTGAGGGAATATAAACTGACCGGGTTACAGCTTTTTTACGAATTTTGCATCCGGGAGCAGATTACAGATATCCAGCTTCTGGAGCTGGAACAGGAAACAGCATTTCAGGACTACCTGAAGCAGAAAGTCGAGAAAGAGCAACGGCGAAAACGACTGAAGAGCATTGTGGAAACTGCCCGTAAAGTGATTTTTATAGAAACTGATGAAACAAGATGGGATGCTACCATCTGGTATTTAGAGCGGTTTCGTATTGCCAAAGAAAGAATAAACCAGAGTGACAGTATAGAAAAAATATCATTTCAGGAAGTTCTACAGCCCAAGAATCGATTGCTGCTTCAGGAATATATGAAGTACGAAATTGGAATCGGAGAACTGGCGCTCAGTACGGTGTACGAAAGATTCCGAACCATTCGAAATTTTTTGCAGGAGATCAGCGAACTGGAAGTTACCAAGTGTGATGCCAGCCTGATTGATGTATATTTAAAGAATTTGCAGAATGGTGCTATGGGAGCAAAGACATTTAATACCAATGTTTCGGGAATACAGTTTTTTATGAAATTTCTGGAAGTAAAGGGGTATATAAAAAAGGTTCCGTTTTATGCATCGTATTACTTGGAAAAACAGATCCCAGTCCACCATGACAGAAGTGTGGAAGAGGATGTGTATATGGAAATTATCCAAAACCTCTCACAGTTTCCTGAACACCTGAGAATGATGTTTTTACATCTCTGGTGTGTGGGACTCCGGATCAGTGAGGTCTGCACCTTAAAAGGGGATGCGTATTATATCCAGAATGGTGACTGCTGGATGAAGGTCTACCAGGTGAAAATGAAAAATTATAAAAGGGTTCCCATTCCGGTAACATTGTATCGTCTGATGCAGGTTTATCTGAAAAAACACCCTACCGAAAAAGAAGCATACATTTTTCGGAATCGGAAAGGTGGAGCATTTTCCAAAAGCACCTTCATGGGGCAGATGAAAAAATACTGCTCCCAGATAGGCATACAGAATGGAGAATATATTTTTAAGTCTCATGATTACCGACATACCGTAGCAACCAATTTTTATGAGCATGGCGTATCAATCCAAAGCATCCGGGACTATCTGGGACATATGTTTGAGGAAATGACCATGCAGTATATAGATTATATGCCAAGAAAAATTGCTAAAGAAAATGACGCATACTTTGAGGAAGAGGAAAACAGCCTGCTTGCCTGTATGCAGAAAGGAGAGAAGCATGGATAATAAACTGAAATTCCAACAACTGGAATGTTATAAGCTGGCTACCGATGAGCAAAAGGAAAAGCTGAATAAGGAACAATATTTTGATCTGGATAAACTGCCGGGAAACCAGCTTCAGACAGAATTTGTCGAATACATTTACTACCGTGGAACGCAGGTATCCATCCTGACCATAAAAAGGGAAAGGCATTATTTTAACAGCTTATGTGAATTTTTTCAGAAGTCATCCCATCAGGAAAACAGCCTGCTTGACAGAGAAAAAGACTTCTGGATAAAGCAGTTGAAAATGTGGATGATACAAAACGGTAGGGCTTTGACGAAGCATAAAGTGACGAACATTCAGACTGAATCGGTGGAAAAAGCTGCCCTGATCCGGTATTTTGAAAGCCTTCTGGAATTTACACTGGACCGATCAGAAACCAATGAGCTGGCAAAGGATATCTGGCATCTGGAAAGGCTTCCGCTTATCCTGCGGACAAATCCGATTGTCAACCATAAGACACTAAATTTCAGAGGAATCCGGCAACCAGATATTCGGGAAGAAGTAAAAAAAGCAATTTACCATCATCTGAAAACCGAAGCCCTTGGCAGTATAAAACGTGAACTGTCCGCCATGAATAAATTTTCAAAGTATTTGGATGAAAAGCATTCCAAGATCAGCACCTGCGAAGAGATTGACCGGGAGATCATAGAACAATTTTTAATCAACATCAAGGTAGAATCAAACGGAGGGAATGGCATCCGGGATGACCTGCTAAAGCTTCGAAATGTGCTGGAAACAATCGGAAAAATTTATGATTTTCCACATCTTACAAAACTGTTTTTAAAATCTGATTTTCCGCCAGAACGGAAAGCAGAATTCAAATCTTATTCGGACAGTGAGCTGAAAAGACTGAATGCCCAGATTGTAAAAATGGAAGAGCAGATAGCAAGGGCAATGATCATCCACCAGATGCTTGGAACCAGAATTTCCGACACGCTGACCTTGCGGAAAGACTGCCTTTATAAACATGACCGTCAGGATATGATTATCATATACCAGCCGAAAACAAGAAGATATGAAAAACCGATCAGCCGGGAGCTGGCACAGCTGATTGGAAAGGCAGTCAGTTATGCAAATGAGCATTATCCTGAAAGCATTTATATCTTTGCGGACGAGAACAAACCGGAGAGACCAATCAGTTACCAAACCTTGCAGGATAAAGTGCTTCGAATGATCTATGAAAAAGATATCCGAGATGACAGCGGGAAATTATTCGGATTTGGAACGCATATGTTCCGGCACTGTTATGGGGTAAAGCTGACAGAACTCCATGTGGATGATTGGACCATAGCAAAGCTCCTGGGTCATAAAGGAGTGAAAAGCGTCCAGTACTACCGGAAAATGAGCAATCAGCGACTGGCAGATGAGACAAGGGAAGTAAGAAATCTTATGTCACAGATTATCTTAGCAAATCTGGACGGATGGGGAGAAGAATATGAGCAAATACGACAAGATGCTGGAATTGAATAAAAGAAAGAGCGAAGAAAAAGTGGAACGGGCAGTCCTGACAATACGGACAATGGTGTTGGAGAGAGAAAAGGTGTCCGTACCAGCACTGATGCAAAAGACTGGTTTATCTAGAGGATTCTTTTACAAGAATCCGATTGTAAGAGGTGAGATTGATGCAGCAATGGAACAGCAGGCTGGTATGGTGGATCCAAGGAGAAACATTATCAGTCAGGCGATGGAAGCGGAAATGAATCTGCTCCGGCAACAGCTACAGAAACTGAAAAGCGAAAATGAGAATCTAATAAAGGAAAACCAGAAGTTAAAAAAAGCACTATCCAAGAAAGAGTTGAATCTTATCAAACAGATTTAAGCTATATCATAATGCAAAGTAGGTCTGCCAGAATACAGCAGATCTGTTTTGCATTGTGATATAGAAACAGATTATGCTTAAAAGGCATTAAGCAACCCATAATAATGGGTATTGGACATAGAAAGCAATATGGGAGTATGATGATACCGATAAGAAATAGAGTGTACCTGAAATGCAAACTGTCACAGAAAAATTATGAACTTTATGTAAAAAGTTGCAAAATCTATTGACCTAGAGCTTACTTCAGGTTGTACCATAAAATAAAAAGAGCAAGGAGGAATTTTTTATGGATATCGAACAGATGAAAAAAGACTTAGGTGGAGGTAACGTATTTCCAATCGGTGAAGAAAACGTAGCATTCGCAAAGTATTTTACAGGTGAATGCTATTTGAATATGCTTACAACAGAGAGAGTACCAGTTGGTCTGGTTACTTTCGCTCCGGGAACAATCAATGCATACCACATCCATCATAAAGGTGGACAGATCCTTCTGGTTACTGGTGGAAGAGGATGGTACCAGGAAGAAGGAAAACCAGCTCGTGAATTGAAAGCTGGAGATGTAGTAAATATTTCACCAGAAGTAAAACACTGGCACGGGGCAGCGAAAGACAGCTGGTTCCAGCATCTGGCTGTTGAAGTTCCAGCAGAGGGAGCTTCCAACGAATGGCTGGAGTTTTTACCGGAAGAAGAGTATAACAAATTACCATAAATAAGAAAGATGGAGGTTTGATATCATGGCAAAGATCACACAGATAGCAGGAAGAAATGCTCTGGGAACATTTGCACCAGATTTTGCACATTTTAACGATGACATTCTTTTCGGAGAGAACTGGAATAACGAAGATATTGATTTAAAAACAAGAAGTATCATCACAGTTGTAGCACTGATGGCACAGGGAATCACAGATTCCTCTTTGAAATTCCATTTACAGAATGCAAAGGATCATGGGGTAACACAGAAAGAGATCGCAGCAATCATCACTCACGTAGCATTCTATGCAGGCTGGCCAAAAGGCTGGGCAGTCTTTAATCTTGCAAAAGAGGTTTGGAATGAGGACGAAGCAGAGAAATAACCTGGCAGAAACTGCTCGTCATGAAAGGGTCGCACAAAACACAGACGTGTATGCCGTTAAAGCCCGTAACTATAAGGGATTGCGGAGGGGTAGTCCAGTTTTATGCAGAAATAACTGGCATATCCACCATGCAAAAAATGGCGGAGGACAGATTCTGGTATGTGTTGCCGGAAGAGGATACTATCAGGAAGAAGGCAAAGATGCTGTAGAAATGAAGCCAGGTGACTGTATCAATATCCCGGCAGAAGTGAAACACTGGCATGGTGCAGCACCAGATGAATGGTTTTCCCATCTGGCAATTGAAGTACCTGGCGAGGAAACATCCAATGAGTGGTGTGAGCCGGTTACAGATGCAACATATAAATTATTGAAATAAGGTTGCATGGATAACAATCAGTTTATTCTATCATTAGAAAATAAGATAATTACAATCAATAAAGTCGGGTAGGGTTGATGATCCAATACCGGCTTTATTGATTTTTCAGGGGATTTGGAGTGTAACCATCAAATATCAGTGAATCGCAAGAAAAAAGCAAGAATTCAGGCATGGTGTTTTTTATAGATAATGTTAAAATAGTAGTATGTGTATTGGGAAAGGAGGGCAGATTTTATGTCAAAAGCTACCCTGATGGATTGCTGCATCAAAAAATATGCGTATAAAGAGATATCACAAATATATAAGGAGATTGGAGTGTCACCAGATGGACTGTCCCAGACTCAGATAGAGTCCATGAGGGAAAAGTATGGCATAAACAGCTTTTCCGGGCGAAAAAATGATACCATGCTGCCACGACTTCGGCGTGCGTTCATTAATCCGTTTAATATTATTCTCCTTGTTCTGGGAATGATCTCGCTGGCTACGGATGTGATTCTTGCATCTGATTTTGCCAGAAACGCCACAACTGCTGTTATTATTTTTTCCATGATCCTGATCAGTGGAACAATCCGTCTGATCCAGGAAATCCGGGCAAAGAATGCATCAAAACAATTGAACCGGCTGATACACGAAAGCATCACAGTACGGCGGGAAGGAGAACTCAGAGAAATCCCGGCAGAGGAACTGGTAGTCGGAGATATTGTTCTGCTCTCAGCAGGTGATCGTGTTCCTGCAGATATAAGGCTTACAAAGGTCAGTGATCTCTTTATCTCTCAGGCAGCGATCACAGGCGAAAGTGCAATTCTGGAAAAAAATGCACAGGTATCAAGTTACAGTAATCCGGAATCATTGCCTCAGCTTGAAAATCTGGCGTTTATGGCAACAACCGTTATCAGTGGAAAAGGTGAGGGTATTGTGCTTGCAGTGGGGAAAGACACGCTTTATGGCAGTTTTGCGAAAGAAGATCCTGATGAAAAACAGTCTTTTCAGAAAGGCGCAAATTCCATTGCCTGGGTTATGCTCCGGTTTATTGCAGTATTGATCCCTGTTGTATTTATACTTTTGAAAATTACAGGTGGTAAATGGCTGGAGTCCTTTGCCTTTGCGTTGTCTGTAGCAGTTGGGTTAATGCCGGAGATGTTGCCTATGGTGATTACAGCCTGTCTTGCAAGGGGAAGCCTGAGCATGAGCAGAAAACAGACGATCATTAAAGACATTAATGCCATGCAGGGGTTTGGCAGCATGGATGTACTCTGTATGGATAAGACGGGAACGCTGACCAATGAAAGCATCCTTCTGGAATATTATATGGACGTATTGGGAAACGAAAGTGATCAGGTACTGGATTTTGCTTTTTTGAACAGTTCCTATCATTCCGGTGTATGCAATCCCATTGATAATGCAATCCTTGCCTGTCAGACGATGCTGGGGCACGAACAGCATTTTGCAGATCTTCTCACTCACTATCAGAAAGAAGATGAGATTCCATTTGATTATTCCCGTAAATTTGTCAGTACACTGGTAACAGATAAAAATGGTGACTGTCAGCTTATTGTGAAAGGCAATATTTCCCAGATTGTGGCCAGGTGCAGTCATGTGGAGTTTCGCGGGGAAATCCTTCCCATGGAGAAAAACGGGATGGAGAGTGTTGCTTCTGTGGTGGATGAGATGCTTCAGGACGGTATGAAGGTAATCGCTGTTGCGCGGAAAGAGATTGAAAAACAGAGCCAGATCATACCTGCAGATGAAAAAGACCTGATTCTGATGGGCTACTTGGCATTTTTTGATGCCCCGAAAAAAACAGCAAAGACATCTGTGGAGGCATTGAAAAGACTGAAGGTCACACCGAAAATACTGACAGGAGATCAGGCTGATGTAGCTGCTTCTATCTGCAAAAGAGTAGGAATTCCTTCTGAAATAATACTGACCGGTGCAGAACTGGATCAGATGACAGATGCTGAACTTAATGAAGCAGTGGAAAAAATCCATGTATTTGCAGAACTGACCCCGGGACAGAAAGTCCGGCTTGTTTCAGCTCTAAGACAAAATGGACATACTGTAGGCTTTCTGGGAGATGGAATCAATGATATTCCGGCACTTTGTGAATCCAATGTTGGTATTTCGGTAGACACAGCGGTAGACGCAGCGAAGGATGCAGCAGATGTGGTGTTGCTTCAAAAGGATCTGGGTGTGCTGGAACAGGGGATTCTGGAAGGGCGGAAAACATTTACGAATATGCTCAAGTACATTAAGATCACTGCAAGCTCCAATTTTGGAAATATTTTTTCCATTGTATGTGCCAGTGCTTTCTTACCGTTTTTACCAATGACATCTTTACAGATTTTACTGTTAAATCTGTTATATGATGTTTTGTGTATCATTCTTCCCTGGGATAATGTAGATGAAGAAGATACACTCTCTCCAAGAGACTGGTCCGGAAAAACACTGGGACGATTTATGCTGTTTTTTGGTCCTATCAGTTCATTGTTTGATGTTGTGACGTTTCTGTTTCTGTATTATATTCTCTGTCCCATGCTGTGTGGCGGGGCAACCTATCTGAATATTGCAGATCCGGTGATACAGTCACAGTATGTTGCTTTGTTTCAGACAGGATGGTTTCTGGAATCCATGTGGACACAAGTGCTGATCCTTCATTTCCTTCGGACAAGGAAGATACCCTTTATGCAGAGCAGTCCTTCTGTACCGGTAATCTGTACCACACTTGCAGGAATTATTGCTTTTACAGGGATTACCTTTACCAGGAGTGCAGCCATTTTCGGGCTGACGAGATTACCGGTCAGGTATTTTCTGTTTCTGTTTATTGTAGCTTTGTTATATATGCTTCTGACTACGGTAGTCAAAACATTTTATCAGAAGAAATATCATGAGCTGATCTGAAAGGAGGAAAACCATTGTGAAAAAGAATATCAGTGTTATTTCCATGGATTCTGTCCTTCAGGAATGGCTCCTTCAAAAGCTGATCAAAGAACCACCGGAAAGTCACAGCGCCAAAGAACTGCTTTCCGGTATTTACGATATGATCAGTGGTGATGTAAATTCATTATTGCTCAGTACATCAAAAGAATCAGAAATCCCATCCATCAATCTTTCTGACGAGATGAAGATTGGAGAATTAGTGATCAATCCGAAGAGCAGAAGCGTGATCAGGATGGGACAAGAGGTTTCCCTGACACCTAAGGAATTTGATATCCTCTATTTTCTGGCTGAAAACAGAGGGGAGGTATTTACCAAAGAGCAGATCTACAAGGCAGTGTGGTCGGAAAATTATCTTCTGGATGACAGCAATATCATGGCGTTTATCCGAAAATTGCGAAAGAAGATCGAACCAAATCCGGATGAACCAAAGTACATACTGACAATCTGGGGAATTGGATATAAATTTAATGATAAGCTGTAAAACAGGCGGGCTAACTTCAGCCCGCCTTTATATGTATTTTTGTAATTCTTGCCAAATCGCAAGGAAATCGCAAGACTTTGGTCATGTGAATTTCCTTGCTTTTTTTGTATTCTGTAGGAGGTCGAAGGGAGGAAACTAAGAGAGAAATCAATGAAAGGAGTGAAGAACCATGAATTTTACCTGTATTTTTTTTGGTATTGTTTTCACAATTGCAGGTTTTATATTTGCATGTGGGAAAGGTCATATTCATTTATCTGCCTGGAAAAATATGCCGCAGGAGGAGAAGGAAAAGATTAAAATTGTGCCCCTTTGCCGTAATATCGGCGAAGTTATCACACTGAGCGGAATCATTTTTCTGATGAAAGGACTGTGGACCGGATTTGAGAATCACTGGTTTGTGACTGCCATGACTGCATGGTTTATTGTGGCAGGATTTGATCTCTGGTATATCGAAAAAAGCAGTCGGTATTATAAAAAATAATTGTAAAACGAGGAGGTAAGACCAATGAACAAGAAAGAAAATCGCATTGCTGTTCGTCAGGCAGCACAGCAGGCTGTGATACGTGACGAGCAGAACCACCGCATCCAGCATGCGGCTACCAATCCGATCAAGGAAGTTTTAAAGAGCCTGCATACAACACTTCGCGGGCTTGATGCTGAAAATGTATCAGTAAGCAGGACAAAATATGGAACCAATAAAGTAACCCATGAGAAAAAACAATCCCTTGCCAAACGTCTGGCAGGAGCATTTATCAATCCGTTTACAGCAATCCTTTTCTGTCTGGCAGTTGTTTCTACCATGACAGATATGGTTTTTCCGCATTTTTCCCTGTTGGGAAGTACACCGGAAGATTTTGATCCTTTAACAGTGGTGATCATTCTGACCATGGTAGTGATCTCCGGTACTCTTCGCTTCGTACAGGAATCCAGAAGTGGTAATGCGGCAGAAAAACTGCTTTCCATGATCACAACTACCTGCACTGTTACCCGCAGGGAACAGGCAAAAACAGAAATACCTATGGATGATCTGGTTGTGGGAGATATTGTGCATTTGTCAGCAGGAGATATGATCCCTGCAGATGTCCGTATTCTGGATGCAAAGGATCTGTTTATCAGTCAGGCAAGTCTGACAGGAGAGAGCGAGCCTGTGGAAAAGACACCAAAGGTAAGCGCACAGAAAGAAAGCATTACTGATTACAGCAACATTGCTTTTATGGGAAGCAATGTAATTTCCGGAAGTGCAGCCGCAGTGGTTGTTTCTACCGGAGATCGTACTCTGTTTGGCTCTATGGCATCTGCCATTGCAGGGGAGGCTGTGGAAACCAGCTTTACCAAAGGCGTTAACGCTGTTTCCTGGGTCCTGATCCGGTTTATGCTGGTTATGGTTCCGCTGGTATTCTTTATCAATGGAATCACAAAAGGTGACTGGCTGGATGCATTCCTGTTTGGTATTTCCATCGCTGTGGGACTGACTCCGGAGATGCTTCCCATGATCGTGACAACCTGCCTTGCAAAAGGTGCAGTTTCCATGAGTAAAAAGCAGACTATTGTTAAAAACCTGAATTCCATCCAGAATTTTGGTGCCATCGATATTCTCTGTACAGACAAAACAGGAACTCTGACTCAGGATAAGGTTGTGCTGGAATATCACCTGAATGTAAACGGAGAGGACGATACAAGAGTACTGCGCCACGCATACTTAAACAGCTATTTCCAGACGGGCTATAAAAATCTGATGGATCTGGCGATCATTCAAAGAACAGAGGAAGAAGAGGCAGAAGATCCGAAGCTGCTGGATCTGTCCGAAAACTATGTGAAGGTAGATGAGATCCCATTTGATTTCGCACGCCGCCGCCTGACAACAGTTGTGCAGGATAAAAAGGGCAAGACGCAGATGGTAACAAAAGGTGCAGTAGAAGAAATGCTTTCCATCTGTGCCTATGCAGAGTGTGATGGCGGAGTGCAGTTGCTTACGGAGGCGGTTCGTCAGCGTATCCTCAAAACCGTAGATGAACTGAATGACAAGGGATTCCGTGTGCTTGCCATTGCACAGAAGAGTAATCCTTCTCCTGTTGGAGCTTTTGGTGTAAAAGATGAGTGTGATATGGTGCTGATCGGTTATCTTGCATTCCTTGATCCGCCTAAGGAATCCACAGCAGATGCGATCAAAGCACTGAAAGCCCACGGTGTGACTACCAAAATCCTTACAGGTGATAATGATAAAGTAACCCGTACTATCTGCAGACAGGTAGGACTTGAGGTACGGAACATGCTTCTTGGAGCTGATCTGGATCATATGTCGGATGCACAGCTTGCAAAAGCAGCGGAGACTACGGATGTTTTTGCAAAGCTGACCCCAGATCAGAAAGCACGTGTGGTTTCTGTTCTCAGAGAAAATGGACATACTGTGGGATTTATGGGGGACGGAATCAACGATGCTGCTGCAATGAAAGCTGCTGACATTGGGATATCAGTAGATACAGCAGTTGATGTGGCAAAAGAATCTGCGGATATCATTCTGCTGGAAAAAGACCTGATGGTTCTGGAACAGGGAATTATAGAAGGACGCAAAACCTATGCAAACATGATCAAGTATATTAAGATGACAGCTTCCTCCAATTTCGGAAATATGTTCTCTGTATTAGCTGCCTCAGCACTGTTACCATTCCTTCCGATGATGAGTGTGCATCTGATTTTTTTGAACCTGATCTATGACCTGTCCTGTACTGCAATCCCCTGGGATAATGTGGATGAGGAGTTTATTGCAGTACCAAGGAAATGGGATGCTTCTAGTGTGGGAAGCTTTATGATCTGGATCGGACCTACAAGCTCGATTTTCGATTTTACAACCTATATTTTTATGTATTTTGTATTCTGTCCCATGTTTGTATCAAATGGTGTCCTGTTTAATGATCTGGCTACTCATTACAGCGGTCCAGAGCTTGCAGCAATGCAGGCACAGTATATCGGAATGTTCCAGGCAGGATGGTTTGTGGAATCCATGTGGAGCCAGACTCTGGTTATTCACATGATCCGTACACCGAAGCTTCCGTTTATCCAGAGCCGTGCCTCAGCGCCTGTAACACTGCTCACTATGACAGGCATTGCTGTGCTGACAGTGATCCCGTTTACTACGCTGGGAACAGCACTTGGACTTGTAGCCTTACCTGCATCCTACTTTGCATATCTGATCCCATGTATCCTGCTGTACATGATGCTGGCAACAAGTCTGAAAAAAGCATATGTCCGCCATTATGGCGAACTGCTCTAGGAGGTGAAAAGAATGAACTGGAAATTACTTTGGATGAAGCTTTTTGGAACATGTGAATGGCTGGGCCTTAATATGGGATTCTGGGTATCCATGGCAGCAGTTCTGCTGATCGTGATCATAATGAATCTTGTATTTTGGGCGATCAGGCCACAAAAAAATAATCTGTGAGTGGATGACTTCATACAAAAAAGGACTTGCGCTTTTTTTTCACAAAGTGGTATCCTAGACAAGGAAATATAGATAGAGGAGAAAAAGTTATGCCAATTGGAGTAATTATTAACGGATTATCCATAGTGATCGGTGGTATCTTGGGTGCCCTGGCGGGCCACAAATTGAGTCCCAAATTTAAGGAGGACATTACCCTGGTGTTCGGTGTATGTTCTATGGGAATGGGAATCAGCACAATCGGTCTGATGGAAAATATGCCTGCGGTTATTTTTTCCATAGTGATCGGTACAGGTATAGGACTGGCGGTTCATCTTGGTGAGAAGATTAATGCAGGTGCAGGTGTTATGCAGCGTGTGATCAGCAAATTTCTCAAAAACTCAAGCTCAGAGCTGTCTGAGGATGAGTTTATGAATACACTGGTTACTATTATCGTATTATTCTGTGCCAGTGGAACCGGAATCTATGGTTCCATTGTGTCTGGAATGAGTGGAGATCATTCTGTACTGATTTCAAAATCTATTCTGGATTTATTTACAGCTGCTATTTTTGCATGTAGCCTGGGAATGGTAGTTTGTATGATCGCGATTCCTCAGCTGATCATTTTCCTGATACTTTTTTTCGCGGCAACAGCAATTTTTCCGCTGACTACACCTGGCATGATCAATGATTTTAAAGCCTGTGGCGGTTTCCTGATGCTTGCAACAGGCTTTCGTATGGTGAAGCTGAAAAACTTTCCAACTGCGGATATGATACCTGCGATGGTGCTGATCATGCCAATGTCATGGTTCTGGGTAACCTATGTACTTCCGCTGGTATCGTAACCGAATCAGGTAGCGCTCTTGTTTATGGAAGAAATCAGCTTTGCCAGTTGTTTCCTTTTGGTGCGTGTATCACCGTTGATCATCAACTTGGAATAAATCTGGTTGATATATTGTTTCACAGTGCCTTCAGAGAGAAATAACCTTTCTGCAATTTCGCGGTTGCTCAGACGGTCAATGCATAGTAATAATGCCAAAAAACAGATACATTTTTAGTAAAAAACGCTTTTGAAATCAAAGTAAAATGGCTTTATAATAAAAATAAGGGCGAGTAGCGTAATGAGTCGGAAAACAACAGTTATGCTGCTTGTTTTTATAAAATGAATCTCAGG
>NZ_JAAIMY010000037.1 GCF_013300825.1 Blautia wexlerae
TCTTGGCATATTCATGCCAAAACACCTCGCGGGATAGTGGTGTGTGAACAGTAACATAAAAATAAAAAACATATATAAAAATCCAGGGAGGAATTTTATCATGAAAACAGGAAGAAACTATAAGTTCTGGTTTTGTACAGGTTCACAGGATCTTTACGGAGATGAGTGCTTAAGAAAAGTTGCCGAGCATTCTAAGATCATTGTTGAGGAATTAAACAAGAGCGGTGTTCTTCCATTTGAATTAGTATGGAAACCAACACTGATCACAAATGAACTGATCCGTAAAACATTTAATGAGGCAAATGCAGATGAAGATTGCGCAGGTGTGATCACATGGATGCACACTTTCTCACCGGCAAAATCATGGATTCTTGGTCTGAAGGAGTACAGAAAACCACTCTGCCATCTGCATACTCAGTTTAATGAGGAAATTCCTTATGATACCATTGATATGGACTTCATGAATGAAAACCAGTCTGCTCATGGCGGTCGTGAATATGGTCACATTGTCACAAGAATGGGAATCGAAAGAAAAGTTATCGTTGGCCACTGGGCAGATAAAGATGTACAGGAAAGACTTGCTTCCTGGATGCGTACAGCTGTTGGCATTATGGAAAGCAGCCATATCCGTGTATGCCGTGTAGCAGATAACATGAGAAACGTAGCTGTTACAGAAGGTGATAAAGTAGAAGCACAGATCAAATTCGGATGGGAAGTTGACGCTTACCCTGTAAATGAGATTGCTGACTATGTAAAAGGTGTAGCTAAAGGTGATGTAGATGCACTGGTAGATGAATACTACAGCAAATATGATATCATTCTTGAGGGAAGAGATCCGGAGGAATTCAAACGTCACGTAGCAGTTCAGGCTCAGATTGAAATTGGATTTGAGAAATTCCTGGAAGAGAAAAACTATCAGGCAATTGTTACACATTTTGGCGATCTGGGTGCTCTTAAACAGCTTCCTGGACTTGCAATCCAGAGACTTATGGAAAAAGGTTATGGATTCGGCGCAGAAGGTGACTGGAAGACAGCTGCAATGGTCCGTCTGATGAAGATCATGACAGCAGGTATCAAAGATGCAAAAGGAACTTCCATGATGGAAGACTATACATATAATTTTGTACCTGGAAAAGAAGGAATCCTTCAGTCACATATGCTCGAGGTTTGCCCATCTGTTGCAGATGGTAAGATTGGTATTAAAGTATGCCCGCTTTCCATGGGTGACAGAGAAGATCCTGCAAGACTTGTATTTACAAGTAAGACAGGTCCGGCTATTGCAACATCCCTGATCGATCTTGGTGACCGTTTCCGCCTGATCATCAATGATGTAGACTGCAAGAAAGTTGAGAAACCGATGCCGAAGCTTCCTGTAGGAAGTGCGTTCTGGACACCACAGCCAAACCTTAAAACAGGTGCAGAAGCATGGATTCTTGCAGGCGGTGCTCATCATACAGCATTCTCCTATGACCTGACAGCAGAACAGATGGGAGACTGGGCTGCAGCTATGGGAATTGAAGCTGTTTACATTGATAAAGATACCAATATCCGTGACTTCAAAAATGAACTGAGATGGAATGAGCTTGCATTCAGAAAATAATTATTACCATAAGTGATATAAAAGGGTTACTGTGAACGGAGTGAACAGTAACATAAAAGGCTGTCATATCAGACAGGAACAATGGATTGTGTATATATGTCAGAGATTCATTGGATTACCTGAGATGGCAGCCCTAAAAATATATAAAAAAAGTACATCAAAAAATCAGGGAGGTACATAAAAATGGGAGCAGCAGAAGCAAAAGCAGCAATAATTGCAAATAAAACAGCACTTGGTATTGAGTTTGGTTCTACCAGAATTAAAGCAGTACTTGTAGATGACAAAAATCAGCCAATCGCATCCGGTGCACATGAATGGGAAAACCGTTATGAAAACGGTGTCTGGACATATAGCCTTGATGATATCTGGACAGGTATCCAGGATTGTTATCAGGATATGGCAAAGGATGTAAAAGCAAAATATGACGTAGAACTGGAATCCGTAGGTGCATTTGGTGTCAGTGCTATGATGCATGGCTATATGCCATTTAATAAAGATGGAGAACTTCTTGTACCATTCCGTACATGGAGAAATAATATTACAGGAGAAGCCAGTGAAAAGCTGATGGAGCTGTTTAATTACAATATCCCTCAGAGATGGAGTATCGCACATCTGTATCAGGCAATCCTTAACGGTGAAGAACATGTAAAAGATATCGATTATATTACAACTCTGGAGGCTTATGTCCACTGGAAACTGACAGGAAAGAGAGTTCTGGGTATCGGTGACGCAGCAGGTATGTTCCCGATTGATACCACAAAGGCAGATTACAACCAGGAGATGGTTGATAAATTCGATGAACTGGTTACTCCTTACGGATTCTCATGGAAACTTCGTGATATTATGCCGAAAGCCCTTGTTGCAGGTGAAGATGCCGGTGTTCTTACAGAAGAAGGTGCAAAACTTCTCGATGTAACAGGAAAACTGAAAGCTGGAATCCCGATGTGTCCTCCGGAAGGTGATGCAGGAACAGGAATGGTTGCAACAAACAGTGTGGCAGTCCGCACAGGTAATGTTTCCGCAGGAACTTCTGTATTTGCCATGATCGTTCTGGAAAAAGAGCTTTCCAGACCTTATAAAGAAATTGATATGGTTACCACTCCGTCCGGACATCTGGTAGCTATGGCTCATTCCAACAACTGTACTTCTGACCTGAATGCATGGGTAAATGTATTTAAAGAGTTTGCAGAAGCTATGGGTATGGAAGTGGATATGAACAAATTGTTCGGAACCCTTTATAATAAGGCACTTGAAGGAGATCCGGACTGTGGCGGACTTCTGTCTTACTGCTATTTCTCGGGTGAGCATATGACAGGCTTTGAAGAAGGACGTCCGTTATTTGTACGTTCTCCTGAAAGCAAATTTAATCTTGCAAACTTTATGAGAACCAATCTGTATACATGCCTTGGAGCCATGAGAGTAGGTCTGAACCTTCTGTTTGAGAAAGAAAATGTAAAAGTAGACCGTCTTCTTGGCCATGGAGGATTATTCAAGACAAAAGGTGTAGGACAGCAGATTCTGGCAGATGCTGTCAATGCACCGGTATCTGTAATGGCTACTGCAGGTGAAGGCGGAGCCTGGGGAATCGCACTTCTTGCTTCTTATCTGGTAAATAAAGAAGAAGGCGAGACTCTGGAAAGCTTCCTTGATATCAAAGTATTTGCAGATCAGGAAAGCAGCACACTGGATCCAAAACCGGAAGGTGTGGCTGGATTTAACGCATTTATGGACAGCTATATGAAAGGCCTTTCTATTGAAAGAGCTGCAGTAGAGTCTGAAATCTGGTAAATTATGGACAGAAACCCTGCCACATTTTTTGCCACATATTGAAGACAGTGTAAGAATACAGTAAAATATCCATATCAACTCATACGGGAGAGTGACACAATGATGATTGTAAATGTGGAGAAACAAACTGTCCGCTGGCGCGTATGAAAAATGAATGGGAAAAGAAGAATATAAAAATGGAGCAGCATCGCACATCATGAGATTGGCGATGCTGCTTTTTATATTTTTTTCTGAGATTACGTGTATGGATAAATACAAAGAGAAAACCCCGGCAGGGGAGCTGCCGGGACTTTCAAGGGGAGTATAAATAATTAAATAAGGGGTTTATGTAAAAAAAATTTTTGAAGGGTAAATTCTTTTTACAGATATGATTATAATATAGCTTGGTGAAAAAAGCAACATATTTTGATGAATATTCCCCCCGGTTTTTGGGATAATAGTCAATGTGAAGCACTTTCAGCAATGAAGTGCGGAAGAAAAAATCCCGGATTCTTCCGGGCTATTGGAAAATCCGGGAAGATAAATTCCATCAGGAGGAAAAAATAATGGCAAAAAACTATGAATCATCTGAGAGTAAAAACAGCAGAAATCGCACAGGAACTTCAGATAAGAGCAGCTATGGTAATGAAATGAACTATACTGATGATGTGAAGAATAGTACGAAGAACAGCACAAAAAATAAAAATGAGACAGACTGCAGGAATAAGATGAAAAATAGAACTTCCCAGTCTTACAGATCAGAAGAAGACAGATATTGATTGGATCAGGAGGGGGAAATGCCCCTCCTGATCTGCTGTGAGCCAATTTATGTGTCGGCTGTTTTTTGTCAGGCAGTGGCACATCTGTCCCTGATATCATATGATATAACAAAAAGGAGTCTGCCATGTTTCCGGTGGAAACGATTTCTGCAAAAATGCTGGATTATTATGTGGACCGAAGGGACACGTTGATCATAGATCTGAGAGAAAAAAAGTCCTATATGCACAGCCATGTAAAAGGAGCCGTAAATATGCCATATGGAGAAATAGACGGATATACAGCCTTTCCAAAAGGAAAAATACTGGTTCTGTACTGCGACAGGGGCGGGGCAAGCCTTCTGCTTGCAAGGCAGCTTGCAAAGCTTGGGTACTGTACCAGGTCTGTTATAGGCGGTTTTGAAGCATATCGGGGAAGAAATCTTGTAATTTCGCCATAAGCATGATAAGGTGTAAGAGAAAAAATACGAACCGGTATATCTTCAGGTTATTTCAGAAATCAATCTGTCGGCATACCAATAAAAGAGGAGACACAAAACTATGAAATATATGTTTGCATCAGATGTCCATGGTTCTGCATACTACTGCAGAAAAATGCTGGATGCCTATAAAGAAGAAAAGGCAGAACGCCTGGTACTGCTGGGCGATCTGCTCTATCATGGCCCGAGAAATGATCTTCCCAGAGAATATGCTCCCAAACAGGTCATTTCCATGCTTAATGACATGAAGAAAGAAATTTATGCTGTACGTGGGAATTGTGAAGCTGAGGTCGATCAGATGGTCCTGCAGTTTCCGGTTATGGCAGACTACTGTATTCTGAACCTGGATGGAAGAACCTTTTATGCCACACATGGGCATATTTACAATGAAAATAATCTGCCTCCGATCCAGGAAGGAGATATTCTGATCCATGGACATACCCATGTACTGAAAGCAGAGCAGAAAGAAGGCTATGTACTTCTCAACCCGGGTTCTGTTTCCATTCCAAAAGAAGGAAACCCGCCTACATATGCGATCTTTGAGGACGGTGTGTTTACAATTAAGGATTTTGAGGGAAATATTGTTAAGAGCATAGAATTATAGGGAAGTCCCATCTACATATAGAAAGGATAAAGAATGGAAAAATTTGAACTGATCGCTCCATGTCATTTCGGTATGGAAGCTGTACTGAAACGTGAGATCCTTGATCTGGGCTATGAGATTACCAAAGTAGAGGATGGAAAAGTAACATTCGAGGCAGATGCACAGGGAATCGCAGATGCCAATATCTTTCTGCGTTCCACAGAAAGGATCCTGCTGAAAGTAGCAGAAGTAAAGGCAGAAACCTTTGACGAGCTTTTTGAAAAGACAAAAGCCCTGCCATGGGAAAACTATATTCCCAAGGATGGGAAATTCTGGGTTGCCAAGGCCAATTCTGTGAAGAGCAAGCTCTTTAGTCCGTCAGATATCCAGTCCATTATGAAAAAGGCCATTGTAGAGCGTCTGAAGGGCGTATACGGGGTATCCTGGTTTGAAGAGGATGGGGCAAGCTTTCCTATCCGCGTGGCATTTATGAAAGATGTGGCCACGATCGGTATTGATACTTCAGGGGTATCTCTGCATAAAAGAGGATATCGTAAAATGACAGTGAAAGCTCCGATCACAGAAACACTGGCATCTGCTCTGATCATGCTTACACCATGGAATAAAGACAGGATTCTGGTAGATCCTTTCTGCGGAAGCGGTACCTTTCCTATTGAAGCAGCAATGATGGCAGCAGATATTGCACCCGGCATGAACCGTTCCTTCCTTGCTGAGGAATGGAAGCATCTGGTTCCGAGAAAATGCTGGTATGATGCAAATGAAGAGGCACAGGACAGGATAAATCTTAATATTGAAACAGATATCCAGGGCTTTGACATTGATCCTGAGGCGTTGAAGGCTGCCAGAGCTAATGCAAAAATGGCAGGTGTGGACAAGCTGATCCATTTCCAGCAGAGAGCGGTAAAAGATCTCCGCCATCCCAAACCATATGGATTCATCATCACAAACCCTCCTTATGGGGAACGACTGGAAGAAAAAGAGAATTTAACTCAGCTTTATCGTGAAATCGGGGAAAGCTATGAAAGGCTTGACAAGTGGTCCATGTATCTGATCACATCTTATGAGAAAGCGGAGAACGATATCGGGCGAAAAGCAGATAAAAACCGTAAGATCTATAATGGTATGCTTAAGACCTATTACTATCAGTTCCTTGGGCCGCGCCCACCGAAGAAAAACCGTAGCTTAGTGCTTCTGTAATTGCGAAAAATCAAAATAAAAAGAGGATACAAAGGATTATGAAAAAAATAATTTTTGCTACCGGAAATCAGGATAAAATGAGAGAAATCCGCGAGATCCTTGCAGATATGGATGTAGAGGTTGTTTCTATGAAAGAAGCGGGAATCCATGCAGATATTGTAGAGAATGGTTCTACTTTTGAGGAAAATGCTGTGATCAAGGCGAAGACAATCTGTGAACTGACAGGGGAGATCACTCTGGCAGATGATTCCGGTCTGGAGATTGACTATCTGAATAAAGAGCCGGGCATTTATTCTGCCCGTTACATGGGAGAAGATACCTCATATCATATCAAAAATGCAAGTCTGATAGAGAGACTGAACGGAGTTCCGGACGAGAAGCGTACTGCAAGGTTCGTATGCGCCGTTGCAGCGGCTTTTCCGGATGGAAGTGTAAAAACAGTGCGTGGAATAATGGAAGGCCGTATAGGCTATGAGGAGAAGGGAGAGAACGGCTTCGGCTATGATCCGATCTTCTACCTGCCGGAATATGGATGTACTTCTGCAGAGCTTTCCGGCAAAGAGAAAAATAAGATCAGCCACAGGGGAAAAGCATTACGTGCCATAAAGGATGAACTGAAATGAAGGTACTGATCGTCAGCGATACTCATGGACAGGATGAGAATCTGGAAGAGACAGTGCTCAGAGAAGCTCCCTTTGATTATCTGATCCACTGTGGTGATGTGGAAGGCAGAGAGATTTTCATTGAGGCACTGGCAGAGTGCCCATGTACGATTGTCGCAGGAAATAATGACTTTTTTACAGATCTTCCCTATGATGAAGAAGTTACCCTGGAGGGACATAAGATACTGGTTACACATGGACATCACTATTTTGTGTCCCGGGATTATGATAAACTTGTTGAGAATGCGCAGGCTAAGGGATGTAAGATTGCAATGTATGGTCATACTCACATGCCTTTGATCGAGAATGAGGATGGGATTCTGGTAATTAATCCCGGCAGTCTTACCTACCCGCGTCAGAGAGGCCGCAGGCCAAGCTATGCAGTTATGCAGATAGAAGAAGGAAAAGATCCTCAGGTCGAGATCAGATACCTCTGAAAAATTATTTAACTGAATCAGGTAAGTTACTTGCGGAGGTTGCGAATATCCGCCTGACTCATCTGACTGTATATTTTTGAGGTATTGTTGTTCGGATAACGGCAATACCTCTTTTTACAGATACGTGACAGTAAAAGAATAGAAGAAAAAATAAAAAAAGTTAAGATTTTTTTATTGTGCGAAAAAAATATTTTTTTACAAAAAATCTCAAAAACCAGTAAAAAATCCCTTTTTGCGAACAAAAAAACGATTTTTTTGAAAAAAGTGAAAAGCCCGCAAAGCCTTGTATTTAGCTGGTTTCAGGGACTTTTCGAGGAATAAAAAATCACTTTTTTAAAAAAAATCAAAAAAAATTGAAAAAAGGTGTTGACATTTGGGGTTGCTTAACATATAATATGTCTTGCGTCGGACAACGAAGCACAAATAAATAAAGAAAAACAGCGGGGTGTGGCTCAGCTTGGCTAGAGCGCCTGGTTTGGGACCAGGAGGCCGCAGGTTCGAATCCTGTCACCCCGACTGCTGTAACAACAACATTACCGTTTCAGCGAAATGCGGGTGTAGTTCAATGGTAGAACACTAGCCTTCCAAGCTAGATACGTGGGTTCGATTCCCATCACCCGCTTCTCTGTATGTACAGAGAGATGTGTCTGTAGCTCAGCTGGATAGAGCAACGGCCTTCTAAGCCGTGGGTCGGGGGTTCGAATCCCTTCAGGCACGCTGTGGTGGGTATAGCGCAGTTGGTTAGCGCGCCAGATTGTGGCTCTGGAGGCCCAGGGTTCGAATCCCTGTATCCACCCTTCGCCTTTGGGCTATCGCCAAGCGGTAAGGCACAGCACTTTGACTGCTGCATTCGCTGGTTCGAATCCAGCTAGCCCAGTCTTTTATATGGAGCATTAGCTCAGTCGGTAGAGCACTTGACTTTTAATCAAGTTGTCCGGGGTTCGAATCCCCGATGCTTCATTAATAGCGGAAATCTTTTGTGAGGTTTCCGCTATTTTATTGCTTTTGCAGAGTGCGAGAATGATTTTTCGGATACACTCTGAGAATATGAGAAAATGCGGATATGGCGGAATTGGCAGACGCGCTGGTTTTAGGTACCAGTGGGCTTCCCGTGCAGGTTCAAGTCCTGTTATCCGCATTCAGAAAAAGTACCGGTTAAAACGGTGCTTTTTTGTTTTACAGACATAGTTTTTTGTTGTATAGTTAAGTTATAAACAGGACAGGGAGATTTTGACTATGGATATACAGAAATTTCAGCAGAAACTTACAGAAGTATGTGAACTTGGAGAGAAGAATGGCAAAGTATTGAAACCGGAACAGATAAAGGAATGCTTTGGCGAACTTGACCTGGATAAGTCACAGCTGATCAAGATATTACAGTATTTAAAATTAAAAGGTATTTCCATTGAAGGTGCGGAGGAGATCTCAGCAGCATCTCAGGCCGGACCGGAAGAAGTATCCGAAGAAAAAGAAGAAAAAGTTCCTCTGACAGCAGAGGAAGAAGCGTATCTGAAAGAATATCTGGAAGGTCTTGAAGAACAGGAGCAGGGAGAGAGAAGTGCGGAAGAACTTTTTGAACTGCTTTCAAAGGGAGATGCGCTGGCACAGGCAGAACTGTCACAGAAGTATCTGCGTGCAGCAGCCGAAATGGCGGTTGAAATGAACTGTGAGGAGATTTTTATCGCTGATCTGATTCAGGAGGCAAATATAAGCCTTCTGATGGCTCTGGGAGAGGAAGAACCGGAAGAGAAAGATGAGAAATGGCTGCTTGGACGTATCCGGTGTGGGATCCGCCATGCTATCGAGGAGCAGACACAGAGGAAATTTGAGGATGACTATCTGGTAGCAAAGGTGGAGAAGCTGGAAGCGGCAGTCCGGGAACTTACAGAGGATGAAGAGGATGAAAGTTCAAAGTTCAGTGTAGAGGAGCTGGCGATCATTCTTGATATGGATGAAGAAGAAATCAGGGATGTGCTGCGGCTTACAGGTGATGATAAATAATGCAGTGATGTAGCATTACGGGAAAGGAGAGGGTGATTATGAGTATTTCAACACCACACAACAGTGCAAAGAAAGGTGATATTGCAAAGAAGGTTCTGATGCCGGGAGATCCGCTGCGTGCGAAGTATATTGCGGAGACATATCTGGAGAATCCGGTATGTTTTAACACAGTGAGAAATATGTTTGGTTATACCGGAACTTATAAGGGTGAGCAGATATCTGTCATGGGCAGCGGTATGGGGATGCCGTCTATGGGTATTTACAGTTATGAGCTTTATAATTTCTATGATGTAGAGAAGATCATCCGTATTGGTTCTGCAGGTGCGCTGCAGGATGATGTAAGTGTAATGGATGTTGTGATCGCTATGAGTGCATGTACGGATTCAAATTATGCAAGCCAGTATCAGTTGCCGGGGACTTTTGCTCCTACAGCAAGCTATGAACTGGTTGCAAGGGCTGTAGAGGTTGCGAAGGAGCAGGGTACACCGGTTCGTGTGGGTTCTGTTGTATCTTCAGATGTGTTCTATGGAGATAATCCGGAGAGTTCGAAGGCATGGAGAAAGATGGGGGTTCTCTGTGTGGAGATGGAGTGTGCGGCGCTGTTTATGAATGCTGCGAGAGCCGGTAAGGAGGCACTGGGGATTCTTACGATTTCGGATCATGTTTTCAGGGATGAGGCAATTTCTGCGGAGGCCAGACAGACTTCGTTTAACAGGATGATGGAGATTGCTTTAGGAATTTAAAAGATAATCCTGGTATAAAAAGGTTCTTTGGCTGGTATGTGGGAATGCTGGTCAGAGGGCTTTTTTTTTAATTCAGTAGGGACGCGTCAAAAAATATTTCATTTCATGTGCGGTTTCGGACACTAAGATATTCTAAGCCGTCAAAAATCTACTAAAAGCATGAGCCATCAAGGACAAACTCGCTTCGCTCAGACAGTGTCCTTGATGGCTCATAACGCAGATTTTGGGCGGCTAAGAATATCTAAGTATCCTGCAAATGCACATGAAATGAAATATTTTTCGATGCTGTTTTTTCATATGGAATGAATGAAATTTTGGCTACGTTACTGAGAACGGAGTGAGCAGTAACAGTTAATGACGACTGTTCTCAAGAAGAGCGATTGAAAAATTTTCCATATTGTGTTAATATCAAAACAATATGGGAGGTATTTTGAATGCAAATTAGAAAATCGGCGGAGGATTATTTGGAGGCAATTTTGGTGTTGTCTAAACAGGGGGGCGGTGTTCGTTCTATTGATATTGCGACGATGCTTGGGGTATCGAAACCGAGTGTGAGTCATGCGATGAAGCTGTTACGTGAGGATGGCTATATCGCGATGGATCGTTATGGTACGGTGACGCTTCTGGATAAAGGGGCTCAGATTGCAACGCATATTTATGAACGCCATACAGTGTTGAGTAAGATGTTGGAACGTCTCGGCGTAAGCCCGGAGATTGCGAAGGAAGATGCATGTAAGCTGGAACATGATTTAAGTGATGAGAGTTTTTCCAAGATAAAAGAACATTTCCACAAGGTGATTGGGGAAGTTGAATAGCGGATAAAAAATAAATTCCCCCCGTCGGATGAATTTCTGACGAAGGGGGGAGTTTATTTTTTAAAGTTAGTCATCTACCATTTCTGTTACATAGCTTCCATGCCCGTCTATAGCAATAACTTTTTCTTTTCCATCTTCTGTTTGAAATATCCATGGAGCAGAATAAGGATTACGAAAAAAGGCTTACAACGAATGGTGGTGTGGTACAATACTGTAGAAAGAAGAATGCTGGAAAGCCGTATAGTCGTATGAAGGAGAAACTCACATGCAGTTTAATGAGAGGAAAGAGGGAATAGACCCTCTGACCTACTCTGCATATTATTCTGTCTGCTTCTGTGGAAGCTGTGCAAGGATGATAGCAGCAAACATGATGACACATCCAAGGATTTCTTTAGTACTTAGTTGCTGTCTGAGGATGATCCATCCGGCTAGGACAGAGATGCAGGATTCCAGGCTGAGTATCAGGGATGCTACAGTTGGGTTCATGTTTTTCTGACCGATAATCTGCAAGGTGTAAGCTACTCCGCATGACATGACACCTGCGTAGAGGATTGGCTGCCATGCTGCCAGGATGGATGAGAGTTCCGGATGCTCAAGGAGCAGAGCGGGAATGCCGGAAAGAACTCCACATGTCAGGAACTGAATACAGGAGAGCTTTACTCCGTCTACTTTTGGAGAAAAGTAGTCGATGACCAGTATGTGCAGTGAAAATAGAAATGCGCATACCAGTACGAGCAGATCTCCTTTTCCGATAGAAAATCCATCTGTGATGCACAGGAGATAAAGTCCGATCAGAGCCATTGCAACGGCAGCCCAGATAAATTTCGTGCATTTTTTGCCAAGGAATAGTCCGATGACAGGGACGATCACAATATAACAGGCAGTGATAAAGCCGGCTTTTCCGACGGTTGTATACTTGATGCCAAACTGTTGGAAATTGCTTGCCAGACAGAGGCAGATACCGCAGGCGATACCGCCGATAATCAGAGTTTTTTTCTCCTGCATATTGGATACAGTATTACTTGAGGTGTCAGATCTGCCAGATGCTTTGGAAGCAGAATCTGAAGGGGAGTTTCTCTTTTTCAGAATAAAAATCAGTGGAATCAGAACGACTGCTCCGATAAGGGAACGGACGGCATTAAAAGTAAAGCCTCCTACGTATTTCATTCCTACGCTTTGAGCCACAAAAGCGATACCCCAGATGATCGCTGCGAGAAGCAGGAGCAGGGAATTTTTTAAAGGAATCTGTTGTTTTTGCATGATGTGTGTAATCCTTCCTTATATTTCAAATATTTTTTAAGAGCGCCTGTGCTTCATTGATCTAAAAATGAATAAACACTTTCATAATTATACATCATAGATGTAAAAAGAGAAAGACGATTATAGAAATAAAAAGAAGCCTCTGCAGGAGACTTCTTTTTATTTCTGTGTAATTTAAAATATAATATATAAAATGTAAAGCAGTATTGATTGTAGAGTCATGTGATGAAAGTGAATGCTTTTATCCGCCTGACTCTTGATTATGATATTTATATCAGATAAAGATATATTTCAAAATAAACAATACAGCCAGTACATACATCAGTACGCTGATTTTCTTTTCCTTAGCTTTACCTGTAACAACGTTGATGATCACATAGGAGATAACACCCATGGAGATACCTTCAGAAATGCTGTACAGGAATGGCATTGCGATGATCGCGATAAATGCCGGGATTGCTTCAGTCATGTCGTTGAAGTCAATCTTGGTTACTGATGTGAGCATCAGGAATCCAACGATGATCAGAGCCGGTGCTGTGGCAAAGGACGGGATTGCCAGGAAAATCGGGGATAACAGCAGTGATAATCCGAAGAGGATGGCTGCTATCAGGGAAGTAAGTCCTGTACGTCCGCCTTCAGCAACACCGGAAGCACTCTCTACGAAAGTAGTAACTGTGGAAGTACCACACATAGCACCTACTGTAGTTCCTACTGCGTCAGAAAGAAGAGCACCTTTGATGTTCGGAAGTTTGCCTTCTTTATCCAACATATCAGCTTTGGAAGCAACGCCGATCAGTGTTCCAAGTGTATCGAACATATCTACAAACAGGAATGCAAACATAATGACTACGAAATCAAGTGTGAAGACAATGGAGAAGTCCATTTTCATAAATGTGGGAGCCATGCTTGGAATGGAGATTCCGTTTGAGAAATCCGGCAGGAGACTGTACCAGCCGGCTGCAGGATCAGGTTTGTAAAGTCCTGTCAACTGACAGATAATGCCAAGTCCCCATGTGATCAGGATACCCCAGAGAATGTTTCCTTTTACACTCTTAACAAGAAGGATGGCGGTGATGAGAAGTCCGATCAGCGCCAGAAGAACTGTAATTCCTTCTGTATTGAAGGTTCCGCCGGAAACGGAGGATTTAAAGGAAAATACACTTACCAGGGTGGAGTCGTTGTTAACTACGATCTTAGCATTCTGCAGTCCGATGAAAGCAATAAACAGTCCGATACCAACGGATACTGCATGTTTCAGGTTCATTGGAATAGCGTTAAAAATCGCTTCACGCACATTAGTGAGTGATAAAAGGATAAAAATAATACCTTCTACAAATACAGCTGCCAGTGCCTGCTGCCAGTTGTATCCCATGCCAAGAACAACCGTGTATGCAAAGTAGGCATTTAAGCCCATGCCCGGTGCAAGAACGAACGGGTAGTTAGAAAGCAGTGCCATCAGGCAGGTGGCAATAAAGGATGACAGTGCGGTCGCTGTAAAAACAGCTCCTCTGTCCATGCCGGACGCTTCCAGAATATTTGGGTTAACAGCCAGAATGTAAGCCATTGTCATGAAAGTAGTGATACCAGCCATAACTTCTGTTTTTACGTCTGTGTGGTTTTCTTTGAGATGAAACATTTTGTCAAGGTTCATAATCTTTCCCCCTTTTGAATTTAAAATTGCCGTCGGGCTCTGTATTTCCTGCAGTTACAGAATCTTTCTTCCGGCTACATATTTAGCGGTAATATTGCGGTCATCGGAAAGGTAGATCAGTCTTTCGAGTCTGTCCTTCGGAGAGAGCTTCAGTGGAGTTGGAATAGTGCTGTCATTAAGCACAACCGCATCAAATTCATACCCCTCCTTAAAGCTTCCAACCTTTCCAAAGAAGGAACCGCCTCCTTCTGTTCCCATATAAAAGGCCTCTTCAACAGTGAGCGGCTTCATGGAAGAATCAACCAGCCGCCAGTACAGCTTGGAAACCTGAATAGCATCAGCCATGGCACGCAGAATAGAAACGGAAGTTCCACCTGCAATGTCAGAGCCCAGTCCGATGTGTAAGCCTTCGTCCAGATAACGTCTCGCAGGAGAGATACCTGAGGCGAGATTTGTGTTAGACTGCGGACAATGAGCAATATAAACGCCCTGCTTTTTCATAAGGGCAATTTCCTCATCCGAAGAATGAACACAATGAGCCATGATCGTTGGACAGTCACCGCCGAAAAGATCAAACTGGCTATATGCTTCTCCATAAAAATGTGTATTCGGGCAAAGCTCCTTCACCCAGGCAATTTCACTGAAATTCTCAGAAAGGTGAGACTGCATCGGCAGATGATACTTTTTCTGAATCTCCGAAAGCTTCTCCATCAGCTCATCAGAACAGGATGGAGTAAATCTCGGAGTAAGGATCGGCTTTACATTTTCAAATTTATCAAGCGTATCCTTAATCCACTGAACCGTAGCATCAGCAGAAGCCTGAGCACTCTCTTCCTGCAACTGCGGAGAACCATTACGGTCCATATTTACCTTGCCGACCATAGCTTTTATTCCGGTTTTATCCAGTTGTTCCATCAGGATCTCGGTAGCAGGGACATGCAGAGTTCCGAAAATACATGCTCTTGTATTCGGGCTCTTCTTCATATCCTCAGCGAAAACAGAATAAGCCTCTTTTGCAAACTCCGTATCTTCATAACGCGCTTCCTGCGGAAAAGTATAAGTATTCAGCCAGTCCAGCAGCTCAAGATCCATACCCGAGGCACGAAACGTATACTGCGGAGCATGAAGATGCAGATCAGTCAGTCCCGGAATGATCAGCTCATCGCCAAAATCTGTACATGAGATTCCTGCAAATTTCTCAGGAAGCTCATCAAACACCCCTGCACATCGCCCATCTTCACATACTAAATATCCATTTTCAGTGATGGAAAGTTCTGTCAGAGAATTACTGTAGCAAATCGTTCCCTTTAAAACAAAAGTCCGCTCGTTCATAACCATACCTCCTTTTTGCGGTTAAGGAAAGGCAAAAAAAATCTACCGATGCTGCCTTTACCTCATTCTTTCTCCCTGAGGAGAGAACTTATAGACAACTATTACGGTAGTTGGTAGAAACGTCCAACCGATTATGGACATATATAAGTTTACTTATATTGTTTATAAAATGATTATAAAATATTTGCAGTTAACTGTCAATTCCTTTCTGCGATTTAATTTATTATTCTTTTTCACATTGCTCTTTGATAATTCATAGTCTGCAAAGCATTTTGCTGGCAGAATTTATATAAAGTATATGATATCCCATGTGAACTTATACAATCTCTTTCATATTTAAAGTCTTTTTTATTCATGTAGGCTTTTAACATGCGAATTGATGCGATGTTTTTCACCTCCCAATTACCAGCTTAGAAAAATATTTTATCTGCTATGCATTTGCAGGCATCTTAGAGATTCTTAGTCCTCTTAAATCTGCGTTATGAGAAGAAAAGTCCATTGCCTGAGCACCAGCGAGCAATCATAGACTTTTCTTCTCATGCTTTTAGCAGATTTCAGATGACTTAGAATCTCTTAGATGCCGAAACCGCATAGCAGATAAAATATTTTTCTAAGCGTCCCTCATTTTATTATTAAAATATGATATAATACTCTCCAATATCAAAAAGAAAGGAAAAACAAACATGCAGCTAGACAAAGAAAACATGAAAAAAATCCGATGGCTCATCGCATTCGCAATTCTCTTATACCTGGGTGTCCAGAACCTGCACATAGTCATCAGCACTGTCAGAGTTCTGCTTGGCTTTCTCTTTCCGTTCATCATTGGTTTCGGAATCGCTTTTATCCTCAATATTCCAATGAAATTCATAGAACATCATCTGTTCGGAAGAGTCCTGAAACAAGAGAAAAAAACAGCACAAAAACTGGCAAGGCCGGTCAGCCTGGTGCTTTCTATCTGCTTTGTGATCTGTATAATCGTGATCGTTATGCTGGTAGTAGTACCGGAACTGGGGGCAACATTCGTAAACATAGCGAAAAAGATAGAAGAAAATATTCCGGTTTTCCAGAAATGGATCGACAATGTATTCGGAAACAATCCGGAAGTTGTGAAATGGGCGCAGTCTCTTGACATTGAGCCGGGAAAAATAATCGATTCTGTACTCGGCGTACTGAAGAACGGAGTCAATAACATTGTTTCCTCCACAGTGTCCATCACCATAGGACTTCTGACTACTGCAATGAATGTATCCATTGGCTTTGTATTCGCCTGCTACGTCCTTTTGCAGAAAGAAAAGCTCCTGCAGCAGATAAAAAAAGCAATGTACGCAATGTTCCCGGAAAAACCGGTCAGATATCTGGCACATGTATGGAATCTGGCAAACAGGATTTTTTCCAGCTTTATTACCGGACAGTGTATCGAAGCTGTGATTCTTGGAAGTATGTTCTTTGTATCCATGACAATCCTGCATTTTCCATATGCAATGCTGGTGGGTGTCCTGATTTCATTTACAGCATTGATCCCGCTGTTTGGCGGAATTATCGGATGTTGGGTAGCATTTTTTCTGATCCTTATGATAAGTCCTGTAAAAGCAGTTCTGTTTCTGGGACTTTTCCTTATCCTGCAGCAGATAGAAGGAAACCTGATCTATCCTCATGTGGTAGGTGGTTCTGTCGGGCTTCCATCCATCTGGGTACTGGTAGCTGTAACACTTGGCGGCAGTCTGATGGGAATTGCGGGAATGCTGATCTTCATTCCGACAGTATCTGTCATCTATACACTTTTCAGAGAGTGGGTATATGCCCGTCTTGAGAAAAAACAGCTTGTTTTATGACGAAATGATTCGTGATGTGTAGAAAGATGTATTATTGTCCGGATAAACTTGGTAACAAATTTGTAAAAGGACTGTAAATCAGTGTAAGGTCTCTGTAATTGTAATTAATTCGATATTTCTGTATTATAGTGATATCTGGTTAAAAATGGAAGGAGATCTTAAGATGGACATCTTAAAAGGTAAACGTTATGATATTATGAATGTGCTTTGGGAAGAGGGAAGACCATTGTCTGCTTTTGAGATCAATGACATTGCACCGGAACTGAAAATGCCGACAGTAAGAAGATGCCTGGAGCTTCTTTTGAAAGAGAACCTGATCCAGGTTGCGGGAACTTCAATGAACGGCAAGGTGTATGCAAGAAATTATACCCCTCTTCTTTCAAGAGAGGATTATTTAAAGGGAAATGCCAAAAGCAGAAAGATTAATCCGGTGGAAATGATGAATGCGCTTCTGGAATCTGATGGGATTACAGTGGAAGAGCTGGAAAAACTTCAGGAGCTTATCGATAAGAAACGTGCGGAATTGGAAAGCAGATAATCATAAACATAGCAGATAAAAACGGACATGGCCATCTGGCTGTGTCTTTTTTGTGCCATTTTTTACAGAATTGCACTACTGTATCAGGTAATAAAAACAGCCAGATGAATAAAGTGTTCATCTGGCTGAATCTGTTATCAATTAATTATTTCTTGTTCTGCTCAACTTCTTTTAACATCATAGCGCGAACTTTCAGTGGAAGTCCGAACAGTGTGATGAATCCATCTGCATCGTGGTGGTCATAGAGGTCACCTGTTGTGAAAGATGCAAGAGATTCATTGTACAGGCTGTATGGAGAAGTTGTACCGGCTTTGATGATGTTGCCTTTGTACAGTTTGAATTTCACTTCACCTGTTACATATTTCTGTGTGGATTCAACGAATGCCTGGATTGCCTCTCGAAGTGGTGTATACCATTTTCCTTCGTAAACAACCTGAGCGAACTGGCTGCCAAGTTTCTTCTTGGTTTCCATTGTCTCGCGGTCAAGTGTAAGTTCTTCGAGCTGTTCATGAGCTGCCATCAGGATAGTTCCACCAGGAGTCTCATATACGCCACGTGATTTCATACCAACAACACGGTTCTCAACGATATCAACGATACCGATACCGTTCTCGCCGCCTAATTTGTTAAGCTCAGTGATAATCTCGGAAACTTTCATTTCTTTGCCGTTTAATGTTTTCGGAACACCCTGCTCGAATGTCATGGTAACTTCTGTTTCTTTATCAGGGGCTTTCTCAGGTGTAACACCTAAAACAAGCATATTGTCATAATTTGGAGCCTGGGAAGGATCTTCCAGTTCCAGACCCTCATGGCTGATATGCCATAAGTTTCTGTCACGGCTGTAGCTGTGGCTTGCATCGAATGGAAGGTCGATTCCGTGAGCTTTGCAGAATGCAATTTCATCTTCACGTGACTGCATGGTCCATTTGTCTGTCATACGCCATGGAGCGATGATTTTGATGTCAGGAGCAAGAGCCTTGATGCCAAGTTCGAAACGGATCTGGTCATTACCTTTACCTGTAGCACCGTGGCAGATAGCAACTGCGCCTTCTTTACGTGCGATCTCAACTAATTTCTTAGCGATTGCCGGACGGGCCATGGATGTACCAAGGAGATATTTGTGTTCGTATACAGCACCTGCCTGTACACATGGAACGATGAAGTCATCACAGAATTCATCTACGATATCTTCGATATATAATTTGGAAGCACCGGAAAGCTTTGCTCTTTCATCCAGTCCGTCCAGTTCGTTTCCCTGACCGCAGTTTACGCAGCAGCAGACAACATCGTAATCAAATGTTTCTTTTAACCATGGGATTAAGGCTGTGGTATCAAGACCGCCTGAGTATGCTAAAACGACTTTTTCTTTCATGATTGTATTCCTCCTGAAATTGGATTTTATTATTTTCCTGATTTGTAAAAATTTCCTGAGATATCCGTTTGCCGAAAGTAAATGAATAGGTCGGGAGTTCAGCGCATTATTTTTGAATAAATGCGGTAATTTCTGATTGAAATTTTTGAATAAATATTCAATGCGGAACAAGATGATTTCGTGTGATGCCGCTTAACAAGTGATAATATACACCTTTTTTTATAAATATGCAATAGAAAAATGCAAAAAAGTTTTATCTGTTTTTGCATAAATATGCAACATAATATAGGAAAAGACAGGGGGAAATTCGTGAAGCAAAATAGAATCCATGTAAAAACATTGAAAAATGACTATTGCATATTATGCAGGTAAGATGTATAATTAGTCCAGCACTCTGATAGAGTAAAGTTTTACTATGAAATGAAGATCGCCGGATGAGGCGAAGATGGAGGAAATTATTATGATTAAAGCAGGAATTATCGGTGCCACAGGATATGCAGGTAACGAGATCGTGAGACTGCTTCTGGGACATAAAGATGTGGAAGTTGCGTGGTATGGTTCAAGAAGTTACATTGACCAGAAATATGCAGATGTTTATCAGAACTTTTTTAAACTGGTAGATGCGAAATGTATGGATGATAATATGGAAGCATTAGCTGATGAAGTGGATGTGATTTTTACAGCTACTCCTCAGGGACTCTGTGCTTCTTTAATTAATGAAGGAATTCTTTCCAAGGCGAAAGTTATTGACCTGAGTGCGGATTTCCGTATTAAAGATGTGAAGAAATATGAGAAATGGTATGGAATTGAGCATAAGGCTCCGCAGTTTATTGATGAGGCGGTTTATGGTTTATGTGAGATTAATCGTGAGGAGATTAAGAAGGCAAGACTGATTGCGAATCCGGGATGTTATCCCACATGTTCCACCCTTTCTATTTATCCGCTGATCAAAGAAGGGCTGATCGATCCGTCTACCATTATTATTGATGCGAAGTCCGGTACTTCAGGAGCAGGACGTGGAGCGAAGGTTGCCAATCTGTTCTGTGAAGTGAATGAGAATATTAAGGCTTATGGTGTTGCAAGTCACAGACATACACCGGAGATTGAGGATCAGCTTGGTTATGCGTGTGGCAAAGAGGTGCTGATTAATTTTACACCTCATCTGATTCCTATGAATCGTGGTATTCTGGTGACTGCTTATGCTTCTCTGACTAAGGATGTTTCTTATGAAGAGGTGAAGGCAGTTTATGATAAGTATTATGAGAATGAGACTTTCGTTCGTGTGCTGGATAAGGATGTTTGTCCGCAGACTAAGTGTGTGGAAGGAAGTAATTATGTGGATGTGAACTTTAAGATCGATCCCAGAACTCACAGAGTTATTATGATGGGGGCTATGGATAATCTGGTGAAAGGTGCTGCAGGACAGGCTGTGCAGAATATGAATCTGATGTTTGGATTTAAGGAGGCTGAGGGACTGCTGCAGGTGCCGATGTGTCCGTGATAGATTAATGGAAAGGGACGCTTCGGAAATTATTTGGTTTTATTTATATAGAAAGGATTGAGGTTTTATGAAGATTATAGATGGCGGCGTTACGGCGGCTAAGGGATTTAAGGCAGCGGCTGTTGCGGCTGAGATTAAGTATAAGGGCAGAACGGATATGGCTATGGTTTACAGTGAGGTGCCATGTGTGGCTGCGGGGACTTTTACTACCAATGTGGTGAAGGCTGCGCCTGTTAAATGGGATCAGGATATTGTTTATAATCATCCGTCTGCACAGGTGGTGATCTGTAACAGTGGTATTGCCAATGCATGTACTGGTGCAGAAGGGTATGGTTATTGTAAGGAGACTGCAGATGCGGCTGCTGAGATTCTTGGGGTGGCTGCTGACAGTGTGCTGGTTGCTTCTACAGGTGTGATTGGTATGCAGGTTCCCATTGACCGTATTAAGAATGGTGTGAAGATGATGGCGCCGAAGTTGGATGGTTCTCTGGAGGCTGGTACTGAGGCGGCGAAGGCGATCATGACTACTGATACCAAGAAGAAAGAGGTTGCTGTTCAGATTGAAATTGGCGGTAAGACGGTTACTGTTGGTGGTATGTGTAAGGGTTCCGGTATGATCCATCCGAATATGTGTACAATGCTTGGGTTTGTTACTACTGATGCGAAGATTTCCAAGAAGATGCTGCAGGAAGCATTAAGTGAGGATGTTAAGGATACTTACAATATGGTTTCTGTTGATGGAGATACTTCTACCAATGATACAGTTCTTCTTCTGGCCAATGGTCTGGCTGAGAATCCGGAGATCACAGAGAAGGGTGAGGATTACGAAACCTTCAAGGCTGCGCTGAATTATATCAATACTACTCTGGCGAAGAAGATCGCAGGTGACGGAGAGGGTGCGACTGCACTGTTTGAGGTGAAGATCATTGGTGCAGAGTCTAAGGAGCAGGCAGTTACATTGAGCAAGTCTGTTGTTACTTCTTCTCTGACAAAGGCTGCTATCTACGGACATGATGCAAACTGGGGAAGAATCCTGTGTGCTATGGGATATTCCGGTGCGAAGTTTGATCCTGAGAAGGTGGATCTGTTCTTTGAGAGTAAGGCTGGTAAGATCCAGATTATTGAGAATGGTGTGGCTGTGGATTACAGTGAAGAAGAGGCAACGAAGATTCTTTCTGAGGAAGCTGTCACAGCAATCGCTGATGTGAAGATGGGTGATGCCACAGCAACTGCATGGGGCTGTGACCTGACTTATGATTATATAAAAATCAATGCGGATTATCGTTCATAACAGAGGAGAATACAGATGGTTAATCAGAAATATTTAGATAAAGCGGAGGTGCTGATCGAGGCGCTTCCTTATATTCAGAGATTTAATCGTAAAATCGTAGTTGTAAAGTACGGCGGAAGTGCCATGCTGGATGATGAACTGAAGAAGAATGTGATCAAGGACGTTGTTCTTCTGAAACTGGTTGGTTTCAAACCGATCATCGTTCATGGCGGTGGTAAGGAAATCAGTCGCTGGGTTGGCAAGGTTGGTATGGAGCCGAAATTTATTAACGGTCTTCGTGTTACAGATAAAGATACTATGGAGATTGCAGAGATGGTTCTTGCGAAGGTGAATAAGGAACTGGTTGCCATGGTGGAATCTCTTGGTGTAAATGCTGTTGGTATCAGTGGTAAAGACGGTGGTCTGCTGAAATGCCGCAAGAAACAGACAGAGGGTGGAGACATCGGATTTGTTGGTGAAGTTACAAAGGTTGAGCCGAAGATTCTGGAGGATCTTCTGGAGAAAGATTTCCTGCCGATCATTTTCCCGGTAGGTTATGACGATGAGTTCGCTACTTATAATATTAATGCGGATGATGCTGCATGTGCCATTGCAGAGGCTGTTCATGCTGAGAAGCTTGCATTCCTTTCTGATATTGAAGGCGTTTATAAAGACAAAGATGATCCGTCCAGTCTGATCTCTGAACTTCATGTAGATGAAGCACAGAAACTGATCGATAACGGTTATGTAGGCGGAGGTATGATTCCGAAGCTGAAAAACTGTATTGATGCCATTGAAGAAGGCGTTAACAGAGTCCATATCCTTGACGGAAGAATTCCTCACAGCTTACTGCTGGAAATCTTTACAAACAAAGGTATTGGTACTGCGATTCTGAGAGAAGACGGGGAGAAATATTACAATGAACATGAATGAACAGATGAAGGAATCCGAAGAGAGTATCCTTCACACTTATAATCGTTTTCCTGTTGTTTTTGAAAAGGGACAGGGATGTTATTTATATGATTCCGAAGGAAAGGAATATCTGGATTTTGCAGCAGGTATTGCTGTGAATTCTCTGGGATATCATTATCCGGGATATGATGAAGCATTAAAAGATCAGATTGATAAGCTGATGCATATTTCCAACTTATATTACAATGAGCCGATCATTGAAGCAGGTGCGAAGCTGGTAAAGGCAAGTAAAATGAGCAAGGCATTCTTTACTAACAGTGGTACAGAAGCAATCGAAGGTGCTTTAAAAGCAGCTAAGAAATATGCATATGTACGTGACGGACATGCAGATCATGAGATCATTGCCATGAACCATTCCTTCCATGGAAGAAGTATCGGAGCTCTTTCCGTAACAGGAACTGCTCATTACAGAGAGCCCTTTGAGCCACTGATGGGCGGTGTGAAGTTTGCAGATTTTAATGATCTGGAAAGCGTAAAGGCTCAGATTACAGATAAGACCTGCGCGATTATCACTGAAGTTGTACAGGGTGAAGGCGGTATTTATCCGGCAAAGAAAGAATTTCTGGAAGGTCTGCGCCAGATCTGTGATGAGAAAGACATCATGCTGATTTTCGATGAGATCCAGTGCGGTATGGGAAGAACCGGACATTATTTTGCATGGCAGGCATATGGTGTAAAACCGGATATCATGACAAGTGCGAAAGCTCTTGGATGTGGTGTGCCGGTAGGTGCATTTGTCCTGGGTGAGAAAGCTGCTAAAGCTTCTCTGGAGCCAGGCGATCATGGTACCACTTACGGTGGAAACCCGTTTGTATGTGCTGCAGTCAGCAAAGTATTTGACATTTATGAGAATGATAAGATCATCGAACATGTACAGGAAATGACTCCATATCTGGAACAGAAACTGGATGAAATTGTTGCAAAACATGAATGCGCTGCAACAAGACGAGGCATGGGCTTTATGCAGGGAATCGTGATCCAGGGCCGCCCTGTTGGAGAAGTTGTAAAGGCTGCTCTTACAAAAGGACTGCTGGTGATCTCTGCAGGCAGTGATGTATTGAGAATCGTACCTCCGCTTGTGATCACAAAAGAACACATTGATAAGATGGCTACAATTCTGGATGAGTGCATGGAATAATTTTAGATACTTCAAGAGATATTTGAATATTTTTACAAAATGCTCCGGTATAATCAGTAATTGATTATATCCGGAGCATTATTTTTGCAGAGAAAATACCATCTTTATAGGTAAAGTCACAGGCACCTCCATTTTTGTCGGTAATGTGGCGGACAGATTCGATTCCTATTCCGTTTCCGGAGTGTTTGGAGGATTGGAAAATATTGTTTTTTTGCTGTATTTTGCCATCGAAGGTATTCTCCACATGGATCAGAAGGAGATGATTATGGTGGGGATAAACTTCCACATTAATCTTTCTGCGGGCGGGTACTGTTTTCACACTTGCCTGGATGGCATTTTCCAGCAGATTGGAGAACACAAGGCACAGATTGATCTCATCTATGGAAAGATCAGCAGGCAGGGAAACCACTGCATGAAAAGGAATGTTTTCTCTTTCTGCAATGGTGGAATAATATCCGAAAACACTGTCAACAGCCTGATTTTCACAGAAATGCAGGTTATAGTCAGAGATTTTTCCGGTTGCAGCGGAGAGATATTCTTTAATTTTTTCCATGTCACCCTGTTCTGCCAGAGTGGACAGACGGACAAAATGATGGCGGATATCGTGACGTGCCTGTTTTGCTTCTTCAATGGCCATGCAGAGATTCTCGTATCTTTCCTGTTGAAGGGAAAGAAAATGGTTCTCCTGCTGAAGTCTGGCATTTCTGTTCAGGCTGACTGCCATCATAAGAAACAGGACATAGAACAGAAGCAGGATTATGAGCAGTACAAGACTGAAAACAATATAACACTGCAGAATACGCCCGGTATATAAAGTGCTGCGGTGTTTGGGAATCATAAAAAGATTCACTCCGATGAAGATTACCGGAAGAATCCAGAATACATACCAGGTCTGGGCAAAGTTCTCGTCTGTGACCATTGTCTGTACACAGTGGCAGGCAGGATACCAGGCTGCCAGAACAAACAGCAGACAGATGACGTTATAGAAAATTCCGGCACTAGTGTGCAACCACAGTTCGTTTTCTGTAATATGCAGGTCAGCAGTCATAAGTGCATTGACTGCCCGGGACAGACTTTTGACACATGTAAAAACTGCGAAGACTGCCAGAAAAATACTGACGGATTTCCAGACAGAGATTTTTAATGTTTTATGGTAAATGAGCATAATGACAGGCAGCAGAGGAAACAGGAACCATCTGGTGGGAATTTGCAGGGCACAGCAAACTGCCCCTCCCAAAATACAGATTCCCAGAAGAAGGGGAAGAAGCCATGCTGTCAGCTTAAGCGGTGTCTGCCTCAAATGGTTCTTTACAGGCAGATATGCCAGCAGTATACCGGGAATGATTACGAAAAGTTCAAGTACAGGGCGAAGTATGTCAGTCATTTCAGGACCTCCTTTGGAACAGAAATTCCATAAATGTCTGTCTGGCGTTTTTCAGCAGCTTCCGGCTGACAGAGACATTGCTTCCGTTATCAAGGCGAAAGCCTGTTCCGTCAAAATCAACGGCATGCTCCAGATTGATCACAACGCCTCGGTTACACCGATAGAAACGTGAGTCCATTTTCAGGGAGGTTATGAAGGAATCAAAGGACTGGCGGGTGACCAGTTCCCTTTCACCGGCAGTGTGGATGTGGATCATATGGGAAAAATGCTCTGCGTAGATTATTTTCCGAAAGGGGATCTGAATATTACTGCCGTTTACCTTTACATCTATGTATTTCCCGGAATCCGGGATGCGGGAAAGGATTTCGTCTGTCAGTGCGGAAATATCATTTTCACTGTAGGGCTTTACAAGATAGTGCAGAGCCCGGACCTGGAATCCCTCTAATGCATGGTCGGTGGAAGTTGTTGTAAAGATCAGCAGACAGTCAGTATCTGATCTGCGAAGTTCTTTTGCTGTATCAATCCCGTTAGAACCATTCATATAAATATCCAGAAACACTACCGTGAAAGGACATTCCTTCGCTGCAGTGAGGAAAGTTTCTCCATTTTCATATTCCAATATATCTGTATGGACATTGCGCCTGGAAAACTGAGATTCCAGTCTGTTTCGTAACAGTGTCCGTTCTTCTGAAATATCATCAACAATTGCAATTCTCATAGTAAATCTTCCTTTATTTATAAAATGATGTTAGGGTCAAAAGGCATTTTGCCCCTAACTTGATATCTACGAATTGCTTCGCTGCAAAGCAGCTCCCGCAATTCTCAAACATTCGAAATCCGCTGATTTACTACGTAAATCGCTGCTTTCTCATGTTTGGCGGGTCCCAAGTTCAAAAGTCTTATCGTGCAAGCACGAACGACTTTTTGACCTTTTGACCCTGATATCATAAAATTCTACTATAAGTATATCACAAAACAATACCATAGATTTACAATTCGTGTCATTTTCTGTCGTTTCGTGACAGAATTATTGAAAAAATT
>NZ_JAAIMY010000038.1 GCF_013300825.1 Blautia wexlerae
TCTACATCAAGGTTTTCAACTGCTCCAGGGAAGATAAAGCAGAACTGTTTCAGATTGCAGAAACCTTCAAGGCAAAGGTCATTGACTACGGCAAAGACAGCCTGCTTCTGGAATTCGTCCAGACAGCCACCAAGAATGATGCAGTTGTCAAACTGATCAAGGAAGAATTCCACAGAATTGAAGTGGTACGTGGAGGAAGCGTTGGAATTGAATCCATCAGCATGATGGAACGCTAAATCTCATAATCAATATTTTTTACAGGATATAGAAACACCTCTATATCCTGTATTTATTTTCAAACATACTATAAAATATTGCAGTTTTTAATCAAATGTGTTATTGTTTACAAGAGCGTTATTCGAAAGAAAATGCATCTGTTTTCCACATCTGACAGTCTGGTGGATAAAGTCATCCACTTCACAGTCTGGTTAAATTCGTGAGGCGACCTGCAAGGCGTCTACACACCGGAAATTTTTACCGGAAGATATTTCTTGTTTCATATCTTTTATTCTGATGCATATTTTTCAAAACGCCTGATCCCCATACTCTAAACTGTCTGAAAAGCAGGGGACGCATTGCGCCGTTTTATCAGACCAAAAGGAGAATTCATATGAACACAACAACAACTACTACAACGGCTGCAGCAAAAAGAAGCAGCACTCTTTACATGGTAGAGCTGGCTATGATGATTGCCATTATTCTGCTCATGTCCTTTACCCCGCTGGGCTATCTTCGTACTCCCGGCTTATCCATCACTCTTCTCACCATCCCGGTAGCTGTAGGAGCTATCATCCTCGGACCGAAAGGTGGTGCTGTATGTGGACTTGCTTTCGGTGCAACCAGCTTCTATATGGCTGTCACAGGAAGTTCTGCTTTCGCTGCTGCACTTTTTAACATCAATCCATTTGGCACTTTTATTGTATGTATCGTGGCACGTGTACTGGAAGGATGGATCACAGGACTTATTTTCGCAGCATTATATAAATCACCGGCGAAGAAATTTTCCCATTACGTTGCTTCACTGGCATGCCCATTACTGAATACTTTCTTCTTCATGGGCTTTTTATGTCTCTTCTTCTACAACACAGATTACATTCAGGGTATTGTTTCCAGTCTTGGCGTAAGCAATCCTGTTGTCTTCGTTGCTGCTTTTGTGGGAGTTCAGGGACTGATCGAAGCGGGCTTCTGCTTTGTAGTGGGAAGTATCGTTTCCAAGGCACTCTCTGTGGCACTGAAACGTGCATAATATTTAAAAGAACAGCCGTTTACCAAAAAAACCAGACTACATTTTCACTGTAGTCAGGTTTTTTTTATCTGGCACATTTAAAGCAGGAATCTTACCTGATTCGGTTAATATCTAACAAACATAATAAAGGAGATTTTTATGTCATTACTAAAAGAGATTTCTATTACAGAGCTTTCAAATTTACGCATCGGCCATGCTTCCGATCATAATGCCCAGACCGGGGTAACCGTTCTTTACTTCCCACAGGGTGCAAAGGTGGGCTGCGACATCAGCGGAGGCGGCCCTGCTTCCAGGGAAACTCCTCTCACCTCTCCTGTCACTGCCGACAATCCCATCAACGCCATTGTCTTGTCCGGAGGTTCTGCCTATGGACTGGCTGCTGCTGACGGTGTGATGAACTATCTGGAATCACAGAATGTGGGCTATAACACCGGTGCTGCGCTGGTTCCTCTTGTATGCCAATCCTGTATCTATGACCTCTCTTACGGAGATCCTAAAATACGTCCAACTGCAAAAATGGGCGAGGAAGCCTGCCGTCAGGCATTTACAGGAACAGATACCAGAACCGGAAATATCGGTGCAGGTACCGGTGCAACTGTTGGAAAACTTTACGGTATGAAACAGTCCATGAAGTCAGGCCTTGGTATTGCTGCTGTATCTGTGGGAAATTTTCAGATGGCCGCAGTGGTCGTTGTCAATGCACTGGGAGATATCTTTAATCCACAAAACGGTCAGAAAATCGCAGGGTTGAAAACCCCTGACAGAAGCGGATTTCTGGACAGTGTCCAGGAATTATATCGTTTTATGACACCACACGACCAGTTTACCGGCAATACCACCATCGGAGCAGTGATCACCAATGGTGCATTTTCAAAGGCTGAACTGAATAAAATCGCCTCCATGACCCGCTGTGCCTATGCCAGATGCATCAATCCTGTAGCAACTATGGCTGACGGTGATTCCATCTATGCTGCCAGCATTGGTAATGTTTCTGTGGATATCAACATGGCAGGAACTCTCGCCGCAGAAGTCATGGCACAGGCTATCCAGAATGCCATCTATACCTCTCAGATTCCGGAGGAAGAATTTTTGAAATATATACCATAACTTACCATAAAAGCGCAGAGATCATACTTTTTTATCTCTGCGCTTCTATTATTATTCTTTCCTGTCTTCATTTTTCATCTGCGCTCTGGCTTTCCGGCCAATGCTGGCGTTACTGTTCATAATGCTGGCGCGGGTAATCTTGTCATTTCCAAATTTCATACGGATTTCATCCATAGCGGCATCCAGCTTTCTGCGGCGTTCCTTACTTTCTGTATCTTCAAACAGGGACATCTGCTCATAAGAACCGTCTGTAAGACCGGTCAGTGCCACACCTATGAGACGTAGTGGCTGTCCCCTCCAGAACTCTGCAAAAAGCCTGGCAGCATTTCCATAGATTTCATCTGTGAGATCTGTGGCATTTTCCAGCTTTGTCTGATGAGAACGGTTTCGGAAATCCAGGGTACGGAAAGTAACGGAAATACATCTGCATTTTTTTCCTTTTCTGCGCATTCTGGTTGCCAGAACGTCACACTGCTCCAGCAGAATCGGCAAAACCTGTTCTGTAGAAGTAATATCATCATTAAAAGTAGTCTCTACACTGAAGCCCTTCGCCTCATCAGGTACTGCCTTTACGGTCGAATCATCAATACCTCTGGCATACTTCCAGAGCTGATGTCCCGGCTTTTCTCCAAGCCATAGCTGCACATTTGCTTCCCGTTCCTTTGCCAGATCTCCGATAGTACGGATTCCCTGATTCAGAAGCTTCTGCTCGGAAGCTTTTCCCAGAAACAGCAGGTTACGAACAGGAAGCGGCCACATTTTCTCCGGGATTTCATCCGGGAACAGCGTGTGTACTCTGTCCGGCTTCTGAAAATCCGAGGCCATCTTTGCCAGCAGTTTGTTGGTAGAAATCCCCACATTTACTGTAAATCCCAGTTCTCTGTGAATTTTATCCTTCAGTTCATGAGCAGTTGCTACAGGATCAGGATAGATCAGAGAAGTACCCGTCATATCCAGAAACACTTCATCAATAGAGAAAGATTCCATCACAGGTGCAAAAGAAGCACAGATTGCTTTAAATGCCCGGGAACATTTATCGTATAATTCAAAATCACTGGGAACGATTACCAGATTTGGACATTTCCGAAGAGCCATGGCTACGGGCTCGCCAGTTTGGATCCCGTATTTTTTGGCAGGAATGGATTTGGCAACCACAATACCTGTCCGTTTCTTTGGATCTCCTCCCACACAGGAGGGAATCTCCCTGAGATCCGGCAACCCCTGGCTCACCCTTCTGGCTGATTCCCAGGAAAGAAATGCGCTGTTTACATCAATATGAAAAATTAATCGTTCCATATAATTCTCACCGTTCTTATCATTTTAATCACTCTATAGCAATTCACTATGCTGAGATTATATCACAAATTTTCTTTTCTTTCATTATCCTTTAAAATATTCATAAATTTCTATACTATTATGACTTTTTTATAATGTCATAGAAACAAAGCATATCCCTTTTTCTCACTTATCAGAAGTCCTCGTAAATGATGCATTTAAGACAGTTCAGCAGGATTTCACATTCTGACGGGCTGGATTAAGATTCTTTGTAGACTTTTACACCGAAGGACTCATGAATGATAGTACGAGCCTCTTCGATTGTTTTAAACTCTTCTGCTTTCAGCATCTGTGCTGTGATATTTCCGATTGCAGTTGCCTCTCCTGGACCTGCATGGATTTCTTTCTTTGTTGCCTTTGCAGTCAGCTCATTGAGATATCCTGCGTTGGAACCGCCGCCCACGATATGAATACGGCTGTAAGTCCTGCCTGTCATCTCTTCCAGCTCTTTTGCTGTCTTTGCATAGCATTCTGCAAGACTTGTGTAGATAACTGTTGCAAGCTCTCCCAGAGTTTCCGGAACCTTCTGTCCTGTTCTGCGGCAGTAATCCTTAACTTCCTCTGTCATATTGTCAGGAGAAAGGAAACACTCATCATTTGCGTCTACTCTTGACGGGAAATCCTTTGCTTCCTCTGCCATTGCGCAGATTTCTGCAAAGCTGTATGCATCATTTACTTCATGACGCACAGACTGAATCATCCAGAGTCCCATGATATTCTTCAGGTAACGGAAACGGCCTGCATAACCGCCTTCATTTGTGAAGTTCATCTCACAGCTCTTCTCAGAGCAGTCAGCTTCTTTTCTCTCAATTCCCATCAGTGACCATGTTCCGGAGCTGATGTAGATAAAGTCATCGTCATTTGCAGGAACTGCCAGTACAGCGGATCCTGTATCATGTGTTGCAGGTGCAACTACTTCCAGATCAAAGCCCACTTCTTCCCTGATCTTATCTGACAGATGTCCGATGCCTGTTCCGGGCATGATCAGCCTCTGGAACATTTTTCTCGGATAACCGAGCATATCGATCAGTTCATAATCCCAGTCCTTAGTGATCGGGCTTACAAGCTGTCCTGTCGTAGCTTCTGTGTACTCACAGGTTTTCTGTCCTGTAAGAAGGAAATGGAAATAATCCGGCACATGAAGAAGTGTCTCCGCCTGTTCCAGATATTCCGGATGTTTCTTTTTCACTGCCATCAGCTGATAGATCGTATTATAATCAGCTTTCTGGATACCTGTTCTTGCATAGAGATCTTTCAGGGAAATTGCCTTATAAACTTCTTTATCCATTCCCTCTGTACGGTGGTCACGATATCCTACCGTATTTCCAAGAACTTTATCATCCTTGTCCAAAAGTACAAAGTCAACACCCCATGTGTCCACACCCATACTTACCGGAATCTTGCCGATTTCTTTACATTTCTTCAGACCATTTACTACCTCTTTGAAAAGACGGTCAAATTCCCAGCAGAGTTCCCCGTCTTTCTTTACCATTCCATTCTCAAAACGATAAATTTCTTCCAGAACCATTTTTCCGTTTTCCATATGTCCAAGGATATGACGTCCGCTGGATGCTCCGATATCTACTGCTAAATAATATGCTGCCATTGCAAAACCTCCTCAATATATGAATTTATACGCTCTTCATATCTGATGATTTTATTTTATCTCAACTTACTCCCCAAAATAAGAACCTTGTTTGTCTGAAAAAGTGTCCTTATTTGCTATTTTGAAATCTATCGTCGAAATAAGTATCTTTACAACTTAATAAAATCATCATTTCCAATCATTGTTTTATTGTTTGAACAACAACGCCGCACTTGCCATACGGCAGTGCGGCGTCTGTATTTGTATTAATAATTAATACTTAATTCTAAGGATTCATTTCCTCTCGATATTTACTTATCGATTAGTCATAAAGGTTAGGAGCGATTTCTTCGCTGTCCATGTTTGTGGAATCATACCAGTATCCATCTGTAGGAACATCTTCAAGTTCCTGTCCGTTAGCTGCTGCTGTCAGAGCGTAGATTGCATAGTAACCCATCATCAGAGGAGACTGTGTAACAGCACCGATGAATGTTCCATCCTGTACAGCGGCTTTAATGATAGAACCAGCATCGAAACCAACACCGATAACATCGCCTGCTCCTGCGTCAGAACCAAGAACGTTCAGGTTAGCATTAGCTGCAAGAACACCTTCTGCTGCTGTCTGGTTGGAACCGAAGATAGCGATGCAGTTTTCCTGAGAAAGGATTGCCTGAGCCTCTGTTGAGCAAAGCTCTACAGTTGTCTGTGCAGGAACAGCGACCTGGATAACAACGTCTGCGTCTGCTTCTTTTGCATCTGCACCTTTAGCTGCGTTTACATAGAACTCGTTACCTTTAACTGCAACTGTTTTTCCGTCAGCCTGAATAAGTTCGATCATTTTGTCAATGAATCCGCCACCACGCTGCTGGATGTTCTGACCTGTGGCATCCTGGTTAACTTCACCGATGATAACCTGTCCATCTGCATTAGCTATAACATCTTTGATTGAATTATACATGTTTTCAGCTGCAACAGAACCAGCCTGTGTGTTATCTGTACAAACTTCACATACTACAGATCCTTCCGGAGCATCAGCGATACCTGTATCAAATGTTACTACCGGGATTCCTTTGTCAGCACATTCCTGAAGTGCATCAAGAACAGAAGATGTATCACATGCAGCAAGACCTAATCCGGCCGGCTTTGCAGCGATTGCTGTGTTGATCATGTTAACCTGGTCAGCGATATCAGATTCACTGTTTGGTCCCTGTGCTTTGTATGTAACACCAAGTTCATCAGCAGCTTTCTTCATACCTTCCTGAGCTGCATCCCAGTATGTAGACTGGAAAGATTTAACCATCATCGGGAAATCATAAGCTTCATTAGCTTTCAGATCTTTGAACTGTTCCGGCATATCGGCTGCCATAACGCTTGATGCGGACATTCCTGCTACCATTGCTGCACACATAACTAATGCGATCACTTTTTTTGCTTTCATTTAAAATTTCCTCCTTTTAAATATACATTTTTAATATAGTTTTTTTATAAATGATACCCCGGAGGCTTCCTCTCTCGTTCCGCCTTCCCCAAAATACACATATGACAATACTGTCGCCGAACATCCCCTGGAAGCCCTCCGTTGTTTCATATCCTGCTGTTTTGCATCTGTCGTAAGATGCATTTTTCTTTATTCAGTTTTGAAAATTATTTTGCTGCTGCTTTCTTTTCTTTCATGATATCGATCAGTACTGCAATGATAAGAACTGCACCTGTAATGATCTGCTGCCAGTTTGCCTGCAGTCCGATATATGGAAGACCGGTTTTCAGAAGCATGATAACGAAGATACCGGCCAATGTACCGATTACTGATCCATAACCACCTGTTGCTGCAACACCACCTACGAATACACCACCGATGGCATCCATCTCAAGTCCTGCACCGGTACCAGGCTGTACAGTTGGCGTAACTGCCGCATATGCGATAGCTGCAAGACCGGTGAAGAGTCCACATACTACATATACCATAACATGATAGAATTTAACGTTTATTCCGGAAAGAGCTGCTGCTTCTTTGTTTGAACCGATTGCAATCGTATAACGACCGAATTTTGTATGATTCAGAACATATTCCATTACAAGTACCAGAATGATCATCCATAAGAAACCGATAGGGTAACGGGAAGCGCTTCTTCCTGTTCCGACTGTAATCTTAAAGATTGAATGGAACCATCCACCATCCTGTGTAAGTCCCGGCCATGGAGTGGCACTGCATAAAGATCCTGCACCTCGGGTAATCATACAGGTACAAAGTGTTGCAAGGAATGGCGGCAGGTTCATAATACCGATCAGCACACCATTTGCTGCTCCTACAATAATTCCAAGTACAATGCAAAGTAACATTGCAAGTACAACAGGAAGATTATTATTTCTTACCAGAGATCCTGCGATCAATGCGTAACATACCATACCGGTTCCGATTGACAGGTCTACACCTCCTGTGATAAGAGGGAATGTAACGCCGATTGCCATCAGAAGATCATAGTATGAGAAATCCAGCATACTCAGGATTGTGGTATACTGTCTGAACTCCCTGCTCTTAAAGGAGAAAATTGCAAACAGTACAATAATAACCAGTAATACAATAAATCTCTGATCACTTAAAATACTTTTTTTCTTCTTAGTCATGACTTTCCTCCTTAATTGATGTTCCGTGTTGCATGATTCATAATGTGTTCCTGTGTAGCTTCGGAAATATCAATATTTCCTGTAATCTTGCCTTCACACATAACGATAATGCGGTCACTCATACGGAGAACTTCTGTCATTTCAGAAGAAATCATGATAATAGATTTACCTTCTGCAGCCAGTCTGTTCATTAACTTGTAAATTTCATTCTTGGCACCAACATCAATACCTCTGGTCGGCTCATCAAAAATAAGAATCTCACTGTCTCGTGTCAGCCATTTTGCGATAACGACCTTCTGCTGGTTACCACCGGAAAGATTGACTACCAGCTGCTCGCAGTTTGGAGTTTTGGTTGCCAGCTCTTTAACGTATTTCTCTGAAACTTCTTTTTCTTTTGATTTATTAATGAAGATACCACTGGTAAATTCTTCCATGGTTGCCAGCGTAGTATTCTCTGTTACAGATTTCTGTACGACACAACCATATCTTCTTCTGTCCTCTGACAGATAACCAATACCATATTTAACTGCATCCTGAGGACTGTTGATAGTTACCTCGCGAAGCTGTCCGTCTTTTCCCCTTATAGAGATCTTTCCACTCTGTTTCGGGTCAGCACCAAACAGTGCTCTTGCTGTCTCAGTACGTCCGGCTCCCATCAGTCCTGAGAAACCAAGAATCTCACCTTTGCGAAGTTCAAAGCTTACATTCTGAACCATCTTACCTGCATTCAGGTTCTCTACCTTAAGAACAACCGGCGCATCTGGTGCAACCATGCTGTGTTCTTTTGGATCCTCGTAAATAACACGTCCAACCATCATATTGATGATGTCTTCTTTTGTACTGTCTGCTGTGATCAGCGTTCCTACATAACCACCATCTCGCATGACTGTTACTCTGTCAGTGATCGTTTTGATCTCATCCATACGGTGGGAAATATAAACGATTCCAAGACCTTTCTTACGAAGATCACGGATAATCTCGAATAAGTCTGCAATCTCTTTCTCTGTCAGTGCTGCTGACGGCTCATCAAAGATAATAACCTCTGCTTTGTGGGAAATAGCCTTTGCGATCTCACACATCTGCTGTTTTCCGACGGTAAGATTGTTCATCTTTTCTTTTGGATTGATTTCAATGTTCAGTTCCTGAAAGAGTTTTTTGGAATCTTCGATCATTTTCTTATCATCAATGCTGAACCCTTTCTTTGGTTCACGTCCGATAAAAATATTCTGAGCTACGGTAAGATCACCTACCATGTTCAGCTCCTGATGCACGATTACAACACCTGCATCCTGCGCTTCTCTTGTGTTATGGAATTCAGTTTCCTTTCCTTTATAGGTAATGGATCCTGAATCTTTCTGATAAATACCGGTAAGAACTTTCATCAATGTAGACTTTCCGGCACCGTTTTCTCCCATAAGAGCATGTACTTCGCCGCGTTTCACTTCAAAATTAACGTGATCCAGAGCATGAACTCCAGGAAAGGACTTATCAATGTCCTTCATAGTCAAAATAACTTCACCCATTGTTACATCCTCCCTTCCGATCAGTTCTTTCTGCGTCTTGCAGAAACGTCGACATAAACTGCTACAATTACGATAAGTCCTGTGATGATCATCTGCTGACCTTTACCAAGACCAAATGCCATGATACCCTGCTGAAGAAGAGAAATGATAAATACACCGATGACTGTACCGCCGATAGAAGCAAGTCCGCCAACCATGGATGTACCACCCATTACACAGCCTGCAATCGCTTCATTGTTGTACTGATCGCCGTATCCAGGCTGAACAGTTGTATAAGCACCAACAAAGAAAATTGCTCCGATTCCTACAAGAACACCGCAGATCACATAAGCAAGCATTCTCCATTTTTTTGTATTAACACCGCTGAGTCTTACTGCTTCGCTGTTAGAACCAAGACAAAGGATATAACGTCCCGGTTTTGTGTTATAAAGAATAATTCCACAGATCACTGCTGCTGCCAGGAAAATCACAAGTCCTACAGGGAATCCCTTATAGGAGATAAGATTTCTGAACCATCCGTTTACAGGATCACTTCCCAGTGGCCAGCTGACGGACTGTGTCTTTGTAAATACAGATGCAATACCTTTTGCAATGTTCATAGATGCCATGGAAATGATAAATGGCGGAACTGACATATAAGATACCATCCAGCCATTAAACACGCCAAATGCAAATCCGATCAGAATGCAGATCACCATTGCTGCTGCACAAGGTACATGATAAGATGTCATGCAGTAACCTGAGATCAGGGCACAGCAGAACATTACAGGTCCAATGGAGAAATCGATTCCTCCAGTGGCAATTACAAATGTTACTCCAAGTGACAGAAAGCCCAGGAAGTATACATAGTTCAAAGTAGATTTGATACTGTCACCTACAGGGAACTTACTTCCCAGAACTACTTTGAAGACTACGAACATAAGAACCAGAATACATGCTAACAGGATTCTGTTCAGACCGAGTTTCTTCACAATTGGATTTTGTTTCAACTTTTCCAAGTTTTTCACCCTCCTTACGTTATTTCGTATCTCTTTGTTTTCTATATCTTACCTTACCTGTCGGATAATTGTAATGAAATATCTTCCAAAAAAAGGTTAAATATTTCCTTTTTTTCATCCGGAAATATTTAACCTTTTTGCTTCTTTTATCCTTATATTACGCAGTCGTTTCAACGCGTCAGTCAGCTAAACGGGAAGATCAGCCGTTCAATATCACTGTTATACATATTCTCCGGCGTAACCAGCTCGCATCCTGAATCAATATTCTTCTCTACTGCATCCCCGTTAAGCATATGAATGGTTTCTTCCACTCCGATATACCCCATCCGGAATGCTTTCTGCACAATAATTCCCTTATAAACGCCCATTTCCATAAGATTGATGGCCTCCTGAGAACAGTCCACACCAACTACTGCGATCTTATCTTTCGCTCCTGCATCACTGACTGCTCTTCCCACACCAACTGCAGAATATTCGTTCATTCCTGCAATCAGTTCCAGATCCGGATATTTCCTCATCAGTTCCTGCGCCAGTTCATAGGATTTCTCATAGAGTGAGTTACAGTAGACAATATCTACTATGTTATCAGCATAGTCACCAAGACCTTCCCTGAATCCCTGTTCTCTCTCCACAGCCGTGGAAACACCTTTTACATGGCTGACAATGGCTATCTTTGAATCTTTATCGATTAATTTTCTGGCATACTCTCCTAACATCCTGCCCGCATTCACATTATCTGTGGCAACTGTAAGATCCTGCAATTCTTCTTTTGTATAGGAATCAATATAGGTAATACGGATTCCTTTTTCTTTTGCTTCCTTCAGAAGTTCATCTGATGCATCCATGCTGGAAGGAGAAAACAGAATCGCATCCGGTTTCTGCTCAATGGCCTTTTTCAGAAGTTTATTCTGTTCTTCTATATTCTCTTCTTTATCCGGAGCCAGGATTTCAAGGTCAGATTCATATTCCTCTGCCGCCATCTTACAGCCGGATATTACCGAAGTCCAGAAATCATTGGTGTTATCCCTGATCTTTGGAATATAAATGAGGGAGCATTTTTTCGTCTGTGTCGCCTCCGGTTTCAGGATTCCGGCAAAAATCACCACTGCTGCCGCCATAAGGATTGCAACTGTTATAATCTCTTTTTTATGACTTTTCATGGGATTCCTCCTGTATTCCGGGAATTACAACAGATGCTGTGGTTCCCTTTCCTTTTTCACTGTGATAGATAATGCCATAATCTTTTCCGTAATATAAAACCAGACGCTGCTGCACATTGTACACCCCAACTCCATTGGAACGGTAATTCACCTTATGCTTATCATAAATATGTTTCAGAGTTTCCTCATCCATTCCCACACCATCGTCCGTAATATCGATTACTGCATTCTCACCTTTCATATATCCATGTACTGTCAACAGTCCTTTACTGTCTTTATATTTTAAGCCATGATAAATTGCATTCTCCACGAGCGGCTGCAATACCAGACGAATGATAGGTACCTGTGTAATGGATGGATCTGCCTTTATCTCAAATTCCAGCTTATCCTTGTAGCGCATCTTCTGGATCGTGAGGTAACTTCTGACATATTCAATCTCCTGTCCGACTGTTACAAGCTCATCCTCATTGCTGATACTCTGTCTGAGCAGTCGCGCCAGAGAAGCCGTCATTATCACCACTTCCTCATTCTTCTTTCCTTCAGCCATCCAGATAATAGAATCCAGCGTATTATACAGAAAATGTGGATTGATCTGCGACTGCAGGGCTTTCAGTTCTATTTTTCTCTTCTGCTCCTGCTCCTTTACATTCTGCTCCATTAATTCCCGTATCCTGTGCGTCATCACATTAAAAGATCTGGTAAGACTTCCTATTTCATTGTCGGAAATCACCTCTATATCTTCAATATCAAAATTTCCTTTCTGCACACTTTTCATGGAATCGCGAAGCTTCTGGATCGGCAGCGTAATATTTCTGGCAATCAGGCTGGAAATCAGAAGAGCAACTATGATCAGCCCCACTGCTACCAGCACATAAATACTTCTTGTCTGTCTGCTGTTTCGTAAAAGTTCAGACATATTCATGCATCCCACAATAGTCCATCCTGTGATATCAGAATGGGACAGTGCATAAATTTTCTCGTCATCTCCCTTTCCGACAGTAACAATATCTGATTTTGCATTCATAACAAGTGAAATGTTCTCTGTCTGCAGTTCATTATATAACTGCTGCTGTTGTGGATGATAAACGATATTTCCATTCTGATCAAGAATAAAAACATATCCTTTATCTCCCATGCTGCTCTGTGCACAGAGTTCACTGATCGCACTGTAATTCAGATCCAGAAAAACTACTCCATCCTCTGCTTCTGTTCCTGTATAATTGCAGATTCCTCTGCTGAGTGTGATGACCCATGGTCTTTCTCCCTTTATCACATTCTGCACATGAGAAGATGTCAGATTATACCGGTCATATTTTCCGACTGCATCTGCATACCATGGCTGTGTATTAAGATCTACATATGTATTTCTCACAGATAATCCATTGTCAAACAGAGATGGAGAGTTCTTATCCTCTCTGACAATCCCGATATTTCTGATATCCGCCCTGCCCTTCAGGATCGTTTTAAACTGTTCCACAAGGCGCTGTCTGTATTCACTGTAATTTTCATCCTTTGTGGCTCCATATCCTTTTTCACTGTACAGATATTTATAAGCATCACCGCTTTGCGCGATTACTGACGCAATATTATCCATATAACTGATATACGAATCTATATTCTGATTCAGCTGTTTGATGATCGTCTGTGTATACATGACAGAATTTTCATAAATAGATGAATTCGTATATCTCAGAGATACCACTGTCACAACCAGCACAGCACTTAATACCAGGATCGACACCGCACAGAAAATAGAACTCTGAATACTCTTAAATTTTGAAGAAATCTTCATCGGCGTTTCTCCCTTGCATATTCGGTAGGTGTTTTTCCTGTCATCTTCTTAAATGAAATTCCGAAATAGTGTGGATCTGAAAATCCTACTTTTTCCGCAATCTCATAATTCTTCAGAGTTGTATTCTCCAGGAGTTCCTTCGCCTTCTCCATTCTGATCCTGGTAAGTGATTCGATAAATGTTTCCCCTGTCATCTCCTTAAAAATAGTGCTGAAATAGCTGGTACTGATATTCAGATAAGAACAGATACTGTTCAGACTCAGATCCGGATCCATATAATTTTTTCGGATATAATCCATAGCCATCATTCCCTGCCTCTGGCCGCTGGAACTGTTCAGATCCTGAAGTGATTCAAATACTCCTTCAGCATACTCCTTCACCAATGTCACTGCTTTATCAAAGGTTTTTGCCTGAGAAACTTCTTTCAGAAGCTTCTCTCTCTGAGCAATGATCTTTTCCGGATCATCACTCAGGGACTGGCAGGTATTTCCGATGGCACGTATCACCTGCTGAAGATAAATGCAGGCATAGCTTTTCTCCACCAGTGCCCCTTTGATCTCATGCTCGATCTGCTCCAGGATTTCTGTCACTTTCTGCCTGTTTCCGACCTTTATCTCTTCTGTCAGTGTTTCCAGAGATTTTATAAGATTAATACTGTTGTCCGTTTTCTTTTCTTCCATATCCAAAAGGAGGCTGCCTCCCAGCAGATACCGATAGCCAATGGCTTTCTCAGCAAGCTTATAGGAATAGACCAGTTCCTGAGGTGATCTCACCCAGCTTCCGATTCCTATAGAAGTTTCAATCCCGATCACTTCTTTTACTTTCTGCTGGATTTCCTGACAGATACTATGTATTTTGTCTCCGAATTCTCTGGATCTGCATCCTGTAAATATAATGCATACCCGGTTACTGCCTTCCTGATAAGCAACACCTGCGTTCTCTCTGGTCACAATTTCATTGCTTATATTAAAAAGTACAAAGGACATCAATGCGCTTTCCTGCTGTTTATGCATATCTACCTGATACATTTCTGAGTAAGTGTCCATATCAAAAACAGCTACTCTGTAGCTCGAACAGTCAAAGCTGATCCCCAGCTTTTTCAGTTCCAGAAGACTTACCTGTACATCTCTGGTACAATTTACAAGAGTCTCCAGTGCTTTCGACCGGATGACATCCACATTCTTGTGATAATCCTTTGAAGTCTGCGACAGGGATTCCATTTTTTTCTGTTCTTTTTTTCTGGAATCCAGCTTTTCTTTCATATTCCGGAGCACTTTTGTCAGTTCCATTGCTGTGACAGGTTTGAGCATATATTCACTTACATTATAACGGATTGCTTTCTTCGCATATTCAAATTCCCCAAAACCGCTGAATATAACAATAAGAATATCCGGATAATTATCATGAAGAAACTCGCTCAGTTCCATACCATCCATATAAGGCATACAGATATCTGTCAATACAACATCCACCTTGTGGCTCTGCACAAATTCCACTGCCTGTCTGCCATTCTCACAATCCCCCACAAGCTCACAGTCCAGGCTTTTCCAGTCAATGTTCTCCCTGATTGCATCCCTGACCAGGATTTCGTCGTCTACCAATAATATTTTGTACATATTAAGTTTTATCCCCCATAAGATCAGGCATCATCCCCTGCCTGATACCCCAATAAAAATTACTACTTCCTTTTACTTATTTAACCGAATCAGGTAAAACCTCCGCAAAGCAGCTATTCGGTTATAAGCGAACAGTAAAGCAGGTTTCGAATATCTGCGTGATTCACTATAATGATAATAGCATATTTATACTATTTTTTCAATTTTTTCAATATATTTTTGTGCATTTCATACAACTCTGTGTGTTACTGTTTCCTCCGCTGTAAACTATAAAAATTTACTCTTTTTGCGTAAAATATTGCCTTGAATAATCTGATTTTTTTCATTAGACTATTTATAATGATTTTCAGAATTTTGAAAGGAGAATACAAATTATGTTAAAGGGAATTCCTGAAATTTTATCACCGGAATTATTAAAAGTTTTATGTGAAATGGGACACAGCGATCGTCTTGTTATCGCAGACGGTAACTTCCCTGTTGAATCTATGGGAAAGAATGCCATCACTATCCGCTGTGACGGACATGGTGTACCGGAAATTCTGGATGCAATCCTCAAACTGTTTCCACTGGATACTTATGTAGAGCATCCTGTAAATCTCATGGAAGTTATGCCTGGCGATAATGTAGAAACACCAATCTGGGATACATATAAAGAAATCGTTACCAAATATGACGAACGCGGCGATAAAGCGGTTGGAAATATTGAACGTTTCGCTTTCTATGAAGAAGCCAAAACTGCATATTGCATTATTTCCACAAGCGAAAAAGCTCTGTATGCAAATATAATGCTTCAGAAGGGTGTTGTAATCAACAACTGATTTTGCTTTATCTTTTCGGGATTTTGGCATATTCATGCCAAATATCATTTTTACACATTGTACACACATCACACATACATATATATACAACAGGCTGGTATCTGTACACACAGATATCGGCTTGTTTTTTTGATTCCCCCTGATACAAACAGCCGCCCAAAGTCAGATCATCTCCAACTCCGGGCGGCCGATATACATTCTTACATATCGGTTTTATTTATTATTTGTAAAGAGGTCCATAATTCTTGCATGCTCTGAAATCTGCACCTTCTTTATCCATTCCAAATGCATTCCATGCTGCCGGACGATAGATATCTTTCTCAGGAACATTGTGCATGGATACAGGAATTCTCAGCATAGAGCACATTGTGATAAGATCTGCACCAATGTGTCCGTAGGAGATTGCTCCATGGTTTGCACCCCAGTTGTTCATTACATCATAAGCTGTCTTGAACGGTCCTTCTTTGCCATCGCATCTTGGAGCAAACCATGTACATGGCCATGTATAGTCTGTACGTTTCCACAGCTTGTCAGATACTTCTTCAGGAAGAGCTACTGTCCATCCTTCAGCGATCTGCAGAACCGGTCCAAGTCCTTTTACAAGGTTCAGGCGGATCATTGTTGCAGGCATCTGGGCACGTGTTTCATAACGGCTGGAGTATCCGCCTCCACGGAAATATCCGTTGTCAGCCATACACCATTCTGTGTTTTCCATGATTGCTTTCTGGTCTTCTTCTGTGATATCCCACCACTGTTTCATAACAGCTGTTCCATCAGCTTCTTTTGCTTCTCCGTTAGCATCAAGGCAGGCAGCACCGGAGTTGATCAGGTGAAGGAAACCGCCGGCTTCTTTTGCTACGCCCTCAAGGTCATATCCTGTAGCTTTCTTAACAGCCTCCGGGCTCCAGTATGTACGAACGTCAGCGAAAATCTGTGCTCTGTTTGTAAGAAGTTTCATGAACAGCATTCCAAGTCCGTTAAGAACATCGTTCTCTGTAGCCAAGATGTATGGTTCACGTGCTCCGTTCCAGTCAAAGGAGGTGTTCAGCATAGCTTCTGCAAAGTCACCGTTCGGATAGAAATCTGTCCACTGTCTCTGTCCCTGGAAACCGGCTGCCAGAGCATTGTGTCCGATTGCTTCTTCAGAGAATTTAGGATCAAGATTGTCACAGCCGTTCATCAGTTCTTTGATGATAACTGCCATCTTAACAACAAACTCGAACTGCTCTTCTTTCTTTTCAGCTGAGAACTGAAGTTCTTCAGGGTTCTTATCCCAGCCGATCTTACAGGTTTCTTTTGCCCATTTCAGAGCTTTATCAAATTCTGCGTGATCATAGATACCTTCTGTCATACGACGGATGATCTCCACCTCATCAACAGATTCAACTCTCATTCCAAGATAAGATTCGATGAAATCGGAATCAATGATAGATCCGCCGATACCCATTGTTACAGAACCGATCTGCAGATAGGATTTTCCTCTCATGGATGCTGCTGCAACTGCTGCGCGGCCGAATCTTAACAGTTTTTCTTTAACATCTTCCGGAATAGATGTGTCATCAGCTTCCTGAACATCATGTCCATAGATACCGAATGCCGGAAGTCCTTTCTGTGCATGTGTTGCAAGTACAGATGCAAGGTATACAGCACCAGGTCTTTCTGTTCCGTTGAATCCCCATACAGCTTTGATCGTCTGTGGATCCATATCCATTGTCTCAGCACCGTAGCACCAGCATGGTGTAACTGTAAGAGTGATATCTACGCCTTCTTTACGGAATTTATCTGCACATGCAGCGCTCTCGCCAACACGTCCGATGGTTGTATCAGCGATTACAACTTTAACCGGTTCACCGTTGGAATATCTTAAATTCTCTTCAAATAATTTAGCAGCTGATTTCGCCATGTTCATTGTCTGATCTTCCAGAGATCCACGAACATCCAGTGCTCCTCTACGACCATCGATAGTAGGTCTGATACCAATTACCGGATAGCTGCCAATTAATCTGCTCTTTGCCATAATAAAATACCTCCTGATAAATTATTGTAATATTCCCGCAGGATCATTTCCTGCTAACCCCCAAGATTACATTTTCACTTTTCGCAGCATCTTCTGACTGCAAATATAACAAAAATAATAACCTCTGCACCTGTTGTGCCGAACAGCCCGATAACCACTGTTTACTCTGTGAACAGCAGCCCGACTGCGTTACTGTTCACTCCGTTCACAGTAACCCGACTGCTCAACTTTGTTACTGATATCTATTATATAATTGCATTCAGAAAATTACTTGTGTTATAATAGCAAAAAACAGTACAATATTCACTTTTTCTGTTTTAATCATAAAATTTCTGTAAATTTTGTAAGGAGGAAAGTTCTTTTGCATGATTTAAACCATAATGAAGACCGTCCAAGAGGCACTTATGAGTTTCCATTTGAGTTTCATCACATCGATCATACACATCCCAGATATGTCATGTCTTATCACTGGCATGTGGAATATGAAATAATTCGTATTCTGGAAGGTTCTCTTACTGTCACTTTAGACGAAAAAAGTTTTACAGCAGTTAAGAATGATGTCATTTTTGTACATAGTGGAATCCTTCATTCAGGAATTCCCCATGATTGTGTATATCAGTGCATTGTTTTTGATATGAACACTTTTTTGAAAAACAATCCTGTATGCGGAGAATATATCCAGAAAATCCTGCATCAGGAAACAATGCTTTTTCCACATTTTTCAGATGAGCATCCACAGATTCTGAACTGTATTTCTGTTCTGTTTGATGCCATGTATGAAAAAGATACCGGATATGAGCTGACTGTATTTGGACAATTTTACCACTTTTTTGGTTTGGTTTTCAGTAATCATTACTTTATCGAAAATCCTACCCGAACGCGCAGAGACTATAAACGTATTTTACAGTTGAAGCAGGTTCTGGAATTTATCGAAAAAAATTATGCCAATCCTATCACACTTCAGGAACTGTCTGCTTCTGTCTCTATGTCACCGAAATATTTCTGCAGGTTCTTTTCGGAAATGACCCATCAGACTCCTGTGGATTATCTGAACAGACAGAGAATTGAAGAAGCCTGTTTACAACTGGCGGCTACTGATGATTCAATCACAGAAATTGCTTACAGAAACGGATTTAATGATCTGAGCTATTTTATACGTACTTTTAAGAAATACAAAGGCATGACTCCCGGGAAATATAAGCGAAGATAAATCAGTACATCGCAAAAAGACCAGAACAGCTCTCTTCAAAACTGTTCTGATCTTTTTAATACTCCTTCGCAACTGTCTGGTGCCTTCAACAGCGGACTGCCAAATAGTTGTCATCCATCTTACAATATTTCATTTAACACAGACTGACCATACTCTGCCAGACTATGGTCTTCTTCTCCTGTACCGCCGCTGATTCCAAGTCCACCGATAATTGTATTTCCGGACTTCAGCGGAATACCGCCGCCGAAAATAACGATTTTTCCACCATCCAGCTTGTCAACGCCATAAAAGGTTCCTCCGGGCTGTGCGATCTTCGAAAGTTCCATTGTAGACATCTTCACTGCCACTGCAGTATAGGCTTTCTTCATTGCCACATCGAAGCTTACAAGGAATGCTCCATCCATCACATGGACCGCAACCGGATTTCCTTCCGGATTGCAGACCGCGATTACCGCACGCTGCCCTCTGCGCACAGCTTCCTGCTCCAGTCTCTCGATCAGTTTCTTCGCTGTATCCAATGTTATCCTGCTCTGAATTCCCATTCGTTTAAGAACCTCCTGGATGACGGCTTCATTGATATCTGCCGTCTTTTTTAATACATCTGTATTACTGTCGGACGGTTCCGGCAATGCATCTGTATTATTATCAGACATTTTCGCCAATGCACCCGCATGATCATCAGACAGTTCCACTGAAAGATCAGAGTAATACTCTATATATCTCGCCAAAATATACAGATAATCCGAAAGGCGGTTAAGAAATCTCTTACTCTCTGTATCTGCGCCAAACTTCACGCTGACCTGTGCAAGGCAGCGCTCTGTTCTTCTGGCAACAGTACGTGCAATATCTATCTCTGCAGCCAGTCGGCTCTTTCCTGTAAGCTTCTCCGGAACAGGCTTTTCGCACAGTGCTTCCAGTTTATCTGTTTCCACCTCCAACACTGCTGTTTCCTTTTCACTGACTTTACAGTCACGATCATATGGGTTACTGACTCCCGCTGCGATCAGATCAAGATTCTTTTGAATACGTTCAAGAAGCTGAAGTATTTCTGACTGACGGAGCATACTTTTTACAAGTTCAATATGACTATTCAGTTCATCAGCCTCACCCATAAGGCGGATACGGTCATCAGACTTGGAAATATTACCGGCATGAGCCATATCTGTAATTCCTCTGTCTCCTCTTTTTGTATAAATACTCATCTCTTCTCCATCTCCTGTATCTGATTTCAGCGGCAGTCAGCATCTGCCGGAAATTATTGTCTTCATTTTCAGAATGACCATAATTTCGTATAAATCTTTATAATATCTTCTTTAGTCGGAACTCTCGGATTATTCACTGTGCAGGCATCTGCAAGTGCTGCGTCTGCCATCTTGTCAATTGCTGCAAAATATTTTTCCGGTGCAATTGTTCCCAGTTCCTGAATCGTCAGCGGAATATTCATCTCTTTCTGCATAAACTGAATCCAGTTTACCAGAGAACGGACCGTCATTACTTTATTATAATTGCTCAGTCCGAGAATGTGCGCAACATTGGCGTATCTCTTTACAGCCGGAAGATACTCTTTCTGGCTCTTACTATGCTTATTGATATCAGAATTAAATTCTACGATATGCGGAAGCAGCATAGCATTTGCCCTTCCATGCGGAATATGGAACATTGCTCCTAGCTGATGAGCCATGCTGTGAGTGATTCCAAGACCTGCTGTATTAAAGGATAAACCAGCCAGACAGGAAGCTACATGCATTTTTTTACGCGCATGCATATCACTGCCATCCAGATATGCTCTCAGCAGGAATACTCCGCAAATTTCAATGGCTTTCTCCGCAAGTGCAGAAGAGAATTCATTATGTGCAGTACTTACGTATGATTCCAGCGCATGTGTAAACACGTCCATACCAGTATCCGCTGTGATGGCCGGCGGAACACTCCTTACAAGTTCTGCATCCAGAATTGCTTCATCTGCTGTAAGGCTCTCTGAGATCAGCGGATATTTTACATGTGCTGCAGTATCGTTTACTACTGCAAAAGAAGTAACTTCTGATCCGGTACCACTTGTAGTCGGAATTGCGATCAGACCTACTTTTCCGTAATTGTTGATCTTCAGTGCAAATTCTCTGATTGCCTTGGAAGAATCAATCGCAGAACCACCACCGACTGCAACAACTGCTTCCGGCTGATATTCCAGGAACTTCTTTACCCCTTCTGCAATCTTGTCCACAGGTGCATCCGGCACAACGTCATGGAAAATATCGTATTCAATACCTGCACTGTTTAAAGGAGCAGTGATCAGATTGATCATTTTACTTTGTACCACAAATGGATCTGTTATAATGAGAACCCTTTTATACGGGATCTCTTTTAATCTGTCTAACGCGTTATCCCCAAAATGGATCGCGGTTTTCATCTCAAAAGTATTCATTGTATCATACTCCTATTTTCTTTGTCAGACAGGATATAGGCATTTTACATTAAATTTCTCAAAGTGCTTCTTCCAGCGTTCTGTCGGTTCTTTGTCCGTAACTATAATATCTACTTCTTTCATGCTTCCAGCTACGGAAAACGCTGTCTGATCAAATTTAGAACTGTCAACAACCAGAATTCTCTTTCTTCCGGAACCGATCATCGCTCTCTTGGTAGAGCCAAAAGCTTCCTGCGATTCCATAATCCCCCATTCCAGATCCAGCGCCTTACACGAAAAGATAACCTTATCTACATAATAAGAACGTATGGATTCGTCTGTCTTTGATCCAAGAAAAGCCAGATATCCTTCTTTCATTACGCCTCCGGTGGAGATAATGTTCCACCCGGATACATCAGCTAACTCCAGAAGTATTTCCATGGAATTGGTAATTACGGTAAGACGTTCTTTTTCCTTTAATGCTTTCGCCACAAAAACTGCCGTAGTACTCGCATCCAGGAAAATATGATCTCCGTCTTTCACAAGGGAAGCTGCAAGTTCAGCCATTTTCTGCTTTCCTGTAACATTCTGGTTCTTACGTACATTGAAAGGCAAATCAATGCTTACATCCTCATTGATCACAGCACCGCCATAACTTTTTATCGCAAGTCCTTCCTTTTCAAGTTTATCCAGATCACGGCGTATGGTCTCTTCAGAGACGTCATAAAGCTGGCTCAGCTCGCTGACCACCACCCGCTTTTCTGCCTGTAATTTTTCGAGAATCAGATTTCTTCTCTCCAGTGCAAGCATATCTTTGCCCCCTTTTTTTGAGAAATTTTTTATGAGTGTCAGGGTCAGAAACTTCTTACCCCGGGTATTATAAAATACTGTCGATCATTCTTCTGTCAGGATGTGCGATAACGGAAGAATCCAGGTACATACCCTTGGCAGCTACAAGTTCTTTTGCCCTGTCAATGGAAGCCTCTACCGCAGAAACTTCACCGGTGATCATCATATATGATTTTCCGCACATACCTTTGGCAATACGAAGTTCTATCAGATCTACGATCGCAGTCTTAGCTGCCTGGTCTGCTGCTTCGATAATGGAAGCTGCATCATAAGTTTCAAGAATTCCCAGCGCACTGATATCTTCTACCTGAGTAGTTCCGTAAATTGCCGGGAAAATGGATTCATGCGGATTGCCCAGCACAAAGCTGTCAATGCATTTATCCTCATATGTAGTTACTGCCGTATCAACGGCGGCCTTTACCGCACTTAAGTCACCGGTAATAATTGCAATATATTTACCAGGACATACGGTCTGTGCCTCGACGATCTCTACCTCAGATGTTTTTACCATAGCATCTGCTGCAGTAACGCCTGTAGATGTGGTTTTAAATTCAATCATTCCGATTGCTTTACTCATTTTGTGCACGTCCTTTCTACTTTACTGCAATAATAATGTAACGGTCTGTTACTTCTGTTACTTTACCGCTGACAGAAGCATGAATACCAACGCTTAAGCCCTGTGCCGGCTGTGCGATCATCTGCCCTCTTGTTACCTCATCACCGGCTTTGACCACTGCCTGTGCAGGTGCTCCGATGTGCTGGCTCAATAATATCCTTACTTTCTTAACCTGTACAAGTTCTTCTTTCAGAGGAGCATCCTTGTCATATCTCGTAAGACCAAGTCGCGCCATCAGACGTTCTTCCGGAACCTTACGGTATTCTCTGGATTCCTGTACCGGTTTCGGCTGTACACCCTGCGGAGGACGGATACCTGCTTTTCTCAGACCGCCCTTCATATCTGCGAGAAGACTTCTCGGTGCAAGACTCTGCGGACATGAGTACATCTCACATACACCGCAGGAACTGCAGAAGGAAGCATCTATATATGGATTCAGGTCTCTGAAATCATTATTTGATGCAGCTCTCATAAATTTCGCCGGATCGATCGGATGTCCCAGATTATGTCTCGGACATAAATCTGTACAGGTATTGCACTGGCAGCAGATAGATGCTGCACGTTTTAAATCTATGGAAGAAGTCCGTTGCTTCTTCGCTACAATAAGATGGTCTTTTGGAAGGACCAAAATCGCATTTGTTGTCTTTGTCACCGGATCTGAACCATTTCCGATACGCCCCATCATCGGGCCGCCTACGAAATAGACAGGATCCTTCACTGTTGTGCTGCCTGCCTGTGCTACCACTTCCTCCAGAGTGCATCCTAGGGGAACTCTCACTGTAACAGGATCACTTACTTCTGCAACAACAGATACATATTTGTCTGTAACCGGCTGCTTCTCTTCCACAGCACGATATACATTGTATACAGTTTCAACGTTAAATACGGCTACTCCCTGCTCGATCGGCAGTCCTCCCGGCCGTACTACTCTTCCAGTTGCCTCATAAATAAGTACAACCTCATCTCCCATCGGATAAACTTCGTCCAGAAGATGCAGCCTCATGCCAGGAAATTCTTCAATATGCTGATTTAATGCATGAATTGTCTGTACATAAGACTTCTTAATTCCAATAATTGCTTCAGAAGCACCAACCGTCTCCTGGATCATATGGAATGTTTTCATAATTTCATATGCGTGTTTTTCCAATAACTGTCTGTGTAATTTCAGTAATGGTTCACACTCTGCACAGTTCATAAGAATGGTATTGGCCTTGTCTGTAAGCTTCATATAAGTAGGGAATCCGGCTCCGCCGGCACCTACCACACCATTCTGCTGTATAATATCCTGTAATTCTTTGATTTCCATGGCGTTACTCCAATCCTGCACCGTCATCAATAATACCGACAATTGCGGCATCTACCGGTGCTGTTTCTACGCCGCAGCCTATTCTTGCTGCGCTTCCCTGTGCCACCAATACATATTCACCAACTCCGGCTCCGATCATATCAATCGCAACCAGCTGGCTCAGGTCGCCTTTCATATGATGCACAGGCTCGATAATCATAAATTTACTTCCAATCAGCTTCTCACTCTTTCGTGTGGATACCACACTTCCTACAACTTTGCCTACGATCATATGAGCCTCCAAATTATTTCTGATAATAATATTGGGGGCAAATACTTCTGCCCCCAATTAACGCTTAAGGGTTTCTGTTCAAAAACCTTATCGTGCAGGCACGAACGGCTTTTTGACCTTTGGCCCCCGATATTATTTAATTATTGTTACGGTAGTACCTGTAGCAATCTTTGCTGCATTTGCTTCATCTGTATCAATATGCATTTCCAGTGTAAAGCTGTCGTCTACACGGATCTTGACCTGATTGAAGATGGTTCCTCTCTCATTATCTGCCTTTACTGATACGATATCGCCGTCCTTCACACCTGCGGCCTGTGCATCTTTCGGAGACATATGTATATGGCGCATTGCCACGATACATCCCTCTTTCAGATAAACGGCTCCTTTTGGACCTACGATTGCGATTGGTGCACTTCCTGCAACGTCTCCGGATTCGCGAACCGGAACATTCATTCCAAGCTTAATGGCATCTGTCGCAGATACCTCAACCTGTGAAGCTTTACGCACCGGTCCAAGGATTCTTACATTCTCAATGGCACGAAGTTTCAGTCCCACAATGGTAACTGTTTCATTAGAAGCAAACTGACCTCCCATCAGCTCTTTCTTCTTCGTAAGCTGATATCCGGGTCCGAACAATGCTTCTACATGTTCCTGTGTCAGGTGAATGTGTCTTGCGGAAACCCCGATGGGAACCATGAATCCATCGCCTTTTTTTTCATTCTGATTGATTGCCTGAATGACCATTCTGGTAATCAGTTCAATATTATTAGATTCCAAGAATACACCTGCTTTCTGTCAAATATGACGGATTATAACCATCCGACAGTCTGCTGTGCAGATACCGGACAGTTACGATGGATTACTATTTTAATACAGGCAGGATTTTCTCTACATCTGTATGTGGTCTTGGGATTACGTGTGTAGCAACTAATTCACCAAGTCTGGATGCTGCTGCGCTTCCGCTTTCTACTGCTGATTTAACAGCTCCTACATCTCCACGTACCATAACTGTTACAAGTCCGGATCCGATCTTCTCTGTTCCTACTAATGCTACGTTAGCAGCCTTGCACATCTGGTCTGCTGCTTCGATTGCTGCTGTAAGTCCTCTGGTTTCTACCATTCCTAATGCTTCCTGTGTCATAACTTTTTCCTCCTTATGAGATACTGTTTCCTTTATCTGTTCTTTCTGGGATTCTGTTTTATTTGCTGTTTCTGCCGCCGTATCTGCCGTCTGAGCTTTTACTTCCGGTTTTGAAGAAATTTTTGCTTTCGTTCTTCTTGGAGCGGCTGCCTTTTTAGGGGCATTTTTATCTGCTTCCGGTTTCTTCTCTTCAGCCATTATTCATCCCCCTGATTGTTCTTCCAGCGACTTGCACTTAATTCCACCATTCTGACGATTTCTTCGTGGGGACGTGCAATTACTGCATAACTTACCGGTTTCTTGATCGCACCTGTCGCTGCTGCATTTACTGCTTCTGTAACGGCAGATACATCGCCTTCAACTATAATAGTAACCAGTCGTCCGCCCAGCTTACGTTCCCATGACGCCAGCTCAACGTCTGCAGTTTTGCACATGATGTCCAGTGCATCAATTGCTGCAACGACACCAGTGATTTCTATAAATCCATATGATTTACTCATGAGCGAACTCCTTTTTTATACTTCTCAATCTGCTGGTCAGATGCTTGGAAGGATTTTCTCTACGTCTGTATGAGGTCTCGGAATTACATGAGTAGCAACTAATTCACCAAGTCTGGATGCTGCTGCGCTTCCGCTTTCTACTGCTGCCTTAACAGCTCCTACGTCTCCACGTACCATAACTGTTACAAGTCCGGATCCGATCTTCTCTGTTCCTACTAATGCTAC
>NZ_JAAIMY010000039.1 GCF_013300825.1 Blautia wexlerae
GAATCGCAGGAAGAATGAATCTCAAGGAAATGTCAACATGTATGTAGTTTTGAAGGTACAGTAAAAACCAGCTATCATCTAGCTGGTTTTTTTGTGTGCAAAAATCTATAGAAAGGAATGTCTGAAACTTCTGACCATTTACATAGAAAATTATAGAAAGTGGGATTAAAAATATATTGTCTTGCAGGAAAATGGGTTTTAAAATTATAAGCAAAATTTATAGAATCTATTAATCCTCTAAAATAATACATCTTAATCCAGCCCATCAGAGTGTGAAATCATGCTGAACTGTCTTAAATGCATTATTTACGAGGATTGCTATAATAGAAACATATATGGGAGGGTTTTTCATGAAGATTTATGTAAATGTAAATGCTGGTCATGATGGTAATGGTACAGAACAGATGCCGTTTCGTCATATTAATGATGCAGCAAAAATTGCACAGCCGGGGGATGAAGTTTGGGTAGCTCCTGGAGTTTATCGGGAATATGTAGATCCTGTTCATGCGGGTAGAGAGGATGCCAGAATTACTTACAGGAGTGTAGAGCCTCTTGGGGCAGTTATTACCGGAGCAGAACGAATTCAGTCATGGGTTCCTTATAAGGAAAACGTATGGGTATGCCGTGTTGCGAACAGTCTTTTTGGCAACTATAATCCATATACAACTATGGTATATGGAGACTGGTATTTTGCTAAAGCTGACAAACATACAGGATGTGTATATCTTAATAACCGAGCACTTTATGAGGCTGGAAGTGTAGAGGAATGTATTAAAGCCGAGGTTTATGAGTGTAGTTGGGTTCCAGAGGAATCTACTTATAAATGGTACACAGAACAGGATCAGGAAAAAGATGAGACAGTAATTTATGCGAATTTTCATGGAGCAGATCCAAATGAGGAAAATGTAGAAATTAATGTACGCCGTGAATGCTTTATGCCATCAAAAACAGGTGTTGGATATATCACAGTCAGTGGTTTCGTAGTTACAAAAGCAGCAACTACCTGGGCACCGCCTGCAGCTTATCAGGATGGCATGATCGGGCCTCACTGGAGTAAAGGATGGATCATTGAGGACTGTGAAATTTCTAACAGCAAATGTGCAGGAATTTCTCTTGGAAAATATTATGATCCGGAAAATGATCATTATTTTACTAATAAATATGTTAAGAGTCCAACTCAAATGGAAAGAGACGCGGTATGCCGTGGACAGTATCATGGCTGGCTTAAGGAAAAAGTAGGAAGTCATATTATCCGCCGAAACAATATCCACCACTGTGAGCAGGGTGGTATTATCGGGCGTATGGGTGGTGTATTCAGTATTATTGAGGATAATCATATTCACCATATCAACAATATGATGGAATTGGGCGGAGCAGAAATTGCCGGAATTAAAATGCATGCTGCAATTGATGTTATTATGAGAAGAAATCATATTCATCATTGTACTATGGGAATCTGGTGTGATTGGGAAGCTCAGGGTACACGACTTTCTCAGAACCTGCTCCATGACAATCAGCGTCCGGCATTTGCTAAACAGTTGAAAGGTGGTATGATGTGCCAGGATATTTTTGTTGAAGTAGGTCATGGTCCTACTCTTATTGATAACAATATCCTTTTATCAGATGCTAGCCTGCGTTTTGCTACTCAGGGTGTTGCTATGGTGCATAATCTGATCTGCGGTGCTTTAACTTGTGTAGGCGAAGGAACCAGTTGGCGTTATACACCATATCATATGCCTCATCGTACAGAGGTTATGGGATTTATGACTATACTTCATGGAGATGATCGTTTCTATAATAATATTTTCGTCCAGAAATGGCCTTCAGAAGATTTTATTACAATGCATGATTCTGATGATGGATTTGATTCTGAAAACAGAAAAGTCGGAACCTGGATGTTTGATGAGTATCCAACGTATGATGAATGGATTTCACAGTTTGATTTTACAAAACCTGCAGACATGAAGAAACTGGAATCAGTTCATTTTGATCATTTACCGGTATGGAGTGAAGGAAATGTTTATCTTAATGGTGCAAAGGCATGGAAACATGAGAAAAATGGGTTCGTTTCTTCTGAGAATGTGAAGGTAGAATTAACAGAGAAAGACGGAAAATATTTTCTGGATACAAATATATATGAGATTCTTGAAGATTTCTCCGGACGTATGATCAATACAGAAGTTTTGGGAAAAGCTTTTGAGCCGGAAGAATTCTTCGAAAATCCGGATGGAACACCGATAACATTTGATACCGATTACTTTGGAGGACACAGAGGTGCCAAGGTAATTCCCGGACCTTTTGCAGAGAAGGAAGACGTTGGGAAGAATGTTAATATGTGTACTGCATTTTAACCGAATCAAATATCTTCCAATAATTCAATAATCCTTAATCCCTCTGTCTTATCTTTCTGGCAGGTATGGAAAATGTATGCTAAAATAGAAATAGCAAATTTGTATGAAAAATAATAAGGAAAGGTAAGAGGGGGAAATGGAGAAAGAGGAAAAGCATGCAGATCAGGAGAATGGCACGGAAGAACAAAGTACGGAAGCGAAAAGCTTACTGAAAAAGAAGCTGCAATATTACAGTGGTGAGATTCAGCGTGATGTGGGGAATCTTGTAAAATGGCTGATGATCGCGGTACTTGTAGGATGTATTACAGGAGCGGCGAGTACACTGTTTTCTTTCGTGTTGAAGAGTGTGACAAATTACAGGAAAGAAAATGAATGGATGTTCTATCTGCTTCCGGTGATGGGATTAATTATTGTATTCCTGTATGAGAAATTTGGTAAGGATGATGGAGGTACGAATCAGGTGCTTTCTACTGTGAGATCACAGGACGATGTGCCGATTTTATCTGCGCCTCTGATTTTCATTTCTACAGCACTTACACATCTGGCAGGTGGCTCTGCAGGACGTGAAGGTGCGGCGATACAGCTTGGTGGAAGTATTGCCAATCAGCTTGGACGTTGGATTCATCTGGATGAAGAAGACCGACATGTAATTGTTATGTGCGGTATGAGTGCGGCGTTTTCTGCGCTGTTTGGAACACCGATGGCTGCGGCTGTTTTTGCACTGGAGGTAGTCAGTGTAGGAGTGATGTATTATACAGCTCTGATGCCCTGTATGATTGCTTCCCTGGTTGCATCCGGATTTGCGGCAGGAATGGGAATTACACCGGAGGCTTTTCATGTAGTGGATATTCCGAAGCTGACTATTGAAACGGGTTTGAAAATGGGTGCTATCGCTGTTGGATGTGCAGTAATCAGTATTGTATTCTGTATGGTGCTGAATGGAGTTGCCGGAGCATATGGAAGGTGGTTTAAGAATCCATATGTGCGTGTAGTTGTGGGATCCTGTCTGGTGATTGGAATTACATTACTTCTGAGAACTTCAGATTATATGGGTGCAGGTGCAGAGCTGATTGAGAAGGCAGTGGAAGAAGGACAGGCAAGACCTCTGGATTTCTTCTGGAAACTGGTACTGACTGCATTGACAATGCGTGCAGGATTCCGAGGCGGGGAAATTGTTCCTTCGTTCTGTATAGGAGCTACCTTTGGATGTGTGATGGGAAACTGGCTGGGATTTTCGCCATCTATCTGTGCTGCATGTGGAATGACGGCGGTATTCTGTGGAGTGACAAACTGCCCGATCACATCAATTCTGATCGCATTTGAAATGTTTGGATTTAAGGGAGTTCCTTTTTATCTGATTGCGGTTTCTATCAGCTATGCGGCTTCGGGATATTATGGATTGTATAAGGATCAGACGATTGTTTATTCTAAGTATAAGGCGAAATATGTGAATAAACGTACGAGATTTTAGCTGAACTGAGAAAGTTTCCTGTTTTAATTGCTATAGACTGATTAAAAATAAGTAAGTCATACGTTTCAAGTCAAGCGGATATTTGCAATTGAAGCAGGGGACTTACTTGATTCGGTTAAAAAATGCAATATGCATAGGGCAGGGCTTTGCCAGTATTAGAAACAGTATAAATTGTTTCTGAGAAGTGACAGGGAATTATTTGATATAAATTTACAGATAAAATACAAAAAGCTGGCACAGATGAATGTGTCAGCTTTTGTATTTAGAAGGATATATGTATTAATAAGCATGCTGTATTTTGTATATTTTTCGTATATTAGCATTCTGGAAAAATCAGGCTGTGATTTTACGTGCATCGCGTTCTGCGGCTACTTCTTCAGGGGTTTTTTCGCGGAGCCTTGCAGCACCATGGTAATCTTTTGTTGGAATCAGCGGGTCATTTGCAAGATGTTCTTTGGCCGCTTTGATGGCTTCTGTGTACTGTGGAAGCCATTGTTCCTGAGCGACCAGCATTTCATCAATCATCTGCCAGATTTCAGGTGGGTTGCATACAGCACCTGTCAGTGGATCCATCATAGCTGCCTGTTTCAGAAGCTGTACATCGCCATGAACTGCAGCTTCAACTGCCAGCTTTTGTACCCAGATTGATTGTGAGCATACTGCTGCGCAGCCAAGTGGAAGGTCACCTACTTTAGGAATGCTGATTCCGTTTCCATCTACATAACAGGGAACTTCAACTACCGATTCCCATGGAAGATTTGTGATGCATCCTTCATTCATAATATTAAAGTGTCCTCTGTAATGACGTCCTGTTTCCAGAGATTCAATAATATAAGAAGCGTGTTCTTTGCTTCGTTCAGAACCATCTAATTTTTTTGCTGGTTCTGCCAGAATCTTCGGGAAATCTGTTTCAAACCAGTTACGTTCTTCTCGTGTAACACGGAGGTATCCACCAGTTTCGCCGTTTATCCAGTTATCAAGATTAATCCAGTTTTTGATTTCATCAGGGCGTTTGCGGTACCAGGCTACATATTCGGAGAGATGTCCATTGGATTCGGTAGAATAGTATCCGAAACGTTTTAACATATCAATGCGGACTTTTTCTTCTTGACTGAATTTAGGATGCGCTTCGAATCCTGCCAGAAGTTTAGGAATCATATCTTCTCCATTATGTTTTACAGAAATGTACCAGGTCTGGTGATTGATTCCGGCACAGATGACATCCAGCTCTTCTCTTGGAATACCAAGAACTTCTGAAATCTGCTGTTCTCCGTGAATTTCGCCATGACAAAGTCCGATAGTGCGGACTTTTCCATATTTGTTACAGGCCCATGTAGCCATTGCGTTTGGATTGGAATAGTTCAGCATGATTGCTCCAGGTTCGGAAACTTCACGAATGTCTTTACAAAAGTTCAGCATTTCTGCGATAACACGCTGTCCATACATAATTCCACCAGTACATAAGGTATCCCCTACACATTGGTCTATTCCATATTTCAATGGAATCTCTACATCTGTTTCAAATCCTTCAAGCCCACCGATACGCACACAGTTAACAATATAACGTGCATCTTTGAAGGCGTCACGACGATTGGTTGTTGCTTCAATTCTGATTGGAATATTGTTTGCGTCCAGATCTCTCTGACATAATTCTCTTGTCTTTTCAAGATTGTCCGGATTAATGTCAGTGAAGGCAATTTCGATATTGTGAAATTCAGGTACAGATATAATATCTGTAAATAATGTTCTGGCAAATACAAGACTTCCTGCACCAATAAATGCAATTTTAAAACTCATATAAAAATCCCTCCTGTGTTTTTTTACAGTATATAGTCTATTAAGAAGTTTGGTGACAGTTATTATCGGCTGTATAATGAAATGCAAGATATTATCGCATTTAATTTTTGAGTGTGATGTAAAAAAGCAAAAAATGTGTTAGGATTGTTATAGATGCGAGATTGTTCAGGAAATCAATTTATTGGTACACAAGGAGAGTTGGTCATGTATCGAATATTTCAAAAAGAGAAACAGTATTTTAAAGTAACTGCATTTTATGCGTTATCGTTGGTAAAATATCATATGAAATGTCATGCTCATGATAGTTTTGAAATTATGTATGTAACGTCGGGAGAATGCAGGATTTTTTGTCAGAATGAATGGTTACGAATGAAATCCAGTGAGTTTATTTATATTTTGCCCGGAATACAGCATCAACTGGAAATTACAGAGGGGAGGCCGTGTTCTGTATTGAATTTGGAGTTTGCGCTGACCTCAGAAGAAACGGCAGTGGAGGCAGAAATCTTGCTTGAGAAGATTCGGGATTTTCAGAAATGTTTTCAGATGCCACAGGGATATATCGCTGCAAATGATGGAAGAAGTCTTGGATATGCAATAAAAGATTTGCTCTCCTATCTTCAGAAAAGCCAGAATAAGGTGGATGATCAAGAGTTTCTTTTTGGACTTCTGCTTAGTAGAACGATGGTAGAATTAACATATTGTATAAGCTTAAAGAAGAACACACAAGGAGTTATTTATTTGAAAAAAGCTTGTGATTATATAGATAAACATTTTCTGGAAGAAATCAGCATACCAGAAATTGCGGCATACGTGGATATTAACAAATCATATCTTCAGGCATTGTTTACAGACAAGATAGGATGTACGATCAATCATTATATAAACCAGAAAAGATTGGAGCAGGCAGTATTTCTGCTTTGCAATAGTAGTTTTGGAATTACGGATATTGCATTTGCTTCCGGATATAACAGCAGACAGCATTTTTCTTATACTTTTGAAAAATTTTATGGACTTACACCGTCTGCATATAGGGGACTTCATGCACGAAATATGACAACTGACACCAGAAACATCAGATATAGTCTTGAAAATGATAGAAACTTAAAGGGAGAGATTATGTAAATGAGAATAAAAAAAGGTATGTTTTTTATTGTGATTCTTATAGGAAGCTTAATCGGGAGTGCAAATATGAAAGAGGTAAAGGCAGAAGACAGTGACAGTATAGAGGATATAGTTGAACTTTCACTTTTGTATTCTGGTTCAGATGTAACATGGGTGGCAGCGATGGAAACTTTATGCGATGAGTTTATGGCACAGAACCCTGATATTATTATTAACACAGAAAATTCAGGAGAAGCAAACTGTGAAAACGAACTTAAGGTAAAGGAGGCACTGGACGAATTTCCTGATATTTTTGAGCTGGAAAATGTTGATGCGTTTGCTGATGCGGGAAAGCTGGGGGCAATTGATGCGGAGGTAAGCAATATGGTGACCAATGTGATTGTGATTAATAAAAAGAGTTATGGTCTGCCGATATACGCGACCACAAATGGTGTAATTTATAACAAAAATATATTTAAAAAATATGATCTGGAAATACCGGATTCTTATGAAGAATTTATTCAGATTTGTGATACGTTGAAGGCAGAAGGAATTTGTCCATTGGCAATTGGCGGTAATCAGGAAGAAAATATGACATACTGGCTTAATTATTTCTTCCAGAAAGATATTATGGAAGAGAATCCGGACTGGTTGGAAATGAGAAAAGAGAGAAGCGTGAAATTTACAAGTGCAGAATCCATACATATGTTAGAAGACTTAAAGGAACTTTTTTCAAAAGGATATATTCTGGAAGATTCGGAAAATATGACAGAGAACCAGATTGTAACCAGAATGACGGAAAATCAGTTTGCAATGATATATGCGGGACCCTGGCTTTTTACCAAGATAATAGATGCATATCCAATGTCTACAGAATCGGATAAAACTTCTCTGGGAGAGGAAATTCCAGAAGATCAGGATCCGGTAACTTATCGTCTGGGATGGTTTTTTCTGGGAAATGACAATGGACATCTTACGGCTTTGACGAGAAATAATGCTTACTGGGCATTGTCAGAGACATGTACAGAAGATACCAGAAAAAAAGAGGCTGCACAGAGGTTTCTGAAATTTTTTTACACAAAAGAAAATTACAGAAGTATGATACAGGGAATGTATGGGCTTCCGGTAACGAAGGAGGCGATTATTTATCCGGCACCTTCTGCTCAGCAGAAACTTCTGAAAGATTACAGATATGCAGATAAGAATACAGTGTATCTGGGAATGCAGGGAACAGCATCGTCTTTTCTGACTGATGTCAACAAGATATTAAAAGAACTGTATACAGGAGAATATACGGTAGAAAAGACTGCTGAAGAAATAGATCAGGCATGGGACAGAGAGGCACAGGAGGAGTAATTTTTATGAAAAAACCACAGATCAGATTCAGGAGTTTCTACGCAAAACTGGTAATTATGTTTCTGTTTATGGGTTTGATTCCTTTTTTGCTCATGGGAATGCTGATCTATAATGTATATTCAAATACGATGTATGAAAATATTCTTGGAAATTTTTCTATGACAGATCAGATTATGGCAAAGAATATTTCGGATCTTATAACCGAAATTGCGGATGATACGGAATATATTTATAAGAGTAGTGTTTCTGATTATGATTATTTTTATGAGTTGTTTGAAGATACGGGAATGTCTGAAACAGGGAGGAATGCAATGATTACAAAAATTCTTCGGACAATCCTGTATATGAATGAGGCAATTGATCATGTATTTTTTGTTACTCCGGATGGAAAAATGTATTCTTCTATGAAAGCGCCGGAATTGCTGATCGATGAACAGGAAATGCAGGAATGGTATAAGAGTCATTATCTGATAGGTTCCAGAAATGTACAGATCATGTCCACTCATGAAACAAAATATTATAGAAATTCACAGAAAAATGATTTTACAATTTACAGAAATATTATGAATACAGCTACAATCCGAAAAGCAGGATCAGAAGTTCTGGGGACGTTGTTTATTGATATTTCGGCGGATTATTTAAAAAAGATGCTGACACAGGAAAGTTATGGAACAAACCATGAAATATATGTAGTAGATTCTGCTTCCGGAAAATATATTTATCATTCACAGAAACAGTATGAAGGAATAAATGCTCAAAATGATGGAATTCTCCTGGATGCTATGAAAAATAAGGAAAGTGGATATCTGGAGCAGAAAAATGAATGTCTTGTATATCAGAAGGTTGATGGTACAAATTGGCTTGTTATTGACAGGGTAATACCAGGAACGATTGAAGGTGCCTACAAGATGATAAGAAATACAACAATGCTGTTGATCGTGATTGGAGTAAGTTTATTGGCGCTTGTGTATATGTATTATTCAAAGAAACTAAATAAACCTGTACAGATGCTGAAAGAGACCATGAGCTGTATTGAAAAGGGTGATTTGGATGCAAGAGTACATATTGATTCAAATGATGAGTTTCAGGATATTGGAAATGGAATGAATCAGATGGCTGAAAATCTGAACAAATATGTTCAGAAGGCATACGTTGCGGAAATCAGACAGAGAGATGCAGAACTGGAAGCACTGAAAAGACAGATCCAGCCACACTATTTGTATAATACATTGGATGTCATAAGAATGTCTGCAATCACAAACGATGACATGCTGGTGGCTACTATGATCGACAGTTTGTCCGGGCAGTTAAAATATCTGATCGGGACAACCGGCAATATGGTTATTTTGCAGCAGGAGATCGCATGTATTTCCAATTACTTTAAACTGATTGAAGTGCGGTACGATTCCCGATTCTCTCTGAGTGTGGAAATACCAAAGGAATTATGGAAATGCAGAGTACCGCATCTGATTATTCAGCCGGTTGTTGAGAATGCTGTCAAGCATGGGTTGCGTCCGAATAAAGGACCTGGAGAGGTTGTAGTACAGGCGAAACAAAATATGGATTTTCTTGAGATTACAGTTATGGATAATGGTGTGGGAATAAATAAAGAAAGGCTGGAAGAAGTTCAGGCACTATTAAAGAGTGATGCCAGAGTAGCAGAAGAGGATATTAAAGGAATGAGCATAGGAGTCAAAAATGTTTCTGACCGTATTAAACATTTGTACGGAAATGAGTACGGACTGGAAATTGATGCATATGAAGGAATGGGCACCATTGTAAAATACTGGCTGCCATTAATCTGGGAGGATGTTTAAGATGTACCGAATTATCATTGCGGATGATGAACCACTGATTATACGTGGTCTGAAAAAGATGATGGAATGGGGAAAGATGGACACGGAGGTTGTCGGGGAGGCTGAAGATGGAGAACAACTTTTGAATCTGCTGGATACTCTGGAACCAGACATTATTATATCGGATATCAGTATGCCGGAAAAGACAGGACTGGATGTTTTAAAAGAAATAAATAAACGTAAGCTGAAAACAAAGGTTATTTTTCTGAGTGGATTTCAAGAGTTTTCCTATGCAAAAGAGGCTGTAACATATGGGGCAGTGGACTATCTTCTGAAGCCTGTTTCTGTAGAAGAACTGGAAAATGCAATCAACAGGGCAAAGAATCAGATTGTTCAGGAACAGCCAGAGGCAGTCTGGAAGATTGAACAACAAAATGTAGAGAACGTTTTTAAAGAGATTAATAATTTTCCGGTAAAAAGAAAAAAAAGAAAATTGCATGTTTCAAAAGAATTATTGAATGAAGGGAAATATTTTGCAGGTGTCTGCTTTGTGCTGAAAGGTGATCTGGTACAGAGAATTCAGGACAGTAACCGTTTTGAATTAATGAGATTTGCAGTTTTTAAGGAGATTGAAGAATATCTGGAAGAAAACAGGAATGGATTTGTAACCAAAAGAAGTGAAAATAGTAGCACTATCATCCTGGTATTATATTCTACAGACTTGCAGAATGAAACCGAAACAATTATTTCCAGAATCAGAGAAATCGTTTATGGGAAATATGGAGTAGAATTGATAGCAGGAATCGGGGAAATTACAACGCAGGCAGATAAAGTGGAATATCTTTATAAAACTGCTAAATTCTCTGCTGGTATTTACTATTTTACTCAGAAAGAAACGATTTATTATCAAAACGTAGAAAGAGTATATAATTATTCTTTTGAAGAGTTTGAAAAGAAGTGTAAAGAGCTGACTCAGAAAATATTAGGACATGATGAAAACTGGAAGGATTCTTTTGACGAAAGTCTGAAAATTATAAGGAATCTTCATTATGGAAGCTGTTATGCAGTGGAAAGCAGATGTATTATCTTGGCGATGAATGTATGTCATGATCTGTTGGAATGTAAAGTAATTGATGAGGAAAACAGGAAGAAACTGGAAAGAGAAGTAGAAGCACTGAGAGGACAAAATACATATGAAGACCTGAAGAAAAAATTTAAGAGTATTATGGAACGGTTTGTAAATGAATGTGTATTTTGCAAAGGAAATCAGGAGAATGATTCCATTTTTAAAGTAAAAGAATATATTTCGGAACACTTCAGTGAAGACATTACACTGGAAAAAATGGCACAGATGGTTTATATGAATCCTTATTATTTCAGTGCCTTTTTCAAGAAGGAAACAGGTGAGAATTTTAAGGCATATCTGCTGGAAGTCAGAATGAAAAAAGCATTACAGTATCTGATGGAAACAAACATGAAAACCTATGAGCTTGCCAGTCAGGTTGGCTATAAGGATGTGCGTACTTTTACGGACAAATTCAGAGATTTTTATGGATGCAGTCCTGCAAAATATAAGAAGAACAACAGATAATTTTACGTGGGATTTTTAATTGAAAAGAGTGGTATTATTTGGAAGTCCCTCCTAAATTGTTGTAAATATACAAAAGGTATGCTATATACATCGTATGAAATATACCGAATCACTAAAAATAAACAAGGAGGAAAAGGAATGTTTAAGAAAGTAGTATCCGCAATTATGGTTGCAGCAATGGTGGGAACGATGGTAGCACCGGTAAGTGTATCTGCAAAAGACGGAGGAAAAACAATTGAATTATGGACTTGCTGGACAGAGGGCGCTGACACAGAAAAGGCAAGCCAGGAAATGATTCAGAAATGGGAAGAGGAAACAGGAAATACTGTAAACCAGACAAATTTCACCTATGATATGCTTCATGAAAAAATCCTGACAGCTGCAGCAGGTGGAAATGTACCAGATCTGATCTGGGGACTTCCGGAATATGTTGGTGAATTCTACAACATGGGAATCGTAGCTGACCTTACAGACAAATTCAACGAATGGGAAGACAAAGATGCTCTTTCAGATTCTGTTGTAAATGCAATGACAATTGATAACAAAGTTATTGGTATCCCATATGAAATGACAGTTCGAGCATATCTGGTACATGATGACGATCTGAAAACTGCAGGTATCGAAACTCCTGCAACATGGGAAGATTTACTTGCTCAGTCAGATTACTATGATAATAATGGTAAATATCTGACAGAGGTTGCATGCACAGGAGTTCGTGCTTCTCAGGAACTTCTGGTTTATCTTGCACAGTACGGTCTGGAAATCGCATCTGCACAGGATGATGGAAAATACAAAAACACATGGAATGAAAATAAAGATGAACTTGAAAAAGCAACAAAAGTATTCCAGTTCTATCAGGATTTGATTGACAACAAGATTATCGATTCCAGTGCTAAAAACTGGGGATGGGAAGAAACAGATGAAAACTTCGCAACAGGAATCACATCAACATATGTAACTGGTAACTGGCTTGCAGAGAGAGAATCTTCTAACTCGGATACTATGGGTGATGTATCTGTAGCTCCGATTCCATACCCAGCTGATGGACAGCCTGCTACATACATGGAGTGTAAACCAATGTTTATTATGGAAGGCAGCGAGAACAAGGACGAAGCATTTGATCTTGCAACAGCATTCTGCAGCAAAGAATGGCAGGAAGCAGCATTTGCTGACAGATCCCCACGTTCTGATGTATCTACAGATTCCAAATGGAGTAAAGACTTCTCAGCACTGGCTGACACAGGTGTAACATTCCCTCCTGTAACATTAAGCGGAATCAATCAGGCAATGGTAGATTCTATCGCTAAGGTCCTTCAGGAAGGTAAAACTGCAGAAGAAGCAGCTTCCTGGCTGAGTGACGCAGTAAATGCATCTTTACAGGAAAATGGTGAACTGAGCGAATAAACGTTTTAAAAGAAATGCTGGGATGTGAAAGCATTCCAGCTTTTCTTATCTGAAAATGTTTAGATAGGAGGCTATATATGTCAAAATTACTGAAAAAAACGGACGGAAAACTGACAAGAGATCAGCAGGCAAGAAGATATGCTTTGGTTATGTTACTGCCGGCTCTTATTTTCCTTGCCTGCCTGATTGCATATCCTCTGGGAAAGGTTCTTCATGATGCTTTTTCACACGTACATCTGATCAATAAGAGTATGACAGGTTTTGCCGGTCTGGATAACTTTAAGAAAGTAGTATCAGATGAACACTTTGCACAGGCAATAAGAAACACAATTTTCTGGACAGTATTTTCTGTAGCTGGTGAATATATTATGGGTATGCTTACTGCAGTTTTATTGAATCAGAAATTTAAAGGAAGAGCAATCTTCCGTACTTTAGTATTTATCCCATGGCTGGTTCCAATTATTGTTGCAGGTATGACATGGGACTGGATGTTAAATCCAGACTTTGGTATTATCAATTACCTGCTTCTGAAAGTGGGACTTATTTCTGAAAAGATTAATTTTCTTGGTGATTCCAGATATGCAATGGCAACTGTAATTTTTGTAAATATCTGGAGATCTTTCCCGTATTATACAATTTCATTCCTGTCTGCAATGCAGTCTATTCCAGCAGATTTGAATGAAGCGGCAGCAGTAGATGGTGCTGGAATGTTTACAAGATTTTTCAAAATTACTTTACCACAGTTGAAATCTGTATCGCTTGTAATTGTATTTATTCATATTATCTGGACTGCAATTAACTTCGACTTTATCTGGGTTATGACAGAGGGAGGACCGAACTATGCAACAGAGACACTTCCAATCATGATCTACAGGTATTCAATGAAGACCTTTGATGTTGGCGCTGCGTCTGCATTGTCAACGATGATGTTTACTGCGATGTTTATTATGTTCCTTTTCTATTACAGAAAGAGAATGAAAATCAGTGATGATTTAAGCTAAAAGGAGGAAAAGGAAATATGTTGAATAAAAAAAATCAAACGATTGTAAAAACCGTTTCATATATTCTTCTTATTATAATTGCCATATATTGTGTATTCCCATTTATCTGGATGGTGATTTCAGCATTTAAGCCAAAAGACGAGATTCGTACGGCGATTCCTTCTTTTGTGATTCATGCACCTACGTTGGAGAATTTTAAGAAGGTACTGTTCCAGGCAGGGTTTATAAATTATATTAAGAACAGTTTTATCGTATCTGTAATTGCCTGTGGACTTTCTATGGTAATTGCTGTAATGGCAGGATATGCATTAAGTCGTTACTATAAACAGAAACTTGTAAAGGTTTCCAACTTTGCAATGATGTTGTCTCAGATGATCCCTGGTGTTCTTCTGTTGGTTCCGTTATATATGATCATGCAGAAATTCCATATTCTGGAAACTTACCTTTGTCTGATTCTGGCATATACAACTTTCGTTATACCGCTGTGTACGTTTATGATGAGCAGTTTCTTCGATACTGTACCGATGGCACTGGAAGAGGCGGCTGAGATTGACGGATGTGGAAAAGCACAGACGATTTTCAAGATTATTTTACCATTATCTGTTCCAAGTCTGATTTCTACCGGATTATATGCATTTATTAATGCATGGAACGAGTTTATGTTTGGTTACATCTTTATCTCTACAGATAAATACAGAACACTGACACCGGCGATCATGTTATTCAAAGGTGCAAATACTATTGACTGGGGTGGTCTGATGGCCGGATCTGTTATCGCGGTAATTCCGGTAACTATCATTTTCCTGTTCCTGCAGAAATATTTCCTTGCAGGCTTAATGAGTGGTTCTGTCAAAGGTTGATGCAAATTGAGAATAAGTTTAGAGAAGAAAGTATTGGTGAGACATCATGAAGAGAATTGAAATTAAAGAAAATAATTTAAACATGGTCTATGAGATCACAGATGAGAATGAGATTAAGTTATTACATTTTTCAAACTTACCGTTTGATGAAAATGATATTAATTCCTGTGAAGGAACAGCTTCTTTCAGACCGGTAGAAGTGTTGCTTTCAGGTTTAAACCGTCCGGGTGAACGCCATGGAACAAAGTATACTTATACTGCTCCTGGCTATCGCCTGAAATATAAAGATATGAAAGATTATCGAAACGAGACAGGAAGAAAACTTGAGATCCTTATGGAAGATAAACCTACAGGACTGGAAGTATGCAGTAATATTCAGTTCTATGATGGAATCTCTGTGATCAGAAGCTGGACAGAGTTAAAAAATAATGGAGAAGAAGATCTGGGAGTTGAGTATGTATCTTCTTTTGCATTGCTTGGTATTGACAAAGAAGGTCTTTTAAGTACTGATGAAAAACTGGAAGTTCTGATTGCACGCAATGCATGGCAGAAGGAATTAATCTGGAACCGTTTCAGTATGGATCAGCTAGGTATGTCTATTTCACAGCCGGATAAAGTAAGACGTTCTTCTCAGACAATCAGTGTTGGAAATACCGGAAACTGGTCTACTAAGAATTATCTTCCTATGGGATGCCTGAAGAATAAAGAAACAGATTCTATCCTGTTCTGGCAGATTGAGCAGAATGGTTCCTGGTACTGGGAAATCAGTGATCAGGATGGACATATGTATTTGCAGTTATCCGGCCCCACAGAACATCAGTCTCACTGGTGGAAGAATTTGAAACCGGGTGATACTTTTGCAAGTGTTCCGGTAAGTGTCGGTTCTGCATGTGGAGATGTGGAAGAGGCAGCAGGAGAACTTACAAAATATCGTCGTGCTATCAGAAGAAAGAATGAAGATAATGAAAAACTTCCGGTAATCTTTAACGACTATATGAATTGTCTGTGGGGAGACCCTACGACAGAAAAAGAACTTCCGCTGATTGATAAAGCAAAAGAAGCGGGTTGCGAATATTTCTGTGTTGACTGTGGATGGTATTCAGCAGGATTCTGGTGGGATGGTGTTGGAGAATGGCTGCCATCCAAAGAAAGATTTCCGGGCGGCTTAAAAGAAGTGATGGATTATATCCGTTCGAAAGGAATGGTCCCTGGAGTATGGCTGGAACTTGAAGTTATGGGAATCAAATGCCCGAAAGCAGATAAGGTTCCGGATGACTGGTACTTTATGAGACATGGAAAAAAGGTTTATGACAGAAGCCGATATCAGCTTGATTTCCGTAATCCAGAAGTTATTGCTCATGCAACAGAAGTTATCGATCGTCTTGTAAATGAATATGGCGTTGGATATATTAAGATGGATTACAACATTGAACCGGGAATTGGAACAGAACTGAACGCGGACAGTGCAGGTGATGGACTTCTTGGTCATAACCGTGCATACCTGAAATGGCTGGATGGGATTTTTGTAAAATATCCGGATCTGGTTATTGAGAATTGTTCAAGCGGTGGTCTGAGAATGGATTATGCAATGCTTTCACGTTACAGCATTCAGTCTACCAGTGACCAGGAAGACTATATAAGATATGCTACAATCGCAGCAAATTCTCCAATGGCATTAACGCCCGAGCAGGCTGCTATTTGGTCTTATCCTCTGACTGAAGGCGATAAGGAAGAAGTAATTTTCAATATGGTTAATGCAATACTACTTCGAATCCATCAGAGCGGTCATCTGGTAAATCTGAGTCAGGAAAGATTTGATCTTGTAAAAGAGGCAATCTCATATTATAAAACAATCCGTGTAGATATCAAGAATGCAGTACCGTTCTGGCCATTAGGTCTTTCTAAATATCGCGATCCGTGGGTGAGCATGGGATTGAATGCAGGTAAGAAAGATTATGTGGCTGTATGGAGAAGAAACAGTCAGACTGCTTTTGCAACAATTCCTGTTGAGCACAGAAAAGGTCAGGATTTGAAAGTGGTATGTGGTTATCCGAAAGCAGAACCATGTAATTATAAGTGGAATAAAGAGGCTGGAGAGTTAACCGTAGAATTTCCAAATCCGGTTAGTGCTAGACTGTTTTGTCTGGAGGAGGTATAGAAAATATCAGAGGATTTGTATGAAAAATAAATATAAAATGTTCATAAAGTGATGGCATTAAGAATAGAAGCAGGAGTGATTTATTGACGGATGCAATAAATCCCCTGCTTTTTCGTTGCAGAGAAGGAGAATAAATGTTAAAGTAAATAATACGGCATAAAGAAACGGCATAATAAAAGTTATTCCTACAAGTGTGTTATTATTTATCAGGGATAGAAATTGTGTCAAATATGTAAAGAGAGGAAGGAGTTTATTTGGGAAAAAGTAACCAAAGTACGCAGGAAATAAATTCGCAGGCACAGAATCCGCTGGGTACAGCACCCGTGGGTGGACTGATCGCTAAGTTTGCGATTCCTGCGATCATCAGTATGCTGGTCAGTGCGATGTATAATATCGTGGACCAGATTTTTATTGGACAGGGTGTAGGTATGCTGGGAAATGCGGCAACGAATGTGGCGTTTCCTGTTACAACGGTCGCAACTGCGCTGGCATTGCTTTTGGGAATTGGCGGTGCATCAAATTATAATCTGGAAATGGGGGCAGGACAGGAGAAGAAAGCCAGCGGGATTGCAGGTACTGCGTTGTCGTCACTGGCAATCAGTGGTCTGATACTTGCTGTGATTGTACTGATGTTCCTGAAACCACTTCTGACATTGTTCGGGGCAACTGCAGATGTTATGCCTTATGCTGTTGATTATACAGGTATTACTGCATTTGGACTTCCATTTTATATTTTGTCTGTCGGCGGGAATCATGTGGTCAGAGCAGACAGAAGTCCGACTTATTCTATGGTCTGCATTATGATAGGTGCGATTATTAATACTATTCTGGATCCGCTGTTTATTTTTGGATTTGGATGGGGGATTAAAGGTGCTGCATGGGCAACAGTGATCGGACAGGTTGCTTCCGGAGTTCTGGTAATTGTGTATTTTTGTAAGTTCCGAAAAATGTATCTGTCCGGTGAGATGCTGAAACCGAAACTGTCATATCTGGCGGCAATTATTTCTCTGGGACTTGCTTCCTGTATTAATCAGATTGCAATGGCAATCGTGCAGATCGTATTGAATAATATTCTGCGTTATTACGGAGCAAATTCTGTATATGGAAGTGATATTCCAATTGCCTGTGTTGGGGTTATTTCCAAAGTTAATCAGGTATTTATGGCAATCTGTATCGGAATTTCTCAGGGCAGTCAGCCAATCTGGGGATTTAATTACGGAGCAAAGAAATATGACAGAGTACGACAGGCATACCGTTATTCTGTAACTGCCTGTACAGTAATTGCAACGATATTCTTTTTCTGTTTCCAGATATTTCCACACCAGATCGTGGGTATCTTCGGAACAGGAAGTGATCTGTATTTTCAGTTTGCAGAACGTTATCTGAAAATATTTATGTTTATGACCTTTGTAAACGGTATCCAGCCAGTATCTTCCGGTTTCTTTACCTCTATCGGTATGGCGAAGCTGGGTATTGTAATGTCTCTGACACGACAGGTGATTTTTCTTCTGCCATTGATCATTATCTTTCCGTTGTTTATGGGAATTGATGGAGTGATGTATGCAGGACCAATCGCAGATGCGGCGGCATTTGTGTTGGCAATTGTGTTTGCGAGACGAGAACTGGGAAAGATGCGCAGTGCGGAAATAGTATAAAAAGTTCCCGCAGATGATATGGAAGAAATTTATCCATATTGTCTGACGGGAACTTTTTTATGAAAAAAATTATTGATAAACTACAGATTATAAAAGATTGTAAAACTGATCGAACAGCTCTGTCTGGAAGCTTCCGGGTCCGGAGCTGTTTTTCTCTGCTCTTTCTCCTGCTGTGCCAAATTCTCTGGCTGCTGAGACGGCAGCTGTAAATGGGTCTGTAACTGCCAGATAGGTGGCACAGATCATTCCAAGCATACATCCGGTTCCTGTGATCTGTGACATGGCAGGAGTACCGTTTGTAATAAATTCACACTTATTGGCAGAGACGATCATATCTTCCTTGCCTGTGATAAGAAGTGTGGTATTCCACCGGGAAGCCTTTTCCTGGAAAAGTTCTTTCAAATGGGAACGATTGGCATCTGTAAGTACATCCTGTACGCCTGCGTCAATTCCGATTGCATGTGCGGTCTGTCCGGACATGGCAAGAAGTTCAGACATATTTCCTTTAAGGAGTTCGGGCATGTGGATGTTCATAAGATTCTGCGCGAATTCGTAACGCAGATTGCTGCAGGCAGTTCCTACCAGATCAAGCATAACAGGGATATGGAGACTGGCAGCAGTTTTCAGAGATTCCGGCATGGATTTCATACGCGCATCGGTGATATTTCCAAGATTCAGTGCCAGTGCATGAGAACTTCTGGTGATTTCAGCTACTTCTGCCGGATGTTCTGCCATGATCGGGCGGCCTCCGGCCGCCAGAATAATATTAGCGCAGTCATGAATAGAAATTGGATTAGTGATGCAGTGAATCAGCGGTTGGGTTGCTCGGGTCAGTTGTCTGGGATTTGTCTGATTTACGGTCATATACTTTTGCTCCAAGGCTTTGCTGAAATTTGGCAAGCATTCCTGCGTGACTTAATGCTTTCAGGAAAAAATAGGCGATAGTACCGCCCATGCAGGTTGCTGCCAGAAACATTGGTGTGTAGAAAAATGCGTTCAGTCCGCTTCTGCCCATAAGAAATGCCATCACAGGATAGGAAACCAGAGAGCCGATAATACCGGTTCCGAAGATCTCACCGATCACTGCGCAGATAATCTTTCCATGAGAAGCGCGGTAGAAAACGCCTGATAAAAATGCACCGAATACGGCACCTGTCAGTGCAAGTGGCGGGATACCCATAAACATCATGCGGATGATTCCGATGAGAGTGGCACAAAGTAGTGAATACCACGGTCCCAGAAGTACGGAACAGACGATGTTTATCAGGTGTGCAGTAGGGCACATACCCTCGATTCTCAGAATGGGTGAGATGACAACGCCGATGGCAACCATCATGGCGAGCATGACCATTCTGAGTGTTTTTGATCTGTCTGTGTTCATAATGAACCTCCTTGAAATGAAGATTTGGTCTGCCGAAGCAGACATTATCAGTTGTGCAGGAAACAGATAAAATCCTGCAAAAAAATCTGCCGGAATAACACACTGGCAGATTTTAATATACAAATACAGTCCCTACGCTGGCATTATCCATATCAGGTGCGGTCGAAGATCAATCTTCCTCTCAGCCTGTCACACAGGCTCCCGTTGTTATCATCTATATGCAGATTTTCTTGTGTTAGAGTAACACAAGCATCTGGAAAAGTCAATGGGATGTAAACGCAGGTTTTTGTCGATTCTGCAAGCAGATGTGATGGGTGAGTGTACACTGAACAGATAAAAGATAGATATCATAGTTGATTTATATGGTGAATACGTTTTCACAAAACAGAAAATAAGAGAAGAAGATCTTGTATTTGTGATAAGTAAGGGCTCTTTTTTGGCGTTATAGAGATGGAAACTCATGAATGAATTGAAACTCAGAATCGTATAGTGCAAACGTTTTCAGATATTCATATTTTATTTATATGAAAACTATGTTTATAATACCTCATCAGCAAGAGAACAGAGCATAAATGATAAGTGAAATAAAAAAGTTCTCTTGAGAAGAAAAAGTTACAAGTCAAGTTTGTAAACACATTTCAGAGGAGGAAGAATATTATGAACAGAAAAATCAGATTTGCAGCAGCAGCCCTTGCGGCAGTAGTTACTTTAGGGACAGTAGCAGGAAACACAGTTTATGCGGCAGACAGCGTAAGTATTACGAATGTTTCCTATGATCCGACCAGAGAGCTTTATGAACAGTATAATAAGATATTCCAGGAGCACTGGAAGGAGAAGACAGGACAGGATGTGGATATTACACAGTCTCATGGAGGTTCCGGTAAGCAGGCACTTGAGGTTGCCAATGGACTGGAAGCGGATGTAGTTACTCTGGCACTGGAATATGATGTGGATGCTATTCAGAATGCAGGACTGATCGATGACGGATGGATTGATGAATTTCCGGATGACAGTTCTCCATATACTTCAACAATTGTATTCCTTGTGAGAAAAGGAAATCCAAAGGGGATTAAGGACTGGGATGATCTGGTAAAAGATGGTGTAGGCGTGATTACTCCGAATCCAAAGACTTCCGGTGGTGCAAGATGGAATTATCTGGCAGCATGGGCGTATGCGAAGGATAAATTTAATGGAGATGAAGATCAGATTAAGGACTTCATTAAGAAGCTGTATCAGAATGTATTGGTTCTGGATTCCGGTGCAAGAGGAGCGACTACTTCTTTCGTAGAGAACGGACAGGGTGATGTACTGATCGCATGGGAAAATGAGGCTTATCTTTCTGTAAAGGATTATCCGGATGATTATGAGATCATAACTCCAAGTATCAGTATCCTGGCACAGCCGTCTGTAGCAGTGGTAGATACAGTTGTAGATGAAAAAGGAACCAGAGATGTGGCTACAGAGTATCTGAATTATCTGTATTCTGATGAAGCCCAGAGAATTGCGGGAGATAACTATTACAGACCATCTAATGAAGACATTCTGAAAGAGTATTCTGATGTATTTGATCTGGATATTAACCTTGTGACTATTGATGATTTTGGTGGCTGGAAAGAAGCGCAGGAAACACATTTCTCTGATGGCGGAGTGTTTGATCAGATTTATGAAGGATAAAACATATAATTTATATTGACAAAGTATGAAATAGAGAATATGATGAACAAAACCTATTATTAAATCTGGCATCTAAATTGTTGCTTTATAAAATTTATGGAAAAATAAAGGGAAGAGAAAATGTCAATCAAGGAAATCGCGAAACGGGCGCAGGTATCATCTGCGACCGTTTCCAGAGTGTTAAATAATCCGGATTATAAATGTTCTTCTCCTCAGGTAAGAGAACGTATACGTAAGGCAGCAATAGAGTTAAATTATGTGCCAAATGAAGCCGCCCGAAGATTGAAAACCGGGAGCAGTTCTGCAGAGGAGAAAACCTGCTATATAAATATTTTGATGACAAGGACCGACTCTGCGCATGTGGATCCTTTTTTTGATGAACAGCTGAGAGTGGTAGAAACAGAGATTCATCGAAATAACTGTATTTTGTCTCAGGTGTGGTACCGGGCTATTTTTTCCAGTGACAAGCGGTGCAGAAGGGAAAATATAGCAGATATTATTGAGAAGATGTATGAACAGACAGAAGGGCACTGTGATGGTCTGATCGTGATCGGAAAATGTAATAAAGAAGCACTGGCGCTCTTTCGAAAGAAATATAAGAATGTGGTATGTGTGAATCGAAATGCATCTTCCGGAGTTGTAGATGAAGTTGTATGTGACGGGGAAAAGATTGCATTTATGGCGGTTGAGCATCTGATCGAGCTGGGTCACACAAATATTGGTTATATCGGAGAATGTCATAATGAAGCGAGATACCGGGGCTTTGTGGAGGCACTTTATGACCATCATCTGGAACTGGATCCGGACTTTGTCATTGAGACGAACCAGACGGAAGCGAAAGGATATGAAGCCATGGAGAAACTGCTTGCCATGCCGGATTATCCTACGGGGATTTATTGTGCAAATGATATTACTGCGGTAGGCGTGCTGAAGCTGTTAAGCCGCAGGAAAAATATCTATATGCCCTCTGTGATCGCCAGTGATGATATTGAACAGGCGCAGTTTACAACGCCAATGCTGACAACGGTTCATCTGCCGAAGGAAGATATGGGGAAATTTGCCCTGTGGCTGTTGCTGGATCGGATCAATAACGGACATAAAGCTGTGACTAGGATGGAACTGGAATGTAAACTGATGGTGCGGAGCAGCTGTACGTCTGCCCAGGAGAATGGGTGGAGTGATTATTGTATTTAACCGTTACTGTTCACACACCACTATCCCGCGAGGTGTTTTGGCATGAATATGCCAAAA
>NZ_JAAIMY010000003.1 GCF_013300825.1 Blautia wexlerae
AGAGCACACGGTTCATACCCGTGGTGTCGAGGGTTCGAATCCCCCTCTCGCTACTACACGAAAGATGAGTCTGTAAATCGAGTGAAAGGTTTACGGGCTTTTTTATGTTGCCGGCATATTCATACAAAAATATACAAAATTTCTTTTTACTATTGCCATAATCCCCAAAATCCTTTATAATGCAAAAAGGTGAAAGCAAAAGTTCATTGTAATGACAGTAGTATGAAATGATAACAGGGTGGTTATTCAAAAAAGGATAACTGCCTTGTTTTTGATTATAGGAAAAATCGCTATTGTAAAACCTTTTGCCGAATCACATCAACATTCACGAAAGAGAGGGAAAGGAATGGAGAAACAAGAGAAAAACACAGTAACACCCTACGACCTTGATGGAAGGCCGCCACTGAAGCTGGCGATTCCTCTTGGTTTGCAGCATGTGCTGGCTATGTTCGTAGGTAATCTTACACCGCTTCTGATCATCACAGCAGCCTGTGGAATCGAAGCCGGCGGAGAACTGCAGGTAGCACTTCTGCAGAATGCCATGCTGATCGCAGGTATTGTAACATTGGTTCAGGTATTTACCATAGGACCTGTGGGTGGTAAACTCCCCATCGTTATGGGAACCAGTTCCGGTTTTATTGGCGTATGCCAGAGTGTTGCAGGAGTCATGGGTAATGGAGTGGTTGCGTATGGTGCAATTATGGCGGCATCCTTTATCGGCGGTCTTTTTGAAACTGTACTGGGAAGCTTCCTGAAACCACTGAGAAAATTTTTTCCGTCAGTTGTAACAGGAACCGTTGTATTATCAATCGGTCTTTCACTGATTGCTGTTGGTATCAGTTCTTTTGGCGGCGGAAGTTCCGCTAAGGACTACGGTTCTCTGGAGAATTTGTTTGTAGGCTTTGTAGTTCTGGTTGTAATTGTCGTATTAAAACATGGAACAAAAGGATTTACAAGCTTTGCATCAATTCTGATCGGTATTATCGTTGGATATGTGCTGGTAAGTATTATGGCAGCAGTTCTTCCTACCACATTTACCTATGTGGATGATGCAGGTGCAACAGTAGAAGCTACCAAATCCTGGGTTCTTAACTGGGATAAAGTAGCAAGCGCATCCTGGTTTGCAGTGCCGAAGATCATGCCTGTCAAATGGGTATTTGATGCAAGGGCAATCGTTCCGATCTGCATCATGTTTATTGTAACAGCTGTAGAGACTGTAGGTGATATTTCCGGTATCACAGAGGGCGGTCTTGGAAGAGAAGCTACAGACAAAGAGCTTTCCGGCGGCGTTATGTGTGATGGCCTTGGATCTTCACTGGCAGCAGTATTTGGCGTACTTCCGAATACTTCTTTCAGCCAGAACGTAGGTCTGGTTGCAATGAACAAGGTTGTAAACCGTTTCTCAATTGCAACAGGCGGTATTTTCCTTATCGCATGTGGGCTGTTTCCGAAGCTTGCAGCACTGATCTCCATCATGCCTCAGAGTGTATTGGGCGGTGCGGCAGTTATGATGTTCTCATCTATTGTTGTCAGCGGTATCCAGCTTATCACAAAATGGCCGGTAACTCCGAGAAACGTAACAATTGTCTCCGTTGCACTTGGTCTTGGCTATGGACTTGGGGCAAACTCAGCAGTCCTTGCACATATGCCGCAGGCAATCACACTGATCTTCGGCGGTTCAGGAATCGTACCTGCAGCACTGTTTGCTATTATTCTGAATATCGTGCTTCCACCGGATGAGAAATCCGAAGTTGAGATTGCAGAAGAGATTCTTGACATGAAGAAAAAAGAGACACAGAAGAAATAGCGGCACACTGGGAGTGTTCGAAAGTGAATAAGTAAAACAATAAAAGCGTGAAACCGGGAATATTTGGTTTTGCGCTTTTATTCAGATTATAGTAAATGATTATCTGGTGTAGATATGTGGTGAAAGCAGACTGCAGATATCTGTAATGAATTTCCTGATAATGATAAAAATATGTTATTGAATTGTTATTGAGAAATTCAGGGTTGACAAATATAGTTTCCGGTGGTAAATTAAGTGTAAATTTAACAGATTAAACCGATGAAGCGGAAGTCAAAGCAGTCATGCGCGCACAGAGAATCCGGGAAGGTGAGAGCCGGGTGGAAATGCAGTCTGCCAAATGGGCCGCTGAGGGCACAGTGAAAGGTTGAAGATTACAGAGCAGACTAAGTATCCTGTGACGTGAGGCATACGTCAGTTGCCGGAAATATGAAGGTATTTCGCAAAGAGTACGGTTCAAACCGTAAATCAAGGTGGCACCGCGGGTGAAGTATATACGCTCGTCCTTGACAGAAACGATAATTCTGTCAAGGACGGGCTTTTTTATGTTCCTGGCAGAAACTGAATTAATCACAGGAGGTGTTTCCATGTATCCGACATTAGAAACCATCAGGCAGCTTGCACAGACAAAAGAATATCGTCGTATTCCTCTGTGCAGAGAACTTTATGCAGACAGATATACACCGGTAGAGGTAATGCGCATTTTGCGAAAAGCCAGCCGCCATTGTTACCTGCTGGAAAGTGCCAGCCAGACAGAAGTGTGGGGCAGGTATTCTTTTCTGGGGTATGAACCGTCCATGGAGATTACCTGTACAGACGGAACATTGAAGATCCGGACAACCGATGCTGAGGGAAAAACAGAGGAAACCGTAAGGCAGGTCACACATCCCGGTGATACTCTCAGAGAAATCATCCGGAAATATAAAACTCCGGTAATGGAAAAGATGCCTCCTTTTACAGGCGGTCTGGTAGGATATTTCTCCTACGATTATATCAAATACAGTGAACCAAAGCTGAAACTGGAGGACAGGGAACAGCAGGATTTCAGGGACATGGATTTAATGCTTTTTGATCAGGTGATCGTATTTGACCATTTCAGACAGAAAGTACTTCTGATCACAGGTGTGATGACAGATGATCTGGAAGCCTCCTACGAGAAAGCAGTAAAGAAATTGAAGGAAATGGCGCAGCTGATCCGAAACGGGGAGCATATGGAATTTGAACCGCTGAGACTTCAGTCAGAAATACAGCCGAAATTTCCGAAAGAAAAATATGCAGAGATGGTGGAGAAAGCCAAACATTACATCAGAGAAGGTGATATTTTCCAGGTAGTACTTTCCAATCCCATGCGTGCGAAAGCAACAGGAAGCCTGTTTGATACTTACCGTGTTCTTCGGGCATCTAATCCTTCTCCTTATATGTTTTATTTCTCCAGTGATGACATTGAACTGGCAGGTGCTTCCCCGGAAACCCTTGCGAAGCTGGAAAATGGCACCTTAAGTACCTTCCCTCTGGCAGGAACCAGACCAAGAGGAAAGACAAGAGAAGAGGATAAAGAACTTGAAGAGGGACTCCTGAAAGATGAGAAAGAGCTGGCAGAACACAATATGCTGGTAGACCTGGGAAGAAACGATATTGGAAAGATCAGCAAGATCGGAACTGTAAAAGTAGAAAAGTATCTCTGCGTAGAACGTTTTTCCCATGTAATGCATCTGGGCTCTACAGTAACAGGGATTATCCGGGATGATAAAGATGCTGTGGATGCAGTGGACGCAATCCTTCCGGCAGGAACCCTTTCCGGAGCACCCAAATTCAGAGCCTGCCAGATCATCGAGGAACTGGAACAGAGCAAACGAGGCATTTACGGAGGAGCCATCGGATATCTGGATTTTGCAGGAAACCTGGATACCTGTATTGCCATCCGCCTGGTTTACAAGAAAAACGGAGAAATCTGTATCCGTTCAGGTGCCGGAATCGTGGCAGACAGTGTACCGGAAAAGGAATTCCAGGAATGCTGCAACAAGGCAAGAGCAGTGGTACAGGCAATTGAACAGGCACAGGAGGGATTAGAATGATATTACTAATCGATAATTATGACAGCTTTTCCTATAACTTATATCAGCTCATCGGCACAGTGGAACCGGACATCAAAGTAGTGAGAAACGATGAGTGTACACTGGAAGAAATCGCAGAGATGAAACCGGAAGCCATCATTTTATCCCCTGGTCCAGGAAGGCCGGAGGATGCAGGTATCTGTATCCCGGTTATTAAAGAATTTGCAGGAAAAATCCCCATCCTGGGTGTGTGCCTGGGACATCAGTCCATCTGCGAAGCCTTTGGAGGAACAGTTTCCTATGCAAAAGAGCTGATGCATGGAAAGAAAAAGCTGATGTATAAAACAGGAGAAAGCCGGCTTTTTAAGGACCTGCCGGATACCTTTGCAGCAGCCAGATATCATTCCCTGGCAGCGTTAAAGGATACCCTGCCTGCAGAACTTAAGGTGACAGCAGAGTCAGAGGACGGAGAGGTCATGGCAGTGGAACATACAAAATATCCTGTGTTCGGAGTACAGTTTCATCCTGAATCGGTAATGACACCGGACGGCAGAGTGATGATAGAGAACTTTATGGAGGTAGTGAGAAATGATTAAGGAAGCCATTATTAAATTATCAAAGAAACAGGATTTAGCTTATGCGGAAGCAGAAGCTGTAATGGACGAGATTATGAGCGGTCAGGCAACACCTGTACAGATGTCTGCTTATCTTACTGCATTAGCTTTAAAAGGAGAGACAATTGATGAGATCACAGCTTCCGCAGCAGGAATGAGAGCTCACTGTATCAAACTTCTCCACAACCTGGATGTGCTTGAAATCGTGGGTACCGGCGGAGACGGTTCTAATTCCTTCAATATTTCCACTACTTCTTCTCTGGTGATCGCAGCAGGCGGTGTTCCGGTTGCAAAACATGGAAACAGGGCAGCATCCTCCAAATCCGGTGCAGCAGATGTTCTGGAAGCACTGGGAGTGAAGATTACACTGACGCCGGAACGCAGTGCAGAGATCCTGAAAAAGATCAACATCTGCTTCCTGTTTGCGCAGAATTATCACATTGCAATGAAATATGTGGCACCAATCCGTAAAGAGCTAGGAATCCGTACTGTATTTAACATTCTTGGACCGTTAAGTAATCCGGCAGGTGCAAACATGGAACTGATGGGAGTTTACGATCAGTCACTGGTGGAGCCACTGGCACAGGTTATGGCAAATCTGGGCGTTAACAGAGGAATGGTTGTCTATGGACAGGACAGTCTGGATGAGATTTCCATGTGCGCACCTACTTCTGTATGTGAGATCAGGGATGGCAAATTTACTTCCTATGAGATCACACCGGAACAGTTTGGATATGAGAGATGTGAGAAGGGTGCCCTGACAGGTGGTACACCTGCAGAAAACGCAGAGATCACAAAAGCAATCCTGAAAGGTGAGGAAAAAGGTCCGAAGCGTCAGGCGGTATGTTTAAATGCAGGTGCAGCACTCTATATCGCAGGAAAAGCCGCTTCCATAGAAGAAGGAGTGAAGCTGGCAGAATCCCTCATCGACAGCGGTGCAGCACTGAAAAAACTGGGAGAATTTGTAGAAGAGACAAATAAATAAAAAGCAACCCCCAATTACTAATGTAAAGGAAATCTGTAACTGTCCGGTAATCTGCTGACTGTGGATATACAGAACAGTTACAGAAAAATCATAGAGATTATGAAGAATATATTAGAAGAAATAGCAGCCAGAACAAGAGAAAGAATTGCAAAAGAAAAGTCCTGTATTTCTGTTTCGGAGCTGGAGAACCGGATTCAGGAAGTAAATAAAAATGCAGGGCAGAAAATCACATTTCTCCAGGCATTACAAAAAGATGGTATGTCCTATATCTGCGAGGTAAAGAAAGCCTCCCCCTCAAAGGGACTGATTGCACCGGATTTTCCATATCTGGCAATTGCAAAGGAATATGAACAGGCAGGTGCAAGTGCAATCTCCTGTCTCACAGAACCTTTTTATTTCCAGGGAGCAGACCAGTATCTGAGAGAAATCGCAGCCACTGTACAGATACCTGTACTCCGCAAGGATTTTACAGTGGATGAATATATGATCTATCAGGCGAAATCCCTTGGTGCTTCCGCAGTATTACTTATCTGTGCTATCCTGGATGACGGAGAATTAAGAGCATACAGACAGCTTGCAAAAGAGCTGGGACTGGATGCACTGGTAGAAGCACACGATGGGTACGAAGTGGACAGGGCCTTAAATCTCGGGGCAGAGATCGTGGGAGTCAATAACCGGGATCTGAGAACCTTTCAGGTAGATATGAACAACAGCATCTGCCTGAGAAAAATGGCACCGGACAATGTAGTTTTTGTTTCCGAGAGCGGAATCCGCACCCCGGAGGATATCCGGCTTCTTTATGAGAATAAAGTGGATGCGGTACTGATCGGGGAAACACTGATGCGAAGCCCGGACAAGAAAGCAGCGCTGGAAAGCCTGAATGGCAGCCCGTTACGCTGAAAGATCGAATATTATCTGAGAGGATAGAATATGACCAGAGAACAACAGCAAAGAACCAAAATCAAAATCTGTGGTCTGAAACGCCCGGAAGACATTACCTATGTAAATGAAGCAAAACCTGATTACTGTGGATTTATCATAGAATTTCCGAAGAGCAGCAGAAATGTTACAGGTGCATTGGTGAGAGAACTTACTGCAAAACTTAATCCGGACATTATCCCTGTAGGTGTTTTTGTAAATGTAGCACCTGAGCGTGTGGAGGAACTGCTTCTTGACGGAACTATCCATATTGCACAGCTTCATGGACAGGAAGATGAGGCATATATACGGAGAATCCAAAAGAATACAGGTCATCAGGTTATAAAGGCCTTTTCCGTAAAAACAGCTCAGGATATTGAAAAAGCCCTGAAAAGTCCGGCAGATTATATACTGCTTGATCAGGGTGGCGGTGGAACCGGACAGACCTTTGACTGGTCACTGATCCCGGAGATAGACAGACCCTTTTTCCTGGCAGGAGGACTGGGTGCAGATAATCTGGAAACAGCCGTCCGGACTATTCATCCCTATGCAGTAGATCTGAGCAGCAGTGTGGAGACGGATGGAATGAAAGACAGAGATAAGATTTTGAAGGCAGTTCAACTGGTGCATATAATATAAGATAATAATTCAGAAAGAACATAGAATACTCTGACCGACCATCTGACAGGCCAGGGATTACATACATAAAAGGAGGATATATACAGATGTCAAAAGGAAGATTCGGCATCCATGGAGGACAGTACATTCCGGAAACACTGATGAATGCTGTCATTGAACTGGAAGAAGCCTACAACCACTATAAAGATGACCCGGAGTTTAACGCAGAGCTTACAGAGCTTCTGAACGAATATGCAGGAAGACCATCCCGTCTCTACTTTGCATCCCACATGACAGAAGATCTGGGTGGAGCAAAAGTATACTTAAAGAGAGAAGACTTAAACCATACAGGTGCTCACAAAATCAACAATGTACTTGGTCAGGTACTTCTTGCAAAAAAAATGGGCAAGACCCGTGTCATTGCAGAAACAGGCGCAGGTCAGCATGGTGTGGCAACAGCAACAGCAGCAGCTCTTATGGGTATGGAATGTGAAATCTTCATGGGAAAAGAAGACACAGAACGTCAGGCATTAAATGTATACAGAATGCGTCTTCTGGGTGCAAAGGTCAATGCAGTTACTTCTGGTACTGCAACACTGAAGGATGCTGTTTCCGAGACAATGAGAGAGTGGACAAACCGTATTTCCGATACACATTATGTACTTGGTTCTGTAATGGGACCTCATCCGTTCCCTACAATTGTTCGCGATTTTCAGGCAGTGATCTCCAAAGAAATCAAAGAGCAGATTCTTGAAAAAGAGGGCAGACTTCCGGATGCAGTTCTTGCATGTGTAGGTGGCGGATCCAATGCAATCGGAACATTCTACAATTTTATCAATGACAAAGATGTCCGTCTGATCGGATGTGAGGCAGCAGGACGTGGCGTAAATACGGCAGAGACAGCAGCTACCATTGCAACCGGCAAACTGGGAATCTTCCATGGAATGAAATCTTATTTCTGCCAGGATGAATATGGTCAGATCGCACCTGTATATTCCATTTCCGCAGGTCTGGATTATCCGGGAATCGGACCGGAACATGCGCATCTCTATGATACAGGACGTGCAGAATATGTACCTGTCACAGACGAAGAAGCAGTAGAAGCATTTGAATATCTCTCCAGAACAGAGGGAATCATTCCTGCTATTGAGAGTGCTCATGCAGTAGCTTACGCAAAGAAAATTGTTCCGCAGATGAGAAAAGACCAGATCGTGGTCATTACAATTTCCGGACGTGGAGATAAGGACTGCGCAGCAATCGCGCGTTACAGAGGGGAGGATATCCATGAATAAGAGAATTACAGAAGCATTTGAAAAAGGAAAGGCATTTATCCCGTTTATTACCTGTGGAGATCCGTCTCTGGAAGTGACAGAGCAGCTTGTCTATGCAATGGAGGAAGCTGGTGCAGACCTGATCGAGCTTGGGATTCCGTTTTCTGATCCTACAGCAGAGGGACCGGTGATCCAGAGAGCAAATGTGAGAGCACTTTCCGGTGGTGTGACTACAGATAAGGTATTTGACATGGTGGTAAAGATCAGAAAGAACAGTTCTGTTCCTATGGTGTTTATGACTTATGCAAACGTGGTATTTTCTTACGGAACGGAGCGGTTTATTAAAACAGCTGCAGAGATCGGAATGGACGGTCTGATTCTGCCGGATGTGCCGTATGAGGAAAAAGAGGAATTTGACAGTGTTTGCAAGAAACACGGTATTGATCTGATCTCTCTGATCGCGCCGACTTCTCATGAGAGGATCGCACAGATTGCAAAGGATGCGGAAGGGTTTGTGTATTGTGTTTCTTCTCTTGGTGTTACAGGAACAAGAACTAATATTACTACAGATATCGGGGCAATGGTGAAGCTGGTAAAACAGGCGAAAGATATTCCTTGTGCAGTTGGATTTGGCATTTCTACGCCGGAGCAGGCAAAGAAGATGGCAGCACAGTCGGACGGGGCTATTGTGGGATCTGCAATTGTGAAGTTGTGTGCAGAACATGGTGCGGACTGTGTACCGTATGTGAAAGAGTATGTAAAAGCTATGAAGGATGCGGTAATGGAAGCTTAAATATTGAAAAGGGGACGCGCAGAAACATATTTCATTTCGTGTGCGGTTTCGGAGCCTAAGAACTTCTAAGTTGCTAAAAATATGCTAAAAACATAAGAAAAATGACCCAAACTCGCCGCATGCTGCGGCTCAGACAGTGGGTCATTTTTCTTATAACGCATATTTTTATCAGCTAAGAAGTTCTAAGACTCCTGCAAATGCACACGAAATGAAATATGTTTCTGCGCTGTGTATTGGTATGAACTGGAGTAATTCGTATCTTTTATAAGAAAGACCTCAGAATTTGCAGAACTCCGTTTTCCCAGTAGGGCGGGCAGGTATTTTTGGCGGCAGCCCGGACTTCCGGACGGGAGTTTGAAACCGCGTAGCTGAGTCCGGCATTTTTAAGCATTTCGATATCATTAAGATTATCTCCGAAAGTACATGTCTCATCAGGAGCAATTCCAAGATATTCCTGAAGAAAAGCAATAGATGGTCCCTTACCGGAACCAGGAGCACTGCAATCCATCCATTCCTTACCGGCAGCAGCCATAACTGTTTTGTCTTTCCAGGTGGGAGTGAATAAAGGGGCGCACATTTCCTCACAGGCGTTGGGGTGGTAGACTGCAAATTTGTTTACCTGTTGCCCCTCGAGTTTTAACATTTCCGGAACTTCATGGATATCATATCCGTAAGAATCTCTCAGCCAGTGAAACATCTGGCTGCCTCCGTCTTCTGCGAAACAGCGTTCAGGTGTGGAAATAAAATAATCACAGGAAGGCATATCCTCTCTTACCATAGAACACATTCCTTTCCAGATTTCGTCCGGCAGAGTATCCACTTTCAGAATCTCCTTCGGAGTCCGTACAACAGTTCCTCCGTCAGAGATATAAAGCAGTCTGTCTGCGACAGGGGCAAACAGTTTTCTTTCACTTCTGTACTGCCGCCCGGAGCATGCCACAAACACAATCCCCTTATCAATCAGCCTTCCGATAACCTCCATATACTCCCTGTCAATAGCCAGAGTCCCATCCTTTACCAAAGTTCCATCTATATCTGAAGCAATCAATTTAATCATATGAATAAGAAATCCTTTCTATTTCATTTTATAAATTCTCTTTGTAATAAGTCCCTTCTATAATAAATACAATTCTCATTCTATCACGCCAAAATATAACTTGCCATAAAAAATTTAGAAAAATTGCAACTATTCACCAGTCCCGGTTCATGCGTTACCATCCTGTAAAATGTTCTGTGAGGAAATCTCATCTGCATAGCCTGGCGTTGCAAGGCGCATTACTGTGAACGAAGTGAGCAGTAACAGCCCGGCAGTTCCACAGCCAATCAACAGGCAGGAAATATTTTTGTTTTCAGGTGCATTTGCAGTGGGCGTAGCACCTAGAGTTCCTAGCCCGCGAAACCGCACCTGAAAACAAAAATATTTCCTGCCGTCCCCAAACTTTTTTTGCCCCATGAACCCCATTGACTTTTCCCCTCTTTTTTTTTATATTATATAAATAGAATTCCGCGTACCCATAAACCTACGCGTTCAAACTCTGAAAAAGAAGGAGAAATGCATAAAAATGGATAAGAAAATGCTCTTTGTTTTCAACCCAAAAGCAGGCAAAGGTAAGATCAAAGCAAATCTGCTTGATATCGTGGACATTTTTAACAAAGGCGGTTATGAAGTCATTATCTATTCCACACAGAAACCAAAAGATGCCTATGAGAAAGCCAAAGAATACGAATCCAAAGTAGATCTTATCGTATGCAGCGGCGGAGACGGGACTCTTGATGAGGTGGTTACCGGAGTAATGGAAAAGAAGAGTTCCATTCCCATCGGATACATTCCGGCAGGAAGCACCAACGACTTTGCAAACAGTCTCTTTATGCCGAAAAGCATGACAGATGCCGCTTCCATGATCATGGAAGAGAAACTTTATCACTGTGACATCGGCAGATTCAATAACCAGAGCTTTACATATATAGCAGCTTTCGGTCTTTTCACAGATGTAGCCTATCAGACAGATCAGGATCTCAAGAATATCCTTGGCCATGTAGCCTATCTTCTTGAGGGAGTGAAACGCCTTTTTGATATCAAATCATACCATATGAGAATTGAATCCGAAGAATTAACTGTGGAGGATGACTTTATCTTTGGAATGATCACCAATTCCCGTTCAGTGGGAGGGTTCAAGAACCTTACAGGCAAGAACGTGGATATGAATGACGGACTTTTTGAAGTTACCATGATCACAAGACCGAAGAATCCGCTGGAATTGCAGGAGATCATGACTGCAATGCTGACAGCAGAGGACAATACAGATCTGATTCATTCTTTTAAATCAGCCAGGGTGACCATTACCTCAGAAGAACCGGTACCATGGACTCTGGACGGTGAATACGGCGGCAGTCATACACAGATAGAGATTGAAAACTGCCACGAAGCACTGAATCTGTATCTGAAAAGTACAAAAAATGAGGAAACCAGATCAATTGGAATTTCCCCGTTAATAAATAAAAAGGAGAAATAAAATGGGTGAGTATATCAATGTAGTAGAGACTTTTGGATGTGACGTGTTTAATGATTCCGTCATGCAGGCACGACTTCCGAAGAAGATCTACAAAGAATTGAAAAAAACCATAGAAGAGGGCAAAGAACTGTCTATGGAGATTGCGGATGTAGTAGCGCACGAGATGAAAGAATGGGCCATCGAGAAAGGTGCCACACATTACAGCCACTGGTTCCAGCCCCTTACAGGTGTGACAGCAGAGAAACACGATGCTTTTATCACAGCTCCGATGGATAACGGCAAGGTCCTGATGTCTTTCTCCGGAAAAGAACTGATCAAAGGTGAACCGGATGCATCTTCTTTCCCGTCCGGTGGATTAAGAGCAACTTTTGAGGCGAGAGGATATACAGCATGGGACTGTACATCACCGGCTTTTGTGCGTCATGATGCAGCAGGCGGAACACTCTGTATTCCTACTGCATTCTGTTCCTATACAGGAGAAGCACTTGACCAGAAGACACCACTTCTTCGTTCTATGGAAGCAATCAACACCCAGGCACTCCGTCTGCTGAGACTTTTCGGAAATACAACTTCTAAGAAAGTAACTCCGTCAGTAGGAGCAGAGCAGGAATATTTCCTGATCGATAAAGAGAAATGGCTTCAGAGAAAAGACCTGATCTATACAGGCAGAACTCTTTTTGGAGCTATGCCTCCGAAGGGACAGGAAATGGATGACCATTACTTCGGAAGTATCCGTCAGAGAATTTCCGCATACATGAAAGAGGTAAATGAAGAATGCTGGAAGCTTGGAATTCCTGCAAAGACACAGCATAATGAGGTTGCTCCTGCACAGCATGAGCTTGCACCGATCTATGCACCGGTCAATATCGCAGCAGACCAGAACCAGATGATGATGCGTATTCTTAAAAAGGTTGCCAGCCGCCATGGAATGCGTTGTGTCCTTCATGAGAAACCATTTGCAGGTGTGAACGGTTCCGGTAAGCATAACAACTGGTCTCTTACCACAGATGACGGAATCAATCTTCTGGATCCGGGCAAAACACCTCATGAAAATATTCAGTTCCTTCTGGTCCTTACCTGTATCCTGAAAGCAGTAGATGAACATGGAGATCTTCTGCGTGAATCTGCGGCAGATGTGGGAAATGACCAGAGACTTGGCGGTCATGAGGCACCGCCGGCAGTGATTTCCGTATTCCTTGGAGAGCAGCTTGAGGATGTTCTGGAACAGCTGGTCAGCACAGGAACAGCAACTCACAGTAAAAAGGGAAGTAAGCTGGAAACAGGTGTTAAGACTCTGCCTGATTTCATGAAGGATGCCACAGACCGTAACCGTACTTCACCTTTTGCTTTCACAGGAAATAAATTTGAATTCCGTATGGTAGGCTCAAGAGATTCTATTTCCGCATGTAACGTAGTCCTGAACACGATCACAGCAGAAGTATTTAAGGAAGCATGTGACCGTCTGGAAAAAGCTCCTGATTTCGAACTGGCGGTACATGACCTGATCAAAGAATATGCCACAGATCATCAGAAGATCGTATTTAACGGAAACGGCTATGCGCCGGAATGGGAGAAAGAAGCTAAACGTCGCGGACTTCCGATTCTTCCGAGCATGGTAGATGCAATCCCTGCACTTACTACAGAGAAGGCAGTGAAACTCTTTGAATCCTTTGATGTATTCTCAAGAGCTGAGCTTGAATCACGTGCAGAGATTAAATATGAGATTTATTCTAAAGCAATCAATATTGAAGCAAAGACCATGATCGACATGGCAACCAAGCAGATTATTCCGGCAGTTATCAAATATACCACTGTTCTTGGCGAATCCATCAATACAGTGAAGACAGCAGGCGAAGGGCTGATCGATGTAAGTGTACAGCTTGACCTGCTTAAGAAAGCATCAAAACTCTTAAAGGCTGCAAACAGTGCCATGAGTAAGCTGAGCAAACTGGTTGAGAAGACCCCGGAATATGCAGAGGGACGGGACAGAGCCGTATTCTGCAGAGAAAAGGTGGTTCCTGCAATGGAAGCTTTACGTGAGCCTGTGGATGAACTGGAAATGATCGTAGATAAGGAAATGTGGCCGATGCCTTCTTATGGAGATCTTGTATTTGAAGTATAATGTTGTAAAAATATAAAGAAGAATGCTATAATGAAAGGGTCGTGAATCTGTAAAAGATAAGCGGCCTTTTTCTATAACACAAACTGGACTATAATAGTTATATAAAGGAGAACTAAATGGAAGAACTGAAATTTCTGGAGGAGCAGCAGGTAGCCCCTGAACTGATAAAGAGAGTAGAAGAATTCCGCAGCCGGTATGAAGTGGCACCGGAAACAGCAGGCAGGATTGTGAAACCATCCATTCCATTTTACGGAAAAGACATTCTGGAAATGGCCATTGCCGGACTGCTCAAAGGGGAGAATCTATTACTCACTGGTCCGAAGGCAACAGGAAAAAATATCCTTGCAGAGAACCTGGCATATATTTTCAACCGTCCCGCATATAATGTTTCCTTTCATGTAAATACCAACAGTGGAGATCTGATCGGCACAGACACTTTCGTGGACAACGAAGTTAAGCTTCGCAAAGGAACTATCTATCAGTGTGCAGAATACGGTGGTTTCGGAATCCTTGACGAGATTAATATGGCAAAGAACGATGCAGTTTCCGTTCTTCATGCAACTTTGGATTATCGCCGTTCCATCGATGTCCCGGGCTATGACAAAATTGATCTTCATCCGGCTGCCCGTTTTATTGGAACCATGAATTACGGTTATGCAGGAACCAAAGAACTCAATGAAGCGCTGGTATCCAGATTTCTGGTCATAGACATGCCGGCTCAGACTGAAGAATCCCTGGAATTTATTTTCCGCCGGATGTTCCCGAATATAAAAGAAAACGCCAGAACACAGTTCATCGGAGTATTCCTGGATCTTCAGCTCAAAGCCACAAACAGTGAAATTTCCACCAAACCTCTGGATCTGCGAGGTCTCCTTGCAGCCATGAAGATTGTAGAAACCGGACTTTCTCCGAGAAAAGCAGTTACTATGGGAGTGGTGAACAAGACCTTTGACATTTTCGAGAAAGAAATCGTAGAGGATATTGTGAAAACCAGAATTCCGGCAGACTGGACAAGGGATGATGTATATGAAAGATGAGAAAATCGTAGAAATCGACGATTACCGTCTGGAACTGGAAAACAGGATCCGCAATCTCCTCTGGACTATCAGCGGGGATTACACGTTAAATATGAAAGTAGACGTTTCCCTGTATCTGCGCTCAAAAGCAATTGCTCTGTATGACGGCATCAAGCAGGGCGCTCTGGCAAAATATTATGACAGAAATCTGCTGGGTTTATATCTGGTAAAAAAAGTTTTCTGCCAGGCAGGAGAGGGAGAACTGACTGCAGTAGCACAGCTATGTGTAGAAGAAGCAATCGGGGATAAAATCTGTCAGGAGCGTCCGGGGGTCCGGGAGATGCAGAAGGAAGCATTCGAGGATATCCTGGATCAGGAGTTTGAACAGATGCCCGCATACGGAGATATTCTCGGTCGCCTGAAGATTGCCATCCTGCGTGACCGTTTGCAGAATGGAAACCATTATGTAGAAGAGCGTCTTCGGAAAATCCGCGACATGGTTTACAAAGCCAGAACAGCTACAGACACTATAGAACTGATCCGTATTATTGACAGTCTTTACAACACTATCATTGATCCGGATTTTGAGAAAGATCATGGAACACTGGAACAGGTTATGGCAGTCACCATGGAAGAACTGACAGAATACGATTGGGAAGATTTTCTCACAGAAGAACTTTATGAGGAAGCTCTGGAGAGTTACATCGAACAGATGACAAATAAGATTACGGATATGGAAGACACTGCTGTCACTGAAGAAATGGAAAAACAGCGCCAGACCAAACACAAAATTACAATTCTCACAGAGGAAGAACTTGAGAAAGCATACACCTATGTTGAGTTGAATTTCGGAAAAACTTATCTGACTCCTGCAGAAGAGAAGCGAATGAATTATCTGATGTGCAGGGAACTTCACAGAGACTGCAGCCTTTATTTTACAGAAGGAATTCTTAAGAATCCGGTCAAACGAAACTATCAGTACGAATATGCAGTGCGATTAAAGAATAAGAATATCTGGCTCTACCATGACAAACACAGAATCGTAAAGCAGAACATAGCATCCCTCACAGATCTTTTGCGAAAGACGCTGGTGCTGAAAAGCGAGACGCAGGAAGTACTGTCAGACAGAGGAACGATCATTCCGTCCAGACTCTGGCGTGTGGGCAGAAGCAGTGAGGCAAATCTGTTTAAAAGAGAATTGAAATCTGATGCATCTGATTTCGTAGTAGATGTGCTGATCGATGCCAGCGGTTCCCAGATGTCCAGGCAGGGAGATGTGGCATTACAGGCTTATATCATCAGTGAAGCATTAAGTAATGTAAACCTGCCTCACCGTGTCATGAGCTTCTGCACATTCTGGGACTATACGATCCTTCACAGATTCCGTGAGTACGATGATCCACAGTCAGCTAATGAAAATATTTTTAATTATGTAACTTCTTCCAATAACAGGGATGGACTTGCTATCAAAACCGCAGGATACGGTCTGCTTCAGAGATCTGAGGAGAAAAAAATCCTCATTGTATTAAGTGATGGAAAACCATATGATGTCATCGTAAACAGACCTCACGCAAAGAACCCGGAACCTTATATGGGAAAATATGCGATCAATGATACTGCTACAGAAGTGCGGCACCTGCGAAACCTTGGAGTAAGTGTTCTGGGAGTCTTTGCAGGGGAAGAAAAAGACCTTTCCACAGAAAAAAAGATATTTGGCAAAGATTTCGCATATATCCGGGATATTTCGAATTTTTCCAGAATTGTCGGGAGATACCTGATTAAACAGTTGGATTCAGATGAATAGACTGATAAAACAGGGCAAAAATATGCTGTTTGAGCGTGCTGATATGTTAAGAGATTATCAAGTTAGCACGTTAATATGGTAAAGTGCATAAAAAACCAGTTTTTTCACCTTGCCTTTTTGTATAAATTTCGCTATAATGTTTTATGTTTATAAATTAATACAAAAGGGAGAGGAAATCATGAACGAAAACAAAGAGTTCAAACCGTATATTCCGGCTGACAAGATCACACCAGAATTTACGGTGACATCCATCATCATGGGTGTTATCCTTGCAGTCATCTTCGGTGCAGCCAATGCTTATCTTGGTCTGCGTGTTGGTATGACTGTATCTGCTTCCATTCCGGCAGCAGTTATTTCCATGGGCGTAATTCGCAAGATCATGAAAAAGAACTCCATTCTGGAGAGCAACATGGTCCAGACAATCGGTTCAGCCGGTGAATCACTGGCAGCCGGTGCAATTTTCACAATGCCAGCTCTGTTCCTTTGGGCAGAAGAAGGACTTTGTGAAATGCCGGGTATCGTGGAAATCACATTAATCGCACTTTGCGGTGGTGTTCTTGGTGTACTTTTTATGGTACCACTTCGTAACGCACTGATCGTAAAAGAGCATGCAACACTTCTTTATCCGGAAGGAACTGCCTGCGCAGATGTTCTTCTTGCAGGTGAAGAGGGTGGTGCAAACGCTGCGACAGTATTCTCAGGTATGGGAATCGCAGCGATCTTTAAATTTGTCGTTGACGGTTTAAAGGTAATCCCTGCAGACGTTGCAGTAGCATTTAAAGGATTCAAAGGTGAAATTGGTATGGAATGCTATCCTGCACTTCTTGGTGTTGGATATATCGTAGGACCAAGAATCGCATCCTTTATGTTTGTTGGTTCTCTTATTGGCTGGATGGTGCTGATTCCGGTAATCTGTCTGTTCGGAGCTGATACAGTTATGTATCCCGGAACAGAAACAATTTCTGCTCTTTATGCAGCAGGCGGAGCATCTAAAATCTGGAGTACTTATGTAAAATATATCGGAGCAGGAGCTATCGCAACAGGTGGTATTATTTCTCTGATCAAATCCTTGCCTCTGATCATTGCAACCTTCCGTGATTCCATGAAGAGCATGAAGGGTGGCAAGAATACAAGTACAGAAAGAACTGCACAGGATCTTCCAATGAACGTTATCCTGATCGGTATTGTGGCAATGGTTGCGATCATTTGGCTTGTTCCGGCTATCCCGGTTAACCCGATCGGTGCGCTGATCATCGTAATCTTCGGCTTCTTCTTTGCAACTGTATCTTCCCGTATGGTTGGTCTTGTAGGAAGCTCCAACAACCCTGTATCAGGTATGGCTATCGCTACTCTTCTGATCGCAACAATGGTTATCAAAGCATCAGGCAAAACAGGTATCGACGGAATGAAAGCTGCAATTGCGATCGGTTCCGTAATCTGTATCGTAGCAGCGATCGCAGGTGATACTTCACAGGATTTAAAGACAGGTTATCTTCTTGGTGCAACTCCTAAGAAACAGCAGATCGGTGAGCTTATCGGTGTTGTTGCTGCCGGTCTTGCTATCGGTGGTGTTCTTTATCTTCTGAATACTGCATGGGGATACGGAAGTGCAGAAGTACCTGCTCCTCAGGCAACTCTGATGAAGATGATCGTAGAAGGTATCATGGGCGGCAAGCTTCCATGGACACTGGTATTTATCGGTGTATTCCTTGCAATTGGTCTGGAAATCTTAAGAATTCCGGTTATGCCATTTGCTATCGGTCTTTACCTTCCAATCTACCTCAACGCTGCTATCATGATCGGTGGTGTTGTTCGTATGTTCGTTGACGGAAGAAAGAATGTTGATGATAAGAAAAAAGAAGAACAGGCAACAGACGGTACACTTTACTGTGCAGGTATGATCGCAGGTGAAGGTCTTGTAGGTATCCTTCTTGCAATCCTTGCAGTAGTAAACGTAAGCAGTGTATTTGATCTCTCCGGAAGCATTAACCTTGGTAATGCAGGCGGCGTGATCCTGATGTTACTTATGATCTTAAGCCTTCTGAAATTCAGTATCTGGAACAAGAAGAAAGCCTGATCAGGCGGAGATGATAATATTTAAATGAGTAAAAAGAAAAAAGAATTACAGATCAATTATCTGGATCTCATTCCTGAGCGCAGTGCACAGCTTCGCTGGCATACTGATATCAGGGGGAGAATGGTGCTGGAAATAGAGAATAAGGGCGCGTTTAACACGATTGCCCAGAAGCTGTTTGGAAAACCCAGATATACGAAGATACATCTGGATGACAATGGCACATTTATCTGGCCACTCATAGATGGCAGGAAGACAGTGGAAGATATTGCTGCACTGGTAAAAGACGAATTTGGGGAGAAGGCAGAGCCTTTATATCCAAGGATCGTTAAATACTTCCAGATAATGGAGAGTTATCATTTTGTAAATTTTATCAATAAGCCTGAAAAATAAGGTAAGAATAAGAGCGGGAGCAGTCCTTCATGGATTGCTGCCGTTCTTGTAGTTTATGGAAGAATAATTACGGCACAGTGATAAAGCGGTATCTCTGGCTGATATTCATGAAAGCATAAAACAAATATTATTTTTACAGAATACAAGGAGGCGAATGAATGAAGTTAGTAAATGGAAAAAGATCACAGCTTCTGGAATATCTGATGATCATAGCAGGAACCGGATTAATGGCACTGGCGATCAATTCCGTATTTGATGCATCAGGTATGGTAACCGGAGGCTTTTCAGGTATCGCGATCATTATAAAAGCAGGGAGTCAGGGAATCATTGACGGTGGTATCCCTCTCTGGGTAACAAATATGGGTTTGAACATTCCACTGTTTTTGATCGGATGGAAGATTAATGGATTCTCCTTTGTAAAAAAAGCTTTGATAGGAGAAATTGCTCTGTCCACCTGGCTTGCCATAGAACCTGTATGGAATCTTGCTGGCAATGATCTTCTTCTTGCCGCACTTTACGGTGGTGTGATCCAGGGTGTGGGAATCGGTCTTGTCTTTCTGGGCGGTGGAACAACCGGAGGAACCGATATGATGGCAGCTATCATCCAGAAATATCTGCAGCACTATTCAATCGCACAGATCATGCAGGTTATAGATGCAGGCGTTGTACTGGTGGGTATGTATGTGTTTGGCATCCACAAGGCACTCTATGCGATTATTGCGGTATATCTGGTGACAAAAGTATCTGACGGTTTGATTGAAGGTCTGAAATTCTCAAAAGCTGCCTATATCATTACAGCAAAGCCAAAAGAAATAGCAGATATGATCATGAAAGATCTGGACAGAGGTGTAACAGGCATCAGTGCCAGAGGAATGTACTCAGGACAGGATAAACTGATGCTTTTCTGCGTGGTAAATAAAAAAGAGATCGTAATGCTTAAAGAAAAAGTAGATGAAATTGATCCGGAAGCCTTTGTGATAGTGACAGATGCCAGGGAAGTTCATGGAGAAGGTTTTATTGAAAAAAAGTAACACAAAAAAATATATAAAAAATTGTAAATTTTTTTCTCTTTCCTCTTTCATTTTTGGTAAATATATATTAAAATACAATACAGGTATAAGGTTTTATAGTTAAAACGGAAAATAAACACTATAGGATGAGAAGGGATTGAAATCAGATGATATCGAATCAGGTGCTTCAGAATACTCTTGAAGGGTTAAAAGAAATTTCCAGAACAGAATTTTGTGTACTCGACACAGAAGGCAAAGTGCTTGCAAGTACTTTTGCAGATTTTTCCATTGCAACACAGGATGTACAGGCTTTCGTAGAATCACAGGCCGACAGCCAGCTTGTAAAGGGGTTCCAGTATTTTAAAGTCTGTGATGACTATCAGCTGGAATATATATTGGTTGCCCATGGCGACGATGAAGATACTTATATGGTTGGCAAGCTCGCTGCTTTTCAGATCCAGAATCTGATCGTAGCGTATAAAGAACGCTTTGACAAAGACAGCTTTATCAAGAACCTGCTTCTTGACAACCTGCTTCTTGTTGACATTTATAATCGTGCGAAGAAACTGCACATTGAGGCAGATGTCCGCCGCGTAGTCATGATCCTTGAAATGCCACAGGAGAAAGACCACAGCTCCATGGAAAGCGTGAAGAGTCTTTTCGGCGGTAAAAGTAAAGACTTTATCACAGCAGTAGATGAGAAGAGTATTATCGTAGTCAAGGAACTTGAAGATGGTGAGAATTATCCTGAGATGGATCAGCTTGCACATACTATCCTTGATACTCTTGGAATGGGAAATGACGGTAAGACACATATGGCATACGGTACTATCGTCAATGAACTGAAAGAAGTATCACGTTCCTATAAAGAAGCCCGCATGGCTCTTGATGTAGGTAAGATTTTCTTCGGAGATAAAGAAGTGATCGCATACAGCTCTCTGGGAATCGGACGACTGATCTACCAGCTCCCGATCCCTCTCTGTAAGATGTTTATCAAAGAAATCTTCGGCGGCAAATCTCCGGATGACTTTGACGAAGAGACTCTGGTCACAATTGATAAGTTCTTCGAGAACAGCCTCAATGTTTCAGAGACATCCAGACAGCTTTACATCCATAGAAACACTCTGGTCTATCGCCTCGATAAACTCCAGAAGAGTACAGGTCTTGATCTCCGTGTTTTTGAAGATGCCATTACATTCAAGATTGCACTCATGGTAGTACGTTATATGAAATATATGGAAACACTGGAATACTGATATATTATAATAGAAGGAAAATTTTCAATGCCTGCCACAGCTTTAATTGCTGACGCAGGCATTTTTGACCTTTACAAATCCAGCCTTGCAGTGTATAGTTAGAAATCGAGATTGCAATTGATAAGGTATGCAATATCCTGAGACATGCAAGCTAAAATTCCATTGCCGCAGGCAATTTGAAATGAATGTTGGCTGCGTTACTGTGAACATTCTATGAATCCTCAAAAATCTCTTGCAATCCCCAAAAACATACATTACAATAATGTTACAAATTCATTAACCCATTGGAGGAAAAATCTATGATAGATCTTATAGATGTAAGCAAGTCCTATGGTCCCGGCCTTCCGGCAGTGAACCATGCGAACCTACATATAGATAAAGGTGAATTCGTCTTTGTAGTAGGAAACAGTGGTTCAGGAAAAACAACCCTGATCAAACTTCTTATGAAAGAGCTGGATTCCACATCCGGCCAGATCATCGTAAGCGGTGAACGTCTGGAAGGAATGAAACACAGAAGAGTAGCCAAATACCGCCGTAAGCTGGGCGTAGTATTTCAGGACTTCCGTCTTCTGAAAGACAGAAATGTATATGAGAATGTAGCGTTTGCCCAGAGAGTAGTCAACCGTCCCACAAGAGTAATCCGTAAACGTGTCCCGGAGGTACTTCAGGAAGTTGGACTTGCTGTCAAATACAAATCCTTCCCGGATGAACTTTCCGGTGGAGAACAGCAGAGAGTTGCATTGGCAAGGGCGCTGGTCAACCGTCCGGATATCCTTCTGGCAGACGAGCCTACAGGAAACCTGGATCCGAAGACTTCCGAAGAAATCATGAAGCTTCTGGAACAGATCAACGACAGAGGAACCACAGTAGTGGTTGTTACACATAACAAGGATATTGTAAATTCCATGCGCAAACGTGTTGTGACCATGCATGAGGGCTCTATTATAAGTGACGAGAAAGAGGGAGAATATCATGAGGCCTAGTACAATCTGGTACACTCTGAAACAGGGTGTCAAAAATATCAAAAGAAACTGGATGTTTTCCCTGGCTTCCATTATCACCATGGCTGCCTGTATTTTTCTGTTTGGAATCTTTTTCTCCATTGTCAATAATGTGAATAATATTGCACATAAGGTAGAGCAGGAAGTCCCGATCACAGTATTCTTTGAAGAGGGAACTACAAACAAACAGATCAAAGCAATCGGAAAGAAGATCAAGGCACGTCCGGAAGTAGAGAAAATAGAGTATCAGTCAGCTGATGAAGCATGGGAGGAATATAAAGAGCAGTATTTCCAGGGCTCAGAGGCAGCAGACGGATTTAAGGACGACAATCCTCTTGCAAACTCAGCCAACTATCGTGTGTATATGAATGATATCACGAAGCAGTCAGAGCTTGTTTCCTATATACAGGAATTGAAACATGTAAGAAAAGTCAACCAGTCTGAGGAAGCAGCAAAAACACTGGGAAATATCAACAAGTTGGTTTCCTATATTTCCATTGCCATCATTGTATTACTGCTTATTATCTCCATATTCCTGATCAGCAATACGGTATCTGTGGGAATTGCAGTCCGTAAAGAAGAGATTGGAATTATGAAATACATAGGAGCTACAGACGCATTTGTCAGAGCACCATTCCTGCTGGAAGGCATGGTTCTGGGGGTGGTCGGAGCAGCAGTTCCGCTGATCGTGCTTTATTTCTGTTATAATGGGGCAATATCCTATATTCTGACCAGGTTTAATGTGCTTACAGGTGTGGTGGATTTCATCCCGGTATGGCAGATTTACCAGACATTACTTCCAATAAGTCTGGGACTTGGAATCGGAATCGGACTGATCGGAAGTTTCTTTACAACAAGAAAGCATTTAAGAGTATAATAAAAAGCAGATAAGCATGAAGCTGCCGGAACAATGATATCATATCATAAACCGGCGGCTTTTTTTACAGGAGTGCAGACATGAAAAATAAAGAATTTTGGAAAGGTGCAGTAGCAGGAGCACTGGTTGTGACGTGCATCGGTACAGGTGCCTTTGCGGGAACAGGTCTTGCAGCAAAAGGAACAGCTCTTGGTGATCGCAAGTGTACATCAAAGCTGGCATATCTTGAAGAGCTGATCGACAGATACTATCTAGGAGATAAGGATGAAGAAAAGCTTCAGGAAGGGCTTTATGCAGGTCTTCTCTATGGGCTGAATGATCCTTATTCCAGATATTATACAGCAGAGGAATACGATTCTGAGAATTCTTCCAATGAGGGAAGCTATGTGGGAATCGGCATTCTTATGGAGAAGAACAAAGAAGGCGGAGTAAAGATTGTTGAATGCTATGAGGGCGGTCCCGGAGAAAAAGCAGGACTGGAGGAAGGGGACATCATCAGTGCCATTGACGGGGAAGATATCACAGAGGATGAAGTATCTGATGTTGCAGACATTGTCCGCAATTCAGATAAAGACAGTGTGGTACTTACTGTTCACAGAGAAGGTGCAGAAGATGCCATGGAAATCACAGTCCCTGTCACAGATGTGGAATTACCGTCTGTTTTCCATGAAATGCTGGATTCTAAAATCGGTTACATCCGCATTACACAGTTTACAGGCGTTACCGGCGAACAGTATCAGGAAGCTTTTGATGACCTGCAAAAACAGGGAATGGAGAAAATGATCGTGGATCTCCGCGATAATCCGGGTGGACTTCTTGATTCTGTCTGTGATGTCCTGCGGAAAATCCTTCCGGAAGGACTGATCGTTTACACCGAAGATAAGGACGGAAACAGAGAAGAGGAAAAATGTGATGGCAAAAACGAACTCCGGATTCCGCTTGCAGTCCTGGTAAATGAAAGCAGCGCCAGTGCATCAGAGATTTTTGCCGGTGCAGTGCAGGATTATGGTATTGGAACGATTGTCGGAACAACCACTTACGGAAAAGGCGTGGTACAGTCCATCCGCCAGCTCTCAGACGGAAGTGCCATTAAACTGACTGTTGCCAACTACTACACTCCAAAAGGAAACAACATCAACAAAACAGGAATCAAACCTGATATAGAGGTTTCTCTGGATACCAGCCTGCTGAATAAGAATAAAGACGAGATCACCCATGATGAGGATAATCAGCTGCAGGAAGCGATTAAGGCAGTTGAGAAGGAAAAGTAGTTGTTTGGCTGATAGTTTGATGTTATACTGTATATATCTGTATTTATAATAGAAGCATTTTTATTATAGATGAAAAGCCCATTACTGAGCAAGCTGCGGATTTTGATTTGTAGTTGCTAAGACACTGAACAGTTAATGGGCAGAAAGTGAAAAATATCAGAAAACGAGAGGGCGACAACATGAGCGAATATGTGATCACCACCGACAACAATTCAGATCTTCCGGAGAAATATCTCAAAGACCATGGAGTAGGCTGCATGTATCTCAGTTATTCCATGGATGGAAAAAATTATACGCATGGAAATTTCCTTCCGGAGCATGAATTTTATGAGGCAATGAGAAATGGTTCCATGCCAACCACAGCACAGGTAAATCCTGAAACTGCAAAAGCACTGCTGGAGCCTTACCTGAAAGAAGGAAAAGATATTCTTCATATTGCATTTTCCTCTGCTTTAAGCGGTACATACAATAGCAGCCGTATCGCAGCAGAGGAACTGATGGAGGACTATCCGGATCGCAAGATCATCGTGGTAGATTCTCTTGGCGCTTCCCTTGGTCAGGGGCTTCTGGTTTACCTTGCACAGGAGAAGAAAGAGCAGGGAGAAGATATGGAGACAGTTGCGAAATGGGCAGAAGAGAACAGGCTTCATATGGTACATCTTTTTACAGTCAACGATTTAAATCACCTATACCGCGGAGGCCGCATTTCCAGAACCACTGCAGTAGTAGGAAGCATGCTGAATATTAAACCGGTTCTTCATGTAGACAACGACGGAAAACTCACTGCCATCGGAAAAGTCCGCGGCCGTAAAAAATCCCTTCAGGAGCTGGTAAAGCTTATGGATGAGAAAATCGGCAGCTATCATGACACCTGCCATACCATCTTTATCAGTCATGGCGACTGCGAAGAAGATGCAAATTATGTGGCAGAGAAAGTAAAAGAAAAATACCAGATCAACACGATTATCATGAATCAGGTAGGAGCCACCATCGGCGCTCACTCAGGTCCGGGAACAATGGCGTTGTTCTTTGTGGGAGATGAAAGATAAATTAGCTTTTTGTAAAATGGTTTCATGGTATCATTATCCTGCGGGAAGATAAATGATACTGCGGAACCATTTTTGATATTACAGGAGAATTTTATGAAATTATTAAAAAAAGCATTCGCATTCACATTTATATTTATGCTGAGCGTTTCAGGACTGACAGGATATCAGGTAAACGCCTCAGAGGAGCCAAAACATCTGGATATCCTGTTCACCCATGATCTGCATTCTCATTTGAACAGCTTTCAAACGATTGTAGACGGGACACAGCAGGAGACCGGCGGGTTTGCCCGGCTGAAAACATTGATCAATGAGCACGAGAAAGAGAATACAGATACACTCATATTGGATGGCGGAGACTTTTCCATGGGAACTCTGATACAGACTGTATATGACACAGAGGCCGCCGAACTGCGGATGCTTGGATATCTGGGCTGTGATGTGACAACTCTGGGAAATCATGAATTTGATTACGGCTCCGATGGTCTGGCAGATATGCTGAACGCCGCAGTCAGTTCAGGCGAAAACCTTCCCAGGATGGTTGTGTGTAATGTGGACTGGGATGCAATGAAAAAAGCCGGCTTCAGTGAAGGACAGAAACAGATTTATGAAGCATTTCAGACATATGGAGTAAAAGACTATACGGTAATTCAAAAAGGTGATGTAAAGATTGCAGTACTGGGTGTTTTCGGAGAGGATTCTCTGGATTGCGCTCCTACCTGCGAGCTTCTTTTCAAAGACCCGTCAGAAGCAGCCAGAGAAACAGTAGAGGAAATAAAAAAGAACGAAGATGTAGACATGATCGCCTGTGTATCACACAGCGGAACATGGGAGGACGAAAAAGTATCAGAGGACGAAATCCTTGCAAAGAATGTTCCGGACATTGATCTGATCGTCAGCGGACATACCCACACACAGTTGGCAGAACCAATCCTGCAGGGAGATACCTGCATCGTATCCTGTGGAGAATATGGGAAAAACCTGGGAACACTTTCCATGACTCAGAAAGAGAATGGACGGTGGGAAACGGATACCTATGAGCTTGTTCCGGTTACGGATGAAATCAAGGCAGATGAGGCCACACAGAAGAAAATAGATGAATTGTCAGATACTGTTGACACCAATTATCTTTCCAATTTTGGTTACACCAGAGAGAAAATTCTGGCAGAGAATGACGTTGAATTTAACAGCCTCAGTGAGATGGAAACAAAGCATGAGGAGTTAAATCTGGGAGATATCATATCAGATGCTTATGTATATGCAGTAGAGAATACAGGAGACTCTGACGGAGAAAAAGTAGATGTTGCAATCGTACCTGCCGGAACTGTAAGGGATACTTATACAAAAGGCAATATAACAGTGGAGCAGGTATATAATTCCTTCTCGCTGGGAACAGGAAAGGACGGACTTGCAGGTTATCCTCTGATCAGTGCATATTTAACGGGAAAAGAACTGAAAACAGTGGCAGAGGTAGATGCCTCAATTTCAGATTTTATGACAATAGCCAGATTATATTGCAGTGGAATGAATTTTACCTATAATCCCCACCGCATGATCTTAAATAAAGTAACAGACTGTTATCTGACAGGCAAGGACGGGGAAAGGGAAGAAATACAGGACGATAAATTGTATCATGTTGTCACCGACCTGTACACTGGCCGCATGCTTGGCTCTGTTCTGGACAAATCCTATGGTCTGATATCCATCGTCCCCAAAGATAAAAACGGCAATCCCATAGAGAATCTGGAAGATTATGCAGTCATGGATGGAAAAAAAGAACTGAAAGCCTGGGCTGCAATCGCAGAATACATGCAATCCTTTGAAGACACAGACAAAGACGGAATTGCAAATGTGCCGGAATATTATGATACAACACACGAAAGAAAAGTTGCCGACAACAGCAAAAACATCATAAATCTGGTAAAACATCCGAATAAATTTGCCGTAGCGATTGTGGGAATCGGTATTGTGGCTGTTGGGGTGATTCTGCTGTTGATCTTTGGGGTTGTAAAGATTATCAGAAGAAGGAGATAGCATTTCATTATAAACATTGCATGATCAACTGCTTTATCAGGAGAGTAAAGGGTGGATATGTGAAAAGCTATTTCTATTTTGGAAAAAAGAAAAAGACCTCATAACATAATATGAAGTCTTTAAATGCACACACTGTGCAACTGGAAAAACCAGTGAGTTGAGTTTACTTTTATTTGAACTCGCAGTGCAAATCCGTAGGGGAACTACGATTTGCATCTTTATAATAATATACGGGAGGAGAAATGTCAAATGGAAAAGAAAAGTAAAAAAATTTATCTGGGACTTGATATTGGAACTGATTCAGTCGGATATGCTGTGACAGATGATCAGTATAATCTTCTGAGAGTTCATGGGGATGATGCATGGGGCAGTGTTATATTTGATGCAGCTTCTTTGAGCGATGAAAGAAGAAGTCATCGTTCTGCAAGAAGAAGACTGGACAGGAGACAGCAAAGAATAAATCTGCTGCAGGAAATTTTTGCTAAAGAAATTTCAAAGGTAGATGCTCGTTTTTTTATTCGATTATCGGAAAGCTATCGTTGGAGAGCGGATGTTCAGGACCGGTATGTTTTTTTCAATGATGAGGAATATACAGATGTTCAGTATATGGGAGAATATCCAACGATTCACCATTTGATCTGTGAATTAATGAATAATAAGAATCCTCATGATGTGCGCCTGATATATCTGGCCTGCGCATGGCTGATAACGCACAGAGGACATTTCCTTAATAATCTCAATGTGGAAAAACTGGATGAAATCATGGATATCAGCTCAGTGTATCAAAATTTTATAAATTATTTTACTGAAAATGGATACAGAAGACCATGGGGTGAAATAGATGTAAGTGCTTTGTCAGAGGTATTGAAACAAAAAACAGGTGTAACGGTAAAAAATAAAGAATTACAAAATATTCTTCTGGAAGGAAAGAAGCCGGAAAAATCCGGAACTGAAGAGTTTCCTTTTAGCCAGGACAGTATCATACGACTTCTGGCAGGAGGGCAGTGTAAATTAAAGGATGTTTTTTGCAAAGAAGAATATCTGGATTTGGGATCAGTATCGTTGGGGATGGACGAGGAGAAGTTTGGTGAAATTTCAGGCAATATCGGAGAGGATTATGACCTGCTCATAGCATTACGTGGACTATATGACTGGAGTGTACTGGCAGATATTTTAAACGGTCATTCTGAAACGATTTCCACGGCAAAAGTACAGATATATGAGCAGCATGGGAAAGATTTACAGATATTGAAATATTTTGTCCGTAAATATGTACCTGATAAATACAATGAAGTATTCAGAAAAGCAAAAGCTGATAATTATGTGGCTTACACAGGTCACATGGATAAAGATATTGCAAGTCAGATTAAAAAGAAAGCAAAAGCAGAGGAGTTTTCAAAATATGTCTTGAAACTTATGAGTCCAATAAAGCCGGAGAAAACAGATTTACAGTCATATGAGGATATGTGTGAACGTCTGAAGCTGAATATCTTTTTGCCTAAACAAAAGAATACTGATAATCGTGTAATACCACATCAATTATATGAATATGAGTTGATTCGAATTTTGAAAAATGCATCCTTATATTTGCCTTTTCTTAATGAAGTCAGGAATGGAATCAGTGAGATGGACAAAGTGGTATCCATTTTCAGGTATAAACTTCCGTATTATGTAGGACCATTAAATAAGAAATCAGATTTTGCATGGATTTCACGTAAAGCCGGAAAGATTACTCCATGGAATTACAAAGACATGATAGACGAGGATGCCAGTGAGAATGCATTTATCAAAAGGATGACAAATAAATGCACCTATTTGCCAGGGGAAGATGTTTTGCCAAAAGATTCTCTATGCTATCAGAAATTTATGGTGCTGAATGAACTTAATAATCTTAAGATTGATGGGCGCAAAATCCCTGTTGAAGTAAAACAGGGAATCTATCATGAATTATTTGAAAAGAAAAAGAAAGTGCGGCGAAAGGATATTGAAGAATATCTTATAAGTAATAATTATCTGGCTAAGGGTTCGACAGAACTGATAAGCGGAATTGATGAGCAAGTGCATTCTTGTCTGTCATCTTATTATGCATTTCGAAATCTTTTGAGCAGAGAAATTTTATCTGAAAATGATGTAGAAAAAATTATAGAGAGGGCTTCTTATGCAGAGGACAAGAGTCGTGTAAAAAAATGGCTTAGAAAAGAATATCCTGATCTTTCACAGGATGATGTTCGCTACATCACTAAAATCAAAATTAAAGAGTTTGGAAAATTATCCAGAAAATTTTTAACAGAATTAAAAGGATGCAATAAGCAGGATGGAGAAATGACAACGATTCTGCGGATAATGTGGGAAACCAATGATAATTTAATGGAAATACTTTCGGATAAATATACATTTCGGGAAGCTGTGGAGATGTTTACACAGGAATATTACACCGGGAAAAACCAGAGTTTAAAAGAACGTCTTGATGAAATGCGTGTTTCCAATTCAGTGCGGCGTCCAGTTTACAGAACTCTTGCTGTTGTAAAAGATATTGAAAAGGCATTTGGAAAGCCAGATAAGATATTTGTAGAAATGACGCGTGGTGGACTGTCCGATCAGAAAGGGAAGAGAACAAAAAGCAGAAAACAGCAGATTCTTGAGCTTTACGCCAAATGTAGAGAAGAAGATGTACGGGATTTGAAACAGCAATTAGAATCTATGGGAGAGCGTGTGGACAGTCGCCTGCAGGGCGAGCATCTGTTCTTGTACTTTATGCAGTTTGGAAAATGTGCATACAGTGGAATGCCTATAGAACTGGAAAAGCTTATGTCTGGCTCAAAAGAATACGACATAGATCACATATATCCTCAGGCATATGTAAAGGATGACAGTATTATTAATAACAAAGTATTGGTATTATCAAAGATAAATGGAACAAAAGGTAATGTATACCCTATTAGTCCTGAAATTCGTAACAGAATGCAGGGACAATGGAATTGGTGGCATCATATTGGAGTGATCAGTGATGAAAAATATAAGCGTCTTATCAGGTCAACACCGTTTACAGATGATGAAAAATATGGATTTATTAATCGACAGCTTACAGAGACATCTCAATCTACAAAGCTAATAGCAGGCTTGTTGAAGGAAAGATTTCAGAACATAGACATTGTTTATGTAAAGGCAGGACTTGTTTCTGATTTTCGACACGAATTTGATTTGCCAAAGTCCAGAACTTATAATGACCTGCACCATGCAGTGGATGCATATTTGAATATTGTGGCAGGAAATGTTTATAATATGCGATTTTCAAAGAGATGGTTTAGTGTTGATTCAAAATATAGTATAAAAACAAAAACAGTTTTTTCTCATCCGGTGAATTGCCAGGGAACCATAGTTTGGGATGGAGCGTCGATGCTTGCAAAGGTTAAGAAAATCGCGAAGAAGAACACAGCACATTTTGTGAAGTTTGCTACATTTAAAACAGGAGGATTGTTTGACCAGAATCCAGTTAAGAAAGGAATCGGCTTGATTCCTTTAAAGGCGGGATTGCCTACTGAAAAATATGGCGGGTATAATAAAGCTGGTATAATGTTTTTGATGCCTGTCAAATATAAAATCAGGAAAAAATGTGCAATGATAATTATGCCGGTAGAATTGCTTCATGGAAAACATTTTTTAGAAGATGAAACATTTGCCAGAGAATATACGTTTAACAGATTAAAAAGTATTTTAGGCAAGAAGGTAGATGAAATTTCATTTCCGTTGGGTATGCGTCCATGGAAGATTAATACAATGCTATCGTTAGATGGATTCAGAGTATGTATTACTGGAACTGGAGGCAAAGGAAAATGTCTGGTGGCACAGTCGGTAATGCAGTTTTCTTCAGAGGATTGTTGGAAAGGCTATATGAAGAAGTTGGAAAAATTTACTGAAAAATTTAAGAAGAATCCTGATTTTATATATGATAAAGAATATGATAAGGTATCTGTAGAGGAAAATCAAAAACTTTATGAACTGTATATTGAAAAATTACAGAATACAATTTATAGTAAGCGCGTAAATTCACCAGTACAAATTCTCATGGATGGACAGGAACGGTTTGAAAAATTGAATATTAAAGAACAATGTGTGGTTCTGATGAATATTCAAACAGTATTTGGTCGTATGACAAGTGGCTGTGATTTGTCATTGATTGGTGGTTCGCCTAATAGCGGTGCAACAGTTAATTTCAGTTCAACAATATCAAATTGGAGAAAAAATTATTCAGATGTCAGAATCATTGATCAGTCACCATCCGGAATATGGGAAAAGCGTTCAGAAAATATATTGGAGTTATTATGAGTTGGAGAATTGTAGTAATTGAAAATCAGGCAAAACTGGATTATAAAATGGGATACATGGTCGTTAGAGGATTGGAAACCAAAAGGGTTTTGCTTGATGAAATTGGAATTCTTCTAATAGAGAATCCTGCAGTTTCATTAACTGGGATTTTGATTGAAGCATTAACAGAGAAAAAAATCAAAGTTATTTTCTGCGATCGGAAGCGAAATCCAGTAGCTGAGTTGATGCCTCATCATGGATGTCATGACAGTGCAGCAAAAATACGAACGCAGATTGTTTGGGAACAGAACATTAAAGATATTATCTGGAGAGATATTGTCAGTGAAAAGATTCGCAAGCAGTCAGAGTTTCTGGTGGAAATTGGAAAAATACAACAGGCAGGTATGCTGTCAGAATATGTGAAACAAGTGGAACTGGCAGATGCGACTAATCGTGAGGGACATGCTGCAAAGGTATATTTTAATGCACTGTTTGGTATGGATTTTACCAGAAGTGCAGATATACCTGCAAATGCTGCCCTTAATTATGAGTTCTATCGGCTATTAACCGGGAAGTCAGTGCAAATGGGTATTTGACACAGCTTGGAATATTCCATAACAACATGTTTAATCATTACAATCTCTCCTGTGATTTTATGGAGCCATTTCGTATTCTGGTAGACCGTATGGTATATAGTATGCAACCAACAAAATTTGAACAGGATGAAAAACATTTTATGTGGACTCTATTGGACCAGAAGGTTATGATTGACGGTCAGAATCAATTTGTAATGAATGCTATCAAAATATATACCAAAAGTGTTTTAGATGCGATTAATGATAAAGATTCTGCGGAAATAAAATTTTATAGTATAGTGTGATTTGTTTTGGAGAAAGAGATATGAGTGGGTTTCGGTTTATGAGAATGATAGTTTTCTTTGATCTTCCAACACTGACCAATGAGGATAAACGTAATTACAGGAAGTTCCGCAAGGTTTTAATCAAAAATGGTTTTATTATGCTACAGGAATCTGTTTACTGTAAAATGATGACCAGTCCATCTATGGAAAAATCCATGAAAAATATGGTACATAATAATAAACCACCTAAGGGATTAATTCAGACAATAACTATTACGGAGAAACAATTTGTAAAAATGGATTATATAGTGGGGGAATATACCAGTGATATCATAGATTCGGAAGAGAGGCTGATCATATTATGAAAATAATTTTATCTGAGATTGATCATATATTTGATTGTGCAGGTGGCCGATGCTGTAGCATAGTTATTGAAAATCAAAAATTATTTTATAATGTGATTCGAGATATTTTTAATCAGGTTCAGGGAGAAGAAGGGATAAGTGTGCTGTCAGAAGATAATAAGGTTCTGCCTATGGCGAAACATATTGAACTGATGACAAGGTTTGTACCATTTGATATGAATCAGAAAAATCTTATTACCAAAATGACGACAAGGATGCAGAATATTGCGATAGATGAGAGTCATTATATGGAAACAAAGGAAATGCTTGGAAAATGGGAGCAATACCTCATGAAATTATCATTGGATATGGTTGGATCTTTTGAATTTTCAAAAATATCAATTGAGACGTTGATTAAAGCTGCGGGAATTCGTGTAGATGATGATTATGACAATCTGGGAGAACAACTGCTAGATTACTTTGAATTAGTTCAGGAATATGATGGAAAAAAATTATTTATTCTGGTAAATTTGCGGAGTTATCTTTCTGATGCAGAGATGAATTTATTTCTGCAGAATATAATAGAAAGAGATATACAGATATTGATACTGGAAAGTAGCGAACATCCAATTCTTGAATGGGAATGTAGACATATTGTGGATGCAGATTTCTGTATTTTGTGTTAGTATAGGGGTGAGTAAATACAACTTGCGAAATTGCACAAGTGATTCGCAGATCATTTATTTCAAACATTTGAGGTTTGAGAGCAGTGCAAATTCGTAGGGGAATCAAACCACCGCAACAGTGACCTCTACATTTTTGTAGTTTGAGAGCAGTGCAAATTCGTAGGGGAATCAAACTCAAGGTAAATTATTATTCTGAAAACAAGGGTTTGAGAGCAGTGCAAATTCGTAGGGGAATCAAACAAAGTCAGCGCCAGCCCTTCCGCTTGGGAGGTTTGAGAGCAGTGCAAATTCGTAGGGGAATCAAACACGAATCAGCCACAACAGGAGATGCGTACTGTTTGAGAGCAGTGCAAATTCGTAGGGGAATCAAACTTACGGCTACAAACGCAAGGTCATGGCGGGTTTGAGAGCAGTGCAAATTCGTAGGGGAATCAAACCCTCATGAAGAAAATTGATTGTGAATATGGTTTGAGAGCAGTGCAAATTCGTAGGGGAATCAAACGGTGCTTGTTACACAGAGAAATATCACACAGTTTGAGAGCAGTGCAAATTCGTAGGGGAATCAAACTGTTTACCTCCTTTATCTCCTCTGTTGATGTTTGAGAGCAGTGCAAATTCGTAGGGGAATCAAACATTCACTTGAAGATGCAAGCGATGCAGAATGTTTGAGAGCAGTGCAAATTCGTAGGGGAATCAAACATATTATGGATGGAAATTATAGCTTAGCAGTTTGAGAGTAGTGCAAATTCGTAGGGGATTAAACTTCTGGGAGGGCGAATGGGCTGACGGGAAGTTTGAGAGCAGTGCAAATTCGTAGAGAAAATTAGAACAGTAGTTTATCTAAATTAAATGATTTTATAAAAAGAAAGCAGGTGAAACGCAATGAACGTTATATGTTTCCACAACCCGGATGAAGAAAATGGCTATTTAAGTAACTGGTATCTTAGTCATTTTACAGTCAAGGGAATAGATTTTTCGTCAATGGAGCAGTTTATGATGTATCAGAAAGCATGCCGCTTTCATGATGAAAAAATAGCTAATGACATACTTCATACAGATAATGTTGCTGAGATTAAGAAATTAGGTCGTAAAGTACATAACTATGATGAAAATGTCTGGAATGGTGTAAGGCAGCTTATTGTTTATGAGGGATTAAAAGCGAAATTCAGTCAAAACACAGACTTAAAACGACAACTTGTTGATACAGGTGATGCTGTGTTAGCTGAATGCGCAGTAAGAGATCAGATCTGGGGAATAGGTTTATCCATGGGAAATCCAAACAGGTTTGAGCGAAGCAAATGGAGAGGCAACAATCTTCTGGGATATGCGTTAATGTTAGTCAGAGAACAGTTATAAGTGGAGGAACACAAAACAAATGCACCTTGAGTTAGTCAAAACATTGCGAAATTACGACAGAAAAAATTTATCAAAGGACATCCTTACCGGGCTGATCATTATGGCTGTCTCGATCCCGATTTCCATGGGCTATGCCCAGATTGCGGGGCTTCCGGCGGTTTATGGACTGTATGGCTCTGTATTCCCGATCATTTTGTTTGGGCTGTTTTCCACATCGCCTCAGTTCATCTTCGGAGTGGATGCAGCACCTGCAGCGTTAGTCGGGGCGGCACTGGTGGAAATGGGAATCCAGAGTGGTTCGAAACAGGCAATGGCGGTTGTGCCGGTGCTCACATTTTTTGTGGCAGTCTGGCTGTTTGTATTTGCATTTTTAAAAGCAGGAAAACTGGTAAACTATATTTCCGCACCTGTAATGGGAGGCTTTATCACAGGTATCTGCACCACGATCATTCTCATGCAGGTGCCCAAATTAATGGGCGGAACTGCAGGAACTGGAGAATTGTCGGAGCTGGCAGAGCATATCTGGGCTACATTAGGGCAGATCAATTTGCCTTCCCTGATTTTAGGTCTGGTTTCTCTGGTCATCCTTCTGGTGATGAAAAAAATCCTGCCCAAGTTTCCTATGGTAGTAGTTCTGATGGCAGCAGGTGTATTATTATCCTATTTCGTCCCGATTTCCAACTGGGGAATCCGTACACTGGATGCAGTAGAACCGGGGCTGCCTGTATGGAGTATTCCTGATTTCTCTGCCATTGGTCTAAAAGAAGCGGTCATCTACAGTCTGTCAATTGCAGTAGTGATCATGGCGGAAACTTTACTTGGTGAGAATAGCTTCGCACAGAAAAATGGTTACAGGGTAAATGCTAACCAGGAGCTGGTAGCCTTTTCCATGGGAAATCTGGCAGCAGCTCTGACAGGCTGTTGTCCGATCAACGGTTCGGTGTCACGTACCGCCATCAGTGAACAGTACCAGGGAAAAACACAGTTGACCGGAATTGTTGCAGGAATTTCCATGATTCTTGTGCTTCTGGGAGCAACCGGGCTGATTGCTTATCTGCCGGTTCCTATGCTGACTGCAATTGTAATCTCCTCACTTCTGGGGGCAACGGAATTTGATCTGGCTGTACGTCTGAGGAAAATCAGCAAAAAGGAATGCCTGATTTACTGGGGCGCATTCTGGGGAGTGCTGACGCTTGGTACCATCAATGGAGTATTGATCGGTATTATTCTCTCCTTTGCCGAGATGATCATCCGTACTGCGAAACCGGCACGCTGTTTTCTGGGAGTGCAGCCGGGACACAGACATTTCGAAGATCTTACGGAAAGTCTGCATAACTGTGAGATTGAGGGAGTAGTGATCTACCGATTCAGCAGCAGCCTGTTTTTTGCAAATATAGATATTCTACAGCAGGATATTGAGAATGCCATTGGATCGGATACCAAAGCAGTCATTCTGGATGCCAGCGGGATTGGTAGCATTGATGTTACGGCTGCAGACAGGCTTGCAATTCTGTATCGTTCTCTGAAGTCAAGAGGAATTCGTTTCTACATAACAGAGCATATCGCTGAGCTGAATGAACAGATGCGCGCACTGGGACTTGGATTTATGATCGAAGAGGGACGTGTGCGTCGGACTATACATGTGGCATTGAAGGATATGGGAATCCATTATCCTTATCCTTTGAAGGGCAATGTAGATAATACAGAACGTTCTCCGTTCAGAAAGCGTGTGGACAACAGTGTACAGGAATTTGTCTGGGCTTTTGGTTCTGATTCTGAGGCAGAGATAGAGAAACAGATCCGTCTGCAGATTGAACAGCTGAAAGAGAACGGAGATATGCAGGAGCTGCTCCATGGTCAGTGGAATCATATGGATGAACTTGATGCAGATGCATGGATTGAGCATCTGGAAGAGCATATGAAAGAAATTGTAAAGATTTCCGGACAGGATGAACAGGAATTGACCGTACGTTTTGAGAAGCATCGAAAAAAACTCCGGGAACAGATGATGAAAGAGCATCCGGAGCTGGTGGCAATGTTCGAGGAGCGCAGGCGGCTTTTGGATGAGCAGCTTGAGAGAAAATGGCCGGATGTGTATGCTCTGGTCTTAAAACAGCGTGAGAAAGATAGCAGGTTAAAATAACAAGCAGTCTGGCATACAAATCAGAGCTTCTGAATCAGCGGATGTTCCCGGTAGTACATCCTGGTGAAGTTCAGGAATTTTTGCATATTGTCACTGATGTATTTCCCCTTTTTCCATACGATTCCGATTTTTATGCGGATGGGTGGACTGAGGGGAATTCCTTTTATGCCAGAAGAGGCAAATTTATCAGTCATGCTGGAATAGAGAAAGCTGCCATACTTGCAGGTCTTTACTAGCTGCAAAATGGTATAAATCTGGCTGCTGCGCATGACGATGTCCGGGACGTAACCGTCCGTTTCAAAGCGTGTTTTCAACAACTGGTTCTGTACGGAATCGGCATTGAAAAAGATCAAAGATTCTTTAGACATTTCTTTTGTGGTCACAACTTCTTTGTCTGCCAGTCGGTGGTCATCACTCACACAAAAAACAACCTGGTCGTTGGCCAGGAGAGCCTTGTTAAACTTATCAATATTATATTGTTCCATATTTACCAGAGCCAGATCCAGAGTGTCATCCTGTACCAGATTGCAGGCACGGACAGAGCCATATTCCTCCAGAACAACAGCGATTTCCGGATATTGGTCATGAAATGCGATGAGAAGCTCAGGAAAAAAGACGGTGCTCAGCATAGGCGGAATTCCGATACGAAGAGGGGGTTTTACTCTCGCCATACTGGAGTAATCTGCCTGAAGCTCAGTGCAGTACTGAAGAATGTAGGTAGCTTTGTTATAAAGCTCTTCGCCTTCCTGGGTAAGGATTAGACTGTTTCCTTTCCTATAGAAGAGACTGATACCGAATTCGATTTCCAGGTCACGGATGGCCACGGACACAGTGGGTTGAGTAACGTATAATTCCTCGGCTGCCTTTGTGATACTGTGGCAGCGGCTGGCTGTGCAAAAGTAACGGAGTTGGTTAAGTGTCATAAGTAATTTCCTCTAAGTTCGTTGTAGTGTGTCGAAATATGTCATTTCTATAGCAAGTATAGTATTTTCTGAAACTGCTTTAAGTTATCTTCAAATAAAAAATACCATATACCTATCATAATTTCCATATTTATTTCTAAAGTTTTCTTTAATGTAGTAATATTGCATAAAAAAAACCTGCTAAAATTGAGATTATAAAAATTTTTTATGGGGATATGTAATCCATTAATTTGTTTTTTTATACATGCATGATTTATAATAAACTCATCAAAGGAAACGTGCACGGCCGGTACCTTTCAAAAGAGATTAATACAAAAAAAGACGGATAAGTAAGACAAAAGCGAAGAGCAAAATAAAAAATGAAATCACAGAAAAAAGTGAAAGGAGATCAATAAAATGTCTCAACAAACAATCACACTGTTATTTCTTGTGTTTACGATCATTAGTTTCATCCTCGAAAAGATACCACTTGGGCTTACAGCTTCGATCTGTGCAATCGGATTGACACTCACCGGAGTAGTGGATGTATCTACAACGTTTTCACAGTATGTAAACAGTAACGTAATCCTTTGTGTCGGCATGTTTGTAGTAGGTCAGGCACTATTTGAAACAGGAATGGCAAATAAAATCGGAGGTCTGGTCACCAGATTTGCCAGAACAGAAAGAACATTGATTATTGCAATCATGGTAATCGTAGGTGTGATGTCCGGATTCTTATCAAACACAGGTACAGCAGCAGTGCTGATCCCTGTAGTCTGTGGAATCGCTGATGAATCCGGCTATTCAAGAAGCCACCTTTTGATGCCGCTGGTATTTGCAGCAGCGCTTGGCGGGAATCTTTCCATCATCGGTGCACCCGGAAACCTGATGGGTGTAAACGCACTTCAGGAAATGGGGCTTTCCACAAGCTTTTTTATGTATGCACCGGTGGGAGTCCCGATGCTTCTGGTAGGAATTATCTACTTCGTTTTCATTGGATACAGATTTCTTCCGGATGGAAAAGGGGCTGTAGGGGCAACTGTTGAAAAACAGAAAGATTTCAGTGATGTACCGAAATGGAAACAGACTGTTTCACTGGTAGTTCTGATACTTGTGATTCTTGCAATGATTTTTGAGAAACAGATCGGAGTCAGCATTGAGATTTCTGCATGCATCGGAGCAATCATTCTGGTGCTGGTTGGAGTTCTTTCAGAAAAAGAAGCACTGGCTTCCATTGATCTGAAAGTAGTATTCCTTTTTGGAGGATCTCTTACACTTGCTAAAGCCCTGGATACAACAGGTGCCGGTGAACTGATAGCAGATAAGATCGTAGGACTTCTGGGTGCAGACCCGAACCCGATCGTGCTTCTTCTGGTAATATTCATTGTAACCTGTGCACTGACAAACTTCATGTCAAACACGGCCACAACCGCACTGATGATCCCAATTGCAGTTTCTCTGGCAAACAACCTTGGTGCGGATCCGAGAGCTGTTGTTATCGCAACTGTTATCGCAGGCTCCTGTGCATATGCAACACCGATTGGAATGCCTGCAAATACTATGGTAGTAGGACTTGGAGGATATAAATTCAAGGATTACGTGAAATCAGGTTTACCGTTGATTCTGGTATCCTTCGTGATCTGTATGATCCTTTTGCCTGTTCTGTTCCCGTTCTATCCGTGAGAGGATAAACCATATGAGACGGAAGATTTTCCGCTTAATGTAAATGTATCAATAGAAATAAAGCAGAAAACATGCTGCTTTAGATAAATAACCCAAAATTAAAAGCCAAACAACCCTAAACCATTGAATGATCAGGAGGTAAATCATGACTAAGGAAAATGGAGTTAAAGTATTAACAGACATGGTAGCAGATTTTGTTGCCCATATTGGAAAAAAATTACCGGACGACGTAGTAACAAAACTGGAAGAGCTTGGTTCTCAGGAAAGCGCAGCACTTCCAAAAGTACTTTATGAGACAATGACTAAGAACCAGGGACTGGCTGTAGAGCTGAACCGCCCAAGCTGCCAGGACACAGGAGTTCTTCAGTTCTGGCTGAAATGCGGAACTAATTTCCCGTACATCAACGAGCTGGAAGCCCTTTTGAAAGAAGCTGTTGTACAGGCTACTTTTGCAGCACCATTAAGACATAACTCTGTAGAAACTTTTGACGAGTACAACACCAAGAAAAACGTTGGAAAAGGAACTCCGACTGTATGGTGGGACATCGTTCCAAACAGTGATAAATGTGAGATTTACGCATACATGGCAGGAGGCGGATGTACTCTTCCGGGAAAAGCAATGGTACTTATGCCAGGTGCAGGATATGAAGGCGTTACCGATTTTGTTCTTGATCAGATGACAACTTACGGACTGAATGCTTGTCCTCCGCTTCTTGTGGGTGTAGGTGTAGGAACATCTGTAGAGACAGCAGCCCTCAACTCCAAGAAAGCACTTATGCGTCCGATCGGTTCTCACAATGACAATGCAAATGCAGCAAAAATGGAGAAGCTTCTGGAAGACGGAATCAATGCAATCGGCCTTGGACCGCAGGGAATGGGCGGAAAATATTCTGTAATGGGCGTTAATATCGAGAATACAGCCCGTCATCCGTCTACAATCGGTGTAGCAGTAAATGTAGGCTGCTGGTCACACCGCCGTGGTCACCTGACCGTAAATTCTGACCTTACAGTAACCTGTGATACACATTCCACATGGAAATTCAACGCATAATCGGAGGGAAAAAACATGATCGAAATCAGAGGAGATAAAAAAGTTCTTATTACACCAATCAGTGAAGAAGACCTGGCTGACATCAAAATCGGTGATATTGTATGGCTGGACGGAGAGCTGATGACCTGCCGTGATGTGGCACATCGCCGTCTGGTTGAGTATGGAAGAGAACTTCCATATGATATCAAGGACAAAGCAATTTTCCACGCTGGCCCAATCGTTCGTAAAATTGAGGGAACAGAAGATGACTATGAAATGGTTTCCGTTGGACCGACAACCTCCATGCGTATGGAGAAATTTGAGTATGAATTTACTAAGCTTACAGGTGTAAGAGTAATCGTTGGAAAAGGCGGAATGGGACCGAATACAGAGCGTGCATGCAAAGAATTTGGTGCGATCCACTGTGTATTCCCGGCTGGCTGTGCAGTAGTAGCTGCAACAGAGGTTGAGAAGATCGTAGAACATCACTGGGATGAGCTTGGAATGCCTGAGACCTTATGGTGCAACAAGGTAAAAGAATTTGGTCCACTGATCGTATCTATCGATGCACAGGGCCGCAACCTGTTTGAAGAAAACAAGGTTATCTTCAATGAGAGAAAAGAAGCCGCTAAGCAGGCTATTTATCCGGAAGTTAAGTTTATTAAATAATGCATTTCAGTTTTACAAAAGTAAAAACCGTACGATTTCTTCTTTATTGTTTCAAAGATAAAAAAAGATAAACATCATCTAAGATGAAAAGAAAAGGTGGCTCACAGATTTCCTTCATACATGGTCTGTGGGCTGCTTTTTTCTGTATACGAAATTTAAATAAATAGTAACTTTAACCGAATCAAGTAAGTCCCCTGCGGAGGTTGCGAAAAGCAATAAGCAGTGGGTGGGGACTCGCATACAAATGATTATGCCACTGCTACATCTTTTTCCTCCGCCTTGAAATAAAAAAAATTATCCTGCAAGATTGTTTCAGGAATTAACATGTCGACACATTAGAGCGTGTCTGAAAAATCATTCCCGCAATCTGCACGCCCCACTTTGCGATATATTTTGTCCGAATTCGGTTGTCGTAGCCCATGAATTTTGGCAAGTAAAGATTATCTGAAAACTGAAAAAATAGGTATAAAAAATAAATATAGGGCTGTTGCAATGACAGAAAATAAGGTATGATATCTGCAGAAGCATGATACATGTTTCCATAACCCGGGTGAAGTAAATGAAAAAGGCAATAATCTGTTGAGATATCTTCACCGGACAGACACAAAATCATTTGGAGAAAGTTATATGAAAAAGTTTAAGTTAAATGTACAGAGACATATCTGCATTTTATTATGCCTTATTTTATATATTACTGTGCTTCCCCTTCCTGTATCAGCAGAGAAAGCAAAATCCAAAACAGTCAGAGTAGGCTGGTATGAGGGAACCTATAATACCACAGGACCAGACGGTCAGAGGAGAGGCTACAGCTACGAATACCAGCAGGCAGTAGCTGCGCATACCGGATGGAAATATGAATATGTGGAGGGAAACTGGGCAGAACTGATGAGCATGCTGAAAAATGGACAGATCGATCTGCTGGGAGCCATTTCCTATACAGAGGAACGTTCCACTTCCATGCTTTTTTCAGAATTGCCTATGGGAGAGGATAAATATTACCTGTATGTGGATACTTCTAATACAGATATCTCCACTTCAGATCTGACTACATTAAATGGAAAAAGAATCGGTATGTTGCCGAATTCACTTCCTGCTGAAATGTTCCATGAGTGGGAGAAAAGTCATGGAGTGAACACGCAGCAGGTTGATATTACCGGTGCAGACGATGTCCGTCAGAAATTAAAAAATCATGAAATTGACGGATTTGTTTTAAATGAATCTCCACAGTGGGAAAGAGATAATATTTCTCCTGCTATTCTGATTGGTGGTTCTTATAATTATTTTGCAGTCAGCAAAAAACGCCCGGATTTGAAAGAAGAGCTGGATCAGGTAATGCAGAAGATAGAGAGGGAGAATCCTTTTTATACAGACGATCTTTATAAAAGGTATCTCTCCGCAAATTCCCTTGAAACTCTTACGGATGAGGAACAGAACTGGCTGGAACAGCATGGGGCGGTCCGGATTGGATATCTGAAAAATGATGTGGGTATCAGCCTTGTGGATACGGAGTCAGAGAAACCGGTAGGAATTATTAATGATTATATTAGTCTGGCTTCTGGCTGTCTGGGAGAAAAAAATATAGAATTTCAGTTGACAGGCTTTGATTCTCAGGAGGAAGAGCTGCAGGCATTAAAGGATAGCAGGATTGATATGATTTTTCATATGAATCAGAATCCATATGAAGCTGAGCAAAACGATGTTATATTGTCAAATACTGTTTTTGAAGTCAATGTTGCAGTACTCACCGGTGTTAAGAAGTTTGATGAAAATAAAGAGAATACAGTAGCAGTGAGCAGGAATAACCTGCTGGGGAAGTGGTATATTTCTTTTAACTATCCTTTCTGGAAAATAAAGGAATATGACTCATCTGCTGAGGCCGATAAAGCAGTTCAAAGTGGAGAGGCAGACTGCTTTGTTGCGAAGGCAGGACAGTCATTAAAGACACTGGAGGACAGCAAAATGCGCAGTATTTTTCTTACGAAATCCGGCGCTTCCTGTTTTGCGGTCACCAGGGAAAACACAACATTAATGAATATCCTGAACAAAACCATTCAGACTCTGCCTGCTTCCAGACTTTCCAGTCAGTTTTACGTATATGAAAACGCACCGGGCAAGGTTACTCTGGCAGAATACATAAAGGATAATCTGTGGGTAGTTTCCATTTGGTTTGTAAGTGTGGTCTTGATTATTGTATGGATCATAGTTTATCTGCTGATACAAGCGAGAAAAGCCCAGATTCAGGCAGAAAAGGCCAATGCCGCCAAATCAGATTTCCTTTTCAATATGTCTCACGATATCCGGACACCCATGAATGCCCTGCTGGGATACAGTGAGCTGATGAAAAGGGAATTGACTGATCCCAAGCTTCTGGATTATCAGGAGAAGATGGAACAGTCCGGAAATCTGCTGCTGTCTATTATCAATAATGTGCTGGACATGGCCCGGATTGAAAGCGGTAAGGTGGAACTGGATGAAGATTATGTGAAGATTAGAGATATTTATCACGGAATTTACAAAATTTTCCAGGCGGAAGCGGAGAAAAAAGGTATTCACCTTAAGATGGAATACGATGTCAAGCATGAGCACGTAATCTGCGATGAGACGAAGAACAGGGAAATTTTCCTCAATCTGATCAGTAATGCGGTAAAATATACAGCTTCAGGGGGAAGAGTTACCATAAGGATCACAGAGCTTGACTGTGACAGGAAAGACTATGTGCGGATACGGACTCAGGTAATTGATACAGGTATCGGAATGAGCGAAGAATTCCTTCCATCTCTCTTTGAGGCTTTTGCCAGGGAACGAAATACAACAGACGGAAAGATTGCGGGAACAGGTCTGGGAATGCCGATCATAAAGAAGTATATTGATATGATGTACGGAACTATTGAAGTAGAAAGTAAGCAGGGAGAAGGAAGTAAATTTACAGTTACCCTGGAATACAGGATTGCTGATAAGAGCTACTATGAACAGGATACGGAAAAATCTTCAGATGTGGATGAAACAGACAGAATCAGCGGAAAACATATTTTGCTTGCTGAGGATAATGATCTGAATGCGGAAATCGCACAGTTTATCCTGGAGGATATGGGACTTATGGTTGATCGTGTTGAGGATGGAGTTCAGTGTGTGTCAAGGATAGAACAGAAACCGGCAGGCACCTATGACCTGATCCTTATGGATATCCAGATGCCGAACATGGATGGCTACAGGGCAACTGAGATGATCCGCGGACTGTCAGATAAAGACAAAGCCACTATTCCGATCATAGCCATGACAGCCAATGCCTTTGAGGAAGACAGAAAAAAGGCACTGGCAAAAGGAATGAACGGACATATTGCAAAGCCTGTTGATGCAGAAAAAGTTGAGAAGACTATTTGTTCGGTTTTAGGCAGCCAGAGTGAACAGTAACGCGACACGTTAAAGTACAGAACAGGTATTCGCTTGCTCTGTACTTTTTTTATATGGGATGATATACTGAAAATATAACCATATTAAACATATTTCAATTTTTGATAAGTGAAATTTGATTAAAACAGGAGAATATTATGGATCATTTTGAATTGCATTCCGAGTACAAGCCAACTGGAGACCAGCCCCAGGCAATTGAGCGTCTGGTCAGGGGCTTTAAAGAAGGCAACCAGTTCGAAACTTTACTGGGTGTCACCGGTTCCGGCAAGACATTTACCATGGCGAACGTCATCGCTCAGCTAAACAAACCAACCCTCATCCTCGCCCACAACAAAACTCTCGCAGCACAGCTCTACGGAGAGATGAAGGAATTCTTCCCCGATAACGCAGTGGAATACTTTGTCTCCTATTATGACTACTATCAGCCGGAGGCTTATGTCCCGTCTTCAGACACCTATATTGCCAAAGACTCCTCCATCAATGACGAGATTGACAAACTCCGTCTCTCTGCCACAGCCGCAATGTCAGAGAGGAAAGACGTAGTGGTCATTTCCTCCGTTTCCTGTATCTACGGACTGGGTTCCCCTCAGGAATTCTTTGACATGATGATCTCTCTGCGTCCGGGAATGACCAAAGACCGGGATGAGGTAATCCGGGAACTGATCGACATTCAGTACACCAGAAATGAGATGGACTTCCACCGAAGCACCTTCCGTGTCCGTGGAGATACCCTGGAAATTTTTCCTGCCAACAGCTCCGACACAGCCGTGAGAGTAGAATTTTTTGGAGATGAGATTGACCGTATTTCAGAAATTGATGTACTGACAGGAGAAATCAAATGCCAGCGTTCTCATATCAGCATCTTCCCTGCATCCCACTATGTAGTACCAGCAGAACAGATCCAGAGAGCAGCTGTAGCAATAGAAGAAGAATTAAAAGAACGTGTAGAGTATTTCAAAAGTGAAGACAAGCTTCTGGAAGCCCAGCGAATCTCAGAACGCACCAATTTCGACATTGAAATGATGAAAGAAACCGGATTCTGTTCAGGAATCGAAAATTATTCCAGACATCTGTCAGGATTAAAGCCCGGACAGCCGCCATACACACTGCTGGACTATTTTGGAGATGACTTCTTACTTATTATAGACGAATCTCATATCACAGTACCTCAGGTAGGAGGAATGTATGCCGGTGACCAGAGCAGGAAGCAGACACTGGTAGACTACGGATTCCGGCTTCCTTCAGCCAAAGATAACCGCCCCTTAAGCTTCGAAGAATTCGAATCCAAACTGGATCAGGTCATGTTTGTATCTGCCACTCCGGGACAATATGAGTATGATCATGAACTCCTCCGTGCAGAACAGATCATCCGTCCAACCGGACTTCTGGATCCGAAAGTAGAAGTCCGCCCTATTGAAGGACAGATTGATGACCTGATCGGGGAAGTAAACAAAGAAGTGTCAAAGAAACACAAAATCCTGATTACCACTCTCACCAAACGAATGGCAGAAGACCTGACAGAATATATGAAAGAAGTAGGAATCAGAGTCCGTTACCTCCATTCCGATATCGATACCTTAGAGCGTGCCCGCATTATTCGTGATATGCGTCTGGATGTCTTTGATGTACTGGTAGGAATCAACCTTCTCAGGGAAGGCCTGGACATCCCGGAGATCACCCTGGTAGCAATCCTGGATGCAGACAAAGAAGGCTTCCTCCGTTCCGAAACCTCTCTCATCCAGACCATCGGACGAGCTGCCCGAAACAGCGAAGGCCACGTAATCATGTACGCAAACAACATGACCGATTCCATGCACAAAGCCATCACCGAAACCAACCGCCGCCGCATCATTCAGGAAGCCTATAACAAAGAACACGGAATCACTCCGACTACTATCAAAAAAGCAGTCCGCGACCTCATCGCCGTATCCAAAGCAGTAGCCGAAACCGAAGTCCGACTCCAGAAAGACCCAGAGTCCATGACCCGTAAAGAACTCACCAAACTCATCGCCCAGGTAGAAAAACAAATGCGCGCCGCAGCCGCAGATCTCAACTTCGAACAGGCCGCCGAACTACGTGATAAAATGATCGACCTGAAAAAGAACTTGGATACACTAGACAAATAATGTTTCTTAATCCAGTCCATCAGAGTGTGAAATCCTGCGTCAGATATCTTTGCCGTGCGTCAACACGCCTGCAGATATCTTCCTTGTCTTTCGCACTTTGCTGAACTGTCTTAAATGCATTATTTACAAGGATTGCTATAGAAGAGGCGATTCGCCTCCCAGGCGAGAGCCCCGCTTGTATAATCGTCCTGAACAGCCAGCGGGGAGAAATTATTGATATTGTGTGCCTTTAGCAGATTTCTGCAGACTTAGTATCTCTTAGCGTCCGAAACCGCACACAATATCAATAATTTCTCCCCGCGTCCCCTTTCTATAACATAATCTTAATAACCCCTATTGTTCATAAAATAACAAAAAATTCACAAAATAATATTGACAAACCAAATCAAGAGTGCTATCTTATGAGCATAAGGTGTTAGCACTCCTAAAACATGAGTGCTAACAAACCAAAAACAAAGGCAGTAAAGGAGTGGAACTTCATGGATCAGGAATTAGATGATCGTAAAAAGAAAATACTAAAAGCCATCATCAAAACCTACATGGAAACAGGCGAACCGGTGGGTTCCCGGACCATTTCCAAGTTTGCAGATTTAAATGTAAGCTCTGCCACCATCCGGAATGAGATGTCAGACCTGACAGATATGGGATATATCGTACAGCCCCACACCTCAGCCGGAAGAATTCCTTCTGATAAAGGTTATCGCCTCTACGTAGACGAGCTGATGAGAGAAAAGGAATCAGAGGTTCAGGAAATCAAAGATCTCATGATCGAGAAAACCGATAAAATGGACAAAATGCTGAAGCAGGTAGCAAAGGTACTGGCATCCAATACCAACTACGCAACAATGATCTCTGTTCCACAGTACAGCGGAAGCAAGATTAAATTCATCCAGCTTTCCCGTGTGACACCCCTTCAGCTTGTGGCAGTAGTAGTGAGTGATAACAATGTCATCCGAAACCAGATCATCAATCTGGATGAGGAGATGGACGATCAGACAATCCTGAAATTAAATCTTCTTCTTAACACCAACTTAAATGGGGTGCCCATTCAGGATATCAACCTGGGAATGATTGCCCGCCTGAAAGAACAGGCAGGTGTACATGGCTCTGTGGTTGGCACAGTCCTTGATGCAGTGGCAGACACCATCCAGGTAGACGAAGACGATATGCAGATATATACTTCAGGAGCAACCAACATTTTCAAGTATCCGGAGCTTGCAGACACAAGCAAAGCGAGCGAGCTGATTTCAGCATTTGAAGAGAAGCAGGATCTGGTAGACCTGGTGAAAGAGAGAATGTCTGATACCGAGAACACAGGAATTCAGGTGTACATTGGTGATGAGATGCCGGTGCAGACCATGAAAGACTGCAGTGTAGTCACAGCCACTTACGAACTTGGAAAAGGAATGCATGGTACCATCGGTATCATCGGTCCCAAGCGTATGGATTATGCAAACGTAGTTGACAGCCTGAAGGCTTTGAAAGTCCAGCTGGACGAACTGATTAAGAAAGAGAGTTAGAAAGGCGGTAATAGAGAGTGTCAGAAGAAACAAAGAACACAGCTCAGGAAGAAGAGACAACAGATACTCCGGTAACAGAAGAAACTGTTGAGAATGAACCTGAAGTTGTAGAGAACGGCGAAGCAGAAACAGAGGAAATCCCGGTAGAGGACGGAGACGAGGAAGCTTCCCAGGATGACAAGAAAGACAGCAAATCAAAAACTTCTTTCTTCGGCAAGAAGAAAAAAGAAAAAGATAAATTTGAACAGCAGATTGAAGAACTTACAGACAGGCTGAAACGAAACATGGCTGAATTCGATAACTTCCGTAAGAGAACGGAGAAAGAGAAATCCAGCATGTATATCATCGGAGCCAAGGACATAGTTGAGAAAATGCTTCCGGTTGTGGATAACTTCGAGAGAGGTCTTGCACAGGCACCTGAAGGAGATTCTTTTGCAGATGGCATGAAGATGATCTACAAACAGCTGATCACCACATTAGATGAGCTGGGCGTGAAACCGATTGAAGCAGTGGGTAAGGAATTTGATCCGAACTTCCACAACGCAGTAATGCATGTGGAGGATGAAGAAGCTGGTGAGAATATTGTGGTAGAAGAATTCCAGAAGGGTTACACCTACAAGGATTTCGTAGTCCGCCACAGTATGGTAAAAGTAGCCAACTAATTTACATGAAAATATAGAATATATCAAATCTAGTTGAAAATAAACAGGAGGAACAAGATTATGGGAAAAATCATTGGTATTGACTTAGGTACAACAAACAGCTGTGTAGCCGTAATGGAAGGCGGACAGCCAACAGTTATCGCTAATACAGAAGGCGCAAGAACAACACCATCAGTTGTCGCTTTCACAAAAACAGGAGAACGTCTTGTAGGTGAACCTGCAAAACGTCAGGCAGTAACAAACGCAGAGAGAACAATCTCTTCCATTAAAAGAGAGATGGGTACTGACTATCGTGTAACAATCGACGACAAGAAATATTCTCCACAGGAAATTTCTGCTATGATTCTTCAGAAACTGAAAAAAGATGCAGAAGGATACCTTGGTGAGAAAGTTACAGAAGCAGTTATCACAGTTCCTGCATATTTCAATGATGCTCAGCGTCAGGCAACAAAAGATGCCGGTAAAATCGCAGGTCTTGATGTAAAACGTATCATCAACGAGCCAACAGCAGCAGCTCTTGCATATGGTCTTGACAATGAAAAAGAACAGAAGATCATGGTATACGATTTAGGTGGCGGTACATTCGATGTATCTGTGATCGAAATCGGTGACGGCGTTATCGAAGTACTTTCCACAGCAGGTAACAACCGTCTTGGTGGTGATGACTTCGACCAGAAAGTTACAGATTACATGCTTGCAGAGTTTAAGAAAGCAGAAGGCGTAGACTTAAGCAATGATAAGATGGCACTTCAGAGATTAAAAGAAGCTGCAGAGAAAGCAAAGAAAGAGCTTTCTTCCGCAACAACTACAAACATCAATCTGCCATTCATCACAGCTACAGCAGAAGGCCCGAAACACTTCGATATGAACCTTACAAGAGCTAAATTCGATGAATTAACACATGACTTAGTAGAAATGACAGCAGAACCGGTACGTCGTGCACTTTCAGATGCAGGTATCACAGCATCTGAACTTGGCCAGGTACTTCTGGTTGGTGGATCTTCCCGTATCCCGGCTGTTCAGGATAAAGTAAGACAGTTAACAGGCAAAGAGCCAAGCAAGAACCTGAACCCGGATGAGTGTGTAGCACTTGGTGCTTCTATCCAGGGTGGTAAACTTGCAGGTGATGCAGGCGCAGGTGATATCCTTCTTCTGGATGTTACTCCACTGTCACTGTCCATCGAGACAATGGGTGGTATTGCAACAAGACTGATTGAGAGAAATACTACAATTCCTACAAGAAAGAGCCAGATTTTCTCAACAGCAGCAGACAACCAGACAGCAGTAGATATCAACGTTGTACAGGGTGAGCGTCAGTTTGCAAAAGACAACAAATCCCTTGGCCAGTTCCGTCTGGACGGAATCCCGCCAGCACGTCGTGGTGTTCCGCAGATTGAAGTTACATTTGATATCGATGCAAACGGTATCGTAAATGTATCTGCTAAGGATCTTGGAACAGGTAAAGAACAGCACATCACAATCACAGCTGGTTCTAACATGTCTGATTCCGATATCGACAAGGCAGTAAAAGAAGCTGCTGAGTTTGAAGCACAGGATAAGAAACGTAAAGAAGCAATCGATACAAGAAACAATGCTGATTCCATGGTATTCCAGGTTGAGAATGCACTGAAAGAAGCCGGAGACAAGATCGATGCTAATGATAAAGCTGCTGTAGAAGCAGACCTGAACGCACTGAAAGATTTACTGTCTCAGACTGCAAATGCAGAAGAGATGACAGATTCTCAGGTAGCAGATATCAAAGCTGCTCAGGAGAAGATGATGGAAAGTGCTCAGAAGCTTTTCGCTAAAATGTATGAGCAGACACAGCAGGCAGGCGGCCAGGCAGGACCGGACATGAATATGGGCGGCGGTGCAGCAGGCAGCACAGATGCAGGAAACAACGATGATGTTGTAGATGCTGATTACAAAGAAGTATAATGTGACATTTCTGTAAAAGCAGAGATTTGCAACGGAAATATCAATAATAACTGTTCAGTGGGAGAGTCTCTCTCACTGAATAGTTGTGTTATAAATAAAACGGGTATAGGATTAAAATCATGGCTGATAAGAGAGATTATTATGAAGTCTTAGGCGTGGACAAAAGCGCCGATGACGCAACACTTAAAAAAGCATATCGTAAGCTGGCCAAGAAGTATCACCCGGATGTAAATCCAGGAGATAAAGAGGCTGAGGCGAAATTTAAAGAGGCAACAGAGGCTTACACCATCTTAAGCGATCCGGAGAAGAGAAAACAGTATGACCAGTTTGGCCATGCGGCTTTTGAAAACGGTGGCGGAGGTGCCGGCGGCGGCTTCGGAGGTTTTGATTTTAACGGTGCTGATATGGGTGATATCTTCGGCGATATTTTCGGCGATTTATTTGGCGGCGGCAGCAGAAGCAGACGTGCCAATAATGGTCCGATGAAGGGAGCTAATCTCCGCGCACGCGTAAATATTACTTTTGAAGAAGCTGTCTTTGGCTGTGAGAAGGAACTGGAGATCGTACTGAAAGACGAGTGTACCACCTGTCATGGAACAGGTGCGAAGCCGGGTACTTCACCGGTAACCTGTCCGAAATGTCATGGAGAAGGTCAGGTTGTTTATACACAGCAGTCGATGTTTGGAATGGTGCGTAATGTACAGACTTGTCCGGATTGTCATGGATCAGGTAAGATCATCAAGGATAAATGTACTTCCTGCCGCGGAACCGGATATACATCTTCAAGAAAGAAGATTCAGGTATCTGTACCTGCAGGTATTGACAATGGTCAGAGCATCCGCATCCGTGAGAAGGGTGAACCGGGTACAAACGGAGGTCCGAGAGGCGATCTGCTTGTAGAAGTAAATGTTGCACGTCATCCGATCTTCCAGAGACAGGATATGAATATCTTCTCTACTGCGCCTCTTACATACGCGCAGGCAGCACTGGGCGGTACTGTACGTATCAACACAGTGGATGGAGAGGTTGAATATGAAGTGAAACCCGGAACTCAGACAGACACAAGGATCCGTCTGAAGGGAAAAGGTGTACCGTCTCTGAGAAATAAGAATATACGTGGCGATCATTATGTGACTTTCGTTGTGCAGGTTCCTACAAACCTCAACGAAGAAGCAAAAGAAGCACTGCGCAAATTCGATGAGGCGTGTGGTAACCGTCCGAAATCAAAAGATTCTGATGATTTTGAAAAACCGGAAAAGAAGAAAAAGAGTTTCATGGATAAATTAAAAGAGACTTTTGAGGATTAATTATAAAAGAAAATTAAAGAAAAGAGGTTTACCCTCTTTTCTTTTTTTGTATAGTCGTGTATATTGAAGAGTAACGGTAAAAATCAGATGAACAGACAGGAATAAAAGTTTCCTGAGAAATGGAGAGATATTTGACAAAAACAGAGAAGATCGCAGCTTTTCGGGAGAAGTATCTCCCTGTATGGGCAATTTTGCCGCTGATAAGCATTTTTGTATTAAACTGTCTTATTTACTGGGGAAGCGGAGTACTGACAGCAGATAGATATCATTTTGATTTTACCATGTCACTGGACAGGGCAGTGCCGTTAATACCACAGTTTATCTGGATTTATATTCTGGCATTTCCTTTTTGGGCAGTGAATTATATTCTGGCCGCACAGAGAGGAAAAGATGGATTTTATCGGTTTGTGGCAACTGATCTGACTGTTCATATTACATGTTTTATTATTTTTCTGGTTTTGCCAACTACCAATGTCAGACCTGAGATTGCAGGAACTACATGGTCCCAGCAGATGCTTAAGTTTGTTTATCTCATGGATGGTGGAAACAGTCCGTCTAACTTATTTCCGTCAATCCATTGTTATGTAAGCTGGCTGAGCTGGCGCGGAGTCAGTAAATCAGAGAATATTCCAAAATGGTATCAGCATTTTTCACTGATTTTTGCAATACTGATCATTATTTCTACCCAGGTGCTTAAACAGCATTATCTGGTGGATGCCATTGCCGGAGTTGCACTGGTAGAACTGGCGTGGAGATTTTACAGCAAAGGAAACCGCCACGAGATATTCAGACATTTTTTTGAGAAAATAAGTGAAGCATGCAGTCGGTGGGTAAATAAGAATTGACTGGATGTGGTGAGATGCTGCATTATGGGAATAGCTGCAGAGTAACAGAGAATGGGCCAGACATATTTTGGGATGATAATAGTTAATTATATAACATAAAGAAATGGAGACAATTACATGAAGTGGAACCGTTTTACAGTAAAAACGAAAACAGAAGCAGAAGATATCGTTATCAGCACACTTGCAGAAGTCGGCATTGAAGGCGTGGAAATTCAGGACAAACAGCCTCTGACTGAGGAAGACAAGGCTCAGATGTTTGTAGATATTATGCCGGAAGGACCTGCAGATGACGGCGTTGCCTATCTGAATTTTTATCTGGAAGAAGATGCAGACAAAGAAGCAATCCTGAAAGATGTTCGTGAAGCATTAGATGACCTGAAGAATTTTATGGACATCGGGGAAGCTACCATTGAAGAATCTCAGACAGAGGACAAGGACTGGATTAATAACTGGAAACAGTATTTCCACCAGTTTTATGTAGATGATATCCTTATCGTACCGTCATGGGAAGAAGTAAAAGCAGAGGATAAAGACAAGATGATCCTTCACATTGATCCGGGTACAGCCTTCGGTACAGGTATGCATGAGACTACTCAGCTTGTGATTCGCCAGTTAAAGAAATATGTAACACCGGATACAGAGATGCTTGACGTAGGAACCGGAAGCGGTATCCTTGGTATCGTTGCCCTGAAACTTGGTGCGAAACATGTACTGGGAACAGACCTTGATCCATGTGCAGTTCCTGCAGTTGCAGAGAATAAAGAAGCAAACCAGATCGTGGATGAAACTTTTGATATGGTGATCGGAAACATCATTGACGATAAAGCGATTCAGGATCAGGCAGGATATGAAAAATATGATATTGTAACAGCAAATATCCTTGCAGATGTTCTGATCCCTCTGACACCGGTAATTGTAAACCAGATGAAGAAAGGTGCTTACTACATTACCTCCGGTATTCTTGATGTGAAAGAAGAAGTTGTAGTGGAGGCAGTAAAAGCAGCAGGCCTGACGGTCGTAGAAGTGACGCATCAGGGCGAGTGGGTTTCCGTAACAGCAAGAAAGGACTGATCCTATGCAGCGTTTTTTTGTGGAGCCTTATCAGATTGAGGAAGAGGCACACCGTATCCACATCAATGGGACAGATGTAAATCATATTAAAAACGTTCTCCGCATGAAATGTGGGGAGGATGTGTGGATCAGTGACGGAGGAGATAAAGAATATCACTGTCAGATTGAAGAACTGGGAGAGGATGAGGTTCTGTTGCATATCCTCTATGCACAGGAGCCGGAATATGAGCTGCCCAATAAGCTTTATCTTTTTCAGGGACTGCCGAAAGCAGACAAGATGGAACTGATCATCCAGAAAGCAGTAGAGTTGGGAGCTTTTTCTATAATCCCGGTAGAGACAAAGCGATGTGTGGTGAAACTGGATGTTAAGAAGGCAGCAAAGAAGGTGGTTCGCTGGCAGCAGATCGCAGAGAGTGCAGCAAAGCAGTCCAAGCGAATGCTGATCCCGGAGATCCATGAAGTAATGACCTACAAACAGGCACTGGAATTTGCGAAACAGTTAGATGTAAAACTGATCCCGTACGAACTTGCCAAAGGAATGAAAGAAACCAGAGAAATCCTCAGCGAGATTAAGCCTGGACAGTCTGTCGGTATCTTTATCGGACCGGAGGGTGGATTCGAGGAAGAAGAGGTAGCAAAGGCACTGGAAGCAGGTGCCCATGCGATTACACTTGGAAGACGAATCCTCAGAACTGAGACAGCAGGACTTGCGATTCTTTCAGTTCTGATGTTCCAGTTGGAAAATGAATAATAGAAACAAGAGAGAACAAAAATGGAAGCATATTTTGATAATTCAGCCACGACCCGCTGCTTTGAAGAAGTAAAGGACATCGTGGTAAAAACAATGATGGAAGATTTCGGAAACCCATCTGCCATGCATCAGAAAGGTGTAGACGCAGAAGGGTATGTCAAAGAATCCGCCAGAACTTTGGCACAGATACTGAAAGTAACAGAAAAAGAAATCCTGTTTACTTCCGGCGGAACAGAGTCAAACAACCTGGCTCTGATCGGTGGTGCGCTTGCCAACAAACGAAGTGGTAATCACATTGTCACAACTGCAGTAGAGCATGCTGCAGTCAGCCAGCCGGTAGCTTTTCTGCAGGAACAGGGATTTGAAGTGACCATTCTTCCTGTAGACGGGCATGGAGTAGTAAAACTTGACGCATTGGAGAAAGCATTAAGGCCGGATACCATTCTCGTATCTACAATGATGGTAAATAATGAGACCGGTGCGGTTATGCCTGTAGAGAAAATCGGTGCCATGATCCAGGAAAAGTGTCCGAAGGCGCTGTATCATGTAGATGCGATCCAGGCATTCGGCAAATATCGTATTTATCCGAAGAAATGGAATATCCATCTTCTGTCTGTCAGCTCACATAAGATCCATGGACCAAAAGGAGTTGGATTCCTGTACATCAACAGCAAGGCAAAAGTGCAGCCTCTCATTCTCGGCGGCGGCCAGCAGAACGGCATGCGTTCCGGAACAGACAACGTACCGGGAATCGCAGGACTTGGCGTTGCAGCAAAGATGATGTACCAGAACTTTGATGAGAAAGCAGAACATCTCTATCAGTTAAAAGAACGTATGGCAGAGGGACTTTCTAAGATGAATGATGTAGTGATCAATGGAATGCCTGTCAGAGAGGGTGCACCTCATATTTTAAGCGTCAGCTTTCTGGGAATCAGAAGCGAGGTATTGCTTCACACATTAGAGGATAGAAATATTTATGTATCAGCAGGAAGCGCATGCTCCAGTCACAAGAGAAAACCAAGTGCAACACTTTCAGCAATGGGAATGAGTAACGCACAGATTGAGAATACCGTACGTATCAGCTTTTCAGAGGAGAATACTTTCGAAGAAGTTGATTACTGCCTGGAAGTTCTGAACGAAGTACTTCCAATGCTGAAACGCTATGCGCGCAGATAATTATTATAGCAATTCCATAAAATAAGAGAAGGAGAAACAAATGATATTTCACGCATTTTTGATAAAATACGCAGAAATCGCTATCAAGGGTAAGAACAGATACATGTTCGAGGATGCCCTTGTAAAGCAGATGAACATCGCTCTTTCCAAAGTAGAAGGCGAGTTTGAAGTAAAGAAAGAACAGGGAAGAATTTATGTATTCTGCCCGGAACAGTATGATTATGATGAGACAGTAGAAGCTTTGCAGCACGTATTTGGTATTGTCGGAATCTGCCCTGTAGTGATCTGCGAGGATCAGGGATTCGAGCAGATGGCAAAGGACGTAGTTTCTTATATGAAAAACTGTCATCCAAACTACAGCGGAAGCTTTAAAGTATATACAAGAAGAGCAAAGAAATCCTATCCGATCACATCCATGGAAGTCAGCGCAGAACTGGGCGGCCGCATTCTGGATGAATTCCCGGATGCAAGTGTAGATGTACATGAACCGGATCTGACTCTCTCTGTGGAAATCAGAGACAAGATTTATGTATATTCCCAGACTATCAAGGGCGCAGGCGGAATGCCGATCGGCACAAACGGAAAAGCCATGCTTCTTCTTTCAGGCGGCATCGACAGCCCGGTAGCAGGATACATGATCGCAAAACGTGGCGTTAAAATTGACGCTGTATATTTCCACGCTCCGCCATACACCAGCGAGAGAGCAAAACAGAAAGTTGTAGATCTGGCAAAACAGGTAGCAAAATACAGTGGACCAATCCGCCTTCATGTAGTGAACTTCACAGATATCCAGCTTTATATTTACGACCAGTGTCCGCACGATGAGCTGACTATCATTATGCGTCGTTACATGATGCGTATTGCAGAGCATTTCGCAAAAGAAAGCAGATGTCTCGGTCTGATCACTGGAGAAAGTATCGGTCAGGTTGCCAGCCAGACCCTGCAGAGCCTTGCAGCAACAAACGAAGTCTGCACACTCCCTGTATACCGTCCGGTTATCGGATTCGACAAACAGGAAATCGTAGAAAGATCCTGGGAAATCGGAACCTATGAAACATCCATTCAGCCATTCGAAGACTGTTGTACTATTTTCGTGGCAAAACATCCGGTTACCAAACCAAACCTGAACGTGATCCACCGTTCTGAAACAAAACTGGAAGAAAAAATTGACGAACTCATGAAGACAGCGCTGGAGACTGTTGAGATTATTGAGATTGATTAATATCGATTACAAACATTCGGAATCTGCTGACGCTATTTCCTTATGTTTGAACTTGAAACTCTGGTATGCAAAAAAAAGAGGAACTGGTAAACAGTTCCTCAATGACTGCGAAAAAATTATTCTGTAACGTATTTGCCTACGATTGCCATAACGGTATCAAGAGCAGCGCCATCAGCGTGGATGTTTAAATCGATTGGTTTGGATAAATCAAGGCTGAAAATGCCCATGATAGATTTTGCGTCGATTACATATCTTCCGGATACTAAATCGAAATCGCAGTCGAATTTGCTGATTTCATTAACGAACGCTTTCACTTTATCGATAGAGTTCAGTGAAATTTTAACTGTTTTCATTATGAGAACCTCCCTTAATAATAGTTATTTGCTGACCTGATTGTCTGTCAGCTTACAGTTTTCATCTTAACGGCAGAGACCATAAAAGTCAAGGTGAAAACGGATAAAATTTCCAGAAAGATTTAGTGAAAATGTAGAACAGTGCTAAAATATCAGACTGTTTTGTAGAAAATGAACAATAACTAAAGCGAAAACAAAATCTATTCTGTAAGCATATACGTTTTCGAAATGTCAGCATGTATACAAAGTCCAGACTACAGAAAATGAGTATGCAGGTATAGAATTATAAAAACAGAAAAATCAATTAGGAGGAAAGAATGGGAAAAAAAGTTGCACTTCACAACTTAGGATGTAAAGTAAACGCCTATGAAGTAGAAGCCATGCAGCAGCTCCTGGAAGAAGCGGGCTACGAGATCGTACCTTTTGAACCGGGCGCTGATGTATATTTAATTAATACCTGTACAGTAACCAACATTGCAGACCGTAAATCCAGACAGATGCTGCACAAAGCAAAGAAAATGAACCCGGATGCTATCGTGATCGCAGCCGGATGTTATGTACAGACAGATGAAGGGAAACTGGATAAAGATGAGGCTGTAGACCTGATCCTTGGAAACAATCAGAAAGGAAATATTGTCCAGGTACTCGAGGAATATGAGCAACAGCACACCAAACAGAAACATGTGCTCAAGATAAACCAGACAAAAGAATATGAAGAACTGGCAATTGATCATACAGCAGAGCATGTACGCGCATATATCAAAGTTCAGGACGGCTGTAATCAATTCTGTACTTACTGTATCATTCCTTATGCAAGAGGTCGTGTCAGAAGCCGTAAGATCGCGCATGTAATGGATGAGGTTCATGCACTTGCAGCAAAAGGATACAAGGAAGTTGTTCTGACAGGAATTCATTTAAGCTCTTATGGTGTAGATTTCCCGGCAGAAGAGAAAGAAACACTGCTTTCCCTGATCCGGGCAGTACATGAGGTAGAAGGAATCGAACGAATCCGTCTGGGCTCCCTGGAACCGGGAATCATCACAGAAGAATTTGTGCAGAGCATTGCCGCATTGCCGAAAATGTGTCCGCATTTCCATCTGTCCCTGCAGAGCGGATGTGATACCACACTGGAGCGAATGAATCGCAGATACAGAAGCGCAGAATATGCAGAGAAATGCGGGCTTCTGAGAAAATATCTGGGAAATCCTGCGCTTACCACAGATGTGATCGTTGGTTTTCCGATGGAAACAGAAGAAGATTTTCAGGATTCCTATGATTTCGTAGAGAGCATTCATTTTTATGAAACTCATATTTTCAAATATTCCCGCCGCCATGGAACAAAGGCTGCAGCCATGTCCGGACAGCTCACTGAAGCACAGAAAGCGGTCAGAAGTGATAAAATGCTTGCTTTAAATGAACAGCATGCGAAAGAATATGAGAAATCCATGCTCGGCAGTGAACTGAAAGTACTTCTTGAGGAAGAAGTAGAGATTAACGGAGAGCAGTGGTATATTGGCCACAGTATGGAATATATTAAAACAGCAGTGAAAAAACAGGACAACTATAGTGTGAATGACATCATTACTGTAAAAGCTGAAGAATTCCTGGAAGAACATACATTAACAGGTGAGGTTCTGGGAGTAGAATAGTTACAGTTCACACACCACTATCCCGAGACATACAAGCCAAAATTCCATTGCCGCAGGCAATCTGGAATGAATTTTGGCTATGTTACTGAGAACGGAGTGAACAGTAACGTGTGTGAACAGTAACGAATAATCATCAATAAATTTGCGGTTGCACAATACGTGGAATTATATTAAAATATAGAAGAATATATGTGTATTGTATACGAAATTTGCAATACATAGCAAAGCAGAATTACTAAGAAGGCTTTGCGACAATAAATCAGGTAAGGACGTGAATAAAATGGCAGAGAACAATCTGGGTAATACCCAATATTTCAGAACAAAACCAGACCAGGAACTTCAGGTAAAAGAAGTTCTGGATCTTGTTTACACAGCAATGGATGAGAAAGGATACAATCCGGTCAATCAGATCGTTGGATATATTATGTCCGGAGATCCTACTTACATCACCAGTCATAAGGGCGCAAGAAGCATGATCATGAAGGTAGAGCGCGACGAACTGGTAGAGGAACTTTTAAACGAGTATATTAAGAACAAATCCTGGGAACGCTGATATGAGGGTTCTGGGATTAGATTATGGATCAAAAACAGTCGGTGTAGCTATCAGTGATCCGTTGGGGATCACCGCTCAGGGTGTAGAGACGATCTGGCGTAAACAGGAGAACCACCTGCGCCAGACACTTGCCCGTATTGAAGAACTTGTTTCGGAATATCACGTGGAGAAGATCGTGCTTGGATATCCGAAGAACATGAACAATACGATTGGAGAACGTGCCCAAAAATCACTGGAATTTAAAGAAATGCTGGAGAGACGTACAGGTCTTGAAGTGATCATGTGGGACGAGCGTCTGACAACAGTAGAAGCCAATCGTACTTTAATGGAAGCCAGTGTGCGCAGAGAGAACCGCAAGCAGTATCTGGATCAGCTGGCTGCTGTTTTTATTTTGCAGGGATATCTGGATTCCCTGTCCTGTTAGGAGATTAATAAGATGGAGAAAATTAAATTTCAGCTTGAGGACGGAACAGAAGCGGAGTTTTATGTAGAGGAGCAGACCAGGATCGGAGGAGTTGCATATCTTCTGGTATCTGATTCTCAGGATGATGAGGCGACAGCCTATATTTTTAAAGACGTGTCAGAGGATGACAGTCAGGAAGCCTGCTATGAAATGGTCGAGGACGAGGATGAGATGCAGGCTGTTTTTAAAGTATTTGAACAAATGTTAGATGACGTAGACCTTGAAATGTAGCATGGAGGTGTAGTACTTGAGTAACGAAAATAACAACCAGTTTAATAATGAAGCGCGTGAAAATCATGACGGACAGTTCGGACATGGTCAGAAGAGGCCATACAACAGACCGAAGAATTATAAATATAAACCACAGCACAGAAACTCTTATGGAAGAAAACCAATGCAGGACCGCAAGGCTCCGGCAGATAAAGAGAAGAACGGAATACAGGTACCATTTAAGGCTGCGATAAAGAATTCTTCCCGCAGACCGAAGAAACCAACATCTAAATTAAAGATCATTCCTCTGGGTGGTCTGGAACAGATTGGAATGAATATCACAGCATTTGAATATGAAGACAGCATTGTTGTGGTAGACTGCGGTCTTGCTTTCCCGGAAGATGATATGCTCGGAATTGACCTTGTCATTCCGGATGTCACCTATTTAAAAGAGAATATTTCCAAAGTAAAAGGCTTTGTGATCACTCATGGACATGAGGACCATATCGGTGCGCTGCCGTATGTACTCAAAGATGTAAATGTCCCTGTTTATTCCACGAAGCTGACCATTGCCCTTATTGCAAATAAGCTGAAAGAGCATAATATGACCAATACTACCAAGTTAAAGGAAGTAAGGCATGGACAGGTCATTAATCTTGGTGATTTTTCAATTGAATTTATCAAGACAAACCATAGTATCCAGGATGCATCTGCACTTGCGATCTATTCTCCGGCAGGCATTGTAGTGCATACCGGCGACTTTAAAGTAGATTATACTCCTGTATTCGGAGATGCCATTGATCTGCAGCGTTTTGCAGAGATTGGAAGAAAGGGAGTACTGGCACTGATGTGTGACAGTACTAATGCAGAGAGAACCGGATTTACCATGTCTGAACGTTCTGTGGGACATGTATTTGATAATCTTTTCAATGAATATAAGACAAACAGAATCATTATTGCCACTTTTGCATCCAATGTAGACCGCGTACAGCAGATCATTAACACAGCTTATCGTTTCGGACGCAAGGTTGCAGTAGAGGGCCGCAGTATGGTAAATGTTATTACAACTGCAGCAGAGCTTGGATACCTTCGCATTCCGGATCAGACTCTGATTGAGATCGATCAGGTTAAGAATTACCCGGATGAACAGGTAGTGCTGATCACAACAGGAAGCCAGGGTGAATCCATGGCAGCTCTTTCCCGTATGGCTGCAAACATCCATAAGAAAATAGTGATCAAACCGAATGATACTATTATTTTCAGTTCCAATCCGATTCCGGGAAATGAGAAAGCGGTATCCAAGGTTATCAATGAGCTTTCCATGAAGGGTGCGAAGGTTATTTTCCAGGATGTCCATGTTTCCGGACATGCCTGCCAGGAAGAAATCAAGCTGATCTATTCTCTGGTAAAACCGAAATATGCAATCCCTGTTCATGGTGAATACAGACATCTGACCGCACAGAAAAATGTGGTTGAGGAACTTGGAATCCCCAAAGAGAATATCTTTGTCCTTGCATCCGGAAATATTCTGGAGCTTGACAGCCAGAGTGCACAAGTAACAGGCACTGTACACACAGGAGCAATCCTGGTAGACGGACTTGGTGTAGGAGATGTAGGAAATATCGTTCTTCGTGACCGTCAGCATCTTGCAGAAGATGGAATTATGATCGTTGTGGTTACGTTGGAACGCCACAGCAATGTGATTCTTGCAGGACCGGACATTGTTTCCAGAGGCTTCGTATATGTGAGGGAATCTGAGGATCTGATGGATGATGCAAGAGAAGTGGTAGAGAATGCACTGGATTCTTGTCTGGAACGTAATATTACGGATTGGGGCAAGATTAAGACAGTTGTGAAGGATGCGCTCAGTGAATTTTTATGGAAACGTACCAAGAGAAGTCCTATGATCCTGCCTATTATCATGGAGGCATAAAATGGAATCAAATACAATAGAGGAAAGTATAAAAGGGCTTCTGGAGGCTATAAAGGAGAGTCCTAAATATCTGGAATTTCAGAAGCAGAGTGATATCCTGAAAAAGAAGCCCGAACTGAAGGAACGTGTGGATACATTCAGGGCAGATAATTATAAAGTCCAGAATGAATGTGATTCTGATAATCTGTTTGAAGTTGTAGAGCAGATGGGAAAAGAATCCGCAGAGCTTCGCAGACACCCGGAAGTGAATGCGTATCTGGATGCGGAGCTTGCTTTGTGCAAAATGATGCAGAGAATCTGTATAAAACTGGGAGAAGGTATTGATATAGATGTCCCGGGAATGTGATCAGATAAACTGTAAAACAGTTATCCGGTTGTGATCAGATAACTGAGCGGATGATTATGATTATATCCGCCTGACATACAGAAAGGAAATAGCTTATGAGTGATACCAGAGAACGGGCAGGTGCAGCAGGCGTTGTTGTTGCAGGAACGTTTTTTAAGATCGTACTTTATATATGTGTGATAGTTTTACTTTTCTGGGTAGGAAAGGCTTCTTATCAGTTTGGACATGATGTCTTTAATCAGCAGGCCATGAGTCCCGGAGAAGGACAGGAAGTTACAGTGGTGATCAAGGAAGATGCTTCCCTGTATAAGATTGCCAAAACTCTTCAGAAAAAAGGTCTGGTCAAGAGTGCAACGGTATTTTATGTTCAGGAGAGAATGTCCACTTATCATGGAAAGCTTCAGGCCGGAACGTATCTGTTAAGTACGGCATATACACCTAATCGTATCATGGGAATTCTGGCAGGTGATGATGAACAGGAAGGGGTAAGTGATTCGTGATAGTTGACGAGCGGATGCGTACCTATATTAATTCACTGGATATGGGAAATACACCGTTTCTTGAAGAATTGGAGCAGTATGCCATCAGGGAACGAGTGCCGATCATCCGGAGAGAAATGCAGAGCTTTATAAAAATGTTTCTGGCTGTAAATCGGCCGAAGCGTATTCTGGAGGTGGGGACAGCCATTGGCTTCTCCACACTTCTTATGTGTGAATATGGTCCGGAGGATCTTGAAATGGTAACGATCGAGAATTATGAGAAGAGGATCCCCATCGCAAAAGAGAATTTCAGGAGAGCCGGTCGGGAAGCGCAGATTACTCTGCTAGAGGGAGACGCAGGACAGATATTAAAAGAACTGGAAGATTCATTTGACATGATCTTTATGGATGCTGCAAAGGGACAGTATATCAACTGGCTTCCGGATGTGATGCGTCTTATGAAAAATGGCGGTGTTCTCATTTCTGACAATGTGCTTCAGGAGGGTGATATCATAGAGTCGCATTATCTGGTAGAGCGCAGGAACAGAACCATATATAGGAGGATGCGAGAGTATCTGTATGAACTGAAACATAATCCATCCCTGATAACTTCGATCATTCCCCTGGGAGACGGAGTTACAGTCAGTGTGAAACAGGAGTGAATAATATGAGAAAAATAGAATTGCTGGTTCCGGCGAGCAGTCTTGAGGTGTTGAAGATTGCTGTTGTTTTCGGAGCAGATGCAGTATATATCGGTGGAGAAGCCTTTGGACTTCGTGCTAAAGCCAAGAACTTTTCCCATGAAGATATGAAGGAAGGAATCGCCTTTGCCCATGCACATGGAGTGAAAGTCTATGTGACTGTAAATATCCTGGCCCATAATTATGATCTGCCGGGTGTGAGGGAATATCTGACAGAGCTGAAAGAACTGAAGCCGGATGCACTGATTATTGCAGATCCGGGAATCTATATGTATGCAAAGGAAATCTGTCCGGAAATTGAACGCCATATCAGTACACAGGCAAACAATACTAACTATGAGACATATCGTTTCTGGTACAATCTGGGAGCAAAGCGTGTGGTAACAGCCAGAGAGCTTTCGCTTGCAGAGATTAAAGAGATCAGAGAGCATATTCCGGAGGATATGGAGATTGAAACATTCATCCATGGTGCTATGTGCATTTCCTATTCCGGAAGATGTCTGCTCAGCAATTATCTAGCAGGACGTGATGCCAATCAGGGAGCCTGTACCCATCCCTGCCGCTGGAAATATTCCATTGTTGAGGAGAAACGTCCGGGAGAATATATGCCTGTATTTGAGAATGAGAGAGGAACCTATATCTTTAATTCCAAGGATCTCTGCATGATCGAGCATATGGACGATATCATTAACAGCGGAATCGACAGTCTGAAGATAGAAGGCCGTATGAAAACCGCTCTCTATGTTGCAACAGTTGCCAGAACTTACCGCAAGGCAATAGACGACTATATGGAGAGCCCTGAGAAATATCAGGCAAATATGCCATGGTACCAGGAACAGATTTCCAACTGTACCTACAGACAGTTTACAACCGGATTCTTCTATGGAAAACCGGATGAGAATACACAGATTTATGATAATAATACTTATCAGAAGGAATATACGTATCTGGGATTTGCTGAGGCAGTGGATGAACGGGGTTATGCGCAGATCACTCAAAGAAATAAATTCTCTGTAGGTGAGACGATTGAAATTATGAAACCAGACGGACAGAATGTAGCTGTCACTGTGAAGGGAATTTATGATGAGGAAGGCAATTCCATGGAGAGTGCGCCTCACGCACAGCAGAAGCTGTTTATCGACCTAGGAACCGAAATCCAGGTTTACGATCTGTTAAGAAGAGCAGAGTGATTGATAAACGCAGCCAACGTTAAATTTGTTGGCTGCGTTTACTGCATTTGCGGGAAAAGGCCTCGAAGCTTTTGCAGAGCAGTTTTTTCGATTCTGGAGACATTCCGCCGCGCCTATTGTAAACGATTGGCCCTAAGAAATCGCTTCCAACTCACGGAAGCGGAATTTGATGATGATTTGTTTGTCTTCGGTCAGTTCCACACGCTCGATGAGGCTGACCAGAAGCTCCCGGCTGGTGTAGGCAGAATCCAAAAACTGCTGCACCAGCTCTCTTGCTCGGTCTTCTGTGCTGACCGGGCTTTCTTTTTGTGATTCTAGCTCTTTCAGCTTCTCTTCCAGAGAAGTTCTGTCCATCTTCACTCGCTGATAGATGCGCTCGAAGTCCGCTTCGGCAAGAAGTCCGGTCAGCCAATCCATATACATCTTATCCAGGTTGGCAGTCAGACTGTCGATCTTATTCTGAATGGACTGGATTTCTGCTTCATGGTTTTCCGCCTTGCGGGCTTTCTCTACTGCATCGGCAGCAATTGGCTGAAGCTTATTTGGATCAAGATAGGCTTCACAGACTTCTCTTACTTTAGCCAGAACTGCTTCGGTAACGACCTGCTCTTTGATGGAGTGGCAGGAACAGACACCTGCTTTGGTGAAACGCTGGTAGGTTCGACACACGAAAAACAGTCGATCTTCACCAGATACCGGCGGACGATTTAGCACCGCCATTGGATAATCGCACTCATGGCAGAAAATCAAGCCTTTTAATAAGAAGTCATAGGTTCTGCTTCGGGTGTGCTTGCGGCTGTTGACCAGCATCCGCACCTTCTGAAAGGTTTCTTTGTCAATCAGCGGCTCGTGGGTGTTTTCAACTACAACCCAGTTTTCCCGATCTTGTTTCAGACATTTCTTGGACTTGTAGCTGATTTTCACCGTTCGTCCTTGAACCATATTGCCCAGGTAGGTTTCGTTCTGCAGCATTTCAGAAATGCGTTCGCTGGACCAAAGTCCGGCATAAGGACCTTTGCGTCCCATATTCCAGCCACAGTAAGTTGCAGGCGTCGGAACGCCTTCTTCGTTGAGAGTCGTCGCAATCTTTCGGCAGCTCATACCATCCAATGCCATGGCGAAGATTCTGCGCACCACAGGAGCCACTTTCTCGTCGATGACAATTTTGTTTTTCTCCGTCGGATGCATCTTATAGCCATACATGGGCTTGCCGCCAATGAACTGACCTTTCCGCTGTTTATCCCGCTTGACGGATTTAATCTTCTTGGAAATGTCTTTGGCATACATATCGTTCATAATGGCACGGAACGGGGTAATGTCATTGGCGGTGGATTCTACACCGGTGTCAATACCGTCCAACAACGAAATGTAGCGCACTCTCTTTTCGGGGAAGTATCTCTCCATATAATGACCGGTCATGATATAGTCACGGCCCAGACGGGATAGGTCTTTGGTGATAACCATGTTGACCTTCTTGGCTTCGATATCCTCAATCATGCGCTGAAAGTCAGGGCGGTCAAAACTGATACCGCTCCAACCATCATCGACATAGGTATCGTAGACGGAAAGGCGGTGCTGCTGAACAAATTCATTGAGCAGGGATTTCTGGTTGGTTACACTTTGGGATGGTCCTTCGGTCTCATCCTCCTTTGATAAACGGATGTACAATGCGACATGGTAATCCATAGGGTTGCTTATTTCTAAGTACATAGTTTCCTCCTTGAAATAAGCGACCACTCATCGCAAACATTGTACAACGGGTTTCTCAGATGTCGCAAGGATGCGGACAAGATAAAGCCGAAAAGACTCCTCCAGCAACTCAGCGAGGCTCTTTTCGGCTTCGGTATATATGCAGTGCACAACAGGCAAGGTTTGTTTCATACGTTCTACCTCCTTTGTTCATCGTATGTAAAGGGGCAAATTTTCTTGCCTGTCCATGTTGTGAAATTGATCCATTCCCTAAAAGTGTGCAGATGCACAGTTTTAGGGAATGAAAAAGCGACCTGCTGTAAAACAGGTCGCTTAAAGATTCTGGATTTTATAATGGAAGTAAGTACGGAACATCTGCTTGTGGTTCAAAGGAACCGTCTTAAATGGATCAGAATTTAGCAAATCAGGTTCAATCAGCAAGCTCATTGCAAAGCAGTGGGCGAAGAATTCAGACACATCACAGTCATCTTGATTCACGCCGATCAGGGAAGTGACCAATGCAAAATCTTCTGGCACAACTTCCGGATTACCGGTCAACGCAATATTGATACAGTGTCCCAACTCATGGAGGAACATACTCTGAGGCGTTGCTTCATGGTCAGTATGGGGAACCAGCATATAGATGTCCGCTGCCACGCTGCCATCAGCCATCCTCATGCAACGGCAGAAGGAATCTTCTTTCTTATGCCTTTCCTGAAACAGGAAGATGAAAAGGTGCTGATTTTTCAGAACACGGTGTGAGAAATCATAAACCCGATCCGCAATACTCATGGCTTCTGCAGCCGATTCTGCTGTCAGAAATTCTTCTCCACATTCTTCGTAGTTCTCAATCAGATCATCAGCTAGAGCCTTCAGCTGTGCAGCGTTCTCCTCTGTTTTTTCTGCAAAGGCCCAGTTGCGATAGAGATACATCATGCAAGCAGCGTTGCCTTCGACAACACTCCATCCAGGATGACGATCCATGAATGCTTCCATGATCTGCTGCTCATATCTGGCTCGCAGTTCCTGATGAAGTTGTTTATAATCGTGCTGAGAATAAGTTGATGCAGCCTGTTTCAGACACGATGCCAGTTCACTCAGTTTTGTGACTCCATTCATGCTCTCACCATCCTTTCTTTTGCTAACCATACTGAAATCGAACCACAATCCATCTTCTTAGGAGGGGGATGTTCCATCCTACTGTAAAAAGCCGCCTGATTTGCGTCAGACGGCTCTTTTTACATCCCTTTATAGAATTCTTCCTCGAAGTTTTGGGCGCATTGCTTCCGACAGGAATCAATGATATGGCCATATCGTTCCGTGATCATCTCCGCCTGTGCATGACCGGAGTCGCCTTGTACAGCCTTGATGTTGCCACCGGTTAATACCAATTTATAGCTGATGCTACTGTGCCGTAGGCTATGAAAGGATACCACCGGAAGCCCCAACTGTAGCAGTTGCTTCTCCAACAATCGTGGCAAGGTTTCCTCCGAAAGAGGTCTGCCGTTGGAATAACGCAAGATCAAATCCGGCTGTTTGCGTTTGACCGGTTTCAGTGTTTCTTTCCAGTCTCTCAGCACATCCAGAACATAATCAGGCAAATATACCGTTCGGATGCTTGACTGGGTTTTAGGGCGTTTCAGTACTGTCACCGTTCGCCCCTCATCAAAGGCGGCGGGGAACTGATGAAGGATGTCTTTTCCATTCAGCACATCCACAGCATCTCTGCGCACACGTTTCAGTGTCTTGCTTACGGAAATCGTTCCTTTCTGGAAATCCACGTCATCCTAGGTCAAAGCTAAGATCTCACCTTTACGAAGGGACCCGGCAAAAGCCAGATGTACGGCAATGGACAGCATTTGGTTGTCACAATTCTGAAGCAGTGTTTTTATTTCATCTGTGGACAGCATCGGGATTTCAGTTGTAAAGGCTTTCGGAACATTGGCTTTTCGAAATGGATTCCGTGGTACATACTCCCACAGAACTGCCTGTTCAAATGCACTGTGTAGCAGCTTATGAATGTTGGTCATCACTGAAGACGAAATCTTAGGATCAGACTTTAGCTTTCCATACAACGCAGCAATTACCTTGGGTGTGAACTCTGACAAGCGCATACTGCCCATGAACGGAATGATATAGTTCCGAATCAGTCCCTCGTTACTGGTATAGGTAGAGCAGGCCCAGTGTACTCGCCCGTACAACTCCACATATTCCTCTAGGAATTGTCCCAAAGTTCCTTCCTGATACTTAGCCCGCTCTTTCTCATGCTGTTGGATCAGATCCAGCTGTTCCTTCCGTCTGAGAGCAGCTTCATAGGAATGATAGGTCTCCCACTTCTGCCGTTTCTTTTCTCCGTCGTATATGGTGTACACCACGCTATAACTTTTGTTCCGTTGAACGATTGATGCCATATCTTATACCTCCTTTTCGTTTTGGCGGCTTTAGAATAGCATCCCCAGTTTTGAAATTATTTTTGACCGTCCATGTCCAAAATGCGAGCTTTGAATCGTTATTATAGTTAAACCGGAACAGATATCCGGATGTCCAAAAACGAAATCATGTGTACATAAAGGAGGCTTGTTATGATTCTCAACGAAGTTCTCACTGAAGAATTATTACAGCAGGCTGCAGCCGAACTGGCTACGGCACTCATTGACAGCTTACCACCTCCAAATGAATGTCATCACAAGTTTTCCGATGGATTTGAAGAAAAGATGCAGTCTTTCATCAAAGGTATAGGCAGCAAATGCTACACAGTAGCAATTCAGGATTCTGTAATTCATAAATAAGTTAAGCGGCGGTTTGGAAAACGTTCCAAATCGCCGTTTCTATTATTCCGATATGTGTCGAATGCTGGTTGATAATGTTCCGATGAAGATGTATACTTTAGTTAGTTAAAAACTGTTTAATTAGGTAGGTATTTCTAATATAAAGCAGACTACATATGGAGGGCGTTTCATGTACTTAAAACATATATCTGTGAAATCGTACGGTCCAATAGAGAATCTATCCTATTCATTTCGAGAAGATGAAAAAGGTAATCCTGTACCACTTGCTATAATCGGAAAGAATGGCTGTGGCAAGACGTTATTGTTCGCCAATATTGTCGACATGTTTGTCGAAATGAAACGGCAAATATATCCTCAAGGAATATTAGAAGTCAATGAGAATAATTACTATAAAGTTGGTAATCTAAGCTATATAAAAAGTGGAACTCGCACTTCGGAAGTGAAGCTTGAGCTTTTGGCAAGCGGCAAAAAGACTACATACATCGATGTAATGTCGCTCAACCCCAAACAGGCAATAGAAGCTAAGGAAGTTGCTGACACACGAATTCAAAATAATCAAAAGTTCAAAGATTCCGGGTTTTATAAAAGTACTGATTTACAAGGTCTAACCAGCAAAGAATTCGAAAAGGAGATTATTCTGTATTTCCCTTTCGACCGTTTCTATAAACCATTTTGGTATAATCCAGATAATTATAACAAAATGGCAATAAACTCTTCTAATAACATTGGATACTCGAAAACCAATATTATTAAAATTGATCTTCTTGAAAATATCAAGGAATGGTTTCGTACTGTACATCTACAAACGCATTTACGTGATATCTCCTTGCCTAATCACGAAAGTCTTCCTCCTGAGTTGCGTGGCAAAATTGTAACTATACAACAAGACACTAAATTACAGACTCACCTAAAAACAATTCTCGCCACAATCAAAGGAGATGGAAGCTATTCGGTTTCTGCCCCGAATCGAAATCTTTCGACCATTGGACTGCAAGGCCCGTCCATTCATTGCGCAGATATTTCACAATTATCCGCTGGTGAACTGAGCCTATTTGCAATAGCACTATCCATTGTGAGAGAATGGGATCTTTTCCATACTAATGATTCTTTGGACTTGTCAGATATTACGGGGTGCGTTCTTATTGATGAAGCAGATGTAAATTTACACATTGACTTTGCGTATCGAGCTCTGCCCGCATTAATGAAATTGTTTCCAAGAGTTCAGTTTATTTTAAGCACTCATTCTCCCTTCCTGCTTTCTGGATTGAAAAAAGAATATGGAAAAAACATCGATATTCTTTCACTTCCTGATGGTATATTAATTGAAGACCTAAATGCTTTCTCTGAAATTACAACTGCTTATGAAGTTTTCAACGCTGAAACAGACAAACTTACAAAACAATTAGCTTTGCTAAAAGAAGAGAACGAGAGAGTTAAGGCTCTAAGCAATAAGATTATAATCTATACTGAAGGCAAAACAGATGTAAAATATTTAAAACTTGCATTTGAAAAACTTGATGGATTTGATGATATAAAGGACAGAATCGAATACTATGACATTGAACATGCAAAAGATACTGGTGATGGTGAATTAGAAAAAATATATGCCTACCTCCAGAAAGGCAATGACACTAATATTAAAATTTGTATGTTTGATAGAGACAAACCAAAATACACTGTTCATGAACCCTACGTTTGTGGTGAGAACAATGTTTATAAGTTTAGTTTACAAGTACCTTCACATCGAGATTCAGGAGATTTAATCTCTGTGGAACACTGCTTGACTGATGAAGCTTTAAAAACAATTGATACAAATGGTAGGCGAATTTTTCTATCTGGCGAGTTCGGTGTTACCGGTATTACTTCAGACGGACTGCATCTGTGTCACCACAGAATGGGAACTAACCCTTTAGAAATTATTGATGGTTCAAATGACAAAAAGGTATACAGTACTGATGGTCATGACGAAACCAATTACGCTCTTACAAAAGATGATTTTGTTCAGCATATTATCGATAACGATCCTGGTTTTGATATGTTCTCTTTCGAAGGCTTTAGGCCTACGTTAGAGATAATCAAATCAATCGTAGAAGATGCAGATCGTAACTAATAATTTGATGAGTGGCCGCTAAAGTTAATAATCAAAACACTGATGCCCGGGGAGCCTTTCGGCCCTCCGGGCATCGTTTACATTAGTGGCGGCGCTATACATAAGAGCGGCTGATACACAGTTTTCGGGCAATTTCCCGCTGAGTTTCTTCCTCCATGCCAAAGAGCCCATATCTGCAGCAGATCACCTGATATTCCTTATCTGACAGGACTTTTTTCAGAGAACGTAGAAGATAGTCGGTATTTTCGCGGATATAGCAGTCTTCTACAATATCTACAGGTGCACTCTCGATCACATCTAACAGATTAATCTCATTTCCTTCTTTATCTGTTCCTATGGGTTCATATAGGGACACTTCTTTTGAATGCTTTTTCTTAGCACGAAAATACATCAGCAGTTCATTTTCTATACATCTGGCAGCATAGGTGGATAACCGGGAAGCCTTCTGGGGATTAAAGGTTGTGACAGCCTTGATCAGTCCGATGGTTCCAATAGAGATCAGATCATCTGTATCCTCACCGGTTCCCTGATATTTTTTGACCACATGTGCTACCAGCCGCAGATTATGCTCGATCAGGATATTCTTTGCCTGAGAATCACCCTCCTGATATTTTTGAAGATAATATTTTTCCTGGGATATGGACAAAGGTTTTTGAAAGGCCTTCAAATCGCTACCTCGAAGGGGGATTTCTATATAGTTTATGTCCGGGACAGGGTGTTGGTGCTTTTCCAGAAAATTTTGAGCCTTTTTACAATTATTTTACCTGTTCTGTACAATTGTGTGATGGCAGAGTGTTTTTTTCTCTGATATGCTTAATAAAGCTGGTGATGAACAAGAATATGATTTTCGATGCTGATGGACAGGCTGCACAGACCGAATTGAAAGATTAGAGAAAAGGAGCAGTCAGATATATGATAAAAACCTATGTAATAGATACAAATGTACTGATTCAGGCACCGTATGCAATAAAAAGGCTTTGAGCCAAAGGGAGCGAAATAATTGAAATACAAGGAAATAGCAAATAACAAAGAAATTAATGCATATCTGCAAAAAGGAAATGCAAATCTGGGACAGCTGGGTTTTACAGATCATTCACAGGCACACTGCGTACAGGTGGCACATCAGGCAGGAAAGATACTGAAACGGCTGGGATATTCAGAACATGAAATTGAACTTGCAAAGATTGCCGGCTATATGCATGATATTGGAAATGCCATTAACAGAACCCATCATGCAGAATATGGTGCACTGCTTGCAAATGATTTACTGAAGGAAACAGATATGTCCTTGGAAGACAGAATAACAGTGATAGCAGCCATCGGTAATCATGATGAATCAACAGGAAGTCCTGAGGATGTGGTTTCAGCGGCACTTATTATTGCAGATAAAACAGATGTAAGAAGAAGCCGCGTGCGCCAGAAAGAACGATCAGCTTACGATATCCATGACAGGGTAAATTATGCAGTTACAGACGCCAAGCTGAAGATTGCGGAAGACAGATCAGTAATTGCACTGAACCTACAGATTGATGAAAAAATCTGTTCCATGTATGATTATTTTGAGATTTTCCTTGAGCGTATGATGCTTTGCAGGAAAGCTGCGGAAATACTTGGAACAACTTTTAAGCTGACAGTAAATGGCCGTAAGGTTTTATAGAATAAATGAAAAAGATAGAGAAATTTATTGAAAGAGATGCTTGCAAAAAGAGTATCTCTTTTTGTGTTGATTTTTGCAGCGGATGTTTCAAATCTGCATTGAGAAATCAGAATGACTACAGTATAATGGATGAAGAATTTAACCGAATAAACTGCTCAGCAGTTATCAGGTGTAGAACTACGCAGTGAAGTGGATGATTTTATCTGCTTAAATACAATATAACAGGAGAAGCACATGAAAATATATTTAGCCCCGCTTGAGGGAATTACAGGATATACATACAGAAGGGCACTTTACAATTGCTTTGGAGGGTTTGACAAATATTTTATTCCTTTTATTCTTCCAAACCAGAAAGGACATCTCAGCACCAGAGAAAAGAAAGACATTATGCCTGAGAATAATGAGGGGATGTATGCTGTTCCCCAGATTTTGACAAAGAATGCAGAGGATTTTATCCAGACAGCGGAAACACTGCAGGAATACGGTTATAATGAAGTGAATCTGAACCTTGGCTGTCCGTCAAAGACTGTTGTGACAAAAGGCAGAGGTGCGGGATTTCTGGACAGACCGGATGAACTGGACAAATTCCTGGATGAGATTTTCCGTAAATGTGATATGAAGATTTCCATCAAGACTCGATTGGGCATGGATGATCCGGAAGAATTTGAAGATCTGCTGACGATTTATAATAAATATCCACTGGAAGAGTTAATTGTTCACGCAAGAGTGCAGAAAGACTATTACAAAAATACGCCACGTCTGGAAACATTTGGGGAGGCGGTGGAGCGGGCCAAGAGCCCGGTTTGCTATAACGGAGATATCGTCACAGCAGAGGACTGTACCAGATTACAGGACATGTTTCCGACCCTGGACTGCATTATGACAGGCAGAGGAACACTGAAGAATCCTGCACTTGCCAGAGAGATCCGTGGCGGTGCACCTGCGTCAAAGGAAGAAATCCGCAGATTTCATGATATGATGTACAATGAATATTGTGAAGACCTGTCCGGAGACAGAAATATCCTGTTCCGTATGAAAGAATTATGGTCTTATCTGGCACCTATGTTTACAAACAATAAAAAATATGCCAAAAAGATTAAGAAGGCTGAGAAATGTGTGGTATATGAAAATGCAGTCAGAGAATTATTTGGCTGTGAACAGTTAATTGGAGAAGTGGAAAATGCGGATATGGAAAAAAATACTGGATCATTATAACAGCTGGAAACTGGGGCATAAGCTGCTATGTGCATTTACACTGGCATCTATCATTCCGTTGCTCCTGATACAGATTTTTGCATTTCAGGTAAACCGTAAACAGATGACGGAGAAGATTGATGAGCTGATGGTCAGTAACCTGATGCAGATTGCGGAACGTGTAAACCTAAACATGGAAGTATATACAAACCTGTTATATCAGATATATAAAGATGAGCAGGTGATCGACAGCGTGACAGCACTGACTGACGATCAGGAAACACATAAGGCAGTAGCGTACAACCAGATTGTAAAAAGAATGAAACAATACCGCAACAGCGATGCGGGGATCCGCTGCCTGAGTATTATATGTCCGGATGGATTAGCTGTAACATATGATTTTGAAACAGATTCTTCTCTGAATACAATCTGGAATAATTATTCAGATATGAGGCAGGCACCACCCTACTGTGAGGCTGTAGATGCACCGGGAATGGTACTGTCTGATACGATGAGATTTGAAGAAGGGGAAAATCCCGGACATTTTTTCCATATTTCCAAAAAACTGTTTGACTTTGATGATCTGGAAAAAGGAAGTATTGCTACTGTTGTTATGTCGGTGGATCAGAGTATACTAAGCTCTATCTGCGGAAACGGCACAAAGCGGGATAACAGTATTAATTTTATTATGAATCAGAAGCAGGAAATAATTTCTTATCCGGATGAAGACTTCACAGGTATTTCCATAAATCCGGATCTGAGTACAGAAGAATTTGTAAAGGTTTCCGGATATCTGAAAAATAAGAAAATAGCACTGAATCAATATGAAGATGCAGATACAGGATGGATCTTCTGCAATGCGTATGACAGAGATTATATGCTCCGGGACGTGACCAGAACACAGGGAATGCAGCTTGGGATTACGGTATTGCTTTTAAGCTTTGCTCTTGTTCTGATTATCTATACAATACGAAATATGGATGCATCCGTAAAATCGGTTGTGCAGGGAATGCAGGAAGTAAAGAAGGGAAATCTGGATGTTCTGGTTCCGGTTCAGTCTTTTGATGAGATTGGTACGATCACGGATAACTTTAATGAAATGACAGTGAAAGTACGGGAATTGATCCGGGAAGTGACAGAAGCACAGGAGAATCAGAAGAATGCGGAAATTCGTGCTCTGGAAGCCCAGATTAATCCACATTTCCTGTATAATACTCTTGATTCCATTAACTGGATGGCAATTGAGAAAGAGGAATATGAAATCAGTAAAATGATCCGAAATCTGGGAGTGATACTCAGATACAGTGTAAATAAGAGCAACCAGATTGTAACCATAAGAGAACTGGCAGACTGGCTGGAAAAATATATCAGTCTGCAGCAGATGCGCTTTAATGATGCATTTGCCTATCGCCTGAATATAGACGAGGAGACTTACGACAGGAAGGTTTATAAGCTGCTGCTTCAGCCCTTTGTAGAAAATGCAATCATTCATGGGTTTAAGGAAATGGAAAGCGGCGGACTTCTTCAGATTGATATTATGCCGGCTCAGCACGATCCGGGAATTGTTATCATTATAGAAGATAATGGAAAGGGAATGCCACAGGACATGTTGAAATGTTATAATGACAGAGAAGAAGCCATTAAGGATGAAGGAAGAAGCATCGGTCTTCATAATGCTTTTTCCAGAATGAATATGTATTACGGTGAGAAAGCGTCCTGGAATGTCAGCAGTATGGAAGGTATGGGAACTGTGATCACCCTGCGTATTCCTGTCCTATAGCAGTCCTTGTAAATAATACATTTAAGACAGTTTCATATAAAATACAGTATTTAAGGAAAAGAGAAAATGAGAATATTAATCGTAGAAGATGAAATAAAAATCCGTATGGGAATTTCCAGACTGATTACTTTACATACACAGCATACAGTAGTAGGAGAAGCAAAAAACGGAAAAGAAGGACTGGAGATGATCAACCGCTATCATCCGCAGCTTGTAATATCCGATATCCGTATGCCGGTGATGGATGGTCTTGAGATGCTTCAGGAGTCAGTGAAGCAGGGAAACCATTGCCATTTTGTAATTCTCAGTGGTTACTCGGAATTTGAATATGCGCAGAAAGCACTCAGATATGGTGTAGATGATTATTTGCTCAAACCGTTGGCTCCTGAAGATGTTACAGAACTTCTGGACAAAATCCAGCAGAAAGTGGATGAGGAAGAAGCAAAAAACATTCAGACAACAGAAGGACTGCTCAGAGAAATCCTGACAGGTGGACGTATTGACATTACAGATATTTGCCGGGAACTTCAGGAAAAACATATTTTTACAGAAAATCAGCCAGTTTTTGTTGTGGCAGGATATACGGGAAATACCAGTCCGAAATATTCTCAGGCATTAACCGGACAGTGGGAGAAAATGAAAGAGACTTATCCTGACATGAGGCTTTTTTATGTTACGTTGGAAAATACGCAGGAAATGTTTTTGTTAATTCAGGGAGAAATCACAGAAGAGGAGCTTGAAAGAAAGCTGAATCGGAGAGTATACCAGAATATAACAGAAGAAGATCAGCCAGTATGGACATTTGCTGTCTCAGATCAGCCTGAGGAAATACAGAATATTGTTGAAAAACTGAGAAAGTGCTATTTGTACGGAATTCGTCTTGGCTATCGTACGATTATCACAGAAGAAAAAACAGAAATGATTGCAGAAGAAGAATTTCAATATCCGATACATCTGGAAAATCAGATGCAGACAGCCTTGTGTGAGACAGCCATAGAGCATTTGCGAAAAGAAACGGACTTTTTTATCAACTATACGAAAGAGATGAAATGCAGTCCACGGTATATCAGAAAAACCTATAAAAAAATGCTGGCATTTCTGGAACATATCTGTCATGAAGTAAATCCGGAAGCCTATAAGCTGCTACAGAACCAGGATCTGGAGAGAGCAGCGTCTGAAATGGTGACTCTGGGTGAACTGGAAGCAGTTTTCAGAAGGGCAGTGGAGATTATTATTGAATCTAAGGATAGGAAAGAAGATATCCGTAATTATGCAATCCGCCGTGCAATCAATTTTATTCGGGAACATTACAGTGAAAATATTTCCCTGGATATGCTGGCAGAACGTCTGGAAATCACACCGGAATATTTAAGCGCATTGTTTAATAAAGAGGTAGGAATTAATTTTTCAACGTTTTTAAAACAGTTCAGGATCAGTCAGGCGAAGAGACTTCTGAAAGGTACGGACGAGAAGATTTATGCGATCGCACAGCAGGTTGGATACAATGATCCGAAATATTTTAACAGAGTATTTAAAGAAGAGGTTGGCATGTCTCCCGGTGATTACAGACAGAAAAATTAGGACAGACATTTTGCCTGAATGATTTTTCAGACACGCCCGAGTGAGCGGAGGATAAAGAGAAGGACAGTAAGAGGATGAAAGATATATGGAAAAAAGTCAGCATATTTTTTCTGGCAATGTTAATCGTGTCGTTTAGCGGCTGTTATAACGCATCAAAAGAAAAAAAGGAAAAAACTGTGGCAGAGCAAAAAGAAAATCTGGTGATCTGGGCTTATTATGAAACACAGGCTCAGAGAAATGGATTGAATGAACTGGTAAAGAATTTTAACCAGTCTCAGAATGAATATGAAGTAGAATGGGAATATGTGCCTATGACAGGTTTTGTAAAAGGTCTGTCTTCGGCTTATACAGAGAATAAGCTTCCGGATATGGCAATCCTGGACAATCCGGATACACCGTCCCTGATCCGGCTGGGAATGTTCGAAGATATCACAGAACAGGTAAAGAACTGGAATCTGGAAGAGGAATATTATCAGTCAATCCTTAATACAGTGAAATATGAGGAACGGTATTATGGACTTCCTCTGAATTGTAACAGTACAGCATTGTTTTACAATAAACATATATTGGAAGAGGCAGGTGTCACGCCTCCGTCTGACTGGCAGGAGTTAAAAGAAGCAGCGGAGAAACTCACCACAAAAGACAGAAGCGGATTTCTCATGTGTGGTATGGAAGGAGAGCAGGGAGCATTTCAGATTCTTCCATGGATTTTATCAGCAGGCGGTACTGTAGATGCAATTGACGGACTGCCATGGACAGAAACCTTTGAGTTTTTTTCAGAACTTCTGAAAAGCGGAAGTATGTCAGCAAACTGCATCAATCTGACACAGACAGATGTGGCAAGAGAATTTAATGAGGGAAAAACAGCTATGATGCAGAATGGTCCCTGGGTTTTGCCGATGCTGAAAGAGGCAGGTACAGACTATGGAATTGTATCACTGCCTGAGAACGGTTCACCTGCGGCAGTGCTGGGCGGAGAGAATATAATTATTATTAAAGGTAAAAATGCAGAAGGATCTCTGGTGTTTTTGAACTATTGTATGGAAAATGAAGAGCTTTTTAAGTTCTGCAAGTCTGCAAGTATCCTTCCTGCGAAGATCAGTGCTGCAAAGGAAATGGCAGCAGAAGATGAAGATATGAAAGTCTTTGAGGAGCAGATGAATTATGCAGTTTCCAGAACTTCTGTTCCGCAATGGGAAACAATTGCACAGAAGCTGACTGACAGGATGTATAGCCTGGTACAGGAGAATTAATCTATCAGTACAGAGAATATTATAGCGATTCCATAAAATAATGCACTAAAATAAAATAGTCCACCTTTCTTAAATTATTAGAATTAACCAGAAGGACAATCTCCCATATAATGAGTTCAACAGCAAAAGAGCTGAAACAAATCATTATATGGGAGGTTTTTTTATGAAGATGAAAAAAGTGTTAGCAGCGGCGTTATCCCTGGCATGTGCAAGTACTTTATTTGCAGCGACAGCAGTAACCGCATCTGCAGCAGACAAAAAGGAAGTTGTGATCTGGGATTATTTCGAAACAGATGCACAGAAACAGATGATGCAGTCATTAATTGACGAATTTAATGCATCACAGGATGAGTACGAAGCATCTCATGTATATGTACCATTTGCAGATTACGAGAAACAGCTTACACTGGGTATCGCATCAGGAGAACTTCCGGATCTGGTTATCCTTGATGGCTGTGGTATGGCATCCTTCATTCAGTTAGGATTGTTTGGTGATATCTCCGATGCAGATATTAACTGGGACGAGTACATGGAAGGACCGATGGAATCCACAATGCTGGACGGAAAACATTATGGAATCCCATTTGCAACAAACTGTACCGCTCTGTTCTACAACAAAGATCTGTTTGATGCAGCAGGAATTGATTATCCGGATGAAAATACTACATGGGATGAATTTCACGAAATGGCAAAAGCTCTGACAAAAGACGGAGTATCCGGATTCGGAAATGCAGCAACAAACACAGATGAAGGTACATTCCAGTGCTTACAGTGGCTTTACACAGCAGGCGGATCTTATACAGACATTGAAGATGGTGTAGATGCTTACAAATTAATGCAGGAAATGATCGAAGACGGTTCCTGGACAAAAGAATGTGTAAACTGGACTCAATCAGACGTAAACAATAACTTTATGGCAGGAAACCTTGCAATGCAGCAGAACGGACCATGGCAGATTCCCGGAATCGAAGCAAATGCTCCTGATTTAAACTACGGTGTAACTGTTCTTCCTAAGAAAGATGCAGATTCCGAACAGGCAACATCTATCCTTGGCGGTGAAAACATGGGTGTTGTAAATAAAGATGATACTTCAGGCGCTGAAGCATTCCTGAAATATTATGATCAGACTGATGTTATGGTTGACGCTATGAAACAGTACGGTTCCTATCCTCCAAAAACAGAGGCAGCAAAAGATTCCTACTGGACAGATGATCCAATCCAGAAAGCGTTCCTTACACAGATCGATACATCCATTCCAAGAGGACCAAGCGCTGCATGGCCATCCTACTCAAGTGCGATCCAGACTGGTTTCCAGGAAGTTATGACATCAGCCAAAACTCCGGAACAGGCAGCCAAAGATACACAGGCAGCAGTAGACGCAGTGAAATAATATTAAATGAAATATAATGGAAAGAATGCCTCGCTTTGTGAGGCGGGGCGTTCCTTTCTGAAACTGGACAATATCCATGAATTTGCTCATACAGATATCCATATATGGCTTATTCATGGATGTTGTTCAGAATTTTCAGACAGTATTTTAACTACCACTTTAAGGGGGCAGAAGAATGAAAAAACAAAGAAAGTTAAACGGCGGGGCAAAGATGGGATTTCTGTTCGCCCTTCCCGCAGCGATTTATATGATGGTTTTTATAGGCTATCCTATGATCCAGAACCTGATCTTAAGTTTTAAGAATGTAGATGTTTATTCTTTCGCACAGCCGGACAATCAGGTATTTGTCGGATTACAGAACTATATCGAGTTATTTACCAGTGGTAACTCTATCCTGACTAAATCAATTGCAAATACATTGATTTTTACAGTTGGTTCTATTTTCTTCCAGTTTATCATTGGTTTTGCACTGGCATTGTTATTCAATAAGAAATTTGCCGGATGTTCTTTCTTCAGAGGTATGACAATGATCTCCTGGCTGCTTCCGGTAACAGTCGCAGGACTTCTTTTCAAATTCATGTTCGCAAGTTCTGGCGGTATTATCAACCAGTTCCTTGTATCTCTACATATCATCGACCAGCCAATGGAATGGCTTTTACATCCAAAGTCTGCAATGGTAGCTATCATTGTAGCAAACATCTGGATTGGTATTCCGTTTAATATGATGCTCCTGATCACAGGACTTACCACAATCCCGGCAGAAGTTTATGAAAGTTGCAGCCTGGATGGTGCAAACAAGATCCAGACATTAGTTATGGTAACAATTCCGATGATCAAACCGGCGATTATGTCTGTTCTGACATTAGGATTCGTATATACATTCAAAGTATTCGACCTTGTATGGGTTATGACGAAAGGCGGACCGATCAATTCTACGGAACTGGTTTCCACTTATGCATACAGGCTTTCCTTTGAGGAATTCCAGTTCAGTAAAGGCGCGGCAGCAGCTAATATTCTGTTCCTGATCCTGCTGGTAGTCGGAGTCTTTTATATTAAATTAATCAATGAAGAGGAGGAGATCATGTAATGGGTAAAAAACAGAAAAAAGGTCAGATTGGCGCTTTTATATGCGGATTCATTATCTTTGTGATTTTTATATTTCCTCTGTACTGGATGGTAGTTACAGCATTAAAAACACAGGTGGAAATCTTTGAGATTCCCACACCATTATGGCCGAGAAATCTCTCTCTTGATGCATTTAAAGCACAGCTTTCCGCATCCAGTGATACACTCCGTGGATTCAAAAACAGTGCGATCATTGCTGTTGGAGCAACTATTATTTCCACTGTTTTATCCATACCTGCATCTTATGGTCTGGCAAGATTCCGCTTCCGTGCAAAAAAAGTCATGATCCTATTCTTCCTGATCACACAGATGCTTCCATCTACTCTGGTACTGACATCATTATATATCATGTTCTCAAAAGTCGGACTGTTAAATACATACTGGGCACCAATCCTGGCAGATGCTACACTTGGTATTCCTTTCAGTATTATCATTCTGAGAACCTATTTCCTGTCCATACCGAAGGAACTGGATGAGGCGGCAAATATTGACGGCTGTGGATACTGGAAATCCTTCTTCTTGATCATGCTTCCGATTGCAAAGCCGGGTGTAGTGGTTGCAGCAGTATTCTCATTCGTATATGCATGGGGCGACCTGATTTATGGTATTACATTCATTACAAACCCGAACATGAGACCAATCACTTCCAGTATTTATAATTATGTACAGCAGTATCAGACACTGTGGAACTCCACAATGGCATTTGGTATCATTGCAATTTCTCCTGTTGTATTAATCTTTATCTTTATGCAAAGATACATTGTCAGTGGATTGACAAACGGAGCTGTAAAAGCGTAAAAAACAAAAAATAATAAGTATATGAATGCAAATTGGAGCGTGTCTGAAAAATATTTAAAATAACTGACATGCTCTAATTTACTATCAAAAACAGTAAAAGGAGACATAAAATATGAGAGCAAATTCATTGGACTTAAAAAAAGTTTCCATTCATGATTCATTCTGGTCCAAACACGTTGACCTTGTAAGAAATGCGATCATCCCGTATCAATGGGAAGCAATGAATGACAGAATCCCGGATGCAGAATCCAGCCACTGTCTGGAGAATTTTAAAATCGCAGCAGGAAGAGCGAAAGGTTATTTTTACGGAGCAGTTTTCCAGGACACAGACGTTGCAAAATGGCTGGAAGCAGTAGGATTTTCCCTTGCCTGCTATCCGGATGAAGTACTGGAAAAAACAGCAGATGAAGTAATCGACCTGATCGCAGATGCACAGTGTGAGGACGGATACATCAATACCTATTTTACAATCAAAGAGCCTGACAAACGCTGGACAGATCTCTGCGAGGGACACGAACTATATACAGCCGGACATCTGATGGAAGCAGCAGTTGCCTACTATGAAGGAACCGGAAAGAGAAAATTTCTGGACTGTATATGTAAATTTGCAGATCTGATTTGCGACACTTTCGGAACAGAAGAAGGCAAGATCCACGGATATCCGGGACATGAGGAAGTAGAAATAGGACTGATCAAACTTGCACGTGTAACAGGAAATAAGAAATATATGGATCAGGCAAAATATTTCGTAGATGCCAGAGGTGTTGGCGAAAATTATTTTATGAAAGAAATGAGTCGCCCGGACTACAAGATGATCTTCCCTGAATTTGCAGATTATACACCTGTATATTCTCAGTCACATAAACCAGTCAGAGAGCAGACAACAGCAGAAGGACATGCAGTACGTGCCGTTTATCTGTATTGTGCAATGGCAGATCTGGCAGAGGATTATCAGGATGAAGGACTTCTGAAGGCCTGCAAAACCTTATGGAATAATATTGTAGAGAAACGTATGTATCTTACAGGTGGAATCGGTTCTTCCGGACATCTGGAACGTTTTACAGTAGATTATGATTTGCCGAACGAATACAACTATTCTGAAAGCTGTGCATCCATCGGACTTGCCCTGTTTGGTCTGAGAATGGCCCAGATCACAGGAGAAAGCCAGTACATGGATGTGGCAGAACGTGCATTATATAATACGGTTCTTGCAGGAATTGCGCTGGACGGAAAGAGTTTCTTCTATGTGAATCCTCTGGAGGTATGGCCGCCTGCATGCATGGAAGGAACCTCCAAGAAACATGTAAAACCAATCCGCCAGAAATGGTTTGGAGTAGCATGCTGCCCTCCAAATATTGCTAGAACACTGGCATCTCTTGGTCAGTATGTCTATTCACAGAGACCTGAAAAAAGAGAATTATATGTGAATCTCTTCGTATCCAATGAGACAGAACTTGACTGGAATGAAGACAAGATTTCCGTGAAACTTCAGACAGAATTTCCATGGGTAAATACCTACAGTCTGGAAGTAAAGAATGTGCCGGCAGGCGGAATGAATCTGATGCTTCGTGTACCGGACTATGCACAGGATTATCAGGTAAAAGCAGACGGAAAATTATATGAAGAAAACAAAGAACCGGAAAAAGGCTACCGTAGAGTTCATGTAGAAAAAGACACTAAAATTGAGGTAAGCTTTGCTGCACCTGCCAAATTTGTCTATGCAAACCCACAGGTACGTGCAGATTCCGGAAAAGCAGCAATCGTACGCGGACCACTGGTATACTGTCTGGAAGAAATCGACAATTTCCAAAATCTCCCGGCAATTTTTGTAGATACAGATGCACCTCTGAGAGAAGAAAAATCTGATCTCTTCGGCGGAATCATAACAGTGAAAGCAAAAGGAAAGAAAATTGTAGAATCTTCCGTTTCCGACAGCCTTTACAGCGGACAGAAACCACAGCTGGAAGATGCAGAACTTACAGCAATCCCATATCCTTACTGGAATAACAGAGGTGAAGGCGAAATGCTTGTGTGGATGAAGGAACTCAGACCATAGAAATGAAACAGATACCCCTTAAGTAGATGAAAAATATCTATTTAAGGGGTATTCTTAATTTATATCGCAAATCATTTGCAAATTATTTGCAAATTTATATCTTGACTAGGATTTAAAAAAGTGTAAAATATTATTTCGATAAAAAGTAACTGATTAGTATCTTTAAGGTTGTAATATTTTTTATTAAGAAGGAGAAAAAAGAATCCTATGAAATCTCATGTATTTCAGATGAAATATTTCTTAGCAGGCATCTATATTATCTGTGTTATATTTACCTGCTTTAACGCCAGGTTTTATCATACGCCTCTGGCGAAGATATCTTCAGTAACAGAAAAGGAAACAATGAGCAGAAAAGGAACCAGGGATGCAGAAGAGTATTATTATACTCAGAAAATTACAGCGCGTATATTAAACGGTACCCATAAAGGGGAAGAGATTTCTATTTCTAATGAATATACATCGTCTCAGGTTCAGAATCAGAAATATCACAAAGGAGACACGGTCCTTTTAAGCGGTTCAAGGGAAAATCCAGGGAAATCCATACGTTCCATAAAGCGTGATGGTTATCTGGCATTGCTGGCAGGTGGTCTGTTTTTTCTTCTGATCTGTATTACAGGAAAACAGGGATTCTATACGATCATATCGCTGATATTGAACACAATTATATTCGCGTTTGGATTTCAGGCTTTTATGAAAGGGGAAAATATCTTAAATATCTGCAATGTAATTGCTTTTCTATTTTCGATAACAACTCTGATCTGTCTAAATGGAATCCACAGAAAAACATGGGCTTCTGTTATTTCAACCATATGCGTACTGTTTCTGATCATGGCATTATTTGAATTTTCTATTCAGTTTTTTGGAGATCTGGATTATTCTAATCTGGAATATCTGGGGAGTATGAGTAATTCCGCTGATATATTCTGGACAGATATTATGCTGACAGGACTTGGAGCTATCATGGATGTAGCTGTAACTATTAGTGCTGCAACAGGGGAAATTGTCCGGAAAAATCCAGATGTTTCTCTGAGAAAATTAATACATTCAGGACGGGAAATCGGATATGATATTATGGGAACCATGATAAATGTGTTGCTTTTTGTTCTGGCAAGCGGCATGATTCCTATGTTTATCCTGAAAATGAACAATGAGATCAGGTTTATAACGATCATACGATATCATATTCCATATGATATCTGTCGTTTTCTGATTGAAAGTATAGGAATTGTACTGGCAATCCCTGTATCTGTTTTTATTTCTTCTATTATCATGAAACTACCATTTCTGAAAAGGAGCGACAAAAAATGATAATTTTTCTTGCACTGGTGTTGATTATTTTAATGATTCTGATTGGTGGAGAGCGCGGAGCAGTTTCTCTTATGACATTGGCCGGTAATATTGTAATTCTGTTTATTTCGATTCTTCTGATGTCCATTGGTTTCCCGGCTCTGCTTCTGATATTGGCTGCAGGGGCAGGAGTCTGCTATAATTCCCTGTTCTACCAGAATGGAAACAATCCAAAGACACGGGCGGCTTTTCTGGCTACCTTGCTTGTAATGCTGCTTTTATTTATTCCGATTTATCTTATTATATGGAGATCAGGAAGCTATGGACTGAATGAGCTTCAGCTTTCAGAAGATGATTTTATGTATTATTACAGTACGGATATCCATATTAATATGCTTCATGTGGCAGTTTTTGTAACTGTTTTCAGTACTCTTGGAGCGGTTATTGATACTGCTTTATCTGTAACTTCTTCTGTATATGAAGTCTGGACACATAAAAACAGCCTGACAGCGAAAGAACTTACTTCTTCCGGCTATCAGGTTGGAAAAGAAATTATAGGAACAACTGTAAATACGCTACTTTTTGCTTATCTTGGAGGCTCTATTCTGTTATTTGCCTATGTTCAGACACAGCAATATAACTTGGAAATTATTCTCAATTCCAAATTTCTTTTTCAGGATGTTGCAATCATGCTGTCTGGGGCGATTGCCTGCCTTTTTACAGTACCGGTATCAATCAGATGTGTGATTCGCCAGATCCATCATGCTGCATCTGAAACAGATCACAGCTGATCGGATTTGTTTTCACAGTCTTTGCAGATTCCATGAAGCATATCTCCGCTGCAATGCAGACGGAATCCATGATCCCGGAACAGATGCGCAAAGAGAACATTAGAGGATTGGAATTAATTCTGTTCTTTTTTTGTCCATACATTATCCTGTAAAATGGGTCGTATCTGGAGCAGTATCTTTTGATGTATTATCTATTATCAGCAGTATATAGTATCGCTTCTCGACATACATTTCTTTTGTGATGCTGTATATAAAAGGACTAACTGTCTGTGGGAAGCAGTCATACTACATATAATCTATAATGCAGTAGGAGCAATGATTATAATTCAATGAAGTAATTTTTATGAGGTAATTTTATGTGTGAAAATGAAAAAAAGAAATATCATTCCATTGAGATGACCACAGGATCTCTCTGGAAAAATATACTTCTCTTCAGCCTTCCTCTTATGGGATCACAGGTACTGGAGGTTCTTTTTAACTTAAGCGATGTTGCCGTTGTTGGACGGTTTGCAGATTATATGGCACTAGGTGCCGTCGGCTCCACAACTTTGCTGGTTACTCTGTTTACCGGAATCCTTATCGGAATGGGTGCCGGTGTCAATGTCCGCGTAGCTCACGAACTGGGTGCCGGTAATAAAAAAGGCATAGAAGAAACAATCCATACTTCTCTTCTTTTGTGCGCAATCACAGGTCTGCTCGTCTGCGCCATCTGTCTTCTGTTTTCCGGGCGGATGCTGTCCATGATGAACACGAAGCCGGAACTTATTGATCAGGCTATTTTATATATGAAGATCTATTCCCTGGGAATGCCTGCAATGGCCGTATACAATTTCGGAAACGGCGTATTAAGTGCCATAGGCGATACGAAACGACCATTGATCTACCTTTCCATTGCAGGTGTGGTCAATGTTCTTCTGAATCTGTTTTTTGTTATTGTCTGTCATATGGCAGCCGCAGGCGTTGCAACAGCCAGCGCAATTTCTCTGTATATCTCTGCTTCTCTGGTGATGATCCATCTCCTCAGAAGAACCGATGACTGCAAAGTATCTCCGCGTAAGATTTGCCTGCACCCCAAGGCCTGCAAAGCAGTTCTCATGCTTGGCATCCCTACAGGTCTTCAGAACGGAATCTTTGCTATTGCAAACCTGTTTGTGCAGACTGGTGTCAACTCTTTTGATGCAGTGATGGTTTCCGGAAATGCAGCTGCCGCAAATGCTGACTCCCTGATCTATAATGTCATGTTTTCTTTTTATACTGCATGTGCAAGCTTTATCGGTCAGAACTGGGGTGCCGGTAATAAAAAACGAATGCTGAAATCTTATAGAGTCAGCCTTACATATGCCTTTATTTTCGGTGCAATCCTGGGTGGACTACTCCTTGTATTTGGCCCACAGTTTCTTTCTCTGTTCGCTACGGAACCAACAGTTATTGATGCTGGTATGCAGAGGATTCGTATTATGGCATTCAGCTATGCGTTTAGCTGTTTTATGGATGGCAGTATCGCCGCATCCCGAGGCATCGGAAAAAGTATTCCGCCTACCATTATCGTTATCCTGGGCTCCTGCGTATTTCGTATTGTCTGGATTTATACAGTATTTGCACATTTCCAGACGATTTCATCACTGTATCTTTTGTATATCTTCTCATGGGGAATTACAGGACTTGCAGAAACTCTGTTTTTTGTTGTAAGTTTTAAAAAAATATGGGCTGGAAAATAGTCACAGCCATTCTGTGATTTATATGCCAGGTGGATTCCGCAATTGACTGGAAAGAAAAACAGCTTACAAAACGGGTGAAATTTCAATCGGAATTGACCGAGCTGAAAGCGAGGGATACTTCTTGTCCGAGGGGCAAGAAGGTGGAACTAAAAATAATTAGAACAATCGGAATTTGTGAAGGAGGAATATACTATGAATATAGGGTTTTGGCTATGTGGAGTTTTGGTTATTCTATTTGTGATTATAGGAGTGTTATTTGCAATATTTAAAGAAAAAGCGGCTAAATTTGTTTCGGGATTTAATTCATTACCGAAAGAAGAACAGGCATTGTATGATAAAGCTCATATTTCTCGTGATATAAAAAATCAGTGTTTTACATGGGCTGGCATAATGTTAGTAGGAGCAGTGTTGTCTTATTTTTTAACACCATATATGGCTATTCCGGCTTTTATTATTTGGCTCGTTTTATTTTTCAAAGAGGTTCACTTTGACACGCACAAAGCATTTGAAAAATATTTATTAAAATAAATTCCAGATGATAAAGCAGAAGTATAGGGTTTGATTCATATGATTTCAGTAAAAAAACAGAGAATTGCTGCTATTATGGTTTTAAGTTCCATCATGCTGATTTTACTTTTGTCGCTAAATTTCCGACTCTGGAGTGGATATTATGCAGAAGGGGATTTGGAAAGTATAGTCATACAGCAGATGGAATGCTTGGAAAAGTCAAATAGTGAAAACGATATAAGCGAAAGTATATGTTTGCATTTCTATGAGTGTATATGTTTCGGTGGAATAGAAATAATGGTGCTCTGGGTATATGATGGCTTTAAAGACCTCGGACAAGGTGAGTTTTCTTTCAGACCGGGAGTTACCCTTTGCAGTCTATCGGTTCGGATGGATGATTAAATACTTCTGATAATCAAATTTAAAATTTATTATCAGGAGGAACTTCGATGTATGTATTAAATGCAAATCATATTTCAAAAAGTTATAAAACTGCAGGAGAAACTATGCGGATTTTGCAGAATGTGAATCTGCAAGTTATGAAAGGAGAAATGGTTGCTATTATGGGACCATCCGGCAGTGGAAAGACTACTCTGCTCCATGTGCTGACCGGGGTTGACACACCGGACGATGGAGAAATCGTAATAGGAGGAGAAACGTTTTCACAGCTTACGGAAGAAGAGAAGGCATTTTTTCGCAGAAAGCATATGGGAATGATTTTTCAGGATTTCCAGCTTTTGGAGAGTTTGACGGTAAAAGAAAATATATTGTTACCACTCATTCTTGAACGAAAAGAAGCAGACATCCAGCAAGAGCGTTTTTCAAGAATAGCGGATGTGCTCGGCATTGAAAAATTAGCTGACAAAGGAATTACGGAAATATCGGGAGGTCAGAAACAGAGAGTTGCGATTGGCAGGGCGCTGATCAATGAACCGGATATTATTTTTGGAGATGAGCCAACAGGAAGCCTTGACCGAAAGACCACCGGGGATGTGATGCGATGTATGAAACAGATGAATCAACGGTCTGGCATCAGCTTTCTGCTTGTGACACATGATGCTTATACGGCATCCTTTTGTGACCGGGTACTTTTTCTACAGGATGGGAATCTGGCAAAAGAAGTAAAGAAAGAGAACACTGCCGATAATTTCAGAGAAGATATATGGAAAACGCTGTGCGGTTTGGGAGGTGGAAAAGATGACCTTTTTTGATATTTCCCGAAAGATGCTGAAAGCTGGTTTTTACAAATATCGATTGTACTTTCTATGCAATTTATCTGCAACGGCATTATTCTGTTGTTTTGCAGTTATTTCCACAAACAGGACGTTTATGAATGCGTCGATTGTAAATTCATCAATATCCAATAACATTTATCTTCCATTTTTTCTGTCTGCAGTGTTTCTGGTTTTTTTTCTTCCTGTTTCGTGTCAGGCATTTCTGGCATCAAGAAAACAGGAATACGGCGTGATGTTTTCTCTTGGCATGAGCCGGAAGGAAGCGTTTAGAAACTTACTTTTTGAAAATGTGATCATATCCGTGCTGGCATTAGCAATAGCACTTGCGGCAGGAACTGTGCTGTCATTTTTATTTTTTTCCGTTATCATTTATGCAATAGATGTTCACGGAGTGCAATGGCAGTTTTGCCCGGAAGCATATAAGCTTACAGCAGTTCTATATACAGTAGTGGTGGCAGTTGCCTTTATCCTGAATGCCGGGAGACTTATGCTGGATAAAATCGGAACCCTGCTAAAAGCACAATATCGGGCAGAAAAAACAGGAAAGATCGGTACGTTCTTATGCAGACTTGCACCCAACTACATGAGGTTTCATCTGGTGGAATGGTCATTTGTCCGCAGACACAAGAAAGAATGGGGATGTAGGTATGTTTTAGCCTCTCTCATAATAGCGGTATCTGTTATGCTTACGGGGGTATGTGTGACTTTATATCCGGCTTTTCTACAGGATGCAAAAAGTTATTCTCCCTATGACATGGTGTACTCAGAAATCTATGGAATGAATCAGGTTTCAGTACAGGATGTCCTTCATATATTGGAGAAAAATGGTGTTACTGTAGAACAGGTCATTCAGCTTCCCTATATCAGAGATGATGTTTTTAATTACCTTCCTGTGACAGAAATAAACCGGGATTTTGGATGTGATTATCAGATTCAGGAAGGCGAGTTTTTGAATTTGTTTCAGTACAATCTGGAAGATGGGTATGAACATAACATACAGCCAGTATCTACTGTAACGATTTCCGGGGACAGAAAGCTGCAGTCTGTTGGAACAGATGTAAAGATATTGTTTAATCAAAATCCGACCTTTGCAGATAAAACACTGATCATCAACGATTCTGATTTCGAAAAATTAAGTGCAGATATAACAGGTAGTGTTGGTATCGCAAACTTGTTTCAGTTTCAGAATTGGGAAGATTCTTATGCGGGAGTATGTGAAGTAAAAGAATATCTGCAGGAAAGCAATCAGTTGAATGAAGATGAGCAGACATATTATGAATTGTCTTCGAAAGTGGAGAAATACCAGGATGCAAAGAAATCAGGACAATTTTTATTATTTTTGATGGCATTTGTGATAGGGCTTATGATAATGGCTGAGTTTCTGTTAATTCATTCATGTATCCAGGCAGAGAAGGAAGAAAATAGCAGGGTCGTTTGTAGTTTGCGAATGTTAGGAATGATAGACAAGGAAATGGTAAAGTGCCTATGCTATAAGAATTTTCTAAGATTTATACCGCCATCGGTTGTGGGAACAATCCTTTCTTTCCTGCCATCTTATTATCTGAATGAGAGTTATGGAATGGGGACGAATGGAATTCTGGCAGGAATCGTATTTGGAGTGATTTTGACAGTCGGAATATTCGTAGTGATACGCAGGTATTCTGAAAAAGAAGAAAAACTTTATGAAAGCGGTTTTATAATACAAGGAAGAGGACTTTTTCGAGAGGATTTTTTGATTATAGATAAGTAGAAAAAGATTCAAATCCTGTGTATAATTAAAAGATAAAGATAGAGACAACTCGGAATTTATTGGCGCAGTTATCGCTCGATTTGATGTAAAACCATGACAATATGCAGTTGCTACCGTGGGTTGCGTAATTGCATACCAAGATGTATAGTATTCTACCGGCTATTGGGGTATGCTCTGGGTGAAAGGAGGAGAACATGGCACTTTCAGAAAAACTATACGAACTCCGAAAGAAAAGAGCTCTTTCACAGGAGCAGCTTGCCGAGCAATTAGGCGTGTCCAGACAAGCTATATCAAAGTGGGAGTCTGGAGTTTCCCAAACAAAAGGATATTAAGGAATAACCTGTGTTTACCTGCTTGCAAAAGTTTAAAATAAATAGGAGAAGATTATACTATGACTGAAAGTATTAGAGAGATTGTATGAGAATCCATCTATATTATTGAATTCGCTAGAAAAGACAAAATATTTAAAGCAATGGTTAAAAGAAATAAAACAACAAATTTTTATAGATGTTTTAACAGTACCGATATTGATGTCTTTGCTGATAATTATTTTTCAGATTAAAAAAAACAATCTATTTGAAAATATAATTAAAATAATATCCATCATAGTTTTAGTGTATTCTATATGTAGAGGATTATGGTTGCTTTGTTATGAAATTGAAGGATATATGCAAGGGAAAAGATGCTGCTGGTATAAATCAATGGTATATATCGAAAAATGCAAGGGAGGAAAAACTAAAGGGGCATACGTAATTGAAAATGAATTTTTTGAAGGTGAACTTGTTAGTGATTATAGAAGAAACAAAATTAATTATGGAGAAGATAAATTTGCTGTATTGTTGTATTTTGGACATCATAAAAAAGTGATATTGTTGCAAGAATAAAGTAGTATTTTAATATAAAAAAGAGTAAAAATCGAATTATCCGCATAAACACAGGGATTTTAAGCAATATGAAACAAAAAATAAAAGAATTTTACCACTAATTTACTACGAATGAAAGAACCTTGATACGACAGAGAAAACAGCATAAATAAAGGCAAAATTGGCATTTCATACAGAATATGAGATGTCTTTTTTGTTGCTGTAATACAGTATAACTATTCTTTTTCTGCTTGATTATTAATCATTTTTTAGGACATGAATTGTCAAGAGCTTGTTGCGTAGCAATGTTTACACTCTTGATAATTTATGGAATAAAAAATATTCTGACAGATACTAGAAAAGTGATGACTACTCAATTTTCTAATGATATAATATGATAAATAATAATAGATAAACTTGAAGTGATTAAGGAAGTGTATGCCATGAAAAAATTTTTGAAAATAATGTTAATCATAATTGGAGCGATTTCTTTGATTTTTGTAGCTCTGATAGGGATTGGGTTATTTGTTGATGTTGAATATGATGACCATATTGAAAATGGTCGTTATACTTATGTTCCGGAAGAAGAAAATAAAGATAATGAATACGTGGAATTTACGATAAATGATTATGATAAAAATAATGCCAAGCTTGTATATTATGACACGATTGAAGAAGCTATTCAACTTTCCACTTTGAATGCTGAAAATGAGGAACTATCGGTTCCTGCTGATTTTCTTAATCATGTTGATGAAACCTTGCATATATGGCAAGGCAAAAAATATGATACGATTTTCTATCGGGCTGGAAATGATAACGATGATATTCAAGGCTTAGTAATGGCTCGTTGTAAAAAGCAGATACAGAATGGGCATACACAATACACATTTATAAATGCTACACCGGTTACAACGAAACGAGATAGAATTTTGTTAGATGATATTACAGAGCTTATTCACTCTTCTTTGAAATTAAGTGATTTCCAACAAGACTTAAACCCCGATTATCCAAGCAAGCGTTTTGTTTACGGCTATGCACATGATAAAGAAATCTATTCATTGGAAGTAGAAGGACAAAAACCGGACGGTGTAATTGAAATCAATGTATATGACAGAGTCATGTATCTATGGTATTACAATGACTTACAAAGTAACAAAAGAGGTGACTGTTTAAGCTATTCGGTAGATGTACCTAAATAAAATGACATTTTTACATAATACTATATTATTAGTTAGGCAGACGGAGTGATCCAGACACGGTGGCAGGAAAATCTTTCAGATTTTTCTGCCATGTCTTGCAAGTGGCTGGTTTACTTCGTCTGTGAGCGAGCCTGTGGCGAGCGAAGATTAAGCCCCCGTTATCTAACAAGGGGGGCACAAAAAACAAAAGACACTATACACTAACAGGCGGAAAACGCTGTATTTACAAGGCAAAACCGCATTTTATAAGATGTGATATAAAAAGTATCTATTTCACAAAAGAAAAACAATAAATTTAAACATTATAATATTTTAATTTTTGTGGTAATGATATGCAAACTTTTTAGGAGGGAAGATATGGATTGTAAAATGACTGATATTATTGCTATTATTTCAAGTATCATTGCTATTGGTTATTCAATTTATTCCATAATTACTAAAAGTTATATTCGTCAATACAACCTTGAAAAATTTGAACATTTTTCTTTAAATCAGAAGAAAGTTTGTATTGTTTTCAATTTTATTATGACACTTATAATTGGGATAAGTGGGGTGTATATATTGCTATTATACTTATTCTAATGGGATTGAAAGCATTTATGTAGCAAATAGCAAAATTTTATAAGTGAAACGAGGTACTCTATGGAAAAAAAGGAACTTATCAAACTATATTTACAAAATGTGGATAAAATGTTTTGATATGCCAACATGAACGCATATATTGATGAGCGATTAAAGAAGTATACGAAATACTGTCAAAGTAAAAAGCCAGAAGAACAGATTATTATATGGCTGAAATTATTGCATGAAAATTTCGGAAAAAAGATTGTTTATTTAGGAAGTTACTTAGCATTACAAGAAAAGGATATGAGCTATTTAAATAATGCGTTCAATTCGGCAGTAACATGGGGACAACTCACAATAACAAACAGCGGTTGCGACCATTCCATTCACGCTTGGAATATTTTACCACATATATTCTGTGCAAACCGCTTTCGTGACATTGAAAAAATATTTCCAAAAGAAAACGGACTTAGTAAGAATGGGTTAAAGTCTGCATGCAGTATCACAAATTTAGTGATGTATCTGTATTATCAAGAACCTATGTGGAAACAATATGTGATTGATGAAAGTAAAGAATTTCTTCAAAATAAACATACAGCAGAAGAAAAAGCTGTGATAAACGGTTTCCTTGCACTAATAGAAAAAAATTGGGAAAAATTCTCATTGGAATTGGCTAATCTCTGTAAAGCACATAGAAAATCAAAAGATTATGGAGAAAATCCATTTACAAGAAAAATTTCCTTTTTTGCATTTGGATTGTATAACTTTGCAAGATACTTGTATAGAGAAGAAGTTAAAAATATTACACTTCCTCAAAATGAATTTTTATTTGAGGATTTTAGAATTTATCAAGAAAGCACTAGTTGTCAAATAGGACAACCGTTTTGCATTTTTGAAGAACCGTTATTATTGTTGAATGATTTTGAAAAAATTGATTTACCGATTATGTATTTAACAGCAGGTAAAAAAAGAGTTTTGGATATTGAAAATTATAGGCAAGAAGTGGTAAAGAAAATACAAGCACTTCATAGCAATCAGAGCAGTTAGTCTTAGGATTGACTGCTTTTTCTATACGGATTTTTAATGATAGGCAATTATCAGTAAATGGTAGTTGCCTTTTTTGATTGGAGGAATTAAAGAATGAATGATAAAAACTTTATTGAAGAATTAAGACAAAAGCGTGAGGAATACGGAGTAACACAAACAAGGCTTGCTGTTGCTTGTGGTATCAGCCGTGAATATTACAACCGCATTGAAAAAGGGAAACAGCCATTGAATGACGAATTAAAAGGAGTCATAGAAAAACAGATTGAGCGTTTCAATCCACAAGAACCACTATTCCTGTTGATTGATTACTTCCGTGTTCGCTTTCCTACTACGGACGCATTGGCGATTATCCGTGATGTATTACAACTAAAACCCGATTATATGCTTTATGAAGATTATGGAAAATACGGATATGAAAGCAAATATGTTTTAGGCGACATCAATGTCATGTGTTCCATGCAAGAGCATTTAGGTGTTTTATTGGAACTGAAAGGCAGAGGCTGTCGTCAAATGGAAAGTTATCTATTGGCACAGGAACGCTCATGGTATGACTTCATGCTTGATTGTTTAACGGCAGGTGGTAAGATGAAACGGCTTGACTTGGCAATCAATGATAAAGCAGGAATATTGGATATTCCAAAGTTAAAGGAAAAATACAAGGCTGGCGAATGTATCTCCTACTTTCGTATGCAGAAAGATTACAGCGGTACGGAAAAATGTGGTAGCGATTTACCAAAGAATACAGGAGAAACCTTATATCTCGGTTCAACAAGCAGTGAATTATATATGTGTGCTTATCAGAAAAATTATGAGCAGTATGTCAAGAATAGCATAGAAGTTGAAGATACGGAGATTAAGAACCGCTTTGAAATACGCATGAAGAATGAACGAGCCTATTATGCGGTTGTAGATTTACTGACTTATCGGGACGCTGAACGCACTGCTTTTTCTATCATCAATCATTATGTCCGCTTTGTTGACAGAGAGGACGACAAGCCAAAAAATCAATGGAAAACAAATGATGATTGGGCATGGTTTGTAGGGGGAAACAGAGAACCGATACGCTTAACTACAAAGCCAGAACCTTATACTTTACAAAAAGCGTTGCATTGGTTACAAAGACAGGTTGCACCAACCATAAAAATGGTACAAGCATTAGACAGAGAAAATCATACAACGATACTGAAAGATATGATTGAGCAGACAGAACTCAAAGATAAGCATAAACACTTATTACAATTAGAAAAATCAACCATAGAAGAACGCATAGATACCGCTGTCCCACAAGAGAATGACGGTATTTTTTAATTTCTTCAAAATATCTGCAACAAAACATCAACTTTCGTACAGATATGGTGCGAGAACAGGAAATCTAAACTTTTTTTGAAAATAGGTCATTAAATTTTGGCTTGCTGTCCCTATATGAAGTGAAAGACGAAAAAAGTTTTGAAAAAAATGTCGGAAAATCGAGTTAAGCGGACAGTATTATGCAGAAAGAGGAAATCACACTTTATTTCTTGATTTGTATTCAAACAGGCATTAGCTGTTGAGTGTTGATGTGGAAAGAGAAAATTATTTTATCCTCAACTTAACAATTTAAGGTTTCCGTTCCCTATATGGCGTAGAAAGAAAAAAGTTTAAGAAATGTGATACAAATAACGCTTTTCTGTCCTGATATGGAGTGAAGAAAATAGTTCATTCTATTGTTGGCAGTAACAGTATCTTTTGGGTAGTTAGGGTGTGAAAAGGAAAATATTCTTTTTTCATCATCAACTTAGCAAAATGACATTTTCTATCCCTATATGGTGCATGAAAAGAAGTTAAATTTTTCTATTTCAACTTAGCAAATGGACGTTTGCTGTACAGATAGTAGTGAAAAAGGGAAAAAGTTTTGAATTTTAGTTACATTTCTCCTCTTTTCCAACGCGGTATATAGGAAAGATGATTTTCTTCTTTCAATCGCTCTTTGACAACTGAATAAAGCAATTCAATACGTTTGACAGACAGCGAGCCGTTGAAACAGATACGCCATGACCTTTCTCCTGCAAAAGTGAGCGATAACCTATCTGTGTTCTTGTAAAAGACTTGTCCTCTTTTATCGCCATGACCTGTTCTGTCTGATAATGATACTCCCGTACAGCCTCAGCTTGAGCGTTAAGAGCGTCGCACGCAATGGGTACGGCTACATTGGATAATGCAGAGGTGAAAGTCCTGTGGGCTATGACAAAAGCCGTTGAATTGCTTAGAAACTATTTTTACAGAAAGGGGGTATGTGTTATTGATAATGCTGTAAAAACAATTCAAAAGAAAAATAACAAGTGTGGCATTGGAAACAGAGGAAAGACAAAGATTGTTGTAAAAGAGCATTTTTCTGAAAAGGGAAAGACAATGGAAGAACTTCTGACTGATGTTATGCTTGAGAAAGCAAAGCAGACAATCGCATAAATTCGGTGCAGTTGTAAGAAATAGATTGAATGTGAAAAATAACCCATGTTATACTTTACTTGCAAGCAGGTATTGTAAACATGGGTTAGTTATAAAGGAGGATAACTGACAATGAAACAACAGATTTACAATACTGCACTTTATCTTAGGTTGAGCCGAGATGATGAATTACAAGGCGAAAGTTCCAGCATTACCACACAAAGAAGTATGTTGCGTCTATATGCAAAAGAACATCATTTGAATGTGATTGATGAATATATTGATGACGGCTGGTCGGGAACAAATTTTGAAAGACCGAGCTTTCAAAGAATGATTGAGGATATAGAGGCAGGAAAAATCAACTGTGTTGTAATAAAAGACTTATCACGACTTGGTAGAAACTATATTATGACAGGACAATATACAGAATTGTATTTTCCTAGCCATAATGTCCGTTACATAGCGATTGACGACGGTGTGGACAGCGAAAAAGGCGAAAGTGAGATTGCACCATTTAAGAACATCATCAATGAATGGGTAGCAAGAGATACGAGCCGTAAAGTGAAATCAGCGTTTAAGACAAAATTTGCAGAGGGTGCGTATTATGGGGCTTATGCTCCGTTAGGATATAAGAAACACCCCGACATCAAAGGGAAACTGTTGGTTGATGAGGAAACAAAATGGATTGTTGAAAAAATCTTCTCTCTAGCCTATCAAGGTTACGGTAGTGCAAAAATCACAAAAATACTGCGAGAAGAAAAAGTCCCGACCGCGTCTTGGTTGAATTTTACAAGGTACGGTACTTTTGCTCATATCTTTGAGGGAAAGCCCGAAAGTAAGCGTTATGAGTGGACGATTGCTCATGTTAAAGCAATATTAAAAAGTGAAGTCTATATAGGAAACAGCGTTCATAATCGACAATCAACAGTTTCATTCAAGAGCAAGAAAAAAGTGCGTAAGCCCGAAAGTGAATGGTTTCGAGTAGAAAATACCCACGAACCGATTATTGACAAAGAAGTGTTCTATCGTGTGCAGGAACAGATAAAACTAAGGCGTAGACAGACAAAGGAAAAAGCAACGCCGATATTTGCAGGGCTTGTCAAGTGTGCGGATTGTGGCTGGTCTATGCGGTTTGCGACAAATAAGGCAAATAAAACGCCATACAGTTATTATGCTTGCAGTTACTACGGACAGTTTGGCAAAGGTACTTGTTCTATGCACTATATCCGTTATGATGTGTTGTATCAAGCCGTATTGGAACGATTGCAGTATTGGGCTAAGGCAGTACAGCAAGACGAAGAAAAGGTGTTGAATAAGATACAAAAGGCTGGGAATGCAGAGCGAATACGGGAAAAGAAGAAAAAGGCAAGTGCCTTGAAGAAAGCCGAGAACCGACAAAATGAGATTGACCGCTTGTTTACGAAAATGTATGAAGATAGAGCCTGTGAGAAGATAACGGAACGAAACTTCATCATGCTGTCGGGGAAATATCAAAAAGAACAGATAGAACTGGAACAGCAGATAACCAACCTAAGAGAAGAATTAAGTAAAATGGAACAGGATATGATAGGTGCTGAAAAGTGGATTGAGTTAATCAAGGAGTATTCCGTACCAAAGGAACTGACAGCACCGTTATTAAATGCAATGATAGAAAAAATACTCATTCACGAAGCAACAACGAATGAGGAGAACGAAAGAATACAGGAAATAGAGATATACTACCGATTTATTGGAAAAGTAGACTGATAAATAGGGTTCATATCTTTAACTAAGGGAAAGCGGGAAAGCAGTTCCGGAAACCGATACTCTTATTTCAATCAGTAAGTATTTTGATGTTTCACTGGACTATTTGATGAAAGAAGAAAATTCAATATCAGAAAACGCTGTGAGTTTAGAAGTCCATCAAACTGAGGCAACGAACAAGCGTGAGAAGCGCATCCTTGGTATAGCCACTTGTATCATTGGAGTAGTCTTGTTGATTGCTTGGGGAATTGTATCTGTTTTTATGCCGTCTGCATCGGAACAAATTGGAACATCTTCCATGATAACAATAGACGGAAACGGAATTTTCCTACTTATCTGCCTTGTAGCAATTATTGCCGGTGCTGTTTTGTTCCTTAAAAGTACATCGAATAAATAAGGAGGATTTTTATGAAAACTATATCTAATTTGTTTTTGATTTTGGCTGTTCTTCTGTCTGATGTGATGTGTGCTGTTGTTGCATATAACTATTGCGACATGATGTGGGGCATCAAATATGCTGGTTATAGTGCTCCAGTCTCGACTGCATTTTTGGTAGCAATTCCTTTTGCAATTGCTATTGTGGTATGCGTTGTAATTGCGCTGTATTTCAAAAAGAGAATAGGCTAACAACTTCAAGTTTTATTGATTAGGAAATTGAGGAGTTATGCATTTTGTAAAGGGGGATCTATAAATGAAAACGTGTTGTTTAGTATGGGAAATTCCTGTAATAGAGGGAGAACATTATAATCCAATTATGAATGTCATTTATATGCAAAAAGCAAAGAAATTTTTGAATCAACTAAATCGATATTTTCAGGATGAGAATATGGATTGGAAGTGTGTTTTAGACCATTCAGCATGTACTTATAATGAGATTTTTTCCAGTGAACATCAAGCAGTTATTTTTGCTCCGGAAGCCAAAACAAGACAATGGTTATATAAAAAAGAAATTCAGGCTGTAAGTATTCCAAAATATTATTTGGATTTTGCAGAATATAATGAAGCAAAGTTGGATAAAATAGCAATTTTTTTTATGAACTTAAAAAATAATGTACAATAGATTTCCTTGTTATGGGGCAATGATATGTTTTGAAGGTAGAAAAAATTACAGGGAAAAGAAAGAAACCAAAGTAAAAAGCCGATGCGGGACTTTTGAATCCAGTATCGGCTTTATTGATCTTACAGAGGTTTTGAAAAATTTACTTTTAATGGTTCATCAGTGCTTTGATATTTGGGGCTGTGTGGATTTTTTTCGATACAGCAGGAATAACATAAACAATAAAATTACTGGAAAAATAAGTCCGAATCCCATGCCAATCCTAATATTATTTCCGGCATTCTGGGTGATACGACCAACAATTCCAGGTCCAATGCTGCCACCTAAATCTCCTGCCATGGCAAGAAGAGAAAACATAGCCGTTCCACCTGTTGGAAAAGTTTTTGAGGAAATACTGATTGTTCCAGGCCACATGATTCCAACTGAAAATCCACATGCAATACAACCGATAAGTCCGATAATCGGGCTGGATGACAAAGCGGCAAGTAGATAACAGACAACGCATAATATGCCTGAACCACTCATAAACTTCATTAAATCTAACTGTTCTCCATATTTCCCAAAAATTATACGGCTGATTCCCATTGTTACTGCAAACATACATGGACCTGCTAAATCTCCCAGGGCTTTTGACAATCCCAGTGCAGCTTCTGCATAAGCAGATGCCCATTGAGCCATTGCAAGCTCAGAAGCTCCGGAACAGATCATCAGACATATTGCAACCCAGAAAAATGGTCTGGAAAACAGATTCTTAATTCCCATTCCGGAACCATTGTCAACCAGAGGTTCAATAGGACAGGTCATGAAGTTATAAGTATTAACTGCAGGAATGATTGCCCATATTACGGCGAGCCATTTCCAGTTGTCTATTCCAAATATCAGGAAAAATAAGCTGGAAATCAAAATTGTCCCAACAGCTCCCCAACAGTAAAAAGAATGGAGCAGACTCATAGTTGCTTCTTTGTTTTCAAATGGACAGGCCTCGATAATAGGGCTGCAAAGTACTTCTATTAAACCACTTCCGATGGCATAAACAATAACACTACATATAATTCCAATAAAAGGATCAGGTAAAAAATCAGGTAAAAATGCCAGTCCAAGCAGACCCAGTGCAGAAAATATTTCTGATGTAACAATGCACACACGATACCCGATATGGTCCACGAATTTGGCACAGAACAGGTCAACCAGAAGCTGTGTGAAAAAGAAGAAAGTGGATATCAGAGCAATGTTACCGAGAGAAATATGGTAATCACTGTGAAATTTCAAAAAAAGAAGCGGTGCGAAGTTTGCAGCAATAGCCTGTGTGATAAAGCCCATATAACAGGCGATTTTTGTCTTATGGTAGTCTGTTTTTTTTATAGAATTTCTACATTTAAAAATCATAAGTATACCTCTTTTCTTTTTTTGCTTGATTATATAGCAAATATTAGATATATACATTGAATTAAATTGTAGAAATACTGTATAATATCGTAAAAAAGAAAGAACGTGATATGGAGATGGATTATAATAAAACATATAATAGAATACTTACAGACGAGGAGTTCATGGAAATTAAACAGCATGGAAGCAGTGATTATCCATTCCAGTATTATTATGATAATCTGGAATTGTTTGATTTTCATTGTATTGAGTGGCACTGGCACAGAGAATTTGAGTTTTTATATGTGGAGTCCGGACAAGTTACATGCGGAATAGGAGAAAAACAGATTATATTGTCAGAAGGAGAAGCAATTTTTATTAATTCTAAAATATTGCACCGCTTTTACGCATCATCAGGTGGTATCATTCCTAACTTTGTATGTATGCCGGAATTTATTGCACCGGAGAACAGCCTGATCTATAAGAAATATATCTTGCCAATCATTTCATCGAATATATATTTCCAGCGTTTTCAGACTGATGAACTATGGCAGACAAAGATTATACAAACTATGATAAAAATAATGGAAATACAGGGGAATGAGAAAATAAGAGAACTTGCTACTTTGGCATTGATGCAGGATTTATGGCTGACTTTTTATGAAAATGTAAAGTTATCTGATAAAGGAGATGTACAGACAGTTGATGAAGTTGCACAGAAAAGAGTGCAGTTAATCATGCAATATATACATGAAAACTATAATCACAATTTGTCTCTGGATGAAATTGCCTCGCATATAGGAATCAGCAAAAGTACTGCACTTAATTTGTTCCACCGGTTTTTACATACTACACCAGTTAATTATCTGATAGGATATCGACTTCAGGCAGCTTCCTGGTTATTGAAAAATACGAATAAAAAAGTAAAAACAATTGCCTATGAAACTGGATTTCATAACGTTGATTATTTTTGCAGATTGTTTAAAAAACGTTATCATTTAACCCCATCAGAATATCGTTGCACATGTTTAAAATTGTTGTCGGCAGATCCGAGTCTTCAGACCCATAAATAAAGCCGATGCGGGATTTTTGAATCCTGTATCGGCTTTGTTAATTTGCGAAGATTTTGAAAAATTTATTTTACTGGTTCATCAGTGCTTTGATATCTTCTTCCGGTGTGGTGATAGGTGCAATACCATAATTTTCTACCAGATAGTTTAGAATATTAGGAGACAGGAACGCCGGAAGAGAAGGACCAAGACGGATGTTTTTGATACCCAGGTGTAAAAGTGTCAGCAGGATACAGACTGCTTTCTGTTCATACCAGGAGAGAACGAAAGAAAGCGGAAGCTCATTTACAGAACATCCAAATGCATCCGCAAGTGCCACAGCAACCTGGATTGCACCATAAGCATCATTACACTGGCCCATATCCATCAGTCTTGGCAGACCACCGATTTCTCCCAGATCCAGATCATTGAAACGGAATTTTCCACATGCCAGGGTGAGAACAATACTGTCAGAAGGTGTCTGCTTCACGAATTCTGTGTAATAGTTTCGACCTGGTTTGGCACCATCACAGCCGGCAACCAGGAAGAAGTGGCGGATCGCTCCTAATTTTACAGCTTCTACTACAGTATCTGCATGGGAGAGAATAGCTGCATGACCGAAACCGGTTGTCACTTTCGTACCGCCGTTGATGCCTGTGCGTGTCTGATCTTCTTTGTAACCACCCAGTTCCAGTGCTTTTTCAATAACCGGTGTGAAATCTTTCTTCTCGTCGATATGAACAGCGCCTGGGAAAGCAACCACTTCTGTTGTAAATACTCTGTCAGCATAACTGCTTTTTGGCGGCATCAGACAGTTGGTGGTGTAAAGGATCGGAGCCGGAAGATGATCAAACTCTTTCTGCTGATTCTGCCATGCAGTTCCGAAATTTCCTTTTAAGTGAGAGAATTTCTTTAATCGTGGGTAGGCATGGGCAGGGAGCATTTCGCCGTGGGTATAGATGTTGATTCCTTTTCCTTCAGTCTGTTCAAGTAAAAGCTGCAGATCCTTCAGATCATGACCGGTTACTACAATAAATGGTCCTTTTTCTACGGTAAGTGTAACTGCAGTCGGTTCCGGTGTTCCGTAAGTTTCTGTATTGGCCTTGTCAAGAAGTGCCATACATTTCAGATTGATTTCCCCTACTTTCAGTACAGTAGGAAGCAGTGTTTCCACACTTTCTTCATAACCAATCTTAAATAATGCTTCACAGAAGAAACGGTTTACTTCGGCATCTTCATAATTCAGAACATTTGCATGATAAGCATAGGCTGCCATTCCGCGAATCCCGAAAAGAATAAGGGACTTCAGGGAGCGGATATCTTCATCTGCATTCCACAGCTGCTGCATGTCATATTCGTCTGATTTACCGCAAGGTGACTGACATTTATTGCAGTCAGGAACCAGTCTTTCTTTTTCTGCTCTGACTTTTTGTATCATATTTTCGATTGCTGCATCGTCAAAACTCACATTTGTAACGGTAGTAAACAGTCCTTCAATTATGACCTGACTGGTACTTTTGGAAATAGCTGCTGCGCCATCGACAGCTCTTGCCAGACCGATCAACGCACCTGTCAGCTCATCCTGTAATTTGGCAGTGCCTGCCTTTTTTCCGCAGACACCTGCATTTCCTGTGCAGCCGGTGCATCCCACTGTCTGTTCACACTGATAACAAAACATTTTTTTATCCATTGTCGTATCCTCCTTTATTCTATAATATTTCCATCAATACCTATGGTTATAACCTGCCAGGGAATGAATTTTCCACTATTCTGAAGTGCTTTTCTGGTTGCCATCTCAAGTCCGCCACAGCATGGAACTTCCATTCTTACAATCGTCACACTTTGAATATCGTTATTTTGGATTATTGCAGTCAGTTTCTCGCTATAATCCACCTGATCCAATTTAGGACAGCCGATTAATGTTACCTTATTTCGGATAAAATCCTGATGAAAGCCTGCGTAAGCGTATGCAGTACAATCGGCTGCGATTAAAAGCTTTGCGCCGTTAAAATATGGGGCACTGACAGGTGCCAGCTTAATCTGTACCGGCCAGTTCTGAAGATTGGATACCTGACCTGTGGTTGAAGATGGTTTTTCTGATTTGGGTATTTCTGATCGCTGAATCTGCATGCTTTTAGACCCGGGACAGCCGGCATGAGCAGTTATTGCCTGATTTTTGGCAAATATTTTTTTCTGTGCTTCTTTCACAGCCGCTTCATCATATTCAGGTGCTTCCCGTTCCTCAAAGGAAATGGCACCTGTGGGACACTCCGGGAGGCAATCCCCCAGTCCGTCACAGAAATGTTCTCTTACCAATTCTGCTTTTCCATTAATGATATCAATGGCACCTTCGTGGCAGGCATCTGCACAGGCGCCGCAGCCATTGCATTTTTCTTTATCGATTCGAATAATCTTTCTTATCATTTTACCTCCGTCAATAGATTTAACTTTTGTTTCTGTCGGCATTATAGTATGATAAATACAACTTGTATGTTTGATTTCCAACAAGGAGGAATGATTTTGAAAAAATATTTACCCATTCTAAAAAACAGTCCATTCTTTACAGGCCTTACTGATAACGAGATATTATCTATACTGCATTGTGTAAAAGCAACAGCAGTTTCCCAAAAACGAGATTCTTATATTTTCAGAGCAGGAGATTCTACCGAGGTAATGGGACTTGTGGTGTCCGGCTGTGTTCTTGTTATTCAGGAAGACCTTTGGGGGCATCGGAATATTCTGTCGAAATGTCATACCGGTGATTTCTTTGGTGAGCCATATGCAGCAAGCCCGGGAGCTGTTCTGAATGTCAGTGTGGTGGCAGATACGGATTGTGAGATTATTCTGCTAAATGTCCAAAGGCTTCTGATTTCCTGCCCGACTGCATGCGAACACCATCAGAAGCTGATCCGCAACCTGGTCAGTGTTCTGGCAAATAAGATATTGATCCTGAACGACAAAATCACACATGTGGGCAAGCGAACGACAAGGGACAAACTATTGTCCTATCTGTCGGCAGAGTCTATCAGACATTCGTCGTTATCCTTTGATATTCCTTTTGACCGGCAGCAGTTGGCAGATTATCTGTGCATTGACCGTGCGGCAATGTCTACGGAGATATCAAAGCTACAGAAAGAAGGTTATATAAAAACAAATAGAAATCATTTTGAATTAACTGTTTGTAATAATTCGGCTTCTGAAATAAAAGTGTGATATCCATCATGAAAAATGATAGGAGTCATGTGGGTATTCGCAATTGAAGCAGGAGACTTACCTGTTTCGGTTAAAAAAGCAGAGAAATCCTGCGTCAGATATTTTTGCCGTGTGTCGGCACGCCTGCAGATATCCTCCTTGTCTTTCACACACTCTGATGAACTGTCTTAAATGCATTATTTATTAGGACTGCTATAGGAAAAAGGACAGATATCGGTTATGTATATAGTATTAAAAACTATATAAACTGGTTTCTCTTGACAAGAATAAATATTGTGATATACTTTGAATATCAAAATATTTAAAATACAAACAAAATAACAGGAGAAGAATCACAATGAAGAATTTCAAAATAGGAGATAAAATCACAAGAGTTCCATTGATCCAGGGGGGAATGGGAGTTGGGATCAGTCTTGGCAGACTTGCAGGTTCTGTTGCGAAAGCAGGAGGAGTTGGTATTATTTCCACTGCACAGATCGGCTACAGGGAAGAAGATTTCGACAGAAATCCGGCAGCAGCCAACGAACGTGCCATTGCCGGTGAAATGAAAAAAGCCCGTATGATTTCCGAAGATGGAATTATAGGATACAATATTATGGTTGCACTGAAAGAATATGCATCTCACGTAAAGGCTGCAGTAAAAGCTGGCGCAGACATCATTATTTCCGGTGCGGGACTTCCCACAGAGCTTCCGGAACTGGTAAAAGGAAGTCTGACAAAGATTGCCCCCATTGTATCTACAGACAAATCCGCAAAAGTAATCCTGAAATACTGGGACAGAAAATACAAAAGAACTGCAGATCTGGTAGTAATCGAAGGTCCTCAGGCAGGCGGACATCTTGGCTTTCATAAAGAAGAACTGGAGAAATATACTGAAGAATCCTACAGTGAAGAAATAAAGAAAATCATCACAACAGTAAAAAGTTACGCAGAGAAATATGGGACAGAAATTCCAGTGATCGTAGCAGGTGGTATCTATAACAGAGAGGATGTCCAAAAAGTGGATAATCTGGGTGCTGACGGCATTCAGGTAGCTACCCGTTTTATTACAACGGAAGAATGTGACGCAGACATCCGCTACAAAGAAGCTCATTTAAAAGCAAAAGAATCCGACATTGCCATTGTAAAAAGCCCTGTTGGAATGCCAGGTCGTGCCATTATGAACAAATTCATGACCCGTGTCATGAACGGCGAACAGATTCCACACAGTCCCTGTCATGGATGTCTTGTAAAATGTAGCCCCAAAGAAATACCTTACTGTATTACTGACGGACTGATCAATGCAGTAAAAGGGAATGTAGATGAGGGACTTCTTTTCTGTGGTGCAAAAGCATGGAAAGCAGAGCGTTTGCAGACAGTACAGGAAGTGATTAATGACTTGTTTTAATCAATCAAGTAGCGAAGCGGATTGTGAATATCCGTTTGACTATAGAAATGCATAATTTAAGGGGTGAACGTTTTGTAATGTTCACCCCTTATTATGGATTTGTACAGTATTTAATTCTGAATTTCTGCCAGTGCCTTTTTAAACTGAAATGTAAATAAAACAGAGGTAAAGATCACAGCAGTAATATCTGCAATGGGTTCTGCCATATATACGCCTGTTGTTGAATCAGATATCATATGAGGCATAATATAGATCAGCGGGATCAGCAGTACAAACTTACGGACAACAGCAACAATAATAGAGTTTACTGCCTTTCCAAGGGAGGTAAAGGTCATCTGACAGGCAATCTGGATACCGAAGAGGAACAGACCACCCAGATAGATTTTCAGCATTGGTGCAGTAAATTCGATAAGACTTGTATCTGCCGTAAAAATGCTTACAAATACTCTGGGAACAAGCTGTACAGCAGCCCAGAGGAGTACAGAATATGACAGACAGGTGATCAGAAGCAAACGAAAAGTTTTCTTTACTCTGTCTGTGTTTTTGGCACCGTAATTATAACTGGAAATTGGCTGTGCTCCCTGCGCAATTCCCTGAAGAGGAAGCATGGCAAACTGCATAACACTGGTCAGGATGGTCATGGCTCCCACCGCAATATCACCGCCGTACCGAAGCAGGGATGAATTGAAGCAGACAGTTACAATACTTTCGCTTGACTGCATGATAAAAGCAGCAAGTCCAAGTGCGATACAGGGAAGAACAACCTTTGCCTCCAGATGGAGATGCTTTTTCCTGAGGTGAAGCTGTGTCTTTTTGCCGCAGAGGAATAAAACTACCCAGAGTGTGGAAATTGCCTGTGAGATAACAGTTGCCAGTGCAGCACCGCGTACCCCCATATGAAAAACAAAGATAAATACAGGGTCTAAAACAATATTGCAGACAGCGCCGATCAGGACGGAAACCATGGAAAATGTGGTAAATCCCTGTGCAGTGATGAATGCATTCATACCAAGGGTTAATTGTACGAACAAGGTACCGAAAGCGTAAATATGCATATAATCTGTTGCATAACTGATGGTGTTTTCACTGGCGCCAAAAGCCAGTAATAAATCTCTGCCCCAGATCAGTAAAATGGCAGTGAGGATAGCAGAGATAATAATCTGAAGAATAAAACAGTTGCCTAATATATTCTCAGCAGATTTATTATCCTGTTTTCCCATGTAAATAGAAGCCCTTGGTGCGCCGCCGGAACTGACCAGTGCCGCAAATGCGGAGACGATCATGATGATGGGCATACAGACTCCCACACCGGTAAGTGCCAGGCTGCCTTCCCCCGGGATGTGGCCGATGTAAATACGGTCTACAATGTTATAAAGCATGTTGATGAGCTGGGCGATCACTGTTGGAATGGATAGCTTTAAAAGAAGCTTTCCAACAGGTTCTGTGCCCAGAAAATTTTTGTTATCCTGCATGGATGATAACCTCCTTCTTTAAAAAGTATTTTTTGAGCTGTACTGAATGATACGATACAAAGAGAGGAAAGTCAACTCAGGATAGAGAATTTTGCAGGAACAGATAATATTTCTGATAAATAATAAATGAAAAAGAAAATTATCTGCATTAACTTTGGTATATAATTTATTATATAAGACAATTTATATGAATGCAACATTAAATAATGATAAAAGCGGATTGTTGCGCGGATACGGTTTGTGGTGTATAATTAAACGCAATAGGCTTGTGAACAGTAGCTCTGTAATTTAAGCAAGGATATAAGGTGAACAATTTTGAAAAAGACGATAGAAGAACTATTAAGTGGAAATTTCAGACATGAACATCCGCAGCTCCTTTTTTCGCAGGACAAAATAGAAGTGACTCTGAAAGCTGGTGATGTGTACAAAGGAGAATTGTATTTCGGAACAGAGGATAATCAGAAAATCCGGGGATATATCACATCTTCCAACAGACGCGTGGTGCCGGGAACCGAGAAATTTTCGGGAACTACGGTGAGACTGCAGTATGGGATTGACGGTGCAGGGATGCACCCGGGTGAGCGACATGAGGGATGGCTTTGTTTCACCACAGACATTGGAGAATATAAGCTGCCATTTCTTGTTCAGGCAGAGAAAACAGAACTGAAAAGTGTTGCCGGGGAAGTGCCGGATATGGATACCTTTGTGAATATCGCAAAGGACGATTTTAAAGAAGCATATCGTGTTTTTACAGACCGCAGGTTTGAACTTCTGTTAAGGAATGCCGGACAGAAAGAGAAAGCTCTTTATAAGGGCCTCTCAAAACAGCCCGTGACATTTCAGCATGTAGAAGAGTTTCTCATCGGAACGGGAAAAAAGGATCCTGTAAAAATTGAATTGAAGGCAGATCAGAACAGTTTTTATGATATCAGTGAATCTGTCCGTGAAACTTTTGCAGTCCAGAGGAGCGGATGGGGACATCTCAGGCTGGATGTAGAGGCGAAAGGTGATTTTCTGGAAGTTTCCAGGCATGTGGTTACAGATGAAGATTTCATAGGAAGCTATTATCAGGTGGAATATGTGATCCATAAGGAAAAACTGAAAAAAGGACGCCAGTTTGGTGAGATTACTGTGAAGAGTCCATATCAGCAGCTAACCTATCAGATCACTGCATCCATGGAGCCGAAAGTACAGCTTAAAACGGAGATTCATGTAAAACAGCATAAATTGGAGTTGTTGCGTGATCTTGTAGAATATTTCTGCAAAAGAATGGACAGTAAGACATGGATTGGCAGCAGCAGATTTGTCCTTAATCAGTTAAGAGAAGCGGGATGCGATTATCCGGAATATCAGATGTATGAAGCATACATCCTTCATATGGAAGAAAAGGATGAGCAGGCAAGAGAAATCCTGAAGAAATTTAAACATCAGAATTTCGCCAGAGAGGATCTGGAACAGGCAGGTTCTTACCTTTATCTCTGCGTTCTTACAGGATTGCATAAAGACAAAGAACAGGCGGCAAGACGTCTGCGCAATTTTTTCCTTCAGAAAGAAGACAGCTTTTTGTTATTTAAACTCTGGCTGGAAATGAATCCGGAGGATAAGGGTTCTTCTTCAAGACTTGTATTTATGATGGAGGAGCTTTTTGAGAAGGGTTGCAGAAGTCCGTTCCTGTATCTGGAAGCATGGAATTACATCAGCAGTGACACAACACTTCTTCACAGAATGAGCAGTTTCTGGACGCAGGTATTTTTATTTGCAGGCGAGAAAGGACTTCTGACCGAAGAACTGGTAATGAGATTTGCCTATCTTACAGGGTATGAGAGAGAATTCTGTACCAGCATGTACAGAGCACTGGCAATGGGATACGATGCTTTTGAATCCGATGATACGCTGGAAGCGATCTGCAGATATATTATGCTTGGAAACCCGAGAAAACCGGAATATTTCAGGTGGTTTTCCCTGGCAGTGGAGAAAGGAATCCGTCTGACAAGGATATATGAATATTATGTGGAGACAATGGATACATCCTATCAGAGAGAACTTCCAAAACCCCTTCTGATGTATTTTACCTATAATAATACTTCTCTTGCAGATGATAAAAAGGCATTTATTTATGCAAGTATTGTGGGAAACCGAGGCCGTCAGCCACAGACATATGCGGATTACAGGGATCATATGAAGATTTTTGCCATGCGCAAGGCGAAAGAAGGACGGATGAATGAGAATTATGCGGTTCTTTATCAGGAATTTTTAAGCAATCCCAAAACAGAAGGACAGGCAAAACTGCTTGCAAAAAAGCTGTTTACCTACAGACTTTACTGCGATGATAAGAAGATACGCTATGTGATTGTGCGCCATGAACAGCTCAGGGAAGAAGAGATTTACCCATGTATCCAGGGAGTGGCTTATCCCAGAATTTATACAGATGATGCGGTGATCCTGTTTCAGGATGAGAAACAGAGAAGGTATGCATCAACAATAGATTATAATATCAAGAAACTATTTGATGAGCGTGAACTGACAGACAAGATTCTTGATTTTCATATAGAAGAGCCGGGGCTGGTGCTTCACTGCAGCGAACATACGGAACCAGATCAGGAGAATCTTCAGGCATTCCAGAGAATCCCTGAGTCAGAGGAATTTTCAGATGAATACCAGAAATGCATCAGAGAAAAACTGCTTTCTTACTATTCTGAACATATCAGGGCAGAAGAAACAGATGATTATCTGCGGCAGATGGATTATAAGAAGTATGCGGCTGTAGACAGAACCGCTCTTCTGGAGGTGCTGATCGCCAGGGGGCTGTATCAACAGGCAATGTCCGTTGTTTCTGAATATGGATATGAAGGAATCCGCATAGAGAGTCAGTTGAAACTGACTAGCAGGATGCTGACAAGGTGTGAGATGGAAGAAGACGATGAACTGCTTGCCCTTGCATCAGATGTCTACAGACGTGGAAAGTATGACGAAGTGATCCTGAAATATCTTATGGAGTACAGGTTTGGTCCCATAGATGAATTGATATCTGTCTGGAAAAGTGCGCAGGGCTTTGAGATGGATACCTATGAACTGGAGGAGAAGCTTCTTTGCCTTCTGATGTTTACTTCTGATTACAGGAAAGAGGGAGAGAAGATCCTGGAAGATTATGTTCATCACAGTGGAAAGGAACGTATCGCAGGAGCCTATCTTACACAGGTTGCATATGGAGCATTTGTAAAAAAATACCCAATGAGTGTCTTTGTGAGAAGTCTGCTGGAACGAATCTATGATGAAAAATGGCCGGTTGATTTTGTGTGCAGCATTGCGCTTCTGGAAGCATATTCCAAAGAAAAAAATCTGGAAGAAAAACAGCTTTGCAATGCAGAAAAGATTCTTCAGAAATGCGTGAAGCAGGGAATGTATTTTGCATTCTTCAGGAAGCTTCCGGTATCTGTTTTGAGTCCTTATCAGTTGGATGATAAAACCTTTGTGGAATATCATGCAGATCCGTCATCAAGGGTGACACTCTATTATGCGCTGGATGCAGGTCTCGGAAATCAGATAAAATATCAGACAGAACCACTCCGTAACTTATATGAAGGCATTTTTGTAAAAGCTTTTACACTGTTTTACGGGGAGACATTGAAGTATTATTTTGAATCAGTAACAGGAGATCAGGTGAATCGGACTCAGGAGAGGGTACTTACAATGAATAAGATTGAGGGTACACCTGTGAGTAAATATCATATGATCAATCAGATGCTCTCTGCCCGCAGACTGGATAAAAAGAAAGAAGTACTTTTGCAGGTGAGAAAGTATCTCCGTCAGGAACAGTATGTGCAGCAGATGTTTGTGATCGAGAAAGAGGAGCAGGAACAGATCGTCCTGAAACCGGGAGGAACAAATGAACGAAATTCGTGATTTGATCGTGGGAATTGATTTTGGCAAAGAATATTCCCAGATATGTTATTATGACAGAAAAGGAGACGAGGCACGTTCTCTTTCTATGAAAGCGGGTGGAAACCAGTATGAGGCTCCCTGTATTCTGTGCTGGAGACCGGAGCAGAAGGATTATTGTGTAGGACTGGAAGCAGAATACTTTGTCCGGGAAAAAGGCGGGATCATGATTGATGACGTCTATGGAATCTGTGAAAAAAGTGATTCTGTACTGGTGGAAGGACAGGAACTTGCTCCATGGGAGATTCTGGCGCAGTTTCTGCAGGGAATGCTTAAATTTCTGGGAGTGGCAGAGCTGGTCAAAAATACTAAATGCGTGGCAGTAACACTTCCGGAACTTACAGAAACCCAGGTGGAGAATTTTCAGAAAGCATTTGAGATACTGAAATTTCCACATGAGAAATATATGCTCATGGATTATGGGGAAAGCTTCTATTATTATGTGCTTTCACAGAAAAGAGAAACCTGGAACCGCAGTGTGGGCTGGTATGCTTTTACGCCGGAGCGTGTGTCTTTTCGCAAGATGACAATGAACGGTGCGACAAAGCCTGTCACTGTAAAACTGGAAGAAGCTACAGACACAGAACTTCCTGCTGAGGGACTGGAGAGAGATTCGGAGTTTTGTAAATTTGTCCAGAAGACACTTGGCAGAGATCTGTTTTCCAGCATCCAGATCACAGGAGAAGGATTTTCCCAGGACTGGGCTGAGCAGTCTGTAAGATTACTGTGTTATCAGAAGCGAAAGGTTTTCTATGGAAATAACCTTTTTGCAAAGGGTGCCTGTGCTGCAGGAAAAGAAAAGACAGAGAATAAGGCATTGAAGGGCTATCGTTTCTTAAGTGATTCTCTGGTTATGGCTGATGTGGGAATGGAAATGAGAGTAATGGGTTCACCTACTTATTATCCATTGATCGAAGCAGGAGATAACTGGTATGACAGTAAGGCATCCTGCGAATTTATCCTTGATGACACAGAGGAGTTGGTGTTCATTGTAAGTACTTACGACAGACCGGAGAAACGAAGGGTAGGGATGATGCTGCCGGGCATTCCGCTGCGTTCGGATAAAACCACCAGACTTCGGCTTGAATTACAGTATATTTCAGCCACAGAATGTAAAGTGACAGTTACAGATCTGGGATTCGGAGAAATGTTCCCTTCCAGCGGAAAAATCTGGACAGAGACAGTGGAATGGTAGAGGAGATGGAACAATGAGCGGATATATTTTATGTCAGACAAAAAAAGCACAGCGTCCTTATTTTATAGAGAATATCAGTATGAATATTTATTCTATAGAAGAACTCTGTTATTATCTGTACCACAATCTTTATCTTGCCGATCATACTGTCTTTAATGAGGAACTATGTGTCTGGCTCAGGGACGAGCTTGGGCTTGTGCATCTGGCTGCGAAGCTGAAACAGAATCTGGAGAGAAATGTAAGTGTGGAAGAGATGATTTATCCTGTTTTTAAGGAAATCAATTATCTTACTTATGAGGAGATGAAAGATTTTAACAGCAGGATTGTGACTTACGGAAAAGAGAAAGCGGCAGTTCGTCAGAAGAGAAAGGGAGATGCACTGACTGAAAACGGAATGTATGTAAATGCCATACAGGTATATCAGAAAATCTTGGAAAGAGATGATCTGGCCGAGCAGAGAAAAGGATTTGCAGCTTCAGTGCGCTATAATCTTGGCTGCGCATACAGCTATCTTTTTCAGATGGAGAAAGCACAGGAATGTTTTCTGGAGTCATACAGAGAAGGTCGTTCAAAGGAAGCTTTAAAGTCTTATATCATAGCCTACAGCAGTGTTCATGATAAGACGGATTATGATAAGGTTATGGAAAATCTTGAGGTGGACGAAGAACTGAAAAAGGATATAAAAGAAGAGGTACGGCAGTCTTTGAAAGCTTTCGAGGCCGTGCCGGAAAAGACGACAGATGAAGAAAACCTGGATGCCCTTCTGGAAAGGCTTATGAAAGATTATCACAGAAGTACGGGATCATGACTATCTTTGAACTTACGCTTGACAGAGAGGATAGTGTGTGATAGGATTAACACATACTTTTACATGGTAGAGTGACTATGTGATAAATAAGAAAACAGATAAAGAGGAGATATTTATCATGAAAAAGAGAACTTTAGCAGTATTCATGGCAGGCGTTATGGCAGCTTCTATGATGACAGGTGTTGTTTCTGTATATGCAGATGCTGACAGTAAGACATTAACTGTAGGCTTTGATGCAGAGTATCCTCCTTTCGGATATAAAGACGATAATGGAGATTATGTTGGTTTCGACCTTGACCTTGCACAGGAAGTATGTGACAATCTCGGATGGGAACTTGTAAAGAAACCGATCAACTGGGATTCCAAGGATATGGAACTGAATTCCGGTTCTATTGACTGTATCTGGAACGGATTTACAATTAACGGACGTGAGGATGACTATACATGGTCAGATCCATATCTGAACAATGAGCAGGTGATGGTTGTTGCAGCCGATTCAGGGATTGAGAAGCTGGATGATCTGGCAGGCAAGAATGTAGTAGTTCAGGCCGCTTCCGCAGCACTGGATGCATTAAACAGCGATGATAATAAGGATCTTACAGCAAGCTTTGCATCACTGACAGAGAATCCTGATTACAATACAGCATTCATGAATCTGGATTCCGGCGCTGCAGATGCCATCGCAGTAGATATCGGTGTTGCCAAATATCAGCTTTCTCAGAGAGAAGAAGGAAAATATGTGATTCTCGACGAGCCAATCCAGAGCGAACAGTATGGAATCGGCTTTAAGAAGGGTAACGATGAGCTGAAAGATACAGTATGGGAAGAAGTTCTGAAACTTTATGATGCAGGTGAAGTTGATAAACTTGCTGAGAAGTATGAAGTAGCAGATATGCTCTGCATTGGAGATGACGAGAAATCTGATGATAAAAAAGATGATGCAGCAGAGGATGGTGCTTCCGATGCAGACACTGCAGAATCAGATACAGCTGATACAGCGAAAGATGCTGAATAGTCAGCCGGAACAAAAACAGTTATGATACAAGAGGGCAGCTATGTGCAGGCTGTCCGGATTATAAAGGAATGGAGGGTACATTTTGTGCACCCTCTTTTCTTACTGTACAGGAGAAATTTTTCAGGAGGAAAGCTTATGTCTTTAAGTGTAATGCTGCAGCAGCTTGCCAGTGGTATGGTGGTTTCTGTAGAGATTTTTGTAGTGACATTACTTTTTTCACTTCCGCTGGGACTTCTGATCTGCTTTGGCAGAATGTCTAAGAATCCGGTGATACGTGGAATTGTGTCTGCCTACATATCAGTTATGCGTGGAACCCCGTTAATGCTGCAATTGATGGTTGTGTATTTCGGACCATACTTTATTTTTGGAATCCGTATTTCCATGGGATACAGCCTGATCGCTGTGTTTATCGCATTCAGTATTAACTATGCTGCATATTTTGCAGAGATTTACAGAGGAGGAATCGAATCTATTTCAGCGGGACAGTATGAGGCTGCAAAGATCCTGGGATATAGCAAGGCTCAGACATTTTTCAGGATCATTCTGCCGCAGGTGATCAAGAGAATCCTTCCATCTGTGACAAATGAGGTTATCACGCTGGTAAAGGATACGTCACTGGCATTTGTTGTTGCTGTTTCGGAGATGTTTACAATTGCAAAACAGATTGCAAGTGCACAGACGACTATGATGCCTTTTGTGATCGCTGCTGTTTTCTATTTTGTGTTCAATCTTCTTGTTGCGATTGTAATGGATAAGATTGAGAAAAAACTGAATTATTATCGCTGACAGGCGGCTGGGGTTATAAAACATTTTTTGACTCTGACATCATTTAATTTAAGAGGAATATTTGCTATGGTATTATTTGAAATGAAAAACATAAAGAAGAGCTTCGGCAGCCTTGAAGTATTAAAAGACATTTCACTTCAGGTAGAGGAGGGTGAGGTTCTTAGTATTATCGGACCTTCCGGTTCCGGTAAATCCACACTTCTCCGCTGTGCCACCGGTCTTGAGACACCGGACAGCGGTGAGATCATCAAGCAGGGGGATGTGGGACTGGTATTTCAGAACTTTAATCTTTTCCCCCATTTTTCCGTACTGAAAAATATCACAGATGCTCCGATCAGAGTGCAGAAGAGAAAGAAAGAAGAGGTTTATGCACAGGCAAGAACTCTGTTAAAGCAGATGGGACTTGCAGACAGAGAGAATGCATATCCGTTTCAGCTTTCCGGCGGTCAACAGCAGCGTGTCTCTATTGCCAGAGCATTATGTATGAATCCGAAGATCCTGTTTTTTGATGAGCCTACTTCCGCTCTTGATCCGGAGCTTACCAGTGAAATTCTTAAGGTAATCAAAGATCTGGCAGCAGAGCACATCACTATGGTGATCGTCACTCATGAGATGACATTTGCAAGAGATATCTCTGATCATATTATTTTTATGGATAAGGGACTGATCGCAGTTGAGGGGAGTCCAAAAGAGGTATTTGAATCAGAACATGCGAGAATGAAAGAATTTCTTGGTAAATTCCATCAGGGATAAGGTTTTTGTGGTTGCTTTTAGAGGAATGATGTTATATAATTTCAACGTACGTGGTTGAGAAAAACGTACGTACAGAAGTGAAATAAAAGGATTAAAAATAATATCCTATAAAAAACAGGAGAGTGAAGATGAGTACAGACAGATATGTAAGTCCTTTATCAGAACGTTATGCCAGCAAAGAAATGCAGTATATTTTTTCCCCGGATATGAAATTCCGCACATGGAGAAGACTCTGGATCGCACTTGCTGAGACAGAGAAAGAGCTTGGCCTTAACATTACACAGGAGCAGATTGATGAACTGAAGGCACATGCAGAGGATATCAATTATGACGTTGCAAAGGAACGTGAACGTCAGGTGCGTCATGATGTTATGTCTCACGTATATGCGTATGGCGTACAGTGTCCGAAAGCAAAAGGAATCATCCATCTGGGAGCAACCTCCTGTTATGTAGGTGATAATACAGACATTATTGTAATGACAGAAGCATTAAAGCTTGTGAAGAAGAAACTGGTCAATGTTATTGCCGAGCTTTCTGCTTTCGCTGATAAATATAAAGATCAGCCTACTCTGGCATTTACACATTTTCAGCCTGCACAGCCTACTACAGTAGGTAAGCGTGCAACACTCTGGACACAGGAATTCCTGCTTGATCTGGAGGATCTGGAGTATGTTCTGGGAACAATGAAGCTTCTGGGATCCAAAGGTACAACCGGAACACAGGCAAGCTTTCTGGAACTGTTTGACGGAGATCAGGAGACTATCGACAAGATTGATCCGATGATCGCAGAGAAGATGGGATTTAAGGAATGCTATCCGGTATCCGGACAGACCTATTCCCGTAAGGTAGATACACGTGTTGCCAATATTCTTGCAGGAATTGCAGCAAGTGCACACAAGATGTCCAATGATATCCGCCTTCTTCAGCATCTGAAGGAAGTAGAAGAACCATTTGAGAAATCTCAGATCGGCTCCTCCGCAATGGCGTATAAGAGAAATCCTATGAGAAGTGAGCGTATTGCTTCCCTTTCCAGATATGTAATGGTAGATGCCCTTAACCCGGCAATCACATCTGCAACTCAGTGGTTTGAGAGAACTCTGGATGACTCTGCAAATAAGCGTCTGAGCATTCCGGAAGGATTCCTTGCTATTGACGGAATCCTTGACCTCTGTCTTAATGTTGTAGATGGATTGGTTGTTTATCCGAAGGTTATCGAGAAACATATGATGGCAGAGCTTCCATTCATGGCTACAGAGAATATCATGATGGATGCTGTAAAAGCAGGCGGTGACCGTCAGGAACTTCATGAGCGTATCCGTGAGCTTTCCATGGAAGCCGGAAAGACTGTTAAGGTAGAAGGCAAAGATAATAATCTGCTGGAACTGATCGCAGCAGATCCTGCATTCAACCTTTCTCTGGAAGATCTGCAGAGATCCATGGATCCGAAGAAATATATCGGACGTGCTAAAGAGCAGACAGAGAGATTTGTAAATACAGTAGTTCAGCCAATCCTCGATTCCCATAAGGAACTTCTGGGAGTGAAAGCTGAGATTAATGTCTGATCAGTAAATACTTAACATAACGGTTTGGAATATTACAGAATCTGATATAAAGAAAAGATAATAAGCGTTGCTGTTTCCTGATGATATCCGGCAGGTCATTCTGCAAGGTCGGGTAAACAGTAATCGGTAAATACAGGAGGAATTATATAATGGTAAAAGCAGTTGTTGGTGCTAACTGGGGAGATGAAGGTAAAGGTAAGATTACCGATATGCTCGCTGAGAAGGCTGATATTATCGTAAGATTTCAGGGTGGTGCAAATGCAGGTCATACAATCGTAAATAACTATGGTAAATTTGCCCTTCATACTCTGCCGTCAGGTGTGTTTTATGATCATACTACAAGTGTGATCGGCAACGGTGTTGCACTGAATATCCCGGTATTTTTCAAAGAGTACAATGAAGTGGTAAGCAGAGGTGTTCCGGCTCCGAAGATCCTTATCTCCGAGAGAGCACAGATGGTTATGCCATACCATATTCTTTTTGACCAGTATGAGGAAGAACGTCTGGGCGGCAAATCTTTCGGATCTACCAAGTCAGGTATTGCTCCGTTCTACTCAGACAAATATGCAAAGATTGGTTTCCAGGTAAGTGAACTTTTTGATGAAGAACATCTGAAAGAAAAACTTGCAAGTGTATGTGCGACAAAGAATGTTCTTCTTGAACATTTATATCACAAACCGCTTCTTAATGTGGATGAATTATTTGCTGAACTTATGGAATATAAGAAAATGGTTGAACCATATGTATGTGACGTATCCCTGTATCTGTGGAACGCATTAAAAGAAGGTAAGGAAGTTCTTCTTGAGGGACAGCTTGGTTCTCTGAAAGACCCGGATCATGGAATTTATCCGATGGTTACATCCTCCTCTACCCTGGCAGGATATGGTGCAGTAGGAGCAGGTCTTCCACCATATGAGATCAAACAGATTGTTACTGTATGCAAGGCATACTCCAGTGCAGTAGGAGCAGGTGCATTTGTTTCTGAAATCTTTGGCGATGAAGCAGATGAACTGAGAAGACGTGGCGGTGACGGTGGAGAATTTGGTGCTACTACAGGCCGTCCGAGACGTATGGGATGGTTTGACTGTGTTGCTTCCAAATACGGATGCCGTCTTCAGGGAACTACAGATGTTGCTTTCACAGTCCTTGATGTTCTTGGATATCTGGATGAAATTCCGGTTTGCACAGGATATGAGATTGATGGAAAAGTAACAACAGAATTCCCGACAACTACACTGCTTGAGAAAGCAAAACCGGTTCTGGAGACTCTGCCGGGATGGAAATGTGACATCCGCGGAATCAAAAAATATGAAGATCTGCCGGAAAACTGCAGAAAGTATGTTGAGTTCGTTGAGAAACATATCGGATTCCCGATCACTATGATCTCCAATGGCCCAGGACGTGACGATATCATCTACAGAAATAAATAATAAGGATAATTTACCTGTCTGATCGGCAGACGGTAAATAAGACTATACGCCGGGGAATTTCTCCGGCGTGTCTTTTATATAACTGGAGGCTTATGAAAAAAGATAATAATAAGATAAAGAAAATCGGGGCATGGATCGCAATTATAATCCTACTTCTTGCGTGCTGCATGCCGATGTTTTTTGCGTTTGGAAACGGAGAGGATTCGCAAGGGTATTTTAAAGCATCACTTGCAGTGGCGATTATGGTTCCCATTATGGCTTATGCAATATGGATGGTTTACAAATTACTGAACAGGAATAAAAAGGTGGTAGATTCAAATATGGAGAATATTATTTTTGATGTTGGACAGGTTCTTGTAAAATATGACTGGGAGACTTATCTGGACAGTTTTGGTTTTCCGAAAGAAGAGCGTGATAAAATTGCAGAAGTGGTATTTCAGAGTAATACCTGGAATGAGAGAGACAGAAGCAGCGAGACTGAGCAATATTATGTAGATCAGATGGTAAAGGCTGCACCGGAGTACGAGAAGGATATCCGGGAGGTAATGCGCCGTTCTGACGAGACAATTGAGAAAACAGATTATGCAGAAACCTGGGTGAGATATCTGAAAGATAAAGGATATCATGTTTATATTCTTTCCAATTATGCAACTGACACACTGGAGAGAACGGAGGATAAACTTACGTTTCTTAAATATGTAGACGGAGCAGTGTTCTCCTGTCAGGTAAAGCAGATCAAACCGGAACCGGAAATTTACAAAACCCTGCTCGGACGCTACCATCTTGACCCGGAGAAATCCGTATTTCTGGATGACAGAGCGGAGAACTGTGAGGCAGCCAGAAAACAGGGAATCCATGCAATTCAGTTTAAATCTTTTAAACAGGCAGTAGCAGAACTGGAGAAACTGGGCGTCAATTAAAATTGTTACTGTTCACTCCGTTCTCAGTAACATAGCCAAAATTCATTCCAGATTGCCTGTGGCAATGGAATTTTGGCTTGTATGTCTCGGGATTTTGGCATATTCATGCCAAAACACCTCGCGGGATAGTGGTGTGTGAACAGTAACTTAAAATTCACTAAAAATACAAAGAATATCATTTGTATTTTTAACTGAAAGATGATATAATAATAAAGCTTGTGGAAGGAATATTTTCCATATGTTTCCGCACAGGCATAATACCTATGAAATATTGGAAAAGAGGATTAAAGGAAATGAGCGATAAAACAATCTTAGAGCAGTGGCGTGCCATCGCCTATGACCAGCAGGCAGACCGTAATAAACTTCAGAGATTTTGGGCAAATTATTTTAATATTGAAAAAGGAATTTATGAGCAGCTTCTTAGCAACCCGGATGAGGTAGTAACCGGTACAGTTAAGGAACTGGCTGAGAAATACGGACAGGAAGTTCTGACAATGGTTGGTTTTCTTGATGGAATCAATGACAGCCTGAAGATTCCGAACCCGATTGAGACAATGGATGAGAACACAAAGGTTTCTCTGTGCTTTGATAAAGAACTTCTTTATAAGAACATGGTAGATGCAAGAGCTGACTGGCTGTATGAACTGCCACAGTGGGATGCAATCTTCACACCGGAGAAGAGAAAAGAACTTTATCTTGAGCAGAAGAAATCAGGAACAGTTGTCAAAGCAAAGAAAATCGGACGTAATGATCCTTGTCCTTGCGGAAGCGGCAAGAAATATAAATATTGCTGCGGTAAGAATGCGTAAGCATCCAAATCTGGAATATATTATCGTGCTTGGTGCCCATGTAGAAGGCACCCGGCTTACAAAAGCCCTTCTGGAACGTACCAGGAGGGCTTTACAGTATATGGAAGAGAATCCTGAGACTAAGGCTGTTCTGTCCGGAGGAAAAGGGGACGGAGAATCTATCACAGAAGCTCAGGCAATGTGCAATTATCTTGTGGAACATGGAATTGACAGAGAACGACTGATTCTGGAAGAGAAATCTACCAGCACAACAGAGAATCTGAAGTTCAGTCTGGGAATGATCGGACTGAATCATTCGGTAGGCATTGTCACCAATAATTTTCATGTTTTCCGGGGAACGGCCATAGGAAAGAAATGTGGATGCAGAGAAATTTATCCTATTCCTTCCAGATACCGTTCATGGAGACTTCTGATATATATTCCAAGAGAAATCCTGGCAATCATCAAAGATAAGCTGATGGGAAATATGTGACTGTTATGCGAATCACTATTTGACAGAGAAATATTTTTCCTTAATAACAGAAACCGGCATCTCCTGTCCGGTCCAGATCTGGAAAGCTTTAGCCCCCTGATGAAGAAGCATATACATGCCATTAAAGGTCTGGCATCCGGCTGCTTTAGCCTCTCTGAGCAGTCGGGTTTCCTGTGGCTCATAGACAACATCTGCCACTACAAGCTCAGGATGGAACAGAGACGTATCTTTGATGATGGTATCGTCGATATCCGGAACCATGCCTACAGAGGTTGCATTGATCAGCAGATAACTCTGTGCAATGGAATCTCGCAATGCAGTATGATCATCATTGTCGAAGAGGCAGACCTTACAACCTGTTTTAGCAGAGAGATTCTCAGCGAATTTCTGTGTGCGATTCCAGTATCTGCTGGTGCGGCGGGCAAAAATATGTACGGAAGCCGCACCGTCCAGGGCAGACTGTGCACAGATGGCCATCGAAGCTCCTCCTATTCCCATGATAGTTATATTTTTACCGGTAATATCATGTCCCGCATCACGTACAGATTGCATAAAACCGTACCCGTCTGTATTGTATCCGATTAACTTTCCATTATCGTTCAGTACAGTATTGACAGCACCGATCAGTTGGGCTTCAGGGGAAAGCTCATCCAATAATTCTACAATTTTATTCTTATTCGGCATGGTAAGGTTGAAACCGCGAATGCCGCAAGTCTTTAATCCTGCAACTGCTGCAGGAAGAGTTTCTTCATTTACATCAAAACATAAATATACATAGTCAAGCCCGAGAAGGCGAAATGATTCATTATGCATCAAAGGGGAAATGCTGTGTGCCACCGGGCTTCCTAAAAGCGCGGTAAGACCTGTGTGTCCGGTAATATTATTCATGTTAAAATCCTCCAGTCTGTTTTGTAGCAGAGACATAAAATACTGTCTGAATTGTGACAGTATAGAAGATGCCCTTCTAAAACATAGAAATTATCTATCATTTTATTCTAACTTCAATTATATGTCAATACATGTTCATTTTGGTTTGTATGATAAAAACTGTCGATTTAGTGCGACAAATAATAAGACGAAGTCCCCCTGTTTTGACAAAATCTGCACACTTCATCACGTATAATGAATCTCACTTACCGAAGTGAAAAAGAAGTCAGAGATGGCATCAGACGGAGGGAAGGAAATGCATTACGAGATATACATAGATGTAGTTTTTTTCACAAATCTCCTGATAGATTACATATTGATCAGATTTACAGGGATATTATTTCAATGTAGAAGAAGCAGAAAAAGAGCTCTTCTGGGAGCTGTTGCAGGTGCGGTGTTTTCCTGTGGGATTATTTATCTTCACTTCTCTCTGAAATCTGAGATTTTTCCTCCGGCACTGGTTTTGCTGCATGGTGGCTGTGCGGCAGGAATGCTGGTGATCGGATGTGATCTGAAGAGAGGAAGTCTGTTGCTTAAAGCAATACTTACACTGTATTTTGCCGCATTTCTGTGTGGGGGATTCTGGGAAGTGATCGCCAGTGATGATCTGACGGTCAAAATGTTTCTGATCCTTGCAGCAGCAACGTGGCTTGGTATTACGGCATTGTCATATCTGATGGATACCCTGAGAATACGGACAAAGAATATCTATCCAATAACTATATACTATAAAGGAAATGGATATCCTTTTCATGGATTTTATGATTCCGGAAATCTTCTTATGGATTCTGTAAACGGAAAACCGGTATCTGTAGGATCGGAAAAAGTTTTGGCTGAAATATGTTCAAAAGAAACAGTAAGTTGTTTGAAACACCTGAAAGAAGATACCGGGGAGTCTGGAGCTTCAGATACCGCCGGGCTTCGCCCACATTTTGTTTTTTTCCACAGCATAGGAAAAGAGCAGGGGATGATGCTGGCTGTTACTTTTGAGAAACTTTGCATTCAGACTCCTGCAGAGGTTGTCTGTATAGACGACCCGGTATTTGCATTTTCATTTGAAACATCCGCTTTTGGTAAGGAATACGATGTACTTTTGAATTCCAGATTACTTTAACGGGAGGGGTTGTGACTATGAGCTGTTATCCATTACAGGTAGTGTCAAGAATGGTGATGAACCGTTCAGGAGAAGTTTTTTATATTGGTGGAAATGATGTGCTGCCTGCACCACTGGAGCCAAAGCGTGAAGCTTTTATACTGCAGAAGCTTGGAACAGGGCAGGAGGAAGAAGCGAAATCTGTGCTGATTGAACATAATTTAAGGCTTGTGGTGTATATTGCAAAGAAGTTTGACAACACAGGAGTGGGGGTGGAAGACCTGATTTCTATAGGGACTATAGGGCTGATTAAGGCAATCAACACCTTTAATCCCGTAAAAAACATTAAACTTGCCACTTATGCATCCAGATGTATAGAGAATGAAATCCTGATGTATCTTCGCCGCAATAGTAAGACAAAGATGGAGGTGTCCATAGACGAACCGCTGAATGTAGACTGGGATGGAAATGAACTGCTTCTTTCTGACATACTGGGAACTGATGAGGATGTGATCTCCAGACGTCTGGAAGATGAAGTGGAGATTTCACTGCTGTCAAAGGCAATCGGTAAGCTGTCACCCAGAGAGCAGACGATCATACGCCTGAGGTTTGGTCTGGGAAAGGATAATGCTGCTGAGAAGACGCAGAAGGAGGTTGCGGATCTTCTGGGGATTTCCCAGTCATATATTTCCAGACTGGAAAAAAGGATTATGAAGAGGCTGAAAAAAGAAATCGTGAAATATGAATAGACGTAATCGAGGAATGTAGTATAATGATATAAATGATAGTAATTATCCGGCAATCCGCTGTAACTGTGAAAGCGCTGAACGATTATGATATAAGTAAATTGTGGGAAGTGTTTTGCAGCGGAGCGATGCACAGATATCAAGTCGGGGAAAGACAAAAGGACAGATGAGAAAAGTGAAGGTAAATAAAATACAGACAGAAGAAAACAAAGATAAAACTCTGAGACAGGATACAGAAAGCTACATACTGGCAGATTGCAGCTTATGTCCGAGAAATTGCCATGCAGACAGAACAGCCGGAAAAACCGGATACTGCGGAATGGATCAGAAGGTTAAGATTGCAAGGGCAGCTTTGCACATGTGGGAAGAACCATGTATTTCGGGAATCAGAGGTTCAGGGGCGGTTTTTTTTACGGGATGCAATCTGCGGTGTTGTTTCTGCCAGAACCGTGAGATTGCCCTTGGTGACAGTGGGATTGAGATTACAGAAGAGAGGCTGGCAGAAATATTCCTGGAATTGCAGGAAAAGGATGCTGCAAATATCAATCTGGTAACCGGGACACATTATGTTCCGCAGATCATCGCAGCTTTGGACAGTGCAAAGAAGCAGGGACTTAAGATACCGGTTGTCTATAACTGCGGTGGATATGAGAGCACGGAGTCATTGAAACGTTTGGAGGGTTATGTGGATATTTATCTTCCGGATTATAAATATGCGGAAGGCGAACTTGCAGCTAGATTTTCGCACGCATATGATTATCCGGAGAGAGCTGTGGAGGCTGTCAGTGAAATGGTACGCCAGACAGGAATGCCAAAGTTTGATGCAGATGGATATATGAAACGTGGAACGATTGTGAGACATCTTATATTGCCGGGACATACAGGGAATTCAAAGAAAGTACTGAAGCTATTGCATGAGATTTTTGGAAATCAGATTTATGTCAGTATCATGAATCAGTATACGCCGGTTTTTGAGCAGAAAGAATATACAGAGCTAAACCGTCGCGTAACCGGAAGAGAATATGAGAAGGTTCTGGATTATGCATTTGAGATTGGGATTGAAAATGGATTTTTTCAGGATGGTGAAACTGCCAGAGAGAGTTTTATACCGGCATTTGACTATGAAGGTGTAATAAAAACGCCGTAAAACAAAAAAACTCCCATAAATGGAAGGAGGCCGGTACTTTCGTACCGGCGCGTATGAAAAAGAAAAATATTTATAAGAAAGATTTGTCATCTTTCTGATACATATTATATCCAACAAATGTGAATAAAATATGAATATGGTGTAAAAAAATAAAATTTGTTTTACCAAAATATTTTTAAAATTTCTTCCATGTATCTCTTACGAACAATATCAGCAGAGGGAAGATCTCCAGACGTCCTGCTAGCATATCAAAAGTAAGGATAAGCTTTGAAAACCAGGAGAACATGCCGAAGTTTCCGGTAGGTCCTACCAGTTCCAGACCAGGTCCGATATTATTAAAGGTTGCCGCAACCGCCGTAAAGTTCGTGGTCAGATCGAAATCATCAAAGGCAATCAGCAGTATGGATGATGCAAAAATCAGCACATATACAATGAAGAAAATATTTGTGGAACGAACAACTTCATGTGGGATGGCTTTGCCATCCATTTTTATTTTCTTTACTGCATTTGGATGCAGGAAAATATGAAGTTCCTTGCGGACTGTCTTGCACAGAATCAGGATTCTGGACACTTTAATGCCACCACCTGTACTTCCGGCACATGCACCGATAAACATCAGAAGTACCAGAATGGTTCGCGAGATTTCCGGCCAGGCATTAAAATCTGTTGTTGCATAGCCGGTAGTTGTGATAATGGAACCAACCTGGAATGCTGCCTGTTGAAAAGCTTTGGCCGCACTTCCGAAAATATGGTAAATATTGCAGGTGATGATAAGAATTGCAATACCGATGATCCCAAAATAATATCGCACTTCTTCCATTTTGAAAGCCTGGGCAAATTTCTTTGTAATGATAAAAAAGTAAGCATTAAAGTTAACACCAAATAAAATCATAAACACAGTAATGACAACCTGCAGGTAAGTACTATAGCTGGTCATGCTGTCATTTTTGATACCAAATCCTCCGGTACCTGCTGTTCCGAATGCTGTACATATGGAATCAAACAGTGGCATACCGCCAATCAGAAGAAGGAAAATCTGTATTACTGTCATTACAAAGTAAATAGAATACAGAATTTTTGCAGTCGACTGTACTTTTGGTGCAAGTTTGCTTACAGATGGTCCGGGACTTTCTGCCTTCATCAGATTCATATGATAACCGCCGGTAAGTGGAAGGAGGGAGAGGATAAAGACCAGAACACCCATTCCACCAATCCAGTGCGTAAAACTTCGCCATATCAGCATACAGTGAGGAAGTGCTTCCACATTGCTGAGAATACTGGCTCCTGTTGTAGTAAAACCGGATACAGTTTCAAATAATGCATCAACGGGATTCGGAATGCTCCGGCTGATCACAAAGGGAATTGCACCCATAATACTCAGAACAATCCAGCTTAATGCTACAGTTACGAAACCTTCTTTTGTGTAGAATGCCTTTCTTGTCGGTTTTTTCCTGGTGAGGGGAAGTCCGATGACCAGGCATAAAGCAATCGTGATCAGAAAAGCTACACCAGAAGTTTCCTGATAGATCAGTGCTGTAATTGCGGGCAGGGTCATAAATATAGCTTCAATTTTCAGAATCATTCCGATGATATAGCTAATAATGGAATAGTTCATAATACGGCTCCTTTATTTTTCCAGAATATCCGTGATATCGCGAAGACCCTTCTGAGAGGTTACTATGATAACAGTATCTCCGACCTGAATGGTATCCTGTCCACGCGGAATCTTAACCTGGCCATTTCGGTTCAGGTAACCTACAAGAAGATTTTTCTTCAGGTTCAGTTCAGATAATGGAATGCCTGTTACCGGCGAATTTTCGCGGATGGCAAATTCCAGAGCTTCTGCCTGATTATCCAGAATATGATAAAGGGTTTCGATATTGCTGCCGATACTGTTCTGCATGGCACGTACATACTGCAGGATATAATCGGCTGTGATATATTTCGGATAAATGACGCTTCCGATATCAAGATTGTCAATGACATCATCAAAGGCAAGGCGATTTACCTTAGCTACCAGTTTTGCATTGGAAACTGTTTTGGCAAAAAGCGAAAGGAAGACATTTTCTTCATCCATGTTTGTAAGTGATACGAAAGCCTCCGTGCGTGAAAGCCCTTCTTCCATAAGAAGAGAACGGTTAGTGCCGTCTCCATTAATAATAATTGCTTCCGGGAGGAGATCACTTAAGGTTTCACAGCGGGATTCATTCTGTTCGATGATTTTAACAGAGATGTTCATGTCAAGCAAAGCTTTTGTAAGGTAATAGGAAATAGTTCCGCCACCGACTATAATAGCATTTTTTACCTGATTGGTTTTCAGACCGATCTTTTTGAAAAAAGCTGCCGCATTTACCGGTGAAGCAAGAATAGAAACCATATCTCCGTCATGGATGACCTGATTACCACCGGGAATAGATACGTGATCCCGGCTTTCTACTGCGCAGAACAGAACGTCGCATTTCAAAGTTTCCGTAATGCGTGAGATCGTCATGCCATCCAGATTAAATTCAGGAAGTACCCGGAATTTCAGCATTTCAACACGACCACGTGCGAAGGTATCAATCTTGATAGCTGAAGGGAAACGTAAAAGACGGGAGATTTCCTGTGCAGCCGCGAGCTCTGGGTTAATGATCATAGTAACACCCAGACGTTTCTTGATGAAGCTGATCTCGTTTGCGTAGATAGGGTTGCGGACACGTGCGATTGTCTGGCAGTGGCCTGTTTTTTGCGCAATCAGGCAGCAAAGGAGGTTCATTTCATCAGAACCGGTTACAGCAATCAGGATATCCGCATTTTCAATGCCTGCCTCCATCAAAATGTTGATACTTGCACCATTTCCTACGATACCCATGGCATCAATATCATCCTGAAGAGAAGTGATTACGCTGGAAGAAACGTCTATAAGGGTAATATCGGATTCTTCTTCCTGAAGCTGTTCTGCCAGAGTACGCCCAACTTTACCGCACCCAACAATAATTATCTGCATAATTCCTCCAATAAGGGGGCTGCCACATAATATTAATGTGAAACAGCCCCTTTTATATCATATTTTTTGTTTGTAATTGTTCTGTATTTTTACAATTACTTTTGTGGCTATTAAGCTAAGAATACTATAGCACTGCCAGATATATTTGTAAAGCAAATATGAAATTTCTGTGATTTTTCATCATTGTGGAGGGTGTTATTTATTGCCGTTGCATGATGCAGTGCATGGATTATCAAATCCCGGTGTAAAGGCATAGAAGTTTTTGGCATCCAGTTCTTCCTGAATGGACCGGAGAGCTTCCCCGAATCTCTGGAAATGAACTACTTCTCTTGCACGGAGGAATTTAATAGGATCTGCAATTTCCGGTATATCGCGGACTACTCTGAGGATGTTGTCATAGGTAGAACGGGCTTTCTGTTCAGCAGCGAGGTCCTCAAACAGATCAGTGATCGGATCACCTTTACTCTGAAACTCACATGCATTAAATGGTACACCACCTGCTGCCTGTGGCCAGACGCCAACTGTGTGATCAATATAATACGGTCCGAATCCGGATTTTTCAATTTCCTCCATGGAAAGATCCCGGGTAAGCTGATGCACAATGGTGGATACCATTTCCAGATGACTGAGTTCTTCTGTTCCAATGTCATTGAGCAGAGCGGAAGTCGTCCGGTTTGGCATAATAAAACGCTGGGAAAGATAACGCAGAGAAGCACCAATCTCACCATCCGGGCCACCGTACTGACTCATGATATACTGTGCGATCTTTGCATTGGGCTGTGTGATATTAATTGGATATTGAAGCCTTTTTTCATAATTCCACATATGTTATCTGCACACTCCTTCCTTTTCCCATGGGAATGGCTGTTCCATCCATTTCCAGATGGATTCTTCAGTCTGATCTGTAATGTCAATGATCAGAGGACCATATGCATCGGCATATTCTTTTAACAGTTTTTTTCGTTCCTGTACAAGTTCGCGGCAGTAAGTCAGAGCCTTTTCATCACAGGGATGTGTGTCGAGATACAGAATCATATCATTGACTGCGAAACTGACCTGATCGATGCGGTTTAATAATTGTTTTTGGGAGCAATTTGTTTTCATCTTCTAATACCTCTCTTTCCACAAAATGGTTTGCACAATTGTGGGAAAATGGTTCCTGCGTTTAATGCATACTGCAGTGGAAAATTCTCCGTAAACTTCTGACAGGGAACATATGCCATTGCAGGTTCCAGATACTGAAGATACGAGAACATCTCATTACTTTTTTTTCTGGCACCCGGCATAGTACAGTTACAGTCTGCTGTATTTCTGCTGGAGCATTCGGAACTGTTCATATTTCTATTTGAAGGCTGAGACATGTTCATACCGCAGGTTCGGTTATAGGGGCGGCTTCCGGAACATCCCATCCGATAATTTTCCATATATAATTCCTTTCACTGAAAACTGTTTACGTTATATTTTATGTCATGTTTATAAAATCGTGACCATTCTGTCAGCCGACAGATTTCATTTTATTCTCCAATATGCTATTATATATGGGAAATATTTGCTGCCTGCGAAGCAGTCAGCAGCCAAAAAAGAGCCAGGAGGTACACATAAAGATGAAACTTACAATACTGGGAACCGGAAATGCGAAGGTGACGAAATGCTATAATACCTGTTTTGCGTTAAATGAAGACAAAGAATATTTCATGATAGACGGTGGCGGCGGAAGCACAATTCTGAAGCAACTGGAGGATGCAGGAATCAACTGGAAGGATATCAGCACCATATTTGTAACACATAAGCATATTGACCACCTGCTTGGAATCATATGGATGCTTCGTATGTATTGTCAGGGAATGGCACGAGGTCAGTTTGACGGTGAAGTGACAATCTATGGACATGACGAAGTGATCAGTCTGCTGAAACAGATGGCAAATATGCTTCTCACACCAAAGGAAACGAAATTTATCGGAGAAAAGGTTCGTCTGGAAGAAGTAAAGGACGGAGAAGAAAGAATAATCCTGGGACACAGGGTGACATTCTTTGACATTCTGTCTACAAAGGCGAAGCAGTTCGGATTCTGTATGGAGTATGCAGAAGGAAAGAAGCTGACCTGCTGTGGAGACGAACCATATAATGAATGTGAACAGAAATATGCCCAAAACAGTACCTGGCTTCTTCATGAAGCATTCTGTCTGTTCTCTCAGGCAGATAAATTCAAACCATATGAGAAGCATCATTCTACTGTAAAGGATGCCTGTGAGCTGGCACAAAAACTGGAAGCAGAGAATCTGATCCTGTATCATACAGAGGATAAAAATATATCCAGACGAAAGGAACTCTACACAGAAGAAGGCAGACAGTATTATAAAGGAAATCTCTGGATCCCTGATGATCTGGAAACCTACAAATTATAAAAAGACAAACCTCTGGGATACAGAATGAAAAATCCGTGTCCCGGAGGTTTGCCATAGTAATTATGCTGTATGGTCCACATGTGTTCTGGTATCGGAAGAAAAAACTTCACATGTAGTATGATCCTGTGAAAAAGTTTCCATAATTCCTGAAATAGTCCTGTGCAGATAAGGACGGTATTCAGCCAGAGATACAGGCTGCTGATACAGAATGCAACTGTAGCAGGTGGAACCTACCAGTTCAATGATCGTAAAGAGCATCAGTTCCGGATTTTTGTAATGAAGTCCGTTCTGGGCAAGCATATCCAGATAGGACTGATAAAAGTTGTATTCATCATCTGGCATTTTTTCTTCGAATGCACCCTTAAAGACTCCCCAGGCAAGATTCTTTGAAATAAACAGCAGGAGAGTACGGTCTTTATTCAGCTCGGTAAGAATGTAATCTACAATAAAATGCACCTGCTGGTCAAATTCTGTAATATGTTCATTCTGCACAGCTTCGTGTGCGTGGAAAAACAATTCCCCGGTCTTGTGGGACACCAGTTTATTCCGGATATCATATTTATCTTTAAAATAGAGATAAAAAGTTCCCTTGGCAACCCCGGCCTGGTTTACAATATCTGAAATTGTAGTTTTGGTAAGCCCCTTTGTTGTAAAAAGCTCAAAAGCAGTGTTGAACAGAGCATCTTTTTTCTTCTTCTTATTCAACTCCAGTTTTCCCATTACAGATTCATTCCCTCCTGTATCGTATATATAACAGTTTTTAGTAACTGTATCGTATATTCACGATAATTGTTAATTACTATTTTAAACAAAAATGACTGAAAGTCAATATTACATTTTTATTCTAAAAAAATTTAGGCAAATTGTGAAGAATGATTATTGACTGACAGTCAGTTTTGGTATATAACATTGCATGAAATAAAAAATGACTGTTAGTCATAGAATGATTAAACAGTATCAATAACAAAGAAAGAAGAGGAGAAAAAGATGATTAAGGTAGGAAAGTGGATTGCAAAACACAAAATACTGATCATTATCATCGGAATTGCATTGCTGATTCCATCATATCTCGGTATGGCGGCCACCAGGATCAACTACGATGTACTGAGCTATCTGCCGGATACCCTTGAGACAGTTGAGGGACAGGACATTATGGTAGATCAGTTTGGAATGGGAGCCTTCTCCATGATAGTAGTGGAGGATATGGAACTAAAGGATGTAGCTGCTTTGAAAGAGAAAATTGAAGCAGTTGACCATGTGAAGAAAGTATTGTGGTATGACAGTGTCCTGGATGTTTCCGTTCCTGTAGAAATGCTTCCAAAGGATTTAAGAGAGGCCTTTTTTAACGGAGATGCAACCATGATGATTGCGTTGTTTGATAATACAACGTCGTCAGAAACTTCTATGGAGGCTGTAACACAGATTCGTAAGATTACTTCAAAAAACTGTTTTGTCAGTGGAATGACAGGTATTGTTACAGATATCAAACAGATCGCACTTAAGGAAATGCCAATCTATGTTGTGATTGCTTCCTGCCTTTCTTTGGTAGTACTTCTCCTTGCAATGGATTCCCTGGTAGTCCCGATTCTGTTTTTGCTCTGCATCGGTGTAGCGGTTTTATATAACCTGGGAAGTAATATCTTCCTTGGTCAGATTTCCTACATTACGCAGGCTCTGACAGCAGTTCTTCAGCTTGGTGTTACCATGGACTATTCCATTTTCCTGCTGAACAGCTATGAAGAGAATAAGAAGCGTTTTGAGGGTGATAAAGAGAGAGCCATGGCACATGCCATCAATGCAACCTTCAAATCTGTAATCGGAAGTTCTATTACAACAGTAGCCGGATTTATTGCACTTTGTTTTATGACCTTTTCACTTGGACGTGATATGGGTATCGTAATGGCCAAGGGAGTTGTGATCGGTGTTCTGTGTTGTGTTACTTTGCTTCCTGCTCTGGTGCTTACCTTTGACAAAGCCATTGAAAAAACAACACATAAGCCACTGCTTCCAAGCTTTGATAAGGCGTCTGCTTTTATTACCAAGCATTATAAAATATGGCTGATCATTTTCCTGGTAATGCTTTTCCCGGCAATTCATGGAAATAACAATCTGAAGAATTACTACAATATTGATAAGTCGCTTCCTTCCACATTGGACAGCAATGTGGCAAATGCGAAACTTCAGGAAACCTTTAATATGAATAACGTTCATATGGTTTTATTAAAGAAAGGCCTGACATCAAAAGAAAAAACAGAAATGCTTGCCCAGATCAAAGATGTTGATGGTGTAAAATGGGCACTTGGAATGGATTCTTTTGTAGGTGCGGCATTCCCGGATACCATGATTCCCGGTAATCTGAAGAAGATGCTGGAAAGTGATGAATACGAAATGGAATTTATCTGTTCCAAATATAAAACAGCCACAGATGAGGTGAATAATCAGATTGATGAAATCCAGAAGATTGTAAAAGGATACAGTCCGGATTCTATGGTGATCGGTGAAGCGCCTCTGACCAAGGATCTTCAGGATGTTACAGATGTGGATTTAAAGACAGTAAATACTATTTCCATCCTGGCAATTTTCATTATAATCCTGGTCGTATTTAAATCCATTTCTCTGCCGTTTATACTGGTTGCGGTCATTGAGTTCGCGATTTTTGTCAATATGTCTGTTCCATATTATCAGGGAAAAGAAGTTGTATTCGTAGCAAGTATTGTCATCGGCTGTATCCAGCTGGGAGCTACTGTTGACTATGCGATTCTGATGACTAGCAGATACCAGAAAGAGCGTGGACTTGGAAAAAGTAAAAAAGAATCTATTGCCATTGCACATAAGACTTCCATGAAGTCTATTGTAATCAGTGGATGCAGTTTCTTTGCTGCAACCTTCGGAGTCGGTCTTTATACACAGGTAGATATGATCGGAAGTATTACAAATCTGCTTTCACGTGGAGCAGTAATCAGTACATTGGTAGTATTATTTATACTTCCGGCAATGTTTATGATATTTGACCCGCTTATCTGCCATACATCCATTGGATTTGCCAAAAAGAAAACGACAGAAAAAAAGAAACAGTGATTCAGGGTTTTCAAAAAAGAAGCTTATTGTGAAGAGATAGAATAAAGGAGTAGGTTATTATGAACAGAAACAGAAAGAAAGCAGCTGCAGCGACGCTTGCAGCAGGAATGGCTGTAGTTCTCGGAGCAGGTACCGTAATGGCGGCTGCTTCAGCAGGTGATAATGAAGTGCAGAAAGAAGAAACCGTTTATGTAAACACAACTGCCGAAGGAGAAGTAACAGATGTTACAGTATCTGACTGGCTGAAGAATTCCGGGGACAGTTCCAATTCTGAGGTAAAAGATGCTTCTGACCTTCAGGATATCAAAAACGTAAAAGGTGATGAAACATTTACTCAGAATGGAGATGATCTGACCTGGAGTACTGATGGAAAGGATATTTATTATCAGGGAAAAACCCAAAAAGATATTCCTGTTTCTGTGGGAATTAAATATTATCTGGATGGAACAGAAGTGTCTCCGGAAGCACTGGCAGGAAAGACCGGACATCTCAAAATGGAAGTGACTTACACAAATACTTCCAAAACAACAAAAACAGTGAATGGAAAAACATCAGATATCTATTCCCCGTTTGTAATGGTAACAGGAATGATCCTTTCCACAGATAATTTCTCCAACATAACAGTGGATAATGGTAAAGTTATTTCAGACGGAAGCAGAAATGTTGTTGTAGGATTCGGTATGCCGGGAATGAAGGAAAGTCTGAATATGTCTTCTGATATTGCGGACAAAGTGGATATTCCGGAAGGCTTTACCGTAGAGGCGGATGTAACAGACTGTGAGATGAGTTCTTCATTTACTGTAGCACTGACAGATATTTTAAAGGATATTAATCTGGATGATGTGGATGGACTGGATGATTTGAAAGATTCCATGAAAGATCTGACCGATGCGGCAGTAAAACTGGTAGACGGAACCAAAGACCTTTATGATGGAACTAACAAACTGAATGATAAATATAAAGAATTCTACGATGGAATCGGAACTCTGAAAAGTGGTGTCAGTGATCTGAACAGCGGAGCAAAGAAGCTGGATGACGGAGCAAAGGAATTAAACAGCGGAGCACAGACTCTGAATACCGGAGCACAGAGCTTAAACAGTGGTGTTTCTTCTTATACATCAGGAGCAGATACGCTTTCTGCGGGAATCATGCAATATACTTCCGGGGTAAACACACTGAACAGCAAAATGGATGAATATGAAGCTGGAATGAAAACTCTTTCCGAGGGTGTAAATGCATATGTTGCAGGAGGTAATCAGCTTGCAGGCGGAGTACAGAGCTATGTAAACGGAACCACCACTCTGACAGATGGCATGAAACAATATATTGCAGGTGTCAATCAGCTTGCAGGTGGTGTGAGTCAGTATGCAGGTGGTATTAAGAGTCTGGTAGATGGAATCGGTCAGATTGTTCCTGGAATTGATACTGCCGTAACCGGAATTCAGACTGCTGTAGATAAAATGACGGCTCTTTCTTCTAAGATTGATGCAGATCAGATCGCTGATTTCAGTAAAAATATGACAGCTTATACAACCGGCGTTTCTGATTATACTTCTGCAGTAAATCAGTATATTGAGAGTGTAGAACAGCTTGCAACAGGACTGGGTCAACTTCAGAGTGCACTTGAAAATATGGGAACTGCTACAGCCTCTGAAGTAGAAGAAAGCGCAGGCGCAATGTCCGGCCAGTTAAGTGAAAGTGCAGAGACAATGAACAGTCAGGCAGATGCAATTGAATCCTGGATCAGTGATTCTTCCGGGGCTTCCGTAGATGCGTCTTCTGTAGAGGCAGGAGTTGCAGCAGTCAGCAGTCAGCTGGAAGCAGCCGAATCTGCTCTGTACAGTATTGATACCAGCAATATGGATGAAGAAACAGCAGCTGCCGTACAGGCTGCAATCAGTGGGGCATTAGGTTCAATCCAGGCTGCTGAGGGCAGTGCATCCGGCATTGATACATCTACTATTACCACTTCGGCACCTGACACATCCGCATTGCAGGCGGCAGCAGACAGTCTGAGAGCATCTGCATCCAGCGCAAAAGCAACAGCGGATGCACAGGAAGAGGCAGTGAACAGCAGTGTTGAACAGATGAAACAGCAGTTACAGGCATTAAGCCAGGGAATGCAGACAGTACAGGAAACTGTATCACAGTTAAATGCAGGAGCGAAAGAGCTTACTTCAAATGACGGTACTTTAAAAGCCAGCGGAACCCAGCTTGCTCAGTCAGGAACCCAGATTGCCACAGCCGTAAGTCAGATGAGCGCATTGTTTGACGGACTTGGCCAGCAGCTTCCGGAAATGTTACAGGGAATCAGTCAGCTGAAAGCAGGATCTGATCAGTTGACAACAGCAAATAAATCTCTCCAGAGCGGATATGAAAGCCTTGCCAAGGCAAGTACAGAACAGATGATTTCCGGTGCGGATACACTGCTTGATTCCGGAAAGACACTGACAGATGGAATTGCACAGCTTCAGGGCGAGAATAACTCCAATGCACAGACACTGTTAAAGGGAGCCAAAACTCTTAAGAGTGCAAGAAAGAGCCTGACCAGCGGTATGTCACAGATTAGTTCTGCAACAGGTCAGATCACAAGTGGTGTGGAAACCCTTGCATCCAACAGCGGAGCACTGTACAGCGGAGCCAGTCAGCTTTCTTCAAACAGTTCTACATTAAACAGCGGGGCATCCAAACTGGCATCCGGAACACAGACACTTGCAACAGGAGCACAGACTCTGGCATCCGGAACCGGAAGTCTGGTTTCCGGAACACAGACATTAATGGATGGAGCAGATAAGCTTTCAGACGGCAGTGACCAGCTTAAAGATGGCATCAGTGATCTGAATGACGGAGCAAAAGAACTGAACAAAGGACAGGAGAAATTTTATAAAGAGGGAATCAAAAAACTGGATGATACAGTAAACGGAGATCTTCAGGACATTCTTGACAGGCTTGAAGCACTTCAGTCAGATGATGTAACTTATACAACATTTACAGATAAATCCGGTGATATGGATGGAAATGTTAAGTTTATCTTTGAATCAGATCCAATTGAAATCAACGATGATGAGAAATAACGGTAACTATTCAGCAATTATGGGGCAGATGCAATCAGGCAACTGCCCCATTGCTTATGAAAAAACTTTCTGCTATAATAGGAGGGTCAGATGGGAATTTTAGAAAACAGGAAAGCATCAGGTGATTAAATGGAAAATACAAGATCACGAAAACAGTCGCATCCCACAGCATCTTCCCAAAGCAGGACACGCCGAAGGGCAAAAGCAGATTATTATGATTACAGTCTGGTAGCAGTCATTGTACTGCTGACTTGTTTTGGTCTTATCATGTTGTACAGCACAAGCTCCTATACAGCTCAGATAAATTATGGGAGCGATATGTATTTCTTTAAAAAACAGACAATCATCAGTATTGCATGTATCATTATGGCACTGATTATTTCAAAAATTAATTATCGGATATTGAATCGTTTTGCTACAGCCTTGTATGTGGCAGCACTGGTGTTGATGGCATTGGTTAAAACACCACTTGGACAGTCTTCCCATGGTGCCCAGCGGTGGCTGAATCTTGGACCGGTTCAGTTTCAGCCGGCAGAGCTTGCCAAAATAGCGGTTATTGTCTGTCTTCCGTATATGATCGTGCATATGGGAAAGAAAGTCCGTACTCTGAAGGGGTGTATGGTTCTGGCTCTTATGGGAGGCGGCCTTGCATTGGCTGCGTATGTATTTACGGACAATCTGAGTACAGCGATCATTATTTTCTGCATTACTGCAGGATTGATTTTTGTAGCTCATCCGGATCTTAAGATTTTTGTTATTCTTGCAGGTGTTGGAATTGCGTTAATAATAATGGGGATTGTTTTTCTGAATGCGACTGCAAGTGTTGACGGAAGTGGAAGCTTCCGACTGAGACGAATCATGGTGTGGCTTCATCCGGAAGAATATGCGGACAGCTGGGGATATCAGACCATACAGGCATTATATGCCATCGGCTCAGGAGGACTTTTTGGCAGAGGTCTTGGAAACAGTATTCAGAAGCTGGGAAGTGTACCAGAGGCGCAGAATGATATGATCTTTTCGATTATCTGTGAAGAACTGGGGATTTTTGGCGGACTTATTGTGGTGATGCTTTATGCATATCTGTTATACAGGCTGTTTGTTATTGCACAAAATGCTCCGGATATGTTTGGATCACTGATGGTCAGTGGAATCTTCATTCATATAGCATTGCAGGTTATTCTTAATATTGCGGTTGTTGTAAATCTTATGCCCAATACAGGTGTAACCTTGCCGTTTATCAGTTATGGAGGTACATCAATCGTATTCCTTATGGCAGAGATGGGGCTTGCGCTGAGTGTGGCAAGACAGATTAAGTTTGAGGAATAAAAAATGTAATAAAATAGTGCTTGACAAACAGAATAGAAGAATATATACTTTGAACATCAAAGTAATCAATCCCGATAAAACCAAATCTGAAACAATGAGACTTCTTTACTGGTCTGACGGATGATAAGGTTGAAAATAAGAAAAAGCAAAAAAGACAACCTGCTTAACAGAAATAATAAAAAACAAGTGATAACCGGACAGGAAAACAGAGAACGCTTCCGGAACTTGGATTAAAGGAGAAAAGAAAATTATGTTAGAAAAAATGAGTGAAATGATTGCAGAACAGTTAAATTGTGACGCAGCAGGAATTACTGCTGAAACTTCTTTCAAGGATGACCTTGGAGCAGATTCCCTTGACCTGTTTGAACTGGTTATGGCTCTGGAAGATGAATATAACATCGAAATCCCGGCTGAAGATCTTACAGATTTAACAACAGTTGGAGCTGTTATGGATTATCTGAAAAATAAAGGCGTAGAGGCTTAATCATATAGAAATGACAAATAACTCCTTGGAGTCAGAGATGGCTTCGGGGAGAATTTTTTGATATTATAATTTGAATATCAAAATATTTTAAACTAAAATAATTTGTAGCCAGAAACAAATTGTTATCATCTGATATAAACATAAAAATAAAGGAAAGGAAAATGATATGTCTAAAATTGCATTTGTATTTCCGGGACAGGGTGCACAGTATACAGGAATGGCGAAAGATTTTTATGAAAAATATGCTGTAAGCCGCGAAGTATTTGAAAGCGCATCAAAAGCATCCGGACTTGATGTGAAAGCTTTATGCTTTGAAGAAAATGACAGATTAAATATTACAGAATATACACAGATTGCCATGCTGACAGCAGAAATCGCAATCTTAAGAGCTGTAGAGGAAGCCGGAATCAGGTCTCAGGTAAATGCTGGGCTGAGCCTTGGAGAATACGGAGCACTGGTGGCCTCCGGTGTTATGAAGGAAGAGGATGCATTTACTGTAGTGCGAAAAAGAGGAATTTTTATGCAGGAGGCATATCCTACAGGTGGTGCAATGTCCGCTGTTCTTGGAACAGATGCAGAGCTGATTGAAAAAATCTGCAATGAGACACAGGGAATTGTATCCATTGCGAATTATAACTGTCCGGGACAGATTGTGATCACAGGCGAGGAGACAGCAGTTGCAGCAGCCGGGGAAGCATTAAAGTCAGCAGGTGCCAGACGTGTGATTCCTCTTAAAGTTAGTGGCCCATTTCACTGTGAACTTCTCAAAGGTGCAGGGGAGAAACTGGGGCAGGAACTTGAAAATGTAGAAATCCAGCCATTTACAGTACCTTATGTAACAAATGTAACTGCACAGTATGTGACAGGACCGGAGCAGGTAAAGGAATTGCTTGTCAGCCAGGTTTCATCCTCTGTGCGCTGGCAGCAGTGTGTAGAACAGATGATTGATGATGGTGTAGATACTTTTATTGAGATTGGACCGGGAAAAACTCTGACAGGATTTCTCAAAAAGATCAACAGAAATGTAAAAGCATTACATGTTGAGAAAACAGAAGATCTGGATGAAGTGAGAAAGGAGTGTCTGTAAAATGCTGGAAAATAAAATTGCCCTGGTTACAGGTGCAGGGCGTGGAATCGGACGTGCCATTGCCATTGCTTTTGCAGAGGAAGGCGCAGAGGTAATCATCAACTACAATGGTTCTGAAGAGAGAGCGAAGGAAGTAAAACAGACCATCGAAGAAAATGGTGGAAAAGCTTCCATATATAAATGTAATGTCAGTGATTTCGCAGCCTGTGAAGCAATGATCAAAGATATAGTTAAAGAATACGGACACCTTGATATACTGGTTAATAATGCAGGAATTACCAAAGATGGTCTGATCATGAAAATGAAAGAAGAGGATTTCGATTCTGTACTTAATGTAAACCTGAAAGGTACATTCAATACAATCCGTCACAGTGCCCGTCAGATGCTGAAACAGAGAAGTGGAAAGATCATCAATATTTCTTCTGTTTCCGGAATCCTCGGAAATGTGGGCCAGGCAAATTATGCTGCATCCAAAGCAGGTGTGATCGGTCTGACAAAAACAATGGCAAGAGAGCTGGGCAGCCGGGGAATTACGGTAAATGCCATTGCACCTGGATTTGTAGAAACAGAGATGACAGGAGTGCTCTCAGAAGAAATCAGGGAAAATGCATGTAAGCAGATTATCCTGGGACGTTTCGGAAAACCGGAGGATATTGCAAATACAGCGGTATTTCTGGCATCAGACAAAGCAGACTATATTACAGGACAGGTCATCAGCGTAGATGGCGGTATGAACGTATAAATAAGGAGAACAAAATGAGAAGAGTTGTAATTACAGGTATGGGAGCAATCACTCCGGTAGGCCTTAGTGTAGAAGAATTCTGGAACAGTGTAAAAGAAGGAAAAACAAACTTTGCAGAAGTAACACGTTTTGATTCCACAAATTACAGAGCGCATATGGCTGCGGAAATCAACAATTTTAATCCAAAGGATTATATGGATTTCAAATCTGCAAAACGTATGGAGCTTTTCAGCCAGTATGCGGTAGCAGCAGCAAAAGAAGCTATTGAGCAGTCCGGACTCGATATGACAAAAGAAGATCCATTTCGTGTGGGATGCAGTGTGGGAAGCGGTATCGGAAGTATGCAGGTGGTAGAGAAATCCTGCGAAATCCTCAACACAAAGGGACCTGGAAGACTGAATCCTCTGATGATTCCTCTTCTGATTTCCAATATGGCATCCGGAAATGTTTCCATTCAGTTTGGACTCCGCGGAAAGAACATTAATGTTGTAACTGCCTGTGCAACAGGAACTCACAGCATTGGAGAAGCATACCGTACTATTCAGTGTTCTGATGCAGATGTTATGGTTGCAGGTGGAACGGAAGCAGCAATCACACCAACAGGCTTTGGCGGTTTCGCAGCACTGACAGCATTGACCTCATCCACAGATCCTGAGAGATGTTCTATCCCCTTTGACAAAGAAAGAAGCGGTTTTGTAATGGGTGAGGGTGCCGGCGTAGTAGTTCTGGAAGAACTGGAGCATGCCAAAGCACGTGGAGCAAAAATCCTTGGCGAGGTTGTCGGATATGGTGCAACAGGAGATGCTTATCACATTACATCCCCTGCAGAGGACGGTTCCGGTGCTGCCAAAGCTATGGAATGGGCTGTGAAAGAAGCAGGAATTTCTACAGATGATGTATGGTATGTAAACGCACATGGCACAAGCACACATCATAATGACTTATTTGAAACAATTGCCATTAAGAAAACATTTGGTGAACACGCAAAAGAAATGAAAATAAATTCTACAAAATCTATTACAGGACATCTTCTGGGAGCTGCCGGTGCAGTGGAAGTGATCACCTGTGTAAAAGAACTTCAGGAAGGCCTGATCCATCAGACTGTTGGTTATAAGGTGCCGGATGAACAGTGTGACCTGGATTATGTAGGAAACGGTAATGTAAAGATGGATATCAAATATGCACTTACCAATTCTCTTGGCTTTGGCGGACATAACGCATCTTTACTTATTAAAAAGTACGAAGACTGATCACGCATATAATAAACGGTATGGTGATTTTGAAAACAAAATACGACAGTGATCTTATAATATAGCTATTTCAGCAGGAGGAAATAAATGGAACTGGCAAATATATTAGAACTGATCCACGCAGTCAGCGATTCAGATCTCACAGAATTTAACCTGCAGGACGATACCTTAAATATTTCCATGTCAAAAGAGAAAACAATTGTACAGCAGATGGCAGTCAATACTAATCCGGCAGATGCTCAGCAGTATCAGCCGGTAGTGCAGCAGGCTGTACATGTAGAATCCGTCAATGCTGTTAACGATGAAGTACAGACAGGAAGTGTGGTAAAATCTCCTCTTGTAGGTACCTATTATGCAGCATCTTCTCCGGAAAATCCCCCCTTTGTAAAAGTAGGAGATAAAGTAAGCAAAGGTCAGGTCCTTGGCATTGTGGAAGCAATGAAGCTGATGAATGAGATTGAATCAGAATTTGATGGTACAGTAAAAGAAATCCTTGTAGAAAACGAGCAGATGGTAGAGTTCGGTCAGCCGATGTTTGTGATAGAATAAAAGAAGGAGGTAAAAAATCATGAAACTTACAACAAAAGAAATCATGGAGATCATTCCCCACAGACACCCGTTCCTCCTGATTGATACTATTGAAGAACTGGTGCCGGGTGTGAAGGCAACAGGAAAGAAATGTGTTACCTATAATGAACCGCATTTTGCAGGACATTTCCCACAGGAACCGGTTATGCCGGGGGTTCTGATCGTTGAGGCGCTTGCGCAGACAGGCGCAGTTGCAATTCTGAGTAAACCGGAAAATAAAGGAAAGATTGCATATTTTGCATCAATCAACAATGCAAAATTCAAGAACAAGGTAGTTCCCGGAGATACCCTTACTCTTGAAGTAGAGATCATTAAGGAAAAAGGTCCCATGGGAGTGGGAAAAGCAAAGGCAACAAACCAGGACGGTAAGGTAGCAGTGATCGCAGAGCTGACTTTTGCAGTAGGAGCATAACAGATGTTTGATAAAATTTTGATCGCCAATCGTGGTGAGATTGCAGTGAGGATCATCCGGGCATGTCGTGAGATGGGAATCCGTACAGTAGCCGTATACTCAGAAGCAGACAGAGATGCCTTGCATACCCAGCTTGCAGATGAAGCAGTATGTATCGGAAAGGCGCAGTCATCAGATAGCTATCTGAACATGGAACGAATCTTAAGTGCTACCATTGCAACAAAAGCAGAAGCAATCCACCCGGGATTCGGATTTCTCTCAGAGAACAGCCGTTTTGTAGAAATGTGTGAGAAATGCAATGTGGCATTTATTGGTCCTTCCGCAGAAGTAATTTCCAGAATGGGAAATAAATCTGAGGCGAAAAACACCATGCGGAAAGCTAAAGTTCCGGTAGTGCCCGGCACAAAGGAGCCGGTCTACACAGTAGAGCAGGCTTTGGAAGCTGTAAAGGAAATCGGTTTTCCGGTCATGATCAAAGCATCAGCAGGCGGCGGTGGAAAAGGAATGCGTGTAGCCGGAAATGAACAGGAATTTGCCAAATTGTTTGAGACAGCACAGCAGGAGTCGGTCCATTCCTTCTCCGATAATACCATGTATCTGGAACGATTTGTGGAGAATCCCAGACATGTTGAAGTGCAGATTCTTGCGGATAAATACGGAAATGTAGTTCATCTGGGAGAACGAGACTGCTCTGTTCAGAGACGTCACCAGAAAATGATCGAAGAGTCTCCATGTATCGCAATCTCTGATGATCTGAGAAAGAAAATGGGTGAGACAGCAGTACGGGCAGCAAAGGCAGCAGGTTATGAAAGTGCAGGAACTATAGAATTTCTTCTGGATCAGTCCGGAGAATTTTATTTCATGGAAATGAACACCAGAATCCAGGTAGAACATCCGGTAACAGAATTTGTGTCTGGTGTAGACTTGATCAAAGAGCAGATCTGCATTGCAGCAGGTGAACCGTTAAGCGTTCAGCAGAAAGACATAGAAATCCGCGGTCACGCCATGGAATGCAGAATCAATGCCGAGGATCCTGAGAGACATTTCATGCCATGCCCGGGTAAGATCACGGACTTACATCTTCCCGGTGGAAACGGAATCCGCGTGGATACAGCAGTTTATAATGACTACGCAATCCCGCCTTACTATGATTCCATGATTGCCAAGATCATTGTCTATGACAGAGACCGCCGCAGTGCCATTCGAAAGATGATCAGTGCACTTGGAGAAGTTGCGATTGAAGGAGTAAAGACCAACGTAGATTTCTTATATGAGCTTCTCAATCAGCCGGATTTTCAGGAGGGAAACATTACAACTGATTTCATTCCACAGCATTATCCGGACCTGTAAAAGGAGATCTGGTGCAAATATATTTTATAGTTCAGTAGAAATCACATATTTATTAAAAGGTAATTGATAAGCGAATCGATAAAATTATTTTGATAGAATTAGTTTGATTAATAGTTATTAACGTCATTTTGTTGTCTGAAAGCAACATCAAATTGGGTTACATGAAGGAGCAGGATTTTAATGGCAGACTTAAAGAGATTTTTTAAGAAAACAGTTTCAGAAGACCGGCATAAACAGGCCGCATCTGTTTCCGTACCTGAGGGTTTATGGATTAAATGTCCCAAGTGCGGAGAAATGGTTTACAGAGAAGACGTAATATCCAACGCCTATGTGTGCCCGAAATGCGGAGGATATTTCAGAATCAGCGCAAAACGCCGCATCAAAATGATCGCAGATAAAGGAAGTTTTAAAGAGTGGTTCACAGGAATTGACAACAGCAATCCCCTGGACTATCCGGACTATCCGCAGAAAATCGAGAATCTGAAAGAAAAAACACACCTTGATGAGGCAATTCTCATCGGAGAAGCCACCATCGGAGGAATCCGTACAGTGATCGGAGCCATGGATACCAGATTTCTCATGGCTTCCATGGGATATGTGGTGGGAGAAAAGATCACCCGCTCATTTGAAGAAGCAACAAAACAGGGACTTCCGGTCATTCTGTTCTGTTGCTCCGGCGGTGCCAGAATGCAGGAAGGAATCGTATCACTGATGCAGATGGCAAAAACCTCCGCAGCCATTAAACGTCACTCCCAGGCAGGGATTCTCTACACATCTGTGCTGACAGACCCGACTACCGGTGGCGTTACAGCAAGCTTTGCCATGCTTGGAGATATTATCCTTGCAGAACCAGGCTCACTGATCGGATTTGCCGGTCCGAGAGTCATTGAACAGACCATAGGTCAGAAACTGCCGGAGGGCTTCCAGAGACCGGAATTTCTTCTGGAACATGGATTTCTCGACGGAATTGTTGAACGAGGCTCTATGCGGGATGTTCTTTCGCTGATCCTGAAACTGCATGATACCAGAAAATGTTACGGAGAATTTCCTCAGGAAACAGCAGCAAGGGCATTTGATACTTTTGGTAAAAAGAAAAAGCAGAAGAAACAAAAAAATCTTACAGCCTGGGACAGAGTCCAGATTGCCAGAAGCAGCGACCGCCCGTCAGCAGCGGAATATATTGATGCCATTTTTGATGATTTCATGGAATTTCATGGTGACAGAGGTGTCAGAGACGACAATGCCATCATCGGCGGCATTGCTACACTGGACGGACAGCCCGTTACAGTAATCGGAATCCGTAAAGGGCATACTACAAAAGAAAACATCAAATGTAACTTCGGAATGCCATCACCGGAAGGGTACAAAAAAGCTCTTCGACTGATGAAACAGGCAGAGAAATTCGGACGTGCAGTCATTGCATTTGTAGACACCCCGGGGGCATTCTGTGGACTGGAAGCAGAAGAACGGGGACAGGGCGAAGCCATTGCAAGGAATCTCCTGGAGATGTCCGATCTGAAGGTGCCGGTTCTTTCTGTTGTAATTGGTGAAGGCGGAAGTGGCGGTGCACTTGCACTGGCAGTTGGCAATGAAGTCTGGATGATGGAAAACGCAACCTATACCATCCTTTCACCGGAAGGTTTTGCATCCATTCTCTGGAAAGACAGCAGGAAGGCACCGGAAGCTGCGGAGGTCATGAAAGTAACAGCGGCTCATCTGAAAGAGCTTGGAATCATTGAACGGATCATACCGGAGGAATATCCTGCAAGTGAGGAGAATTTGCAGGAAATTGCAGAGTATATGAAGATCAGAATGAAGCAGTTTCTGGAGAAACAGAGTGGTAAAAGTGGACTGCAGATTGCACAGGAACGGTATGAGAGGTTTCGTAAGATGTAGCGTGTGAATGGCAAAAGGGACGCGCAGAAAAATATTTTATTTGGAGTGCGGTTTCGGGGTCTAAGATATTCTAAGCTCTCAGAAATCTGCTAAAGGCATGAGCCGTCTTGTCAAACTCGCTCCGTTGCAAACTTCGCTCAGACAGTGATGCAGCCGGCTCATAACGCAGATTTCTGAGAACTAAGAATATCTAAGACCCCTGCAAATGCACACCAAATAAAATATTTTTCTGCGCTGTTTTTTTGCAAGTTGTCATGCGTCCCTTTCCGAAAAACTTTAAAATTTCCAATATCCCGACTTGAAATAAGAAAGCCTCTGACGTATAATAAACCCGAAAGTAGAAAGGCGCTGCTTTTAAGCAGGGTCTTTTTTTACAGATTTTGAATATATTAAAAATTCAGGAGTGAAAAAAGTTATGACCAAGATCAGAACAAGATTTGCACCAAGCCCTACAGGCAGAATGCATGTTGGAAATTTAAGAACAGCATTATATGCATACCTTATTACAAAACATGAAGGCGGAGATTTCATCCTCCGTATTGAAGATACAGACCAGGAACGTTACGTAGAAGGTGCTGTAGATATCATCTACCGTACACTTGCAAAAACAGGACTTTTCCATGACGAAGGCCCGGACAAGGACAAAGGCTTTGGACCGTATGTTCAGAGTGAGCGTCAGGCACAGGGAATCTATCTGAAATATGCACAGCAGTTAGTAGAACAGGGTGATGCATACTACTGTTTCTGTAAGAAGGAAGAACTGGAAGGTATGAAACGTGTTGTGGCAGGAAAAGAGATTTCCATTTATGACAAACGCTGCCTTAAACTTTCCAAAGAAGAAGTACAGCGTCGTCTTGATGCAGGAGAACCACACGTAATCCGTTTCAATATGCCAACAGAGGGAACTACAACATTCCATGATGTAATCTATGGAGATATCACAGTAAACAATGAGGAACTGGAAGATCTGATCCTGATTAAATCTGACGGATATCCAACTTATAACTTTGCAAACGTAATCGATGACCATTTAATGGAGATCACACACGTAGTAAGAGGTAACGAGTATCTTTCCTCAGCTCCGAAATACAACCGTATCTACGAAGCTTTCGGATGGGATATCCCGGTTTATGTACATTGTCCGCTGATCACAGATGAGACACACCAGAAGCTTTCCAAGCGTTGTGGACATTCTTCCTATGAAGACCTGCTTGATCAGGGATTTGTTTCAGAAGCAATCATCAACTATGTGGCACTTCTTGGATGGAGTCCTGCTGACAACAGAGAGATCTTTACACTGGATGAACTGGTACAGGCATTTGATTATCATCATATCAACAAATCTCCGGCAGTATTTGATATTGCGAAACTTCGTTGGATGAACGGTGAGTATATCAAGAAAATGGATGCGGATAAATTCTATGAGAGAGCACTTCCATATATGAAAGAAGTTCTGAAGAAAGATTACAACTTCAAGAAGATTGCAGGAATGGTACAGACCAGAATCGAAACATTCCCTGACATCCCGGCTCTGATTGACTTCTTTGAGAAAGTACCGGAATATGATTCCGCTATGTACTGTCATAAAAAAATGAAAACAAATGAAGAGACTTCTCTTGCAGTATTAAAAGAAGTACTTCCGGTTCTGGAAGAACAGGAAGATTATACAAATGATCCGTTATTTGAAACATTAAGTGCATTTGTAAAAGAGCATGGTTATAAGAACGGATATGTAATGTGGCCTCTGCGTACTGCTGTTTCCGGCAAGCAGATGACACCGGCCGGTGCTACTGAGATCATGGAGATCATTGGTAAAGACGAGACAATCAAACGAGTAAAGGCAGCTATTGAGAAATTAAGTAAATAAATATGAAGAGAAATCCATCTCAACTTCGGGCAATCACTCACCTGTCAGGACCTATGATGGTCCTGGCAGGCCCCGGCTCGGGGAAAACTTCCGTTATTGTGGAGAGAACTGCATACATGATCAATGAGGGGAAGATACCGGCTTCTTCTATTTTGGTTGTAACTTTTTCCAGAGCAGCGGCAACAGAGATGAAAGAACGATTTTTAAAATTCGTGGGACAGGACAGAAGTGAAGTTACTTTTGGAACATTCCACGGAATTTTTTATGGGATTCTCAAAGCAGCCTATCATCTCAGTGCAGCTAATATTCTTTCAGAAGAAGAAAAGTATGGCATTCTCAGAGAAATGACCGAAAAATATGGACAGGAAATGGCTCAGGAAGGGGATTTTCTTGAAGAAATAGCCAAAGAGATCAGTGTTGTAAAGGGGAATTGTATTTCACCGGAGCATTATTATGCATCCTGTTGTTCGGATGGGATATTCAGAGATATTTTTCAGGGATATAAGCAGGCATTGAAAGCAAAGCGAAAGCTGGATTTTGATGATATGATCCTGTGTTGTTATGAGCTTTTTTCCCAGAGAGAAGATATCCTAAATGCCTGGAGAAGAAAATTTACCTATATTCTGGTGGATGAGTTTCAGGATATCAACAGTTTACAATATAAGATTCTCAGAATGCTGGCGGCTCCTGCTGATAATCTGTTTATTGTGGGAGATGATGATCAATCCATCTATCATTTTCGCGGTGCAAGACCGGATATTATGTTAAATTTTACAAAGGATTATCCGAAGGCGGAGAGTGTCCTTCTGAATATTAATTACCGTTGCAGTAAAAATATCCTGCATACAGCCATGGAAGTGATCAGCTGCAATACCAGACGTTTTAAGAAACAGCTGTCCACTCCCAATGAAGAAGGGATGCCGGTAACATGCAAAGAATTTGACAATCCAAGAGAAGAATATATGTGTGTAGTGGCAGCTCTGAAGAAAAGACTGGAACGTGGAGAGCAGATTGAAAATACGGCGATCCTGCTTCGGACTAATCAGGAGGCGGAGGGACTGATCAATGCGCTGATGGAGTATCAGGTTCCTTTTACTATGAAAGAACAGCTTCCTAATCTTTTCCGGCACTGGATATGCCGGAGTATTCTGGCATATCTTGAGATGGCTGCCGGAGACAGGAGCCGGAAAAATTTTCTGGAGATAATGAACAGGCCTAACCGTTATGTCTCCCGGGAGGCATTGAAGAATTCACAGATTAATTTTGTTCAGCTGCGGGAACATTATAAAGATAAAGACTGGATGTGTGACAGAATTACCACACTGGAGACGCATCTGAAGATACTTGGTACACTTTCTCCCTTTGCTGCTATTAATTTCATCAGAAAAGGAATGGGATTCGAAGAATACTTGCGTGAATATGCACAGTATCGTAAAATAAAACCAGAGGAACTGCTTGAGACTCTGGACCGGATCCATGAGAGTGCGAAGGGGATGAGATCTCTTGCGCAGTGGCAGGCATACATAGTGGAATACACGAAACGTCTGAATGAGCAGGCAAAGAAACAGCAGGATAAAAAAGAAGGAGTGACAATATCCACACTCCATGCAGTGAAAGGTCTGGAATATGATATTGTCTATATCCTGAATGTTAACGAAGGAAGTATCCCATACCGTAAGGCAGTTCTGGCAGAAGCAGTGGAAGAAGAACGAAGATTGTTTTATGTAGGAATGACCAGAGCGAAAAAGAAGCTGGTGCTTGCCTATGTGAAACGCCAGTATGAGAAGGAACGGGAGCCTTCCCGGTTCCTTGAGGAGACAGGCCTATGAATAAAGGAATTATTTACTGTACAACAATACAGGAAGAATATGAAGGCGCACATATGGAGCATATGATCGCAGAGAAACTTCTGGAAACCGCACTGAAAAAAGAATATGGAATCAATCTGTACAATGAACCCCGAGCAGAGGGAGAACATGGAAAGCCATTCCTTTCCTATCGTCCTTCCCTTCATTATAATATCAGTCATTCCGGAAAATATGTGGTATGTATTCTGGCTGATCAGGAGGTAGGGATTGATGTGCAGGTTCATTGCAGAGTTAATTACGAAAGAATGCTCAGACGCATGGTGCCCCGGGAACAGTATGACGAAATTCTTTCAGATGTGAATGCGGAAGAGAAATTTTTTGAACAGTGGGTATTGAGAGAAGCTTATATCAAATGGACCGGTGAAGGTCTTTCCAGAGATATGAGAACCATATCCATGGATGAAGGCAGTTGTATGCTGCTTGATATGGAAGAAGGCTACAGTGGAGCCGTATGGGCAATGAATCCCATGGAAATCAGATGGAAATATGAAGACATCATACTTGAGTAAGACATGAACAGACAAACAAAGAAAGAAATCCGAAGACTGGCAGTGAAAGTTCTGGTGGTGGTACTGGCACTTGGGCTGGCTTTCTGGGGATATGCTTTTGTATACAGAGGCAAGACGGAACCTCCTGCAAAATATCTGGTAACCAACCAGGATGCGGCAGTATATTCTCTGCGTGGACAGATTCAGATGCTGTCACAGCAGGAGGAACTAAATGCTTTTGCTTTTGAAGGCAGAAAGAAAGAAAAAGAGTACGGAACTTATATTATTCCGGGACTGAGATATACAAGAACATTTCTGAATGCACAGGGTACAAAACAGGCAGTATGTACATCTATGACACCTCAGGGACTTGCGGTGACCGATGAGTATGTACTTGTAAGTGCCTATTGTCATACGGAAAAGCATAACTCTGTCATTTATGTGATCAACAAAGAAACCCACAGATTTATCAAAGAGGTAGTCCTGCCTGGTCTGCCTCACGTTGGCGGACTTGCTTATGATTCCGAACATGATATGCTATGGTATTCTTCAAACACCAATGGGATCGCTCAGGCGATCAGCATTAAGATGGATGTACTACGGGATTACAATTATGCAGATAATCATATGCCTGTGCAGGTAAACCAGACCTGCAGTCTTTACGGAATCGTGAGGGATTCGTTTATGACCTTTTATCAGGGATGTCTGTATGTGGGATGTTTTAATAAATATACAGAGAGTACGATTGCGAGATATGCGGTGGATTATCAGGGAAATCTGGTAAATACTTTTGACGAGGAACTTGGCATGATATTTGAAATGGCAGTTCCGCTGGATTATTCTACAATATCTGAGCAGGCACAGGGAATGACTTTTTATAATGATAAGTTGTTGCTTTCTCATTCATTTGGGATACTTCCGTCAAGGATTGTTTTTTATGAACAGTCAGATAAACGCCTGTATGTAAATGAAAATTCCGCAAGATCATACAGGATGCCTGAGATGATCGAGCAAATCGTAGCAGACGGAGATGAGCTTTACGTGCTTTTTGAATCGGGAGCCTATGCGTACAGAGGGTACGCCGGAAATGTGGTGGACCGGGTGCTGAAACTGAATCTTACAAAAATGGAAGAGTCTTATCAGGAAGAGTACTAAAATCGGTTTGTCCACATATATTAAGTGTAAAGAGGTGAGACACATAGAAGCGCAGCAGATTGAAAACCTGTTTGCCGGAAATATCCGGAATCTTTTAATGGATGCGAAGCTGGATTATGATAAATTGTATGAGATACGTCTCCGTGTAGGGCGTCCGCTGTTTTTAACCTATGACGGAGGAGAATGTTTTCTGCGAAAACCAGGTCAGGAACAGTATCTGGTGACAACGGAAGACCTGAAAGAAACACTGGAATATGTCACAGGATATTCCCTGTATGCTTATGAAGATGAGATCAGACAGGGATTTATCAGTGTTCAGGGCGGTCACAGAGTAGGTGTGACCGGAAAGGTAGTGCTGGACCGGGGCAAAATCATGGGAATGAAATATATTTCCTGCATTAATGTCCGCCTTGCACATGAGATTCAGGGATGTGCGGATAAGGTGATGCCTTATATCCGTACAGAGAAATGGATTGCAAATACATTGATCATTTCACCGCCAAGGTGTGGAAAGACTACGCTGCTCAGAGATATTATCAGGCAGCTCAGTAATGGATGGGCAAATACCCAGGGTCTGACAATAGGTGTGGTGGATGAGAGAAGTGAGCTGGCCGGCTGTTATCAGGGGATTCCTCAGAATGACCTGGGAATGCGTACAGATGTGCTGGACTGTTGTCCGAAATCAGAAGGTATGCAGATGCTGGTACGATCCATGTCGCCGGATGTGGTGGCAGTGGACGAGTTAGGCTGTGAAGAGGATTTCAAGGCAGTTGACTCAGTGATCCATTGTGGATGTAAGCTGATCGCGACTGCACATGGAAGCTGTCTGGAGGATGTTCTGGATCAGCCATTCTTTTATAAGCTTATGGGTGAGAAAGTATTTGAACGTTATATTATCCTGGACAAAAATGATCAGGCGGGATGTCTGAAAGCTGTATTAGATGAAAATGGAAAAGTATGCTTAGAACAGTAGGATTGTGTGTGATTGTAATTTCCGGTATCGGTTGTGGTTTCGCCATGAGTAATGAACTTGGCAGACGCAAAAAGATGCTGGAAATGATTTTACAGATGATCAGCCTCTTACGAGGAGAAATACGTTATGGAAATAAATCTCTGTACGATGCCTTTACGGGTGCTTCCGGGAAACTGGAAGGGAGGTACAGAGAATTTTTTATACTTACGGCACAGGAAATGAAGAAAAAAACAGGTGCTTCTTTTAGCACGATATTCAGAGAATGTGCCGGAAGGTGTCTGGATCTGAGCTGCCTTTCACAGGAAGATAGGAACAGGTTTTATTCACTGGGAGATCAGCTTGGCTATCTTGGTCTGGATATGCAGATGAAACAACTGGACCGGCTGGAGAAAGAGACAGAATACGCAATCAGAGAATTTGAAAAAGATTTCTGTGAAAAGAGGAAGTTGTACCGTAGTATGGGGATACTGGGAGGGATATTTGTGGCTGTACTGTTTTTATAGATATCATGAATTGCCTGATTCAGGCAGTTTCTGCAATTCCCGTATTTGTAATCTTCAGGCAGAAGCCGGAAAGGAGAGACTGTGGAGGTAAGCCTTATTTTTAAAATCGCTGCAGTAGGGATTCTGGTTTCTGTTCTCTGCCAGATCCTGAAGCACAGTGGAAGGGATGAACAGGCATTTCTGGTAAGTCTGGCGGGACTTTTAATGGTGCTGTTCTGGATCGTACCCTATATTTATGAATTGTTCGAAAGTATCCAGCAGTTGTTTGTGCTGTGATTTTTGACAGATAACAGATCAGAGAGGTTGGATGGGCATGGATATTGTAAAAGTTTCGATCATGGGTATCTGCGGAATGATGCTGGGTTTTATTCTGAAAGAAACCAGACCGGAGTTTGCGGCACTTGTAACTATGATGACAGGTTTTCTGATCCTTGGGCTTGCAGCAGGAAAGGTTTCATATTTATTTGAGACGATGAACAGGTTGAAAGAGAGTTTTCCGATAGACAGCAGTTATCTTACAGTTCTGGTTAAAATTATCGGGATTACATATATTGGACAGTTTTCATCTGCAATCTGCAAAGATGCCGGATATCAGACGATAGGGACGCAGATTGACCTGTTCTGCAAACTTTCAGTGATGGTTTTGAGTATGCCGGTACTGCTGGCGATTCTGGATACGATTTCGGAGTTTATGATATGAGACAAAGTGCCGGGAAAAGTATGAAATATGAGACGAAAATGAGACGACGATATGCAGTTCTGAGAGCATATTCCAAAGAACAGACAGATTTGCGGAAAGGATTCTGGTGTATACTGATATTTATGTTTCTGGCAGGAAGAGTATCATATTTTACAATTTTTCAGAATCATACAGTATCTGTATATGCGGCCGCACAGACGGAACAGCAGGAGGATCCTTCCATACAGATCCTGCAGGAGGATCTGCTGGATGAGATACAGATTGATGATGTGCAGAAGATGCTGGATGAGATTATGGACGACCATTCCTTTTCTGTCAGGGAAGCACTGATGAATATAATAAACGGGGAAGAACCTGTTTCAAAAGAGACCGTACAGAACTTTTTGTACAGTCTCTTTTTTTCGGATATGGAGAATGAAAAAGGATTGATACTGAAACTTTTACTTGTGATTTTTATTGCAGCAGTACTGGCAGAGTTTGCCGATGTTTTCGGAAACGGGCAAGTCGGCAATATCAGTTTTTATATCGTCTATCTGGCTCTGTTTATGATGCTTATGGAGAACTTCTCTAAACTGGGGAGTACGCTTACAAACTGGCTTTTGGGACTGATAGATTTTATGAAAGTGTTGTCTCCTGCCTATTTTATGACAGTGGCTGCATCAACAGGAGCATCAACGGCTACAGTGTTTTATGAAGGAGTTCTGTTGATGGTCTGGATGGTTCAGTGGCTTCTGGCAAATCTTTTTCTGCCTGTTATAAACCTGAGTGTACTGTTGAAAATGGTCAATCATCTGTCAAAAGAAGAGATGCTTACAAAAATGGCAGAACTTCTGGATGTAGCTGTGAACTGGGGATTGAAAACTCTTCTGGGAACTGTTGTGGGGTTGCAGATCGTGCGGAATATGGTAAGCCCGGTAATGGATGCCATGAAACGTTCTGCTGTGGGAAAGGCGGCAGGTGCGATTCCGGGTATTGGAAATGCAGTGACTGCTGTGACAGAACTGGTGCTGACCAGTGCGGTGATGGTGAGAAACAGTTTTGGAGCAGTGATCGTGATTCTTCTTTTGATGATTGGGGCAGGACCGATAATTCATTATGGAAGTCTTTCTCTGATTTATCGCTTTCTGGCTGCAATCGCACAGCCGATTTCTGACAAAAGAGTTGTGGGCGCGCTGAGTACAATGGGGGAGGGATGTGCAATGCTTTTGAAGATTTTGCTGACAGCAGAAATACTATGTATGCTGACATTTCTGATCGTTGTAGTTTCTGTAGCCTGATAGACTGACAGGCTGATCGCCGGAAGGAGCAGACAAAAAGATGAAAGAAGAACTGTATTTATGGATTCGAAATCTGGCAGTATTTTATATTTTTTTTACGGCAGTTTTGAATCTGATACCTGACCGGCAATATGAGAAATATGTGCGTTTTTTTATGGGACTGCTGCTGATTTTTATGATGAGTACCCCAATGTTTTCCATTCTTGGAAAAGGTCCGGAACTGACAGAGAGTTTTTTAAATAATTTTTCAGAAGAAAATAAAGAGAAAGAACTCCGGGAATTTCAGAACCTTCAGAAAGTTTATCTGGAAAAAGGCTGCGAACTGGAACTGGAACAGAAAATCCGGGAAACTCTGGAAAAAAGAGGCATAGAAATATATAAGATAAAAGTAAACATAGAAGGAGAGGAGACACAGGTAAAGCTCACATTGAAGACAGAGATTTCTCAGAAGGAGAGAAAGGAGCTTAAAGATGCGCTGGTGGAAGAGTGGGGACTTAAAGAAAACAGAATTTGTATCCAGACTGTCCGAAATGAATCCTGCAAAGTGGGGAATCCTGTTGCTCATCGGAGTACTTCTGGCGGTGGCGGCGATGCCTGTATCCAGTAAGCAGCAAAAGAAAAATCTGTCAGAAGGACAGACAGCAGATATGCAGAAGAGTGTTCTGGAGGAAAAGCTAGAAGCACTTCTTGAAAACACAGAAGGAGTGGGAAAGGTACAGGTTATTCTTATGACAGATGAGAAGAAAGACCGACAGAGTTTCTATAATTCAGAAACCATACAGGTGACAGGCATTCTGATTTCTGCGGAGGGCGGAGGAGATCCTGTAGTGGTCCAAAATATTCAGGAAGCGGTCATGGCATTATTTCAGGTAGATGCTCATAGAATTAGAATAATGAAAATGAAATGAGGAGAGTAATGTGAAAAAAGTCATTGGAAAAAATCAGGTCATCATTACATCACTGGCAATTCTTATTGCAGTAGCAGGATATCTGAACTTTGCGGATGTAGATCTTGGATTCAGGGATAAGGAGGCGAGTACGGACAGCAGCAGTATCCTTGAAGATGCGGGGTACGATATTACAGATGAAACGGCTCTTCTGGATGAAAATCAGACAGATGGAGGTCTGACTGATAACAGTTTTACAGACAGTCAGGAAACAGATACTCCCGGGGAAGCTGTGTTTACAGGGGCTACAGGATTTGCTGCACAGGCAAAGATCAGCAGAGAACAGGTGCGTTCTCAGAATAAGGCAGATCTGCAGGATATTATCAACAATGAAGAGATTGATGATGAAGAGAAGCAGGAAGCAATACATACGATGGTTTCTATGACAGATCTCTCAGAAAAGGAAGCGGCAGCAGAGCTTTTGCTGGAGGCGAAGGGCTTTAAGGATGTGGTCGTAAATCTTACAGGCGAAACTGCAGATGTTGTGATTCCGCAAACAGAGCTTTCTGATGCACAGCGGGCACAGATTGAAGATATTGTAAAGAGAAAAACAGGAATTGCGGCAGAGAATATTGTGATCACTCCGTTGAAGGAGAGTGAAGATGCAGAGGCCACAGCACAGACAGATGAAACAGCAGCGAATGTTTCTGATGAGGAAGACAGTGAGACATCTGCGCAGCCATATGAGGATACTACGATTGATACAACTGATATTTACGACTGACATTTTGATATGAATATGCGAACATATATCTTGACAGAAAAGAGGTGCATATACTAGAATAGGAATGCTGTAAAAAAATAGAAAACGTAACTGATACCGGCTGCTGTCGGTGTTTTATGCAAACAATTATAAGAAATCGCAACAGGAGGCTAAACGTGTCTAAGTATACGAATGAAATAGAAAAAAGAAGAACATTTGCCATTATTTCCCATCCGGATGCAGGTAAAACTACACTGACTGAGAAATTCCTGCTGTATGGCGGAGCAATCAATCTTGCCGGAAGTGTCAAAGGTAAGGCAACAGCCCGCCATGCAGTATCAGATTGGATGGAAATCGAGAAAGAGAGAGGTATTTCCGTTACTTCCTCTGTTCTGCAGTTTCATTATGATGGTTACTGCATTAATATTCTGGATACACCGGGACATCAGGATTTCTCAGAGGATACTTACCGTACATTGATGGCAGCGGATTCCGCAGTTATGGTAATCGACGGTTCCAAGGGTGTAGAGGCACAGACCAGAAAACTTTTTAAGGTCTGCGTGATGCGCCATATCCCGATTTTTACATTTATCAATAAGATGGACCGCGATGCAAACGATACATTTGATCTCCTTGATGAGATCGAGAAAGAACTTGGTATCGCAACCTGTCCGATTAACTGGCCAATCGGTTCCGGCAAGAAATTCCGCGGTGTTTATGACCGTAATACAGAGAAGATCCTTACTTTCTCTGACACACAGAAAGGTACCAAAGAAGGTGTGATCGAAGAAATCCCGTTAAGTGACAGCCGTGCAGATGAGATTATGGATCCGGAGCAGAAAGCACAGCTTCTTGATGAGATTGAGCTTCTGGACGGAGCAAGTGCAGATTTTGACCAGGAACTGGTAAGCAAAGGTAAGCTGACACCTGTATTTTTCGGTTCTGCACTGACAAACTTTGGTGTGGAAACATTTCTGGAACATTTCCTGAAGATGACAACTTCACCGCTTCCGAGAGAGTCTGATATTGGGGAAATTGATCCTATGGATGATGATTTCTCAGCATTTGTATTTAAAATCCAGGCAAACATGAACAAGGCACACAGAGACAGGATCGCATTTATGAGAATCTGTTCCGGTAAATTTGACGCTTCCCAGGAAGTATATCATGTGCAGGGCGATAAAAAAATGCGTCTGCTTCAGCCGCAGCAGATGATGGCTGAATCCCGCCATGTAGTAGAGGAAGCATATGCAGGAGATATCATTGGTGTCTTTGATCCGGGTATCTTTTCCATCGGAGACACAATCTGTGCACCTGGCAAAAAGTTTGCATTTGAAGGTATTCCTACATTTGCACCGGAACATTTTGCAAGAGTCCGCCAGATTGATACTATGAAGAGAAAACAGTTTGTCAAAGGTATTAATCAGATCGCACAGGAAGGTGCTATCCAGATTTTTCAGGAGTTTAATACCGGTATGGAGGAGATTATCGTAGGTGTTGTAGGTGTTCTGCAGTTTGATGTCCTGAAATACCGTCTGGAAAATGAATATAACGTAGATATCCGCCTGGAGACACTTCCATATGAGCATATCCGCTGGATTGCAAATAAGGAAGAAGTAAAAGTGGACAAGATCGTTGGAACCTCTGATATGAAGAAAGTTACTGATCTTAAGGGAAACCCACTGCTTCTTTTTGTAAATTCCTGGAGCGTAGGTATGACAGAAGACAGAAATCCTGGTTTAATATTAACGGAATTCAGCAAATAACCCTTTTCATTTATCTGTCGATTTGGTATAATGGACAAAGATTAAAGAATCCCTCAGGAGGTTTTCAGATGGCAGAGAAAAGAACAACATATAAAATACAGGATTTAGGCGGCATTGGTGAGGTTCAGATTGCAGATGAAGTGGTCGCTATCATTGCCGGACTTGCTGCTACAGAAGTAGCCGGGGTTGCTTCTATGGCAGGAAATATCACAAATGAGCTGGTAAGTAAACTTGGAATGAAGAATCTTTCCAAAGGTGTTAAGGTTACTGTACTCGAAGGAGTTGTGACAGTAGACCTGAACCTGAATATCGAATATGGTAAGAACATTCTTGAGACAAGTAAGAAGGTTCAGGAGAAAGTGAAATCATCCATAGAGAATATGACAGGTCTTGAGGTTGCAGATGTTAATATTCATATTGCCAGTGTAGATATGGAGAACGAAAAAGGAAAGTAACCCTTTCCTTTTTTGTGTACTTAAGAGATATATAGAAAGGAAAGCTGTTTATACAGCGGGAATTATGCGAAGAAGAGAGCAGAGAGAACATATTTTTAAATTACTGTTCATGACAGAATTTAATTCAGAGGAAGAGATGAGTGAACAGCTTTCACTCTATTTTGACACTCTGGAGGAACTTTCAGAGAAAGATCAGGAGTATATGAGCCGGAAATACCGTCATGTGCTTGAAAAATTAGACGAGATTGATGCAATGTTAAATGAGACAAGCAATGGATGGAAGACAAAAAGAATGAGCCGCGTTGATCTGACGGCTCTGCGTCTGGCAGTGTATGAACTGAAATATGACAAAGATGTACCTACAGGTGTGGCTATCAATGAGGCGGTGGAGCTTGCCAAACGTTTTGGCGGTGAGACATCCGGTTCCTTTGTAAACGGTATCCTTGGCAAGATCGCCAACAGTGAAAGCAAAGAGAAACCAGAATGAAAAACACATATTCTGTAGGGCAGGTAAACCGTTATATCAAAAATATGTTTACCCAGGATTACTTACTGCAGAAGATTTATGTAAAAGGAGAGGTGTCCAATTGTAAATACCATACAAGCGGACACATCTATTTTTCCCTGAAAGATGAGACAGGAACATTGAATTGTGTGATGTTTGCCGGACACCGACGGGGACTTGCATTTGCCATGAAAAATGGTGATAAGGTGATCGTTGGCGGGAGCGTGGATGTATATGAACGCGACGGCCGCTATCAGATGTATGCAAAGGAAATTACTCTGGAAGGTGCAGGTGCTTTGTATGAGAGATATCTTGCGCTGAAACAGGAACTTGAAGATATGGGAATGTTTGCGCAGGAGTACAAGCAGCCCATTCCGAGATTTATCAGACGTCTGGGTGTGGTAACTGCACCGACAGGTGCGGCTGTTCAGGATATCCGCAATATTTCCTATCGAAGAAATCCCTATTTACAGATTATTTTATATCCGGCTCTTGTTCAGGGGGCAGGTGCGGCAGAGAGTATTGTAAAAGGAATACGGATGCTTGACAGAACAGATGTGGACGTGATTATTGTGGGAAGAGGCGGAGGTTCCATTGAAGACCTCTGGGCATTTAATGAGGAAATCGTTGCCAGGGCTATTTTTGAGTGTCGTACTCCCATTATTTCCGCAGTAGGTCATGAAACGGATTTTACAATTGCTGACTTCGCTGCTGATCTGCGTGCACCCACTCCTTCTGCTGCTGCAGAGCTTGCAGTAGATGATTACAGAAGTGTGGTTGAGGCACTGAGTATTTACAGGCAGCGTATATATCGTGCGATGAGCGGCAAGGCAGATCTGTACCACAGCAGACTGGAGCATTTTCAGACAAAATTCGTCTATCTGAGCCCGGAGAACAGGCTGCGGGAACAGAGACAGCGTCTGGCAGATATGGAGAATGCCATGCAGAATGGAATGAACAGGAAACTTCAGGATGAGAAATACAGATTGTCTGTTTATCTGGAACGTTTTGCAGGTCTTTCACCCTTAAAGAAACTGAATCAGGGATACTCTTATGTGTCAGATAAAAACAAAAAGACACTGACAAGTGTAGAACAGGTACAAAATGGGGATACCATTTATATAGCTGTGACAGATGGTACGATAGAAGCAAATGTTACAGGTACGGTGAAAGAGGAGAGAATCTATGGCGAAGAAAGAAAACAGTAAGCAGTTACAGGAGGAGAAGCCTCTGGAAGAGATGTTTGCAGAACTGGATTTGCTAGCTGAAAAACTGGAAGACAGGGACACATCGCTGGAGGATTCTTTCAGACTGTACAGACAGGGCATGGAACTTTTGAAACTCTGCAGCGGGAAGCTGGATACAGTGGAGAAAAAAATGCTGCAGCTTAATGAGGATGGTACGTTTAGTGAATTTTCAAGATGAATTAACAAAGAGAACGGAAGAAACAGAGAAGACGATCAGAAGTTATCTGCCGGCAGAAGAAGGATTTGCCAGAACAATGGCCCAGGCTATGAATTATAGTATGCTGGCAGGCGGTAAGCGTCTGCGGCCTATGCTGATCAGTGAGACATACGGTTTATTTGGTGGTAAAGAAGAAACTGTAAAACCATTTATGGCAGGAATAGAGATGATCCATACTCATTCTCTGATCCACGATGATCTTCCTGCACTGGATAATGATGATTACAGGCGTGGCAGACTGACCACGCATAAAGTGTACGGGGAAGCCATGGGAGTGTTAAGTGGTGTTGCGCTGCTTAATTATGCATATGAAACCATGTTTCAGGCATTTTCCCTGACAGAAGAACCGGACCGGGTAATCCGGGCGTTGAGAGTAATCTCAGAGAAAACAGGTATTTATGGAATGCTTGGCGGGCAGAGCGTTGATGTGGAAAATGACGGAAAGCCTCTTGAGAAAGAGATACTTGACTATATTTACAAGAACAAGACATCAGCGCTGATTGAAGCAGCTATGATGACAGGTGCGATCCTTGCAGGGGCAGATGAACAGGAAGTATCTGTAGTAGAGGAAGCTGCAGAAAATATCGGACTGGCTTTCCAGATCCAGGATGACATCCTGGATGTGACCAGTACAGTGGAAGAACTGGGCAAGCCGATACACAGTGATGAGAAGAATAATAAGGTTACTTATGTGACTCTTTTTGGAACAGAGAAGGCTTCTGCACAGGTGGAAGAACTTTCGAAGAAGGCAATCGATCTGTTGAAAAGCCTGAATAAAAATAATGAATTTCTGTATTTGTTAATTGAGAAATTAATAAACCGCAGAAAATAAAGGAAGGATACAAATGATTCTGGAAAAGATTAAGAAACCCAATGATATCCATAAGATACCATTGGAAGATTTCGAGCCTCTGGCAGCGGAGATCAGAGACTTTTTAATCCGGTCAGTAAGTCAGACGGGAGGACATCTCGCCTCGAATCTGGGAGTTGTGGAGCTGACGCTGGCTCTTCATAATGTGCTGGATTTTCCGGAAGACAAACTAATCTGGGATGTAGGACATCAGGCATATACACATAAGATTCTTACCGGAAGAAAAGATGAATTTAAGAATCTCCGGCAGGAGGGCGGATTAAGCGGTTTTCCAAAGAGAAAAGAGAGTGACTGTGATGCATATGATGCAGGACACAGTTCTAATTCGATTTCGGCAGGACTGGGATATGTGCGTGCCAGGGATATTCTGGGACAGAAGCATTATGTGGTTTCTGTGATCGGAGACGGTGCCCTTACCGGAGGAATGGCGTATGAGGCATTAAACAACGCAGCAGAGCTAAAGACAAATTTTATTATTATCATAAATGACAATAACATGTCTATTTCCAGAAATGTAGGGGGAATGTCTACGTATCTGAGTGTTCTTCGTACCGCAGAGGCTTATACAGGAATGAAGCTGGGTGTGACAAAGACACTGAAGAAGGTTCCGAAGGTAGGGACAGCTCTGGTGGATACCATGAGAAAAACCAAAAGCAGTATCAAGCAGCTTTTCATTCCAGGAATGTTGTTTGAAAACATGGGGCTGACATATCTGGGACCTGTTGATGGTCATAATATGCGTCAGATGATGAAGCTTTTTAACGAAGCAAAACGGGTAGAGGGACCGGTAGTCGTTCATGTTCTGACAAAGAAGGGAAAAGGATACGGGCCTGCAAGTGCCCATCCGGACAGATTTCATGGAACCGGACCTTTTGATATTAAAACAGGCCGGGCACTTCAGAGGAAAACAGTACCGGGTTATACAGATGTCTTTTCACGAACACTGGTTTTTCTTGGCGAGAAGAATAAAAAACTGACTGCCATTACTGCAGCTATGCCGGATGGAACCGGGCTTGTGGAATTTTCCAGAAGATTTCCGGACAGATTTTTTGATGTGGGAATCGCGGAGGAACATGCGGTAAGCTTTGCGGCAGGTCTTGCTCTTGGCGGTCTGATCCCTGTTGTTGCGATTTATTCATCTTTTCTGCAGCGTGCCGTAGATCAGATTTTGCATGATGTGTGTATGCAGAATCTGCATGTAATTTTTGCCATTGACAGAGCAGGACTGGTAGGGGCTGATGGCGAGACACATCAGGGTTGTTTTGATTTGTCTTATCTGTCTATGATGCCGAATATGACGGTTTTGGCACCGAAGAATGACAGAGAACTGGAAGAGATGCTTACATTTGCAGTAAACTTTGACGGACCAGTTGCAATCCGTTATCCCAGAGGTAGTGCCTATCAGGGAATGCAGGAGTATCAGAAGCCTGTGGAATACGGCAGAAGTGAGGTTATTCACAGAGGAAAACAAGTTGCCGTCCTGGGAGTGGGAAGCATGATTCCGTCCTGTGTGGAAATCTGTAAGGAACTGAAGGAAGACGGCTATGATCCTACGTTTGTAAATGCCAGATTTGTGAAACCGCTGGATGTGGAACTTCTTGATGGACTGGCAAAGGATCACAGTTTGTTTGTGACAGTAGAAGAGAACGTGAAAAGTGGTGGTTACGGAGAACATGTATCCGCTTATATGGAAGCCTGTCATCCGGAAACAAGGGTGTTATCAGCAGCAGTCTGGGATCGTTTTGTACCTCAGGGAAGTGTGGACAGTCTGCGTAATCGGATTGGTCTTGGTGTGGAGGATATCAGACAGGCAATAGAAGATAGTGAGGAATTAAAAGAACAATGAAGAAACGTTTAGATATGCTTATGATGGAACGTTCCCTTGCGCCATCCCGTGAGAAAGCAAAGGCATTCATCATGGCAGGTGATGTATATGTTGATGGTCAGAAAGAAGACAAGGCGGGTACCATGTTCCCGGAGACTGTAAAGATTGAGGTCAGAGGAAATACTCTTCCATATGTAAGCCGTGGCGGGTTGAAGCTTGAAAAGGCTATGAAGAACTTTGATGTAACATTGGAAGGAAAGGTCTGTATGGATGTAGGTGCATCTACCGGCGGTTTTACAGATTGTATGCTCCAGAACGGAGCGGTAAAAGTTTATTCTATTGACGTAGGATACGGACAGCTTGACTGGAAACTTCGCAATGATCCGCGTGTAGTTTGTATGGAAAAGACCAATATCCGCTATGTGGTACCGGAGAATATGGGAGAACCGGCAGATTTTTCATCAATTGATGTGTCTTTTATTTCTCTTACAAAAGTACTGCTTCCTGTAAGAAATCTTCTGACAGATGAGGGTGAGATCGTATGTCTGATCAAGCCGCAGTTTGAGGCGGGTAGAGAGAAAGTCGGAAAGAAAGGTGTCGTAAGAGATCCTGCTGTTCATCAGGAGGTGATTGAAAAAGTGCGCGATTATGCCATGAGCATTTTCATGGAACCCTGTCATCTCTCTTTTTCACCGATTAAAGGACCAGAGGGTAATATAGAATATCTTCTTCATCTGAAAAAACACCAGGAAGGTACTGAAATTACTGACAGTCTGCAGGTATCCGTAGAAGCTGTGGTGGCAGAGGCTCATGGACAGTTGGATTAAGGAGACTGGATCGGGAAGAAACTATGGACAGGTTTTATATTATTACAAATAGCGATAAGGATCCCAAACTTGAGATCACAGGTAAAATTGCGGATTATCTGAGAGCACATCACAGAAACTGTGAGGTACAGCAGGCAGAGAGAAAACATGAGGGTTCCTATCATTATACAGATCCTGATAAGATTCCGGATAATACACAGTGTATCATTGTCCTGGGAGGAGACGGTACACTTCTCCAGGCTGCAAGGGATGTGGTGCATAAGGAAATACCGCTTCTTGGAATTAATCTGGGAAATCTGGGGTTTCTTGCAGGAGTGGATCAGACATCTCTGTACAGTGCGCTGGATCAGTTGATGGCAGATGATTACGAGGTAGAAGAACGTATGATGTTGGAAGGAAGAGTGTATCGTGGCAGGAAACTGATAGGACAGGATATTTCATTGAATGATATTGTAATCGGCAGAGATGGTCATCTCCGCGTGGTTCGGTTCAAGAATTATGTAAATGATGTTTACCTCAATTCTTATAATGCAGATGGGATTATTATTTCCACTCCTACCGGATCTACCGGATACAGTCTGTCAGCGGGTGGTCCTATCGTATCACCCAATGCTGCGATGACGATCATGACTCCCATAGCCCCTCATACGTTGAATACAAGAAGTATTATTTTTCCGGCACAGGATGTGATTACTGTGGAGATAGGAAAAGGAAGACATTGTGACTGCGAAAAGGGAATCGCATCTTTTGACGGAGATACATTTATTCCCATGATTACGGGTGACTGTATAAAGATACGGCAGGCGGAGGTAAAGACGAAAATCCTGAAGCTGAATCATTTAAGCTTTGTGGAGGTATTACGCCGGAAGATGAGAGACAGCTGATCAGCAGGAGGAAATAGGTTGAAAGTTGCGAGACATGAGAAAATTATTGAACTGATTCATCAGTATGACATTGATACACAGGAAGAACTGGCATCCAGACTTAATGAGGCAGGATTTAAGGTAACGCAGGCGACTGTTTCCAGAGATATCCGTGCCCTTAAGCTGACAAAAGTGGCAGGAAAGGACGGAAAGTCCCGTTATGCCATTATTAATAATGAATCCGGAAGTCTTGGAGAAAAATATACAAGAGTACTGGAAGATACTCTGCTTTCTATTGATGTGGGACAGAATATCATTGTGATAAAAACCGTTTCAGGAATGGCCATGGGCGTGGCAGCAGCGCTGGATGCGCTGAAATGGCCGGAGATACTGGGATGTATTGCGGGTGATGATACGATTATGTGTGCCGCAAAGAATGCAGACATGGCAATGGGAGCAGCAGAGAAACTGAGGAGCTTTGTGAGGCTGAATAAGTGATCACTCTGAATAAAGTAACTGCTCTGTTCAGTACTTTCGCAGTTACAGTTCTGAATTTTGATATTATAAATGACTTGATTATGGAGGCAATAAATGTTAGCTCATCTGCATGTAAAGAATCTTGCACTGATAGAAGAAATAGAAGTGGAATTTGGTCCCGGACTGAATATCCTGACAGGTGAGACAGGAGCAGGTAAATCTATCCTTCTGGGATCTATGCAGTTGATTCTGGGAGCAAAAACTTCTAAAAATATGATAAGGGAAAATGCAGCCTATGCACTTGTGGAACTGCTTTTTCAGGTAGAGAATGAGAAAGTACTGGAGGCATTGAAAGAACTGGATATCTGCCCTGAGGATGGACAGGTACTTCTGTCCAGAAAGATCATGGATGGAAGAAGCATCAACAAGATAAACGGAGAGACAAGCACTGTAGGTCAGATGAAGGCAGCCGCAGCCTGTCTTTTGGATATCCATGGACAGCATGAACATCAGTCTCTTCTGTATCAGGATAAGCAGCTTGCAATTCTGGATGCATATGGAAAAGAAAAGATTCTTCCTGCAAAAGAAAAAGTATCCCAGGCATATAAAGAATACAGTAAATGTAAGACGGAATTAAATTCCATGAATATGGATGAAGAGCAGAGAAACCGTGAGCTTGCTTTTCTGGAATTTGAGATTAAAGAAATTGAAAAAGCAGATCTTAAGCCGGGAGAGGATGAGGAACTGGAAGCACAGTACAGAAAAATGAGCAATGCTAAACTTATTATAGATTCCCTGCAGCTTGTACATAATCTTACAGGCTATGAAAGCAAAGAAGGTGCAGGTGAGACGGTTGGAGAGGCACTCAGAGAATTTTCTCATGTCACACAATATGATTCGGAACTCTTATCTCTTGCAGAAACACTTACTTCGGTGGATAGTCTGCTGAATGATTTTAACAGAGAATTATCCGCTTATCTGGAGAATCTGACCTTTGACGAGGGGGAATTCTATGAGATGGAGAGACGTCTGGATCTGATCAATGGGCTGAAAGCAAAATACGGACATACGATTGAGGATGTTCTCGCCTATCGGAAACTTCAGGAAGAAAAACTGGAAAAATTACGCAAATATGAAGAGAATTTACAGGAATTAAAAGACAGTCTCAAAGAACTGGAGAATATTCTTGAGAAAAAGTCGGATGAATTATCAGAAATCCGCAAAGAATACAGTAAGCAGCTTGAAAGGAAGATTGTTCAGGGACTGAAAGATTTAAACTTTCTGGATGTAGATTTTTCCATTGATTTCCAGAAAAAGAAAAATTATGCAGACAATGGAACAGATGATATCCAGTATCTGATTTCCACAAATCCCGGAGAAAGCCAAAAGCCATTGGGACAGATTGTATCCGGTGGTGAATTATCGCGAATTATGCTTGCATTAAAAGCAATCCTCGCAGACAGAGACCAGATTGAAACTCTGATATTTGATGAGATCGACACTGGTATCAGTGGAAGAACTGCACAGAAAGTGTCTGAGAAGATGGCAGTGATCGGACAGCATCATCAGGTATTGTGTATTACACATCTGCCGCAGATTGCAGCTATGGCAGACAGTCATTTCGAAATTGAGAAACATCTGCAGGGAACAGAAACCATCACCCAGATTCATGTACTTGAGGAAAATGATTCCATCCGTGAACTGGCAAGGCTGTTAGGCGGCGCAAAAATCACACCTGCGGTTCTTGAGAACGCAAAAGAAATGAAAGAATTGGCACAGAAACAAAAAAATACAAGACTCAAATAAAATAATTGACCACATACTAAGAGAGGATAATCTTTATGACGGATTGTTCTCTCTTATTTTTGTATCTTCCGGGTTGGCTGTGATGGGAAGTGTTCTGTAGCAATTCTACAGTTGCAGAATTTCATAAATATAGAATGAAAGGATGTGCATAACAATGAACAAAAGAAAATACAGATTTTTTGTTATCTGTTGTCTTGTGCTGGATCTGTTGGTGATAATGATATCAGGTTACAGATATCTGGACAGAAAGATACCTGACGAAATTCAGATTCCCAGAGGCAGAAAAACAGAAGATGTCACAGAAGTTTTGTCAACACCGCTTGTTACATTTGAAGAAGCAGTCACTGTTTCACAGGATGGAGGCTATATTCTGCCCTGTAAACTTTTGGGTTATATTCCATTTAAGGAAATAAAAGTAACACCTGCAGATGATCAGGAAGTTTATGTCAGCGGAAGCACTATAGGAATTTATATGCAAACAGAAGGTGTTCTGGTGATTGATACCGGTGAGATTCAGAATCGGAATGGTGAGACAGAGGAGCCTGCGAGAAATATTATCAGACAGGGAGATTATATTATCTCATTTAACGGCGAAAAAATCTCCACAAAAAGAGAACTGATAGATGACATCTCAGAATTTGATGGCAGCGAAGTTACACTGGGGATAAGCCGCAAAGGAGAGAGTATTCCTGTATCAGTAACTCCTGTAAAAGATAAAAAAGGAGACTATAAACTTGGAATCTGGGTAAGAGATGACACGCAGGGAATAGGAACACTTACCTACGTAGATCAGAATGGTAATTATGGTGCCCTTGGTCATGGAATCAGCGATATTGACACAGCCCAGCTTCTGAATATCCGAAACGGAGCTTTGTATAAAGCCCGGATTCTTGCGATTAACAAGGGAAGCAAGGGCAATCCCGGCGAACTTGCAGGATACATCTGCTATGATAACAGAAATATTCTTGGAACTATCGAAGTAAACAGCAGAAACGGAATTTATGGTCAGTTCACCGGGATTGCAGATGATACGATCACTTTGAAAAAAATGTCGATTGCGTATAAACAGGAAGTAAAACCCGGACCTGCCACAATCCTCTGCTGCACAGATGGACAGGTCAGAGAATATGATGCAAAGATCAGAAAAATAGATTTAAATCATGAGGATACCAACAAAAGTTTTGTAATACAGGTGACAGATGAAGAATTGTTGGAAGCTACAGGCGGAATTGTTCAGGGACTGAGTGGCAGCCCGGTTATCCAGAATGGAAAAGTAATTGGTGCGGTAACCCATGTATTTGTCCAGGATGCCTCCAGCGGATATGGAATCTTTATTGAAAATATGCTGAAAAATACAAAAAAGACTCTTTTAACTGATTTTCAGAATGTGAAATGAAAATCTGATTGCTGTCGAAAAATATCGGATGTTGGAGAAAAATGGAAATTTGGGAAAAACAAGCGCTTAATATGTCGACATAAAATAGGACAAATTTCCCTCTGCGTCTTGATTTTTCCGTAATCATTCCTCTATAATATGTAATGAACTGAAAAAGAAAAGAGATTTATTGAAGAATTGGGGAGGAGTGAACCTTATGGAAAAATTAAATGTGGCAGTTGCAGATGATAATGAGAAAATGGTGGAAGTACTTGGTCAGATTATAGAAGAAGACAAAGATCTGGAACTTGTGGGAAAAGCGCATAATGGAGAAGAAATCTGTAATATTATACGCGAAAAAGAACCGGATGTTGTGGTTCTGGACATTATTATGCCGAAAATGGACGGACTGGCAGTGATGGAGAAATTTGCCCATGACAAAAGTCTCAAAAAGATCCCGGCATTTATTGTAGTTTCTGCAGTCGGACAGGAGCGTATTACGGAAAATGCATTTAATCTCGGGGCGGATTATTATATTCTGAAGCCCTTTGACAACCAGATGCTCCTCAACCGTATTAAACATGTGCGCAGAGCCGGTGAGAGGAGAATGCGTCAGCTCAGCCGCAAGCCTGAAAGAACAGAAGATAATCCGGTACCTGTAAGAAATCTGGAAACAGACGTAACAAATATCATTCATGAGGTAGGAGTACCTGCACATATTAAAGGATACCAGTATTTGAGAGATGCCATTATCCTCTCGGTCAATGACATGGAGATGCTCAATTCCATTACCAAGATACTGTATCCCACTATTGCAAAGAAACACCAGACAACAGCCAGCAGAGTAGAACGGGCTATCAGACATGCCATTGAAGTTGCCTGGAGCAGAGGAAAAATGGATACAATAGATGAATTATTCGGTTACACAGTCAGCACAGGAAAGGGAAAACCTACAAATTCAGAATTTATTGCCCTGATCGCAGATAAAATCAGACTGGAATATAAAAATCGTTCTTTCCAATAGCCGTATTTTGGAGTATAATTATTCAATAAAGGCTACCAAGGAGGGTTTTTCGCATGAAAAATATTTTATTTGCAACATCTGAAGCTGTACCATTTATCAAAACAGGAGGTCTGGCAGATGTAGCTGGTTCATTGCCGAAATATTTTGATAAGAGATATTTTGATATTCGTGTGATCTTACCGAAATATGCCTGTATGAAACAGGAATGGAAAGATAAAATGAATTACATCACACATTTCTACATGGATTTTGGATACAAGAACTGCTATGTGGGAATCATGCATATGGAGTATGAAGGAATTCAGTTTTATTTTATTGATAATGAATATTATTTCAGCGGACCGAAACCATATGACGGCGGAACATGGGATCTGGAGAAATTCGCATTCTTCTCCAAAGCTGTGCTGTCAGTCCTTCCGGTTATCGGATTCAGACCGGATATTATACACTGTCATGACTGGCAGACGGGACTTGTTCCTGTATATCTGCATGACAGCTTCCAGCAGAATGAATTTTTCTGGAATATAAAGACGATCATGACTATACATAATCTTAAATTCCAGGGTGTATGGGATGTCCAGACAATCAAGAATATCACAGGACTGTCCGATTATTACTTTACAGCAGACAAACTGGAAGCATATAAAGATGCCAACTATCTGAAGGGCGGTATCGTGTTTGCAGACGCAGTCACTACTGTAAGTAATACTTATGCAGAGGAAATCAAAACACCATTCTATGGTGAAAAACTGGACGGTCTGATGTGTGCCCGCGCAAACAGTCTGCGGGGAATTGTGAATGGTATTGATTACAATGAATTTAATCCTGAAACAGACCGGTATATTACAAAGACCTACAATGCAACAACTTTCAGAAAAGAAAAGGTTAAGAACAAACTTCAATTGCAGAGAGATCTTGGATTACAGGAAGATCCGAAGACAATGATGATCGGTATTGTATCACGACTGACAGATCAGAAAGGATTTGATCTGATCGCATATGTGATGGATGAGTTATGTCAGGATGCGATACAGCTTGTGGTTCTTGGAACCGGTGATGAACGCTATGAGAATATGTTCCGTCACTTTGACTGGAAATATCATGGAAAAGTATCTGCGCAGATTTATTATGATGAGAAAATGTCTCACCGTATTTATGCATCAGCAGATGCATTTCTGATGCCGTCCTTATTTGAACCATGCGGCTTAAGTCAGTTAATGAGTCTCCGTTACGGAACACTTCCGATCGTCAGAGAGACAGGCGGACTGAAAGATACAGTCGTACCTTATAACGAATACGAAGGAACAGGAACAGGATTTTCTTTTAGAAATTACAATGCGCATGAGATGCTGGCAACAGTGCGCAATGCAGAGAGAATCTACTATGATAAGAAACGTGAGTGGAATAAAATGGTTGACCGCGCTATGGCGGCTGATTTCTCATGGGGTAATTCCGCACGTCAGTATGAAGAAATGTACAACTGGCTGATCGGTGATAAATAGAACAGGATTGTCATAAATAAATATTAAACATTACGAAAGAGCAGGGAATGTAAAAAAGCACATTTCCTGCTTTTACTGTTATGGTAACCTGCAAAAGCATATTTATAGCAATTCCATAAATTACTGCAAACAATCCAGTCCATCATAGCGTGAAGTCCTGCGTCAGTACGCCTGCAGATATCTTCCTTGTCCTTCGTACTCTGCTGAACTGTCTTGATTGTATTATTTTATGGAATTGCTATAGGCAGAATAAAAAGCTTGACATTTGACAGGAAGTATAATACTATAATGAATAGAAAACGAACATAAGTTCTTGAAGGGCTGAAGGAGATTAAAATAAATGATAAATGAAGAAAAGCAGAAAGCATTGGAAGCAGCGCTTGGACAGATTGAGAAACATTATGGGAAAGGATCAGTCATGAAACTCGGGGAATCCGGAGCTAACATGCAGGTGGAGACAGTTCCCACCGGATCTTTGAGCCTTGATATTGCACTTGGAGTAGGTGGTGTCCCCAAGGGACGTATCATCGAGATTTATGGACCGGAATCCAGTGGTAAGACAACCGTTGCACTTCACATGGTTGCGGAAGTGCAGAAACGAGGCGGCATTGCCGGATTTATTGATGCAGAACATGCTTTAGATCCTATTTATGCGAAAAATATCGGTGTAGATATCGATAATTTATACATATCACAGCCGGACAACGGAGAACAGGCACTTGAGATCACAGAAACTATGGTACGTTCCGGTGCAGTGGATATTGTGATCGTTGACTCTGTTGCAGCACTTGTGCCAAAAGCAGAGATTGACGGAGATATGGGTGACAGTCATGTAGGTCTTCAGGCCAGACTGATGTCACAGGCTCTCCGAAAACTTACAGCAGTGATCAGTAAATCTAATTGTGTAGTTATCTTTATCAACCAGCTTCGTGAGAAGGTTGGAGTTATGTTTGGAAATCCTGAGACAACGACAGGTGGACGTGCCTTGAAATTCTATTCATCTATCCGTATGGATGTCCGCAGAGTAGAGACACTGAAACAGGGTGGTGAGATGGTCGGAAACCACACCAGGATCAAAGTTGTGAAGAATAAGGTGGCTCCGCCATTTAAACAGGCAGAATTTGATATTATGTTCGGAACCGGTATTTCCAAAGAGGGAGATATTCTTGATCTGGCAGCAGAATGCGGAATTGTAAATAAGAGCGGTGCATGGTACGCATATAACGGAGACAAAATCGGACAAGGACGTGAGAATGCGAAAATTTTCCTGAAAGAGCATACAGATATCTGTGATGAGATTGAGAAACAGGTCAGAATCCATTATCATCTTCTTCCAGGTGAAGAAGGACAGACCGAAGAGGTAGCACCGACGGCAGGTGCCACATCGGATGATTCTGAGGAATGATTATGGGGAATTCGTCCGGAGATCTGAGAGAATTTCTCAGGAATGCAGAGGCTTTAAAGAGAAAGACTGTACAGAAACAACAGAAAAATTTAACAGAAGAACCTGAAGAATACAGAGACGCAAGGCGTAAAGCCATGCGTCTCTTAGAACATATGGATCGGACAGAACGAGGATTGAGAGAGAAGATGCGTCAGGCCGGTTTTGCTCCGCCGGCAATTGATTACGCTCTGGCATATGTAGAATCCTATGGATATATAGATGATGAACGATATGCCAGAACCTATATTGCATACAGAATGGATACAAAGAGCAGACAGAAGATCATTCAGGAATTGATGGGAAAAGGAATAGACAGGGAAACAGCAGTAAAGGCATGGGAGGAAGAAACTGCCTTAAATATGCCTGACGAAAAGGAAATACTTTATCGTGTTGTAGAAAAGAAATATCCGCCAGATACCGAATTGGATGAGAAAGCAATGCGTCGACTCTATGGCTATCTCATAAGGAGAGGATTTGGGTATTCGGATATTACAGATATTCTTGGAAATATGAATATCAGGATTGCACACACTGATGAAGTGTAGTGTATATCATCGTTCTGTAAGATGTCTGCATATATATGGGAAAAATATTCAAACAATTACCCTGAAAAACTTGACATAACTATGAAAAAAAGATAAACTTGTATTGTTGTATTTGTACAATGAAAACTAAATAAGGAGGTGCTCCTGTGACAACAACAATTATTGTTGCAATTGTCGCTGTGGTAGTCGCGCTACTTATTGCAGTTCCTGTTACTTGCAAAGTTGCTGTGAACAATAAAATCCAGAAGGATGCTGAGATTGTTGGGACAGCAGAAGACAAAGCAAGAAGCATCATAGATGAAGCTCTGAAAACAGCCGAGACTAAAAAAAGAGAAGCTTTATTGGAAGTGAAGGAAGAATCTCTCCGCACAAAAAATGAACTGGAGAAAGAAACCAAGGAACGAAGAAACGAACTGCAGAAATATGAAAACCGTGTATTAGCAAAAGAATCCGCGGTTGACAAGAAAGCAGATGCAGTTGAGAAGCGTGAAGCGGAATGTACAGCGAGAGCAGCTGAGGTGCAGAAAAAAGAAAAACGGGTAGAAGAACTTGAGCAAAAAGGAGTACAGGAACTGGAACGAGTTTCAGGTCTGACCTCCGAACAGGCAAAAGAAGAATTACTCAGATCTGTTGAAGATGATGTAAAAGTGGATGTAGCCAGACTTTACAGAGAACTGGAAAGCAGGGCAAAGGAAGAGGCAGGTAAGAAAGCTAAGGAATATGTTGTCAATGCCATTCAGAAATGTGCAGTTGACCATGTAGCTGAAACTACTATTTCTGTTGTTCAGCTTCCAAGTGATGAGATGAAGGGAAGGATTATCGGTCGTGAAGGTCGTAATATCCGTACTCTTGAGACGCTGACAGGTGTAGATCTTATTATTGATGATACTCCGGAAGCAGTTGTGTTGTCTGCCTTTGATCCGATCCGTCGTGAAGTTGCGCGTGTGGCTCTTGAGAAACTGATCGTAGATGGACGTATTCATCCGGCCAGAATCGAAGAGATGGTTGAGAAGGCCCAGAGGGAAGTAGAAGCGCAGATTCGTGAAGATGGTGAGAATGCTGCTATGGATGTTGGAGTTCATGGCATTCATCCTGAATTGCTGAAACTTCTTGGACGTATGAAATTCCGTTCAAGTTATGGACAGAATGCTCTAAGACATTCTATTGAGGTAGCTCAGTTATCCGGAATGCTGGCCGGCGAGGTTGGCGTAGATGTCCGTATGGCTAAGAGAGCAGGTCTTCTTCATGATATTGGTAAATCTATCGATCATGAAGTAGAAGGATCTCATATTCAGATCGGTGTGGATCTCTGTAAGAAGTATAAGGAATCCCAGATTGTTATCAATACAGTCGCATCTCATCATGGCGACTGCGAACCAGAATCTCTGATCGCATGTATTGTACAGGCTGCTGATGCTATTTCAGCGGCGAGACCTGGTGCAAGAAGGGAAACTCTGGAAACTTATACAAATCGTCTGAAACAACTGGAGGATATTACGAACCAGTTTAAAGGCGTTGATAAATCTTTTGCTATTCAGGCGGGAAGAGAAATACGTGTAATGGTAGTGCCGGAGCATGTCAATGATGCAGATATGGTTCTCCTTGCGCGTGATATTGCGAAACAGATTGAAGCGGAACTTGAATATCCTGGTCAGATTAAAGTCAACGTAATACGTGAAAGCAGAGCGATTGACTATGCGAAATAATATGATTGTTCATTCTGTGAACTATCATGGACAGTTCTTTGCAGATATAAACTGTGCAGATTGTATTTATACAGTCTGTGCAGTTTTTTTGTGTAAATTCTTTCCTGCAAAGACAGGCATACTTCTGAGAAATTATCAGTAAACTGGTACAGGGTGATAGAATGAAAAAAAACAGAACAGAGGTAAAAAAATTTCCTGCACTTATTTTATTTCTGGTTGGATTTCTGGCAGGAAACCTGATACCGAATATGATCTGGAGGGCAAAATGGCAGCAGAAAACATGGGCATCTGTATATTTTCTGAGTACATTTGCAGGAAGAGACACAGGCAGTCTGGAATATCTGAAAGAAATATTAAAATACAGAGGTTCTTTTTATCTGTTGAATGTGATTTGTGGATTTTCGGTTTTTGGTGCACCTCTTGCCGTTATAACACTTCTGGGATCGGGATTGTATGCAGGTATGATCATGACTGTTTCCATACTGGAATTTGGATTTGCAGGCGGTGTGATTGGTATGGGGCTTTTGCTGCCGCAATATCTGTTTTATATTCCGATCTGGCTGTACTCTCTGGAGCAGGAATGGTTCATGTCATCAGACATATGGAAGAACAGAGGACTGCTCTCCGGAAAAATAAGTATATATCTTAAGAAAGTGGGTATTGCATCGGTGGGATATCTGTTTGGAATGCTTATTGAATGTTATGTGAATCCTCTGGTTATTGGTATCATATTGGAGTATATAAAAATTTTTTGAATAGTTCATTTACTATATTTAGTATTGGTTGTCATAAAATCTCCGACATATGGTGTTTTGGGTCGAAGAAGCCTGAAATACAGGGGTTTGCGTTGAAAAAAAGGTTTGATTTTATGTAAAATAAACAGTATAATACATATACATTTATCGGAGAAGAGTAGGATTCTTGTCCTGATAAAATGCGGGGAGGATGATTTTTTATCTGATCGCAGAATTTACAGAGAAGCGGATATTTTTATTAAAGGAAATGGGAAGCGGAGAATATGGACATAGAGATAAGGGAATTTATTACATATCTGCATAATACAAAAAAGACATCAGCAAATACAGAAATCTCTTACCAGAGAGATCTGAAAAAAATGGCGGAATTTCTGAAGGAGAGGGGAATCAGAAATTATAAGGATGTGAAAGAGCTTGAACTTGAGGGATATATCAGTTACATGGAACGTGAGAAATTTGCGTCATCTTCTATTTCTAGAAGCGTTGCCTCTATGAGAGCATTTTTTCAGTATCTTTGGAAGGAGGGCGCAATCGCAGAGGATCCTGCAGATAATCTGAAACCTCCGAAGGTGGAGAAAAAAGCACCAGAGATACTTACCATAGAAGAAGTAGATAAATTACTTCAACAACCGAAGCTGGATACCCCTAAGGGGATAAGGGATTCGGCAATGCTGGAATTGCTGTATGCAACAGGTATGCGGGTCAGCGAAATGCTCCATCTGCAGATTTTTGACGTAAACCTTCAGTTTGGCTATGTGGTCTGTAATGAGAGTGGAAAAGAGAGGATTATTCCTATTGGTATTCCATGCAAGAAAGCTATGGAACGGTATCTGGAAACCGGCAGAACTGTTTTTGTGAAAGATGAGAAAGAAACAGCATTGTTTACAAATTGCTCGGGGAAAGCAATGAGCCGTCAGGGATTCTGGAAAGTCCTAAAAGGATATGCTGACGATGCTGGAATAAAAAGAGATATTGCACCACATACATTGAGGCATTCTTTTGCTGTACATATGTTGCAGAATGGTGCGGATATACGAAGCGTTCAGGAGATGCTGGGACATTCCGATATTTCCACTACGCAGATTTATCTGGGTATGAATATGAATAAAATGCGTGATGTGTATATGAAAACACATCCACGCCATTAAAAAATTAAGTTATTATTGCTGATTAAAAAAAGCTTCCATAGCCTGTTGGACTGGCTCATAGAAGCTTTTTTGTGTTATGGACTGCTTAACACATCTCAGCGATTGTATACAGAAGACGTTCGGATTCTTCCCATCCAAGACATGGATCAGTAATAGATTTTCCGTAAACATGATCACATCCGATTTTCTGATTTCCCGGTTCAATATAACTTTCAATCATAAGACCCTTTACCAGAGTGTGAAGCTCCGGATCTACCTGACGGCTGTGGAGAACCTCTTTTGCAATACGAACCTGCTGGTCATACTGTTTGTTGGAATTGGAGTGGTTGGTATCAACGATAACAGCCGGATTCTTCAGGTTCTTTTCCTGATATTTTTCCCAGAGGAGACGAAGATCTTCGTAATGATAGTTTGGAATTGCTTCCCCGTGTTTATTTACAGCACCGCGGAGAATTGTGTGAGCCAGTTCGTTGCCTGTGGTTTCTACTTCCCAGCTTCTGTAGATAAACCGATGTCCACCCTGAGCCGCTACAACGGAATTGAGCATAACTGCAAGGTCGCCACTGGTCGGGTTTTTCATACCTGCGGGAACGTCCATACCACTGACAGTAAGACGGTGTTGCTGGTCTTCCACAGAACGTGCACCTACTGCCACATAAGAAAGCAGGTCGGAAAGATAACGGTAATTTTCAGGATAAAGCATCTCATCTGCACAGGTCATACCACTGGTCTGGATTGCATGGATGTGCATTTTTCGGATTGCGACAAGTCCAGCAAGAAGGTTTGGCTGTTTCTCGGGATCCGGCTGGTGGACCATACCTTTATAGCCTTCTCCTGTTGTTCTTGGTTTGTTTGTGTAAACACGTGGAACAATCAGAACCTTGTCAGCTATTTTTTCCTGAACATTGCGTAATCTGGTAAGATAGTCCAGAACTGCATCTTCATTATCTGCTGAACAAGGACCGATGATTGCAAGGAATTTATCAGATTTTCCGGTAAAAACATCACGCAGTTCCTTATCTCTTGTATCTTTAATCGCCTGAATTTCAGCATCAATGGGATACTGATTACGGATTTCTTCAGGGGTTGGTAATTTCTTGATAAAATCGAATCCCATGGTAATATCTCCTTTGTGTCTATTTGTGTTGCTTTTTCGGGATTTATTATAAACCATTCTTATCCGAATGTCGATAGTCAAAATATTTTCGGATGACTTTGCAGTACCCTGAAGCTATGCAGGATGCAAAGAATCAGTTCGCTGCAGAGAATCCCGTACAGGTATCCCCGGATTCCCAGAATCGGGATTACGAACAGTACAAAAAAGATACGGATACAGACACTGATCACGCTGTGTATCAGGCAGAATCCGGGTTTTCCAAGACCGTTGAGTACGCTGCTGAGTGTTGTATTCAGGTACAGAAAAGGACAGATATAGGACATGGTATGGATATAGATTCCGGCTGTCCGGCTGTGAAACAGAAAATTTCCAAGGGATTCTCCCAGAAATAAAAAAATAACCATGCAAAATCCACCGAGCAGCAGGCAGTATCGGAAAATCCTGCCGATCACATATTGAATCTGCTTTTGATATCCCAGAACCTGCAACTGGGTAATTGACGGGAGCAGCATGGTTGCTGCCGAGTTTGTGAGTGTAGCAGGGAAAAGAATAAGTGGAAGTGCCATCCCTGTAAAAATTCCGTAAACACTCAGGGAATCTTTCGGAGTAAGCCCTGACATCTGCAGTCTTGTCGGTATCAGGATCACTTCAACACTTCCCAGAAGGGTAAGCAGTATTTTGTTCATGGTAAGAGGAACAGAAAGATGCAGCAGTTCTCTGAGAATGGACAGAGGCGTTCTGATATTCCGGGCCGTGTAATGAGTTACCTTAAAATGCATACTGACAGCAAAAACAGAAATAAAAGCTGAGGCTGTTTCACCGATGAGATTTCCGCCAACTGCGATTGCCGGGGTGATGTTTTGCCCCTGTGACACACAGATCATATACAGGAGATAACAGCCGCCTGTGCGGAAAAGCTGCTCCAGAAGCTGGACTCCTGCGGGAAACCCGGCCTGTTTTCTGCCAAAATAATAGCTGTTGACGCAAGTGTGGAGTGTGCTTAGCGGAATACTCAGAGACAGAATCCGTATCAGTCCGGAAGTCTGTGGCTCTTTCAGAATCTGTACAGCCCAGAAATCTGCATGTCTGTACAGAAACCAGGAGAATACCAGGGAGAAAGAGACAGAGAATATAGTTCCTACGACAAAATAATCTGCGGTATGGTATCTGGGATTTTCAGAAACCTTTTCGGCAGCAGTGAGACGGGAGATTGCAGTCTGGATACCGGAAGCACAGATGGACATAATCAGAAGCTGCAGCGGAAGTACAAGCTGAAAAATTCCAAGTCCATGTGCACCAATCGTGTGTGACAGGAATATTCTGTAAAAGAACCCCATAAGTCTGCTGAGCAGACCGGCGAATGTAAGCAGCAGAGTTCCTTTGATAAAAATTTTTTTTGACATAATGGAAAATCCGGACCTTTTTCATGCGCAGCAGATTGTTTTTAATCAAAAACAGTAACCTGCAAAAACGCTTTTACAGCAATATATGAACAAAACAGCCTTGACAGAACTGTTTCTTTCTGGTAAAGTAATCATGAAATCCGAGGGAAACACTGGGAATTAAAAACGAGGTGAGAAAATGAAACTCTCAACAAGAGCCCGTTATGGTTTGAAAGCACTGATAGATCTGGGTTTACACAGTGAGAATGAAGCGATATCTTTACAGAGCATTGCGGAGAGACAGGATATCTCCACAAGCTACCTTGAACAGCTTATGGCCATGCTTAAGAAGGCCGGTCTGGTAAAGAGCAGCAGAGGGGCTTACGGTGGATACCAGCTTGGCAAGCCAGCAGATGAGATTTCAGTCGGTGAAGTTCTGCGCGTGCTGGAAGGCAGTCTGGAAGCAGCAGCCTGTCCCGGGATTGAGAATGACGGAACCTGCCATGGCAGTGATGTATGCGTGGCGAAACTCGTCTGGAAGAGAATCAATGACAGTATTACAAATGCTGTTGATACCCTGATGCTTGGTCAACTGATTGAGGAAAGCAGAAGAGTACATGAAGAAAAAATGGGAAGTCAGGGCATGAAAGAAAATGTACCGGACATACTTAAATAAAACAGGAGGACAAGAAAATGGGAAAAATGATTTATCTGGACAATGCGGCAACAACTAAAACAGCACCGGAGGTTGTCCAGGCAATGCTGCCATATTTTTCAGAATATTATGGCAACCCGTCCAGTATTTATGATTTTGCAGGTAAGAGCAAGGAAGCAATCACCAAAGGAAGAGAGCAGATTGCAGAAGTTCTTGGTGCAAAAAAAGAGGAAATTTATTTCACAGCAGGTGGTTCTGAGTCTGATAACTGGGCTCTGAAGGCTACCTTTGAGGCATATAAATCAAAAGGAAATCACATTATCACAACAAAGATTGAGCATCATGCAATTCTTCATACCTGTGAATATCTGGAGAAACGCGGTGCAAAGATCACATATGTAGATGTAGACGAGAACGGTATTGTAAAACTGGATGAACTTGAGAAGGCAATTACACCGGAGACAATCCTGATTTCAGTAATGTTTGCAAATAACGAGATTGGTTCTATCCAGCCAATCAAAGAAATCGGACGTATCGCAAAAGAGCATGGAGTGCTTTTCCACACAGATGCTGTTCAGGCATTCTGTCAGGTTCCAATCAATGTCGACGAATGCAACATTGATATGTTGAGCTCCAGCGGACACAAGATCAACGGACCAAAGGGAATTGGTTTCCTCTACATTCGTAAAGGTGTTAAGATCCGTTCTTTCGTACATGGTGGTGCACAGGAACGCAAGCGTCGTGCAGGTACAGAGAATGTGCCGGGAATTGTTGGATATGGTGCGGCGGCAGCGCGTGCAAATGCTTCCATGAAAGAACGTACTGAGAAAGAAATCGCTATCAGAGATCATCTGATCCACAGAATTGAAACAGAGATTCCTTATGTAAAAGTAAACGGCGACCGTGTAAAACGTCTTCCGAATAACGTAAATGTCAGCTTCCGGTTTGTAGAAGGCGAATCTCTTCTGCTCATGCTTGATAATTACGGAATCTGTGCATCCAGCGGATCTGCATGTACATCAGGTTCTCTTGATCCGTCACATGTACTTCTGGCGATTGGACTGCCTCATGAGATTGCACATGGCTCTCTGCGTATGACACTCAGTGAAGAAACAACAATGGAAGACGTTGATTTCACAGCAGACAGACTGAAAGAAATCGTGGCACACTTAAGAAGTATGTCTCCATTATATGAAGATTTCATGAAGAAACAGAATAAATAATAAAACAGGCTCAATGTTAATATAAAGAAAGTCAGGATAACAGGAGGAAATACAAATGGCTTACAGTGAGAAAGTAATGGATCATTTTCAGCATCCGCGTAATGTTGGAGAAATAGAGAACGCAAGTGGCGTAGGTACAGTAGGAAATGCAAAATGTGGTGATATCATGAGAATTTTTCTTGATATCGATGATGAAACACATATCATCAAAGACTGCAAATTCAAAACATTCGGATGTGGTGCAGCAGTTGCAACCAGCAGTATGGCAACAGAGATGGTAATGGGAAAAACCATCGAAGAAGCTATGGAAGTTACAAACAAGGCAGTTATGGAAGCTCTGGACGGACTTCCGCCTGTAAAAGTACACTGCTCCCTGCTTGCAGAAGAAGCAATCCATGCGGCTTTGTGGGATTATGCACAGAAGCATCATATTGAGATCAAAGGTCTTAAGAAACCAAAGTCTGATATTCACGAAGGCGAAGAAGCAGAGGAAGAAGAATATTGATCTTAGCAAAAAATCTGAATCTGTTTGTAATCTGAAATCGTTATTTATAGAGAAGGGGCGGGTGATACTCATCATCTGCCCTGTACTTTATATTATGGTATTATATGATATCAGGGACGAAAGGTATTTTATGAAGCAGTTCCCGTAATTTTTATTATATGATGCTGCTATAAATATTTTCTGCAGGAGGTAGAAATGACAGGACTTACAAATGAACAGGTGCAGGAGAGGATTGCAGAAGGAAAAGTTAATGTCAACGAGAACCCGAATACCAGAACCTACAAGCAGATTATTTTGGAAAACACTCTTACGTTTTTTAACTTTTTAAATATTGTACTGCTTGTTCTGGTGCTGTTTGTGAGATCTTATAAAAATTCCATGTTTATGGGAATCATTCTGATCAACACAGTGATAGGTATTATTCAGGAAGTCAGGGCAAAGAAGACTATTGACAAACTTGCTATCCTTACAGAGAGTAAAACGGTAGTTTTACGTGAGGGAAAGAAGTGGAGTATTTCAACAGAGAAACTGGTGCTGGATGATCTGATTTTCTTGAAAACAGGAGATCAGGTTCCTGCTGACGTAAAGGTGCTGGAGGGAACCGTAGAAGTAAATGAGTCCCTGCTGACAGGTGAATCGGATAACCTGTCCAAAAACCGGGGAGACGAACTTTTTTCAGGAAGTTTTGTGACATCGGGGGAAGCCTGTTGCCAGGTCATCCATGTTGGAAAAGACAATTATGCATCGCAGATTACAAGTGAGGCAAAGGAATTTAAACGCCATAATTCAGAACTGCGTAATTCCCTGAATGCGATTCTGAAAGTAATCAGTATCATTATCGTGCCCATTGGCGCGATGCTGTTTTATAAGCAGTATGTAATTGTAGGGGATACACTGAAAGATTCTGTGGTAAATATGGTTGCCGCAGTACTTGGAATGATTCCGGAAGGTCTGGTGCTTCTGACAAGTGTGGCACTGACACTGGGTTCCATGGTTCTTGCCACCAAAAAGACACTGGTGCAGGAACTCTACTGCATTGAAACACTGGCGAGAGTTGACACGCTCTGTTTGGATAAGACCGGTACGATCACAGAAGGTACCATGAAGGTTGAAGATGTGCAGTTGTATGATACAGCACAGACAACTGTTGTACAACATACAGTAAAATTTGATCCGGAAACAGGGGAGCCTGTTCAGAGTGTGTCAGCATTAAAAACGGAGGTTGCGGTATCAGCAGAGAAGGAAAACGGACAGATACAGGAAACAGTAAATTCAGAAACGGTATCTCAGGAAGAAAGACAGAAATTTCAGGAAATTGACCACGTTATGGGAAATATGATGTCAGTTCTTCATGATCAGAATGCAACAGCAGATGCGCTGAGAAAGCGCTTTCCTTCAAGAAGTGACCTGAAACTGATCCATGCCATTCCTTTCTCCTCAGACAGGAAATACAGTGGTGCTGTTTTTGAAGGAAGAGGAACTTATCTGATGGGAGCTGCACAGTTCCTTTTTCCGGAAGGAAATGAAGAACTTCTGGAACATTGCAGCAGTTACGCACAGGAGGGATACCGTATCCTTGTTCTGGCTCACAGTGAACAGGAGACAAAAGGAACGGAACGCCCGACAGGACTTGAACCGTTGGGACTGTTTCTCATCACTGACGTGATACGTGAGGAAGCACCGGATACTCTGGCTTTTTTTGATAGCCAGGGAGTTGATCTTAAAGTTATCTCAGGAGATGATCCTGTGACTGTCTCTGCAATCGCAAAGAAAGCAGGACTGAAAAATGCAGATCATTATATCGATGCAACAACGATTAAAACTCCGGAAGAAATGCAGAGTGCAGTTGCAGAGTGCAGTGTATTCGGGCGTGTAACGCCACAACAGAAGAAAGAGATGGTACAGGCACTTCAGTCACAGAAACACACAGTTGCAATGACCGGTGATGGTGTAAATGACGTGCTTGCACTCAAGGAAGCAGACTGCAGCATTGCCATGGCAGCAGGAAGTGATGCAGCCAAAAATATTGCAAATGTCGTTCTTCTTGACTCTAATTTCGGGGCAATGCCTCATATTGTAAATCAGGGTCGACGTGTTGTGAATAATATCAGAAGTGCAGCATCCATGTTTCTGATCAAAACGATTTTTTCTGTTCTGCTGTCACTGATCACAATTTTCTTTGGAGATGCATATCCCTTTGAACCAATCCAGATGTCACTGATCAGTGCCTGCGCAGTGGGAATTCCCACATTTCTTCTGACACAGGAAAATAATTACAATAAGATTGACCATACATTCCTGAGGCATGTATTTATGAATGCATTTCCTGCGGCAGTAACCATTACAGGATGTGTATTTACGATCATGCTGGTCTGTCAGGGTGTATATCATTCCAACGTCATGCTTAATACAGCCTGTGTTCTGGTTACAGGGTGGAACTATATGTCTGCACTGCGTACAGTTTATTCGCCGCTGAACACATACAGAAAAGTGATCATTTATGGAATGCAGTTTGCATTTTTTATAAGTGCGGTTGTATTGCAGGATTTGTTGACACTGGGTTCTCTGGAGTTTGGAATGATCATTTTGGTATTTGTACTGATGACATTCTCTCCAATCCTGATCGAAACTATTACAGAATGGATCAGGAGGATTTATGAGAAGTCACTGGACAGAGAAGATGAAAATAAGGGATTTTTTGCAAGATTTTTGGAAAGAGTCCAGAAGTAAAAAACGAGGACAATCTGTAAAATATGCAGATTGTCCTCGTTTGCATTATGCAATCTGCGTTATGCAGATTAATGGTTTATTTTTTTCTGCACAGCCAGAAGCATCCAAATGCAGGGATCATAACACCTTTAGCTTCCATCTCATGTCCTGAGATAAGATCAGTGTATATGCCGTCATCTTCGTTGATCCATGCAACCTTATCCTGATCGCTGAAGTTATAGATTCCGATGAATTTCTCCTCTGCATTTTCGCGTACGATCGCAAGGATAGAAGAATCCCAGGTATCGATTGTACGAAGATCAGCTGTTGTATCAAAAACGCTGTGTGAACTTCTGATATGTTCCAGATGATCCAGTGCATGGAAAAGTTTTCCCTGTACTGTATCTGCGATATTTCTGTTTGGAGCAAGTGACCAGTTGAATTCTCCTCTGTGGAGATAGCGGGAATCAACTGCCTTGTCAGGATCATCTTTATAAGAATAGTCGTTTACCTGACCAATCTCATCTCCGCTGTAGATTACAGGGATACCTGACTGGGAAAGCATAAATGCATGAAGTGTGATGTCATAGCGCACACTTCTGTCAATACCAGCTACATTTCCTTCAAAACCATATTTCTCAATGCCGCACAGAGATGCGGTAGTACCACAAAGTCTTGCATCACCCAGACGTGGGTCATCATTGTAAAGTTCACCGCGGCCAAATGTATCCGGATATTTGCCTGTAAAGAAATCATTCAGGAATTTCTTATGAGAAACCTCATCGATTGAAAAATTCTTCAGGAAATCATAATCCAGTCCCCAGCCAATATCATCATGGCAGCGCAGATAATTCTGGAAGATATACTCTTTTGGAAGAGATCCCAGAATATCAAGCTGACGGCGGAGCAGAGATACATCTTTGGTTGCAACTGTGTGCCAGGTGCTTGCCATAGTAGTAACGTTGTACAGGATATGGCATTCCGGTTTTTCAAGTGTACCGAAATATGGAACAACTTTTTCAGGAGCCATGACAACCTCTCCGAGAAGAAGGACTCCCGGGCACACAATCTCGCAGATCATACGCATCATACGTACGATGGTGTGAACCTGTGGCAGGTTGCGGCAGTTTGTTCCAAGCTGTTTCCAGATATAAGGAACTGCATCGAGACGCACGATGTCAACACCCTGGTTTGCCAGATATAACATATTGTAGACCATTTCGTTAAACACAACAGGATTTCTGTAGTTTAAATCCCACTGGTATGGATAGAAAGTAGTCATGACATGCTTGTGAAGGTCATCCAGCCATGTAAAGTTGCCCGGTGCGGTAGTTGGGAATACCTGTGGACAGGTCTTCTCATAGAGAGCAGGAACATCGTAGGTATCAAAGAAGAAATAACGGTCCTGGTATTCTTTTTCACCTGCGCGTGCCCGTTTCGCCCATTCATGCTCTTCGGAAGTATGGTTCATAACGAAATCAAGGCAGATGTTGATGCCGCGTTCATGGCATTTGGAGGTAAGCTCTGAAAAGTCCTCCATAGTACCAAGCTCAGGCTGTACTGTGCGGAAATCAGCTACTGCGTAACCACCGTCACTTTTTCCTTTCGGAGATGCGAGCAGAGGCATCAGATGAAGATAATTGACATTGCATTCTTCCACATAATCCAGATGTTCCTCCAGACCTTTTAAAGTATGTGCAAAATTGTTTACATACATCATCATGCCTACAAGGTCATTGCGTTTATACCAGTCCGGATCAGCCTCACGCTTTTTATCAGATGCCTTTAATGCTGAATTTCTGCTGTTATAGAAAGCTTCCATATTAGAAGTAAGATCATGCAGATAGGTCATGACATCATCACGATCCTGATATAATTCGCAATATAACCATTTCAACTCATCATAATGTTTCTGAAAACGTTCATTATATAAAGTAAGATCAACAGGAACGTCCAGTTTAACAGGTTCCACTTTGGAAGTCTCGACCTTAACAGGTTCCACTTTGGAAGTCTCGACCTTAACAGGTT